>JBGTIQ010000057.1:0-115339 GCA_041745575.1 Pyrinomonadaceae bacterium
AAGCGACTGAAACGGCTGCGACGTCCGCGGCTGGTAACACGCCGCCGGCTGCGCAGCCGGACTCTAAACCGATCCTTTGGAAGGATCTTGTAACATCGCCGACAAACCCGCGGCGTAGAATCGACGAGACGACGATCGAATCACTTGCCGCAAGTATCAAGACGCAAGGGATCCTGGAACCACTCATCGTGCGTGAGAAGGGGAAGAAGTACGAGATTGTCTGCGGCGAGCGCCGTTATCGCGCCGCTCAGGTAGCAGCATTGACCGAACTTCCCTGCCTTGTCCGCAAGCTATCCGACGAACAGGTGCTCGATATCCAGATCCACGAGAATCTTCACCGTGAGGACGTCCATCCGATGGACGAAGCATACGGCTACCAATTCCTAAAAGAGACTCTCGGATGCGACGTCAAGGAACTTGCCTTCAGAGTCGGGAAATCGGAAGGATACGTTCTTAATCGGTTGAAACTTAATCAACTGATCAAGGAAGCACAAAAGGATGTGGACGACGGGCTTCTACCTCTCGTCTTCGCCCTTGAGATAGCGAAGTACACGCCGGATATCCAGAAGTTGGTGTACGGCGAAGTCTATAGCAAGGAATACAAGTACCAGGGAAACAATTATGTGTCAGTCCCGATCAAGGGACAGACCGTTCCTTGGAAGTCATTTGTCGAGTGGATCAACACGAATGTCCACCGGCTGCTTTCCAAGGCGCCTTTTGACACGAAGGCAACTGATCTTCGGCCCGACGGGCTTGCCTGTGTGAATTGCCCTGAACGAACGGGAGCGGCTGTCGGTCTTTTCGAACCGAACAAGGTAGGTAAAAAGGATGCCTGTTTGAATCCTGCCTGCTTTCTAACCAAAGCCAAAAACCACGTCGAGGTCCGTCGTCGCGAACTTGCTGAACTTGGCAAGATCGATCCGTCAGACGTTCCCGTAGTGAGAAGCTTTTGTTACACGAACGGGAAAGACTATCTCGGGACCGAGTCGGCAATGGTGATCGACGGCGCAAATCGCGGGGGCAGTAAGAAGAAGTGCAAGAATGCCGTAAGCGGTATCGATGTCGAGCCGGACAACTATGGCCAAACGGTCCAGGTTTGTCTCAAGAACAGCAAATGTAAGATCCACTGGCCCGATCGAAAAGTGTCAGGCAAAGCTGACGCCTCGAATGGTAAATCCGCGGAGGACGAAACGGCCGAGCGCCTGGAAACCCATCGCGTCCGGCGCGAGGAGATCTGGAACGCAAAGGTCGCCGAGGTCGTTCGCGTCCGCGTTTTGAAACAAGCGGCGGAAAAGTTTGAAAAGAAGTTTCGCATCACCGATGTGGGAGCTGATTTTCTTCCGCAGCTTATCGCTCGTTTTTGGAGAATGACCGTGTCGGGTGATTCAAACAACCTGAACGGCGTTGTCAAAATACTCGTCGCGGATTGGTTAGGGAACGCTGCCAAACAGAATGGCATTCACCTCTCTGACGGCCGTACTGCGATCGAGTATGTAAAGAAGCTTAAGCGCGAAATGCAGTTTCGGATCTTGTTCGTGCTTATCCACTGTCACAAGGGAACGATTGGCTATTCGAACAGCTACTCGTCTCAAAAAGAAGTGCGGGACTTGGCGACAGAATTCGCTGTCGATTACGCGCTTATCGACGCCGAAGTCAGATTAGAATTTTCGGCAAAGAAGCATAAAGAAGTTCATGAGACCTATTTAGCTGCGGTCCGCAATAAGGACAAGAAAGCGACGGTTCCGTGGCTCTTCTCCGAAAAATGGATAGCGACGGAATGATCCTTTTTAGCTATTAGTGTTTCCGCTCTCTCAACTTCAGTAACGATCTAAGTACAACGCAAAAACAAATAGGAGGAAATTTATGAACGATGTAGGTTCTACACTCGTCGCGCATTGCGGCGCTCGTAAAGTAACCCGGGAGGAACTCAAAGAGGTTCCCGTACCGGAAGCCACCAGGACCCATCTGCCGCTATCTCATTACGAGATAGTTCATGTGCTGGAAGAATCGCTTTCGTTTCGCCACCTCAGCGTGGTCCGAGACGAATATGCGGTATCGGCCGACGGGATGAAGATGTTCGGAATCATGGATCTGAACAATGGATTCGAAGGTGGTCGATTCTCGATCGGACTTCGCAATTCGAACGACAAATCTATGCGTCTCGCACTAACAGCGGGGTACCGTGTTTTCGTTTGCGACAATATGGCCTTCAGTGGAGATTTCACACCGCTCCTACACAAGCACACGCGAAATCTCGAGCTGATAGATTCGATCTCGGTCGCAGTAGATAGAATCCAGCGTGGTTTCGATCCGCTTCAGAAACGGATCGACTCGATGCGGGGCTTTGGCTTAACGGATAACGACGCTCGACTTTTCATCTACCGAGCATTTCTCGAACGGGCGGTTCGCGGCGCGCCGAGAAGTCTGATGTCCGCAGTTCATGAGCACTATTTCAGCCCGACTGAAGAAGCGTTTAAGGCTCGTACGATATGGTCGCTATCGAACGCTTTCACGTCCGCGTTCAAGACGCTCGCACCGACCAAGCAATTCGAAGTCACCGCGAGACTCGGGTCCTATCTTTCAGGTATTCCCAACAATACGGAGCATCAATCGGAAGACGACTTGGACGATATTCGTGACGCCGATCTTAATGATCAACGAAACGCCTCATGAGAGTGATACCGATTTTAGTCGCCCAACACCGGGTGACGACCGTACAGCGGAAGTTGAAAGAAAACTCGCCGCTTAGCAAATTTCAGGAAGTGTCTACACAGATACTTCCTTTTTCTTCGTCACAGCCGTCGGTGTGCAAACTATAACTGCCCCATCAGGATCACGTATTCACTTCGACTGCGATTCGCACCAGGTCGTCCATGAAATTGGTGTCGACGAATGGTACTTGGGCATAGCAAAGCGGTAATCCCTCAAGGTTAGCCAAGAGATGGCCTTTACCTAACAACCGCTCAGCCCCTTTCTCACCTAGAGCAATTTCGGATGTGCCTTCTGAATCAACTCGAAGGATAAGGCGGTTGCCAAGGTTGGCACGCAGCTGCATCGGCATTACATTAGCGTCAGGACGTTGGGCCGCAAATATCAGATAGATCCCGGCAGCACGAGCCTTCACGCCTAGCCGGGCGACAAGCGATGAGACTTCGGATTTATATTCCTCAATCATCATCCATTCCGCGAACTCATCATGGACAAGCCAAATCACCGGCAAACGTTCAGATTCAGATGCCTTTACGTTGTAGGAAGCCAAATTATTCGTTCGTGATTCTTTGAAAAGACGATAACGTTCGTCCATTTCCCTCACGAGAGCCTCAAGGCGAGCTAAGGCCTGTGATTGATCGTCGATAACGCCGCCTCTTATATGCGGCAGTTCCTCAAATTGGAAATAATCGACGCCCTGCTTAGGATCAATCAATACAATTTCCGCCTGCGCCGGCGTATTGGTGGCCGCGATTCCCAAAATGATATTTTGCATTAGAACCGATTTGCCACTTCCTGTAGAGCCTGCGATGAGTGTATGCGGTGCGTGTTCTCTTCCTGGAGAAAGGAAAAGTAAATTATTATCGTCTTCGCGAACCGCGATCAATATTTCCTGATTTCCGTGCTCCGAATCCGGGTGCCACCGTTTCCATATGTCTTGGAGCTGAACAACCTGTCGTGTTGGACGCTCAACCGCTATAGAGACGACGCCGGGCTCAGGCCGAACCGAAATGATATTGATTCGGTGCGTTGTCAAGAACTCCGACCGTTTCTTCAATACCTGCTCAACAGTGAGATCGGCGCTGCCGGCAAACTTTAGTAGCGCTGAATTTGGAGTTAATACGCTACTTTCCAATTTCGAGCGTAGCTGAAACTGTTGGAGAGCCCCCTTTGTTCGACTCTCGATTTGTGTCAGCCACTGATCGTCGATTTCAGCATGGGCGGAACCTGCGACATGGGTAACTTGAACCAATGATTCGATTCCGCTGTATGCCCATTTATTATCAATCTCATGAACCGGATGGCTGACGTTTACACTTTGCGACACCTCATCGGGTACAGTTTCCATAGTCTCAGCGATCGTAGATGGCGCAGACGTAGGCTGCGTATGGGCAGACACGGTGGGGGCCGGCTTGGGAGTCTCGTTACGAACGTCTGACGGATCGATGGGTTCGGGCTTCGAGACAGATTCTTCCGTCCGCTGGACGAGTTTGGGCCGAGCCCTCTCGACTGGTCGACGGTAAGCTTGTTGTTCCCAAATTCTTTCGTCAGTCAATTGCTTCCGTATTTCAAGAGGGTCCTCGTTACGAAAATATTTGAGCACCAGGCTTCGAACCTTTGGACGACCATAGACCTCTTGATAAGAGTCATCCGTGTCCGCGACTTGCGCAAAATCCGAACTGTCTGAAGCATCGGTCGGTCCCGAAACGAATACATGCGAGTAGCCCCGTACAAAAATTTCACATTCACCCTCTCTAATCGCTCGACGCCAATCGGCAAGGTTAACGTTGGTGATGGCGGGAACCTTTACTCCGTCCAGTATGAGATCTGATAGTCTCGCAAGCCACAGCTCCCGATCGAGCCGTCGGGGGTTACCAAACATCGCATCATTAATCCGACGCACCGTGTCGCGAAGCTGTTTTTGAGATTCCCGACGCTTCGCCGACAAGTTGCCGGCATCAATATACTTCGACTCAGCGATGACAAGGGCCAAGCGGAGGCGACCATCCTCCGAGCTCGATACCTCCGGGCTCAAAGCGAGGATATCTGCAATCTGCTCTTCGCGCTGGCCTAGCCACTCAGCGTAGTCATCAAGAAAATACCAGCCAAAAAGCCGATCCTGCCCGATTTCGAAACGGATAAGAAACTGGCTTAGCACGACTCCCATCAACTCGCTAGCACTCCGACCGCGTTTTGCCGCTCTGAGTACAATGTCGCCGCTGATTTCTTTAGCATCGTCGATGAACTTCTCGGCAAGGTCTTTTATCTCCGCAGCCTCGAGTTCTAGATTCAAATCGCGTATCCGGCTCTCAACCATTGATCGCAGCAATCCCAAGGGAGCTTTCGAAGAGATGATTATATTGCGACCTTGTGTAGCGGACTGTTTATACCTGATTACTCTGACGTCTTGGTTCGATAGTTGTCGCCTATCAAGTAGCTCATCATAATTCACGACCCAGTTACCCAGATTGTGAGTTTCTTCAAAAATGCGCGCTGTCTCAGTGCTACGAAAGTCCAATTCGCGCGCCGGTAGAAGACGCTTAGAAGCATCGCCGTCCCAGTCCCCTTTGATAAAAGTTGTAAGAGCAGTGAGGAAAGCCCAACCCTCACGACTTTGCACCGGGCAACAAAGGTAAACGACGGACTTCATATCATCGACCGAACCAGGTCGTCTTCTTGACCACCTCGGTGGGACGAGGTGCTCTAAATCCTCCGGCCTTGCAGTTTCGCGATACCACTCGAGTTTCGCATGGCGCGCGATCACATCTTGGGAAAACACGAGATCGTTGGGTCGAGAATCCTCTTTGGCGGGCACTGCAGCTTGGTCAGCCATGATACCGATTCGGAGGCGCGCCATGAAATCAAGAGTGGCTTCGCTGGCGTTATATGAATCTGCATCCGAGTCAGCAGACTCAGTTATTTTTTCGTAAAGTACTCTAAGCGTTTTTTGGTCTCGATGTCGAAGAACGATCTGGCACCGAACATCCTCTTCATCGTTGTACGAGTTTCCGATTTTATCTACCACTGCTTGAGGTAGCCGAGCAGAGTCGCAATTATATAAAACCACTGACAAATCAGCTTGTTCGTGGGGGTAAAGCGTCAAATAACGCTGCACAAGTGATACGACAAGATTAGCCGATTCACTCGGGTTTTCGTTTGTGTCGTCGAAACCGTCGTTTGCGGCAAGCGGGGGCTCGTGCAAGGAATAGTCACCAACAGTGTCCGCAAGTGTCAAAATCTCCGGCTGTTTTTGGTTCCAACCCATAACGACTTCTGGATAAAACGGATGCGTTAATTCTTGTTTGATGTCTTTAAAATATAGACGCGGATCTCCGAAGTCGATGTCCTTTGCTGAAAGTAATTCGCGCAGGAGTCCTGAAACAAAATCCGCCTTACGACGCATTGCGGCAAGGCGAAGAGGATGCCACGGTGCAACAACCGCAGCGGTTCGACCCCCCTCAATTGCAACCGTACCGACTAGCAACAATGGAAGGAGAAGCAACTCGCGATTTCTGTCGCCTTTAGCATGAACACATAACGCGTCCAACAAGTCCGCGTAATCTTGAGCCTGCTGTGTAAGTTCCGGGTCGGCTAACCCGTCCTCCAGAAACCCCTCGATGGCTGACGAGTATGCGGCATCAAATCGCTGAAACAGTTTCTCCAAATCAACTACCGTTGAGTCGTCGATGAGTTTCTGTTCTCGAGCCAGCGTCAGGTTCTTCGTCCAAGTGGTAGCCAGATTATTTTGTCGTTTGTAGACTCCAACAAAAGACCCATGGTCTCGACCATAGGCGGCCATGAACGTTCTTACGTTCGACAAGTCTACCGACTGGAACTGTCCCTTTGTGTTAGTAGGATTCCGATTTGCCGTGCAACGAACCAGCGGATGGCTCGCTAATCGTTTCCAATCTTCAACAAATTGACTTGCTACGGTTTCCGGGTTGAACTTCCATACAAGCTGTGTCTGATACTTCTCCTCCTTTCCATCAGGCATCTTGACATCGAGTTCAAGCTTGAATGCCAATTGAAGAGCAGCCGAGGAGTTGGATTGGTTCATTCGCTTACCAGTAGTCTTCCACTCCTCAATAAGTTCGCAATAGTCAAAAAGCCTTCCTACTTGCCAACGGACACGACTGCCAAAGAGCTGCTGTAAGCCTTTGTATCGAGTCGCAAAAAAGGCACCTGCATTACTATTGAGATCTTCACGAAGATCTTTTTTTGTTGCACGGTCGCATCGAACCGTGAGCTGTCTCTTCGAATCGGGAGTTTCCTGGCTAAATAGACGTTCCAAACAGGCTATAATTCCGGACAAAAAGTCGTGGGTTTCGACTGGCTTACCGAATACAAAGCGATCCCAGGCGGATTTCAATTTCCGGTCCTGCTTTAACTCGTTCCGATGATCCTCATAGAACTGACGGTCTTCGTCTTCTTCCGACCCTGATGTTCGGCGAGTACGTAGCCGTTTTAGATAGTCAAGCTCGTCGTCGCTGAGTAATTCATCGCCGCGCTCATCAAAAAAATCGAGCGTTGCTTCGCCAAGATTGTATTTTTCTCGCTTAAAGCCGTCGAACAATGGCGCGACAGCCTCCCATTCGCATTCCGCTAATGCCGCCGCAGAATCGTTCCAGCCAACATCTGCTTCGATGAAGTTCGCAACTACTTCGTGGATCGGTTCAGGAATACTGTCCTTCACCCTTTCAAAAGAAGAACGTAGGTCCTCCCGGCTGAGTAACAATTGTGTAGGGGTCTGTTTCAATAAGAATCCGGCTCTTTTCTTGAACGCATTCTCATACAGTTTCTTGTAACGGGAAGCGTGACGTGCAGTTGTCTCGTTTAAGATTTTGAAATACGTCGAATCCTTGAAGATCCGTAGTGCCGGCAACGCAACCCCCAAGGCGGTAAGCGTCGGTTCACCTTGTTCCACTATTGCGTTCCGGGTGAATAATACGTATGCGGCAAATGAATCCAACGAAAACATTCGCAACTCTCGTAAGCCCGTAAGCGCCCTGTTCCACCACAAAACGTGATCATCAGGGATCTGTGCACCCACCTTTACGACGTCCGTCCAAAGGCCAGGTGTTTCTAGTAACTGAGAGCTGCCGATAGGCTCAAAATGTTTCAGTGATTGTTGTTCGTCATCACCCGTGTTCGCGACAAGAAGCGCAGGCTTATCGTTCTCGGCGTTGCGAAAAAAAGTAGCGCGCTCGTCGGTAAGAATTTCCGCCGGAAGATCGTGGCCGCTCAAGTAATGTCTCGGCAACTTAATTTCAACCCTCTGCGAGAGATCGGCTTCAGCTAGAATCGCGCGGGAAATTGCTGCAATCTGTTCAGGCGTAAGACAGTCAATGATGAAACGTGAAGTGCCGCCTTCGGGTGAAGTATTACTTCCTTCACCTTCAAGCTTCTTCCGCAGGTACAGGACGGTGGTTTTGCCGATCAGTTCTGACGTATTCATCCAATCTTCCGTCCTTGTGGATTTTCGACGTATGCACAACCATCTGATAGGCGACGCAACATTCCCAAGCTTCCTAACCGCTGTTCTAAGCGACGAGCATTAGCCTGAAATGCTTTCTTGTCAAATTCTTCGTTTGCAAGTACTTTTTCAACTTCATTGTCTCCAAATATCAATCCATATCGGTCATGAAGAACAGCAAGGAATTCGGTTAGTTCCATACGCTTTTCGACGTTTGCGTACAACAGAGCCTTGAGCAATCCATCCGTCGGCGCATAGCGGAGCTTATTAGTACCGCGCTTAGATACTAGGCCGACTCCCTTTCCGTAGATTCGATGAACGTTGGAAACGTGCTGCACATGTCGCTTTAACGCCGATTCACGGAATTCATTTATAAGAGCTTGAGGATCATTTGGCCCATCGTAGTCGTGTCCCCACAAAGCTCTGCTTTCTAAAATCTGTTTGCTGTTAATAAAGGCACCGTGCTCCTTGGCCGCGCTCTTCCACTCCTCCGACATCTCGATCGCATCAATATATGCACCCACCGCACGTCGCGAGAGCATATCATTCTCCGTATGATTGCGAATCGATAACTCCCGAACAATGGTCTTCCTCGGGGCAACCACCTCGCAGATAAGGTGTGGCCTGCGCAAATCACACCAGTCCGCAGCAACTACTAACTGGTAGAGCATAATATGCAATGCCCCTAACGTTACGAGATATGGCAACGCATCGAAGCCAGGCAAGTTTAGATTGAGAACGTTTAACCAATCTTGCCCCACTCTGTTGAAACACTCGTGTGCGCGATATGGTAAGTAGCAACTCCTTCCCGGGGATTCCAGATCATTATCATCAGTTCCAGGCTGCAATAGCCTGGTCAACTGATTCCACTGATTATTTTCGCCTATTAATCGCTCTAGGTGAGGTCTTAACTGTTCTCTGAAGGATGAACGCACGAGCATCATATACAAGAGCTCGCCGGTCCTGCCGAAATTTATATACTCGCGTCCCGCGTTGGTATTCAAGTCTATATATAGCGCCGCCGGTCCGAATGGGAAAACAAACTTTGACGTCCAGCGCTTGTTGCTTGTGCTTTCGACCGCGGACCCGCGGAGCATCCCCAAAAGCATCGCAAATTCATGGAAGGAACCGAATCTGTTCTTTAAATACGAAAAATCCCTTTCAATTTCTGTCACCCCCTTAGCGTTTTCCTTCATCCAGGAAAGCCAGGCGATCCATGCAGAACCGCTATCGGGTTCATTCGCGGCGACTCTTGTAACTGCTTCGTTGTTAAACAGCAGGTTACGGAGAGACATTCGCTTGTATGGTCGATAAACAAGAGAAACAAAATCATCCCCCTCATCCAGTAGCTTTCCTTCCCGACGACGGGCCTCAGCCACATTTAGAAACTCGAGGAATATCAGCCACGGACTCTGACTATCCCAGAGACGATGGCCCCAAATCTGTTCGTCTACCCACATCGAGGTGTTGTGCTCGCTATGATGCTGAGGGGGAAGAACTTGTGAAAGATCAGGCATCCAAGACCTCCACCGTTTTAACCGAGGGATTTCCGTAATCGTCCAATTTCAGCAGCTTGAAGTTTAGGTTCGACGATTGTTCGTTGACTAGCGAACGTCGACGTTCGTCGAGCTTAGTCAGTATAAGCGTCTTGAACGCTAACATGTCTTCGTAACATTCTTTGGAAAAGCTCGATGGGAGGGCTCCTTCTGCCACACGGCTAAGGAATTCGTATCGCGTCAGGTTCAGTTGTAGATGACAATGAATATCGGGTGATAGTTCAACGGAAAGAGTCGGCATTAGATCGTGGCCGCTTACAATTTCGATCCGTTCACCTAGACGCGGAGCAACACTAATATACTCCTCTAACATCCTGCTGACTTTGGCGTTTGAATATGACAGACTTGTGGCCAAAAACAATTCACGCTCGCTATTAATGAGCATTCCTGTGAAGATTCGGTTAAGGCCCCGTACAAGCCTGAACAATATCCGGCGCTCAACCGTTGAACCGTTATCAAGTATCGCTACAACCCGATCTAAATATTCGCCTGCGTAATTAAAAACAGTGAGCTTCCATAGATTGAGTTCATCCACCTGAGTTTCAGGGATCTTGAAGAAGAGCCCTCGACGCTGACTCGTTAACATCTTAAGGAAGTCCGGTGTCGCCGCCCCGCTCTCATCATTGCCTTCTATGTATTCGCGCTGAGCGGCATAATACGTATCATCCGCTCCGTAGAACCTATCCGCGCGCAGAAAACTATCAAAGTAGGGCCGGACATGGTCGTCCGCGTTGCCAAAAATAAGAATTTCATCAATCTTGTTTGAGGTTTCGTGGCCAATGCGAAACCGGTTCAAACAATCAAATAAATCCAACGATTCGCGCCGGGATTCTGTCAGATTTCCGCCAAAAAGGTTGTCATAAATACTTGCTTGGGCGACGGTCTTGTTTTTTATGATCGTCGGCACTTCGTCGGGTGCCATTAGTCGATCTTTGGCCTTAGGATGGCCAAGAACTGCGTTGGTCAAAAGCAACAGAATATCCCGAAGCGCGACGTGTAAGCCATTAAAGTCACAAAGCTCAAAAAGACTTCGAAGGCGCTTTTGGAGAAGCGGAGTGCTTAGCAGCTCGTAATTGCGGCGAATCGGGCACGAAGAGCCGAACAGCTGGAGCTCGCTTGACTCGAGACTTAGACACGCTTTCCAGCCGTCATGATCCAAGAACGCAGACAAAGCTCGGTCAAACATTTCTGCCGAACTACCTCGGCTCAGATTGAAAAAAAGTATTCGGGCATCCTCCACTTCCTGTCGGTCCTCAACAAGAAGGGTCTCTATAACCTCGCGCGCGCGCATCGAGTCTTCGGTCGGTTTCAGCTTGCGCCAGGTTTCTACCAACTGACCATCGTTCGCGGCGATTAAGAAAACGTCTTTTGGCTGCTCCTCGAATAGCGACCGACAGAATAGTTGAAGAATATCCTCGCGATGGCTGTCCCACTGCATACCAGTCTGCGGCGCAATTTCGCTAAGATCCTTTATGACATGTAGCGTAAGGGTGGAAGCATAGTTGTTACCGACGTCAAGCTTTGTATATTGGTAGGGTTGGTCTAAAGGTACTCCGGTCTTCTCGATCGAATCCCAAACCTTTCGCGCCAAGTTCGTCTTACCGTCACCGGCCGTACCGGTTAGAATCACCGATCTGGGATTGTTGTCGCGAAAGACCCCGGTTACATCTTTGTACCGTGGATGCTCGAAAACGATGGGGCTAAGTTTCGCGCGGTCCGCCGACTTCTGTACTTTTTCGTCGTACATATTGTCGTTCTTGGGAATCGGTCCATATTGGCGAAGAAATCGAAGCCAGTTCTCAGCTAGTTGTTGCATGTAATTCAATATTAAGAGAAGAGCACTCCTGCGGAACTAGTCCAAAACCACTCGATTATTAGCGCAAGTAGCTATATCTGACATATTAGACAACCTTCGCGCTCCTCGTCCTCATCCTCCAGCCCGCCCAGAATACTAACCAAAGTCGAGGAGTTCTTCTTGGTGCGAGCTCTTTGCTTTTCCCAGTTGTCCACGATATGCGCTATTCGTTCTGGTCTTTCCAGGTCTTCTAGGGGCTCATCGCCGTTCCAGTAAAAGGCGTTTCCGTTCTTCCGATTAGCGTATTCGTACTCTTTCGCCTTCTCGAATAGTTCGGGATGCTGCTGCTTCAGCCTCACCCATTCAATTTTTTGTTGGTAAAAACAGAAATAACAGCCGGAACGCGTACGTCCCCAGTTTGTGTAGGTCGGAAGGCCCAAACCCGACTCCTCGAGAATGCGGAATATGTCAGCTTTGACTAGCCCGTCCTCACGGAACGGATAGATCGTGGTTATGTTGGGCTTGTGACTGATGTAGCCCTCACGCTCCTCATCTGCCCGGAGTCCTACGTAATTAAGTACGTTCCTGTCACCAATATAATCTTCGAACGGTTTGAGCTTGAGCATGCGCGTACACCATCGACGATGGTTTGAAGGAATCATCCCTCCGAATACATCGAGCCATTTGTCGAAACTGTGCTCAGGAGCAGTCTTATGGATGTGCTTACCAAGAATTGCTTCAAGCCTTCCAAGGTATTCATATGTTTCAGGCAGTTCCTTGTCCGTATCGTGAAAGACATACTCCATTTCCGGGACGCGGTCGCGCATGTAAACAGCGAGCGCCGCACTGTCCTTTCCACCGGACAAGCTAAGAATATGTGTTACCGGCTCAGCCATTTTTTTTCTCGCCCTCGATTCCCAAAGCTGTCCAAACAGCCCGTGCTGCAGCGGCCATCCCCAGACGCTGATTCTCCTTAAGAATTGAAGCAATTTTTGCTTCGATTGACTTGATCCGTTTTTCTTCCGTGGGAGAGACGCGAATCACCCGATTCTTTTCGGACCCATCGATCTTCGTAACCGCGATTCTGATTGCGCCGTCCTTAGACGCCGCTGAATCAACAGAATAAGTAAAGCTCTCCAATCTCTGAAACTTCGCTGTTAGTGCAAACAATTCGCTACGGAATTTACTTTCATCTACGTCGGTCCATCGGTTCGGAGGCATCGAGCAGACGAGGCTACCCAATGATTCCAGCCACTGGGTTTCAGCCAATTGAAGGTCCGCAAGCCGATGACAAAACGCCTTAACACGAGGTTCCGTCAAACAGATTCCGAGAACACCGGCGCGACTAGCGAGGGACGTTCGAAGTTCCTGGAAAGATTTGAACGCACCATTGAGATCAAACGATTCAATAAGTGTAGTTTTCATCCGATCTTGAAGTTCCAGATAGGCCCCTTTCAACTCCGCCAGCGATTCCTTTAAAGCTTCTGCGAATTTTTGGATTTCCTTTCGCTCGACGGCTTTAGAGTTTGAAAAAGCGCGGTAGCCACAAGCGATCGGGAGATCTTGGAACAACAATCGCGAAGGGTCTTTGGCCGTTAAAAGTATTTTTCGTACTTCCTGCGCTCTCTCTGTCAAATTGCTTGTTTTCTGGCTATAAGCCGGAAGCTCGGCTGCGAAAACACATAGTGGCCGGACAACATCTAATAAGTCTGCTTCTACCGCCCGCGGAGATACCAAATTAAGTACGTGGAAGAGCTTGTGGAATACCTCGGACCGGACTCCTTTCAGGTCAAAATACTGAAGCTCAAAGTCCTCAGGGACTTTCACGAGTCGCATCAAATCGAGGCTGGTCACCTCGCGCATGAACGAGCCATTGTCATAAAAGGCGACATTTTGTTCGTGAATTGAAGCGAATATCGCAAGCAGTAAAGGACTGAGTCCGTCCCTGACTCCATAAGGAGGACGCCGCATTGCCCCAAATACTTCCGATATCTTTATCCTGTGATCGCGCTGAGATACCAGTAATTTCTGAATGAAACGCAGAATCGGTCGTAGTCTACAAGGATCACTGCGGACGGCCGGCAACGAAAGAGTAAGCTGTCCATCGGCCTCTTTGTGGATACCTCCTTCTTTGAAGAGGGACAGGTATATGGACATTTCCGGGGGTTTTTTCGTCGCGTCGATCCCAAGAAATGGCTTCGTTCTCGATCTAAACGCGCCTTCCATCAAGCGCATCCTGGCGGCTGCCGCAGCCGAACTTAGCGATCTCCTATTAATCAATTCATTTGAGACAACCGGGGCGAGGTGATAAACCTCGTCAAGGACCAGTGACAAATAAGAGAGAAGGTCACGGCTCCCTACGATACTCAGCGCTTCGCCGTGATGGAACCACTTTAATTCGGACCCACCGGATTCCTTCAAGCCGATATAGGCCTGTACCCGCTGTTCCAAGAGTCGACGCGAAGCCGTGATTTGACGCGCAACTTCCTCTGTAGCAAAGTTGTCATTATTTAGTTCGGGTACATGAGAGGATATCCACTCCCACCGCTGGGATTCCTGGACAAGGTTTCCTAAGACACCAAGGGGTTTAGGGACGGCAAGCAAAACACCAGGCTCTTTCTTAAGCAAATCGCTGTCTGCAAACTCCAACGCCCGAAGACGCTCCTCTTCTGATTCACAAAGAGCGATAAGAATGCGGCCGTCAACCGATGCGTAGTCTAATTCGGTGTGATTTGAAAGCTCATGAACAGGGCTGTAGACAACTTCGAAATGCCTTAGATTGCCAGTCTCAATATAATGGCGGCGAGCGACTATTGGCCGAGTTTCAAGGTATTTCTGCAGATGGGGCGCTACACGATCAAGCGTCCCGCCAAGAGCCCTAGATGCGTCCTCGTATGCTCTTTCTAGGTTTACGCTTGTGTGTGGCCAAAGGCAATAGCCTCCCGCTTGGCCGCGGAAGTATAAGACCCGATCCTTCTTTTGGAGCTTTTCCAGAACGACGCGGAAGGAGTTCGGTTGTTTGTCCCGGCGGTTGTCAGTCGATATACGAATAACGGGTTCACTTGCCACCAGATTGCTAGTATCGAGCATATTTAGCAGTCCAACGGTCTTTAAGGTCTCAAGTTCGAGGTTTTCGGTAGGGGAGAAGCTATTGATTAGTGAGGTTATTTGGTTCCAATGACTCCGATAACTCTGGATCCCTAGTCTATGACCGAATGCAGCGTGTGCATAGTCGTATAAATTATGTATTCGATAAAAATCGCGGCCTGCCACTGATCGTCGAGCAAATTCCTGTAGGCCATGAGGTTCATTGGAAATGAGAAAGCTAAAAAGCGACCGCTCGTTCTGCCCAAACCTACTAAAAAGCTTTACTAGTACAGGAAGGACCGACGGATGCAACGGATAAACTCGCGGGGCGTTGTCTATAAGATCGTGGCCGGCACCATGACCATACCACCCACATTTCAGCAACTCTGCCATATCCGCGCGCGCCTTCCGGCTAACAGATTCTGGCAGGCTCCCGGTGCGGATGTTCAATGCATCGGCTACGAGGGAAGCTGTCTGTTCGAGCGGTCGATCAAATACTAGCTCCTCGAATCGACTGGCTACCTTCTCCCATTCTTTCTGAGCTGACTGGCTTAAACGGTCCGCATAAGCGTTGAATCCCTGGTGTAATAATCCTAAAACCAAGATTGGGGCCTTTCCACTTCGCGACGCAGTCTCAGCTAACCTCTGAAGTAGGTATACGTCGTCGCGGTCTGGGTGAAGCGAAGCGAATTCGAGGAACTTCCCGAGTTCATCGAGAACGATCAGAATCCCGGTACCCTTCTTCGCCGCGACGACATAAGTGCTGGCTTCGGTGAGAAGAGAAATCACTCGGTCCTCTGGGATACGGCCGGAACGAGCCTTCAGCTCAAACTCTATATCGCTCACGGCACTAGCGATACGACCCCGTTTACATGTATCCAAAAGGCTGCGGTGTAACGACCTCAGCAACGCAGTCGCTAAAGGTTCGCGCGCCCCCGTAACAAGGACCGGAAACAACCGCGGCAGCCCGGTTCTGACATCCGCGCCAAATCTGATCGCGCTTTGCATGCGTTTTGGCAACGCGGAAAACGTGTCACCAAATAGATGCGCGGCAATGAGAGCAAACGAAGATTTACCGGTGCCGAAGTCACCAGTAATGCGCCACGCTCTTTGACCAGAATTCTCATCCAAGCCGGAGTACATCCGCGAGAGGTATCCCTTCGTTTGTGGCGTCAATACGTAACCATTTATTGCTGCTGGATCATCAAAGTCGCGCTCAAGATGAGTTGAGCGCAAAAACCGTTCCCGCATTCGGAACAAGTTGGAAATCGTTTCCGTCATGGTTACCTAATTTGTGTAGACCGCCTCGAGTAATTCTGCTTCCGAACGTCCGAAATCAGACGCAATAGTTAGTTGCTGCTCTGAAGCCGAGTCCTTAAATCTAAGTCGACCATTCGATTCGACTTCGATAGTCTCCAGTCGCTCCCGAATTTCCCATTCAGGTAGCTTGAAAATCTGACCCGGGCTCCCCGCCCCAACTGCAGCATCCCGGAAGGCTAGGGTCTTTTCGCTGGCGTGCCTTGTTGTCCAAAAATCCGTCAGACAGTAAATAAAAAGATCCGGAAGAATGTCAGGCTTAGCTTCTCGGCGGAACGCGTACACCGGCTCTCGACGACCGCCGTCCCCAATTTCCCGTTCTCCAATCCTCTGAATGAGCTCAAGTTCAGAAAGCGGTGAATCAAGATTGTCCTCTACGACGATTCCCTTCTTCCCCCGGGTCGGAACGTAAGTGTGCAGAAACGTATCAAAATGCTGAGCAATAGTAACCGGCGAAAGCCTACGATTCAGCCGCACGGCTTCGTGCTCAAACTCTCGCAGTATCTCTGTCCGACTAAGTTCTGGGTTTGACCATTTATTCAAGAGAAAATCCCATGCGAATAAAGGTTCCTGAACATTTGTTGCAAGCTTCCAGTGAATTAACCAAAGCGTTCTCCGATCCTCTAGAAAAGGGTCCAGTTCGGACAGCAAAATCTGGCCGAAGTCTGTTATCTCAAACTGCCCGGCCGAATATTTAGCGATCCCCGCGGCCTGCACCCAGAATTTTATGGACCTCGCCATATTTTTCCCTACTCCGAGAGAAACCATCGCTTCATCCTCATCGGCGAAAACCGTCGGACGATCTTTTATTGCACGAAATGCTTTTGGCAGCCACGCATATCGAAAAGAGAATGTCTCATGGCCTGAAAACTTAAAATTCATATAACGCCAACGATCGACTTCCGCGTGAACCATATCCAACCGACAACGAATCTGTGCTGACAACTACCCTTGGCTGTCGCGACTTTACCTTGTCGGCTTAGGGTTATCTGTATCAGTTAACGAGCTGGATTCATCTTAACTCTAATAGATTTTGCCCTGAACGACACGTTCACGGGGCCCTCCTTCTCTATCCTCCACGGAACCTTACCCGAACCAAAGTCTAGTTTGTGCTGCGAATGAGCACGTTCCGGGATGAAGTAAAAATAAAGGACAAACAAATATCCCTTAGTCGCAGGGTGGATGGGCCTTTCCTGAAGTAAGGCGAACCACGGGAGCTCGACGGTGAGTGGAAACATTGACTCAGTCCGAGCTGACGCGACATTTTCAATCCTAAACGGCGCCGATCGAATTGCCTTCGGATTGGCTGTTATTAACAAAATCATCGTAGCCTCGCAGAAAGTCGGCCGTCGTAACCAGCTGATCTTTGCCGATGAAGCGTCCCAATATCATTAGGCCGGCATTGTGCACATCAAGGCCGGCATGACTTGCGCTTGCGTCTGAAATAACTACGGGCGTAAGGTTGCGTTCAAATGCGTCGACCGCAGTTTTCATAACGCAACTTTCTGTTGCTACACCACAGAGGATGAGAGTTGTCCAGCCGTTTTCTTTTAGCAGCTGCACAAAGTCGTCCGTGAAAGCGCTGTAGAAGTCCTTATCTATGATTTTCCCTGAAAAGGTGGAAAGCTCTGCGGTGATATTTGTTTCTTCCTCCGATCTTAGTCGCCGCCAACCAATCAGCGATTCATAAGGGCTTCCTTCGCGATTGTGGAATCTTGTAAACACGATCGGGATCGATCGGCGTTGGCACTCGGTCGCCAGGGTGACCACGTTTGAAATTACGTGACGAGACTTTTCTCCTAAAAATCCGTTCTGCATGTCGATCACGAGTAACACTGGTTTTTCTGGCTTATACATATGCTTCTCCTTTCTATGCGTTTAGCTCCAGATTTCTAGAGCTTCTGATAATAATCGAGAGTACATTGAACCAAAACTTCAATTCGACTTGTTTCCAGGATCGCTTCTCGCATTGTTCGTTTGGATATGGATTCCACCGCATCGATTGCTTTAAGTCTGCCAAATTGTCTTGCCAGATTTTTAATTGATGGTTCGAGTTGATTACTTTCCTTTGTAGATGTTGCGAGGCACTCCTCATAGATTATTGAGCTGAACCACCATGTGGCTTGCACTGCGACTTCAAACTCGACAATCTTATCGAGTAGGCCTGTTTCATCCGGCGACGCGCAGTAGTACGAAACTCCGGGCCAGCTTGCGAAACCAAAATCAATCCCAGGCATTCCAAACTCCTTGATATCTGGAGTTGCGAAACCTTCCCTTATGAGTTGCTCTTCCAACCTGGTAGTGTCAGTCTTCGTCCGCTCTGTGTCGGCGGAAAATGATAGCGGCGTCGGGCATGACAGTAGTTTCAATCCATTTACTGTCTCATCTTGCGTCTGCCAACGCTGCTCAGTGAGAACTAGTAACGACAAGACATAACTGATGTAACCGACATGCTTCCGCAGGTCGTCATCTTCCTTCGCCTCGATCGAACTAAGCAAGTCCCTGGTCTTGTCAGTGATGGCATGCTTTCCTAGTTTGATAACCTCATACGTTTTCCTCCGCCACTGTGCGAGCTCCGTCAACGACTCAAATTCAACAGAGTCGATCAAATGCCATACACCAATTCCGAAGGGGAAAATGCAGACACGGCCGCCATCGATTTCGATGTTCTTGTACGACCCCCATTCGTTTTCGATCTCTGCGCCTTTGAGTAAGTCGAACGAATGCCTTCCGAGATAAACAGGAACAAACTTATGTGATTCGATCGCGATGCTGTCTCGCGCGACGAAACGCATTCCTCTAGGTGTTACGTGATCGGTGTGATCGTATAAAGAGACACTTACTTGTTCATACGGAATCTTAACTACCTTTCCGATGAACCGATATCCTTGCCTGGCAACCGTTTCGATAAACTTCGGATTCTGAGGGTCGCAATCTAGAGCTTTCCGTATCTTGGCCACGTGACCCGAGAGATTACCCTCTTCAACGTTCGTGCCGAGACCCCAAACCTCATTAAGGAGATATTGTTTTTTGAGGAGGATCCCGGGTCGATCAACCATAAAGACCAGCAGGTCGAAGTCCAAGCCCGCGAGCGCGATACGCCGATCACCAAAAAGCAAGAGTCGATCTTTGGGATTCAAGTGATAACCACCGAACTCGTAACATTCCTCAAACATTCGAAACGTGACTTTTTCAAAACTCTTGCGGAAATAAGTAAGACTTGTTCCGTAATAATTCCGGAACAAATACGGTACAAACTGAGGGACATTCGACTAAATTTTAGCTGTTACAGGAAAGAAGTCAATAGTCTCGAAAATCTGTAACGAGAAGGTGGCGCGAATGAAATACATCATGATTTCTATCACAGGAACAACACCTCGGGTGTTTTGGTCAGGCGCTTCATCAGTTGCGCCGCAGTGAGGAGCGTGCTTGGGAATTAGAGATGTCATCAAGATTGAAATCATCGAGAACAACCATCGGATGGCACTGCGTGAACACAACACTCAAGTGTATTTTGCTCTTGATAATCGCAGCAGCAGGCGTTGCGGCCGCCGGATGTCAGGCCGGCACTCAATCTAATCTGTCCGAGACTGACCTTCAAAAAGCAATTGATGGCGCATGTAGTAAACCGCTTACCGGTGTCGCCGCTCTCGACGCGACCGGAAGTATGAAATCAACGGCAACCCGACCGCCGGTCCTCGAAGATTTCGACCCGTTGATCGAACGTTTATCGGAATGCGGCGGAGAGATTGCAGTTATATACATTCGCGATCAGGCGGAGACCGGTGCAGAGCGATTGCTGTTTCCCGAGCCGCCAGGCCTGCCGACTCGCCCGATTAAGCAAGATGACGAGGAGCCTTATGAATTCAGTGACAGGCTCGCCGATTACAATTCCAAACTTCTGGGGCGCGTGCAGTGGATCGAAGCAAATTGGTCAGCAATGCAACCGCGGATCGACGCCTTCTTGGCCGCACTCAAAAGGCAAATGGAAAAACCTCCGGCGAAGGCCACCGATTTTAATTCTGCTATCAACAGTGCAGACGTGCTACTCGCGGAGGGTAACAACGTTTGGACGGTAGAGCCCGAGAAATACCTGATCATCGTTTCCGACGCGATCGACACGCAGAAGCGACCACGATTTAACTTCAGAAGCGGTGCGAATATTTACTGGGTGAACACAACCACCGACGACAAGGCGCTGGCCGGCCTTCGATTCACGCGTTTTGAAAGCTTCCCGGCCGCGGTGAGGAATATCGTTGAAGGTAAAAGATAAGAGAGGGAGGTATGCCGAGAAGAGAGGATACAGAACGGCTCCGGAAACAAACGGATCGGCTTCGAGAAAAACGAGAGCAGAAGGATCGGACGCGCGCAAGCCGGAAAGAATACTGGAAGCGGGAACACGAAAAAGATAATAACGAGGCCAAATTGCGTGCAGTCCAGTGGAGCACGCAAAAGCTCGAGCAAGACCGCGTCGAGTATGCTTGGATTGCCACAAAGCTTGAGAACTGGAACGAACGCAACTTCAAATATCAGGATCTCGCCAGTGATGCTATTGCCCGCCACATTTTTTGGATGTTTTGTATTTTGGGGATTCTCGTCATCGACACTTTACTACTCGGCGCCGCCGGTCCACAGATCGCAAAAACCGCGAAAGCATCGTTCGGTGCCGGCGATTGGATCGTGCCAGTTGCCACCGTTGGACTCTCGCTTGCGTATATCGGTATTGAGCTCTGTGTGGGATTCAATTTAGACGGGAAACGTCGGGATTTAAAGAGCACTCTGTTTGCCGTGCTCGTCGGTCTCGCGATGCCGCTCACGGTTCTCGGTCTTTCACTCCTAAATTCCGGTCTTGTATCGAATGAATCCGGAAAGGTGGTGGGTACGGCCACCCTCAGGGCGATAACCTTCACCTCGATAATCTTTACGCTAATTGCCTTGGCGGCCCACGGGTCTGTGCTGCTCTTTGGAAAACAGATGATCCGGGGCATCGGCTACGCGGTATACAAGATGAATCAGATGCGACTTGCCCGACGGCGGAATCTCCTGGAAAGATCCATCGCCCGCGGTCCACGAGTGGTCGAGTCCGATTTCAGGGCGTTCTATAACGCATTTAACAACCCACAAGACAGCAATAACCATCGCGACTCGGAAAACGGTTCGGCTGCAGCAAATGCTCCGTACGGGGCAAGAACGCGCCGCGTCGTCAACGAGGTTTTTGAGGACGAAATATTTGAGGAACCCCACGAGCGAGCACGGAAGGTCCGCTCCGATAACGGCGCGGCCGGTGAACATCAGTCAAATGGGGAACAGTCGCGCGAACACGGAGAGGACACCCGTTCACACGATCCGATGTCCGAACAGTCGAACGCAGAAAATGAGAATAACTCGCAAGCTAACCGGACAGCACCGGGTGCTTACGATTGGGATGGCGAAGACGAACTTCGTCGATAACGAAGAAAAGGAGAAAGAACTATGTCAGCAATTATCGGTCTTATCGCCGCTGCAGTCGTCACACGTGTCGTGCTGCCGGCAGGTGCAAAACTGGTTAGCAAGACGCTCGAAAGCCTGACCGGGAAATTCGCCGCGAATTCGGGCGAGCCCATTATGCAGTCGGGACATGTACCTCCGGCTTGGAAGGGCGAGTCGATCAAATCGGTCTCGCAGATTCGGTCAGAATTCAAGCCGATCGGGACTGAATTCGCACCGGGCATAAACATCGAACACGCGAAGCAAACGATCCTACGTGAGATCGCCTCACGACCGTTTTACACGTCCGACGAAGCCGATTTCAAGCATAGGGTGGTCGCATTAAAAAGCGCGTCGACACTCGCTGAGGTCGATATCCGGAGCAAGGAACTGATCGATTCGATCGAGGCTGGAAGTCAGCAAGTTTTCGCGGACGCCGTAAAATCTGCCTGTCAACGCGCTACTCAAAAAATCGGTTTCTCAAAGATTGAAACCATGGCGCGTCCGATCCGATCGGGCGTGATGCGATTCTCGGCGACCGACGATGAAGGAAGAACGCTTGTAACGGAGATCGACGCTTCGATTAACAAGGACGTGAAGATCGACACGGAAGTCCTCGGCGTCACTGACAACTCCTGCCATCAGATCTTGGAGAATTTCCACGCGGCTCTAAAAGAGGAAGGCGTCATTATCGGGCAGCCACCGAAGCGTGAGGCGACCGGCGGTATCTGCACGCTGGCCGCTGCAAAGGATTTTCTGGCAAAAAACGTTGCGTCGAAAGTAGTTGACGCTTCGCCGAAAACCGAAGCACGACCGCGCACGACAGTCCAGCGAGGTCGGGTAGCAAAACCCCGATCCGCGGTTAGAGCAAAGAAGACGGTGGACGCTTCTTCATAGGAGAAAAAAGACATGCAGGCGATTCAGCAAATCCTAGAAGCATACCGCGAAGGGCATGGTGCGTTACTCGTGTCTGGTAGGAGCCTCTACGACTTCGTTACCGACGACGGGCGAATTAGACCACTTTTCGAGGCGTTGCGCCGGACGCTTTATAAGGAATTAGGAATGGTCTTTGTAACCTACTCGCTCGCCAACGGTTTGCATTGGTTTGAAAACTGGATCGCCTGTGAAGCTGACCGTGCGAAGGTTCGCGAAGCTTTACAGAGTAGTGGTCTGCTCGGCATAACTGCCGACGATCGTGAAGTCATCTCCACGGTTCGCGCCGCCGCCACGCTCGTTCGTACAAATGTTGAGAATTTGAAATGGGAGGACGGACGGCACATGCGCTTTGCCATCTGCTTCGAATTCACGGACCACTTCGCTCCTTGTGGAGTACCCGGAAGCCAGCCTGATTCGCAACTAGTCATCATCGAACTAGTGCACATTATGTCGCAGAGTTTGACGCTCAGAAATAGCGGCAACCTCTTGTTGTTTCACGGCCGGCTCGATCTTATAGATGAACTCGTCCGCAGCGCCTCGAAGAGCATTCGTTTGCCACAGCCGTCCAAGGCGGAGAAACAGGAGTTCGTTGGGGCCGCTCTCGAACTATATGACGGAGCACGATTCGACGAAGGCTTGACGGCCGAGGGAGTCGTGGCCCTCACCGTCAATACCCCCAATCGCGGCCTGGAAAATCTTCTTCGTGCATCGCATCGTGCGTCACGACTTCTGACCACCAAGGAAATAGCAGAACAAAAAAGCCGCGACGTTGAACAACTTTCCGAAGGCACGCTTTTGCCGCTCAATACATCGAGGGTCAGGGGCGTGCGTCTTGTCGGGCGAAACATCGAGGCCCCGCAAAAATTCATGGCGCGGCTTGCGGTTCGTCTCTACCGTGGCGATCCATCCACGCCCGCGAACGTCCTCGCGGCGGGAGCACCGGCGACAGGCAAGACGGATCTAGTTCTGCAGGTTGCCGAACTGGCGCAGTGCCCGGCATATCAGATGATCTCGCCGAAGGGTGGGATCGTCGGTGAAACCGAACGCAAGGCTCGCCTGCAGCAACAGGCGTTGCGGGAGTGGGTCCCCGCTGTCGCGTTTTGCGACGAAATCACCGAGGCGCTACCTCTTGAGCGTGGCGAGTTCAATGGGGACTCTGGAGCCAGCAAGGCGGTGACAGCCGAATTGCTCGCATCCCTCTCGGATGAATCGAGGCGCGGTCGCTCGCTGTTTATCGCCGCCACAAATCGCGTCTGGGCGATGGGAGCCGCGATGCGCAGTCGATTTATCGTGATACCGGTTCTCTCCCCATTGCGGGAAGATTTCCCTTCCATAATCGTCGCCACGGCGGAGCGGATCACCCCCGGATGCGACATCAGACCGGACGATGACCGAGTCCTCGAAGCTGGGGAAGTCTTCTACATTAAAGGTGCAAATCCGCGTCACATAAGAAGTGCGTTAAGCAACGCGGTTGTGCTTTCCGAAAAAGAGGCGATTGATACCGACCTGATTCTCTTTGCCGCCCATGACCTCTGTTCGACGTGTGATCGAGCATCTAGCATATACGCTGACCTGCAGGCCATGCGATTTTGCACCTCAAAATCGTTTCTTCCATGGGGTAACGGTCCGGCCGATAAATACAGTTTTCCCGAATATCTAAAAGGAATCGTGAATGAGGCGAATGGCGATGTGGACGGGACCGCCCTCGAACGGCGCATCGAGGAACTGAGGCCGTACGCAAATGTTTAGTATTTACGAAAAGATTGAGAGCGATATCTCGGCCTATTTTGACTCCGCTAAACACTTGAGGAACGTATCAAATGACCACCTTATCGGCGTCGGAGCAGTCGCGGAACTGGAGCGAAAGATCGCCGACCTTTACGCTGCGAAGCATGTTGTGTGTACATCGAGCGGAAGCACTGCGCTCCTTTCGATTGCTCTTGCGATGGGGCTCAAAGACTCGCAGTTCATCACGTCACCGCTCACCTACGGGGCCAGCTTGGCAAGCTGGTTGATCCTTGGTAATCAACCGGTTTTCGTCGATGTCGATCCGCAGACACTAACGCTTGACGCCTCGAAAGTCGCAGAGAGAATTACTCACGATACAGTAGCGATCCTCGCAGTCGACATCTTCGGAAATCCCTGCGATAGCGATGCCCTACGCAGAGTTGCCGATGAGTTCGGCATTTTTTACGCGAGCGACAGCTGCCAGGCGTTCGGGGCAATGCGGGAATGCCGAGCCGCAAGTTATGCAGCCGACGCTATTGCGATTTCGTTCACGGTCGGGAAAAGCATTTGCTGCGGGGAGGGCGGAGCCGTCGTAACGAACGACTCAGCGCTATATGAACGCGTGCTGTGGTGGTCCCAGCACCCACTCAGACAGAAGCGTGATATAGGCCTTCATGAATATAACGAGTTTGCGTTCAACGCTCGGATCCATCCCCTCGGCGCTATCTGGGCAAACGCGGTCTTTGAGGAATCACTGGATGAGCTACGGCGAAAGCAGGACCGCTGCCAAAAAGCAATTTCCATACTAAACGAGAGCGGATTCATTGAATCGATCGAGTTTGAAGCCGCAGATATTCGTTCATCGTTTTTCGGACTCGCTGTCGAGCTCACCGAGGACGCTTCCGTCGCTGAAGTTCTCGAGCACTTGACTGCGTCGGGGGTCGGGGCTCGCGCGTCGATCATGCCGTTGGACGTGATTTACAAGAATCCTGCGTTTCTCCAGCAGTACGCACATCGATACCGGCTGGTCAAGCCGTGTCTAGTCGCTGAACGGGCGACGGAAAGGCGGATTGCATTGACGCTGGTTGAGTAGGACGGATGAAGTACGAGCTATGATTGGCGCCATCTTACTTCTTGCGATTGTCGTGTTCGGTCTTCTTATAATGTTCGGGAAGGCGGAGCCGGATAGGTATTACAAATTTCTGATCTTTCTGATGATCGGACCGGTTCTTCTTTCGATCGGTTTTAATCATCTAGTCTGGTTTTGGGTCGGCCTCCCGTTTTGGGCGCAGGTTATCGGAATTCTGCTTCTACCATTTTTAATCTCGGCGATTCTGCGGATAGTTTTTCCAAACGCAAAGTGGCTTCAGCAGACTCAGGCAATCCTTTTTCAAACTCTGGTTTATCTCGTTACCTTCCCAGTGCGTCTCGTCTGGCGAGCGGGACAGTTGATCTTTGCGCGGGAACGAAACGCGGTTCGGCTTAATCCACACAATCCGGTTGTCGGTGGTAGGGCACCCGTGATTCGCGAACGGGAGAGAGATCTAAGATAGGTATGCCTCAACCTGCCGGACAAATTGTGGCCCGCTGGCGCGGCGAGTTGCATGGAGTAGATTGCCCGCCGCTTCAGTTTTTTGAACGCGTCGCACAGGCGGTAGAAGAAACTGGTTTTCCGAATATTCGTTTTTTTGAGGCTCGGCGGCACGAGGCAGGATTCTTTTCGGCAGAACGGATCTATTTCCGGATACGCTGCGAACAGATGTTTTTCGACGTCTCGGCGTTTGTCGCCGGACATACGCTTGTCGTCGGTTACTGGCTACACGTCGATCAACCAGGATTGTTCGAACTGTTTTCCGAGATTCGGGGTGTTGGCTTCCTCCTCGACCATTTCGTACGACCTGCTACATATTATCGGGTGGATCTGATCCAGAGCTTTCAGCATGCCGTTCATGACTCAATCCTTCATGTGATCGACGAGCTCTCCGAGAGAAATGGCATCGATCTGTTGCCCGAGATCGATCGACATCCCGTCTGGAACGAGGTGTGGTGAGGTTAGCGATGCCGGAATATTCTCGATCTAATCATGCAGGAAGGAACGGCGATGCGTTTGCCGCCTGGGAGCGAGAAACCGGCCGCGGTTGGAAAGTTTTCGAATACGAGACCGAACTCGAACCGACGTTTTCGCGATTTGTTTTCAATCGTACGACGCCGCCTCTTATCGATGACGCACGGGTGCAAAATCGGATCGGGCGATTCTTTTCACATCGAAACGCGGTTCCTGAACAATCCGACCTTCCAGTCGAGAAATTTGTCCCGGCCAATCCCGCTCCACGCCCGACCGTTACCAGAAAAATTTTGTCCATCCGAGCGCATTTACCGAACGACTCTAAAGCATTAAACATCGCAACCGAGCAGCTGATTCTAAGCCTTGCCCGATCGGCGCGTGGTGTTAGTTTCGAGGTTATAGGTACTGCAGCCGAGATTGTGCTTCAAATCTCCTGTGCCGCGACGGAAAGCGATGCAGTCATCTCTCATTTAAGAAGCCACGTTCCTCAAATTGATTTCCGCATAGCGAATGACGAGGCGGCTAACAACTTCCGTTTGTCCGATACGCAAAAAATGGTTGCGTTGGATTTTGGACTGGGTAAGGAATGGTTCACGCCGCTGCCTTTTGGGGGCGATTTCGGAACCGACCCTATGACGCCGCTTTTCTCAATCCTCGAGGGTCTGCGTAACAACGAGTCGGTCTGCTTACAGGTATTGTTTGCCAGAACGCGTCATGAATGGCAGCGATCAGTACAAGATGTCATTTTTGATCGGGCAGGAAAACCAGTATTCGCAAACCTTCAGAATCGGCTTCCAGCAATAAAAGAAAAACTTGCAAGTCCTCTCCTCGCGGTTTGCATCAGACTGCTCGTTAGCAGCGACTCTGACGAGCGAACAATTCAGTTGGCGAGGCAAACTGGAGTTTACTTGAAGCAGTTCTCTGCGGGGAATCAGAACGAGTTGTTTCCGCTCGCAAGTGATCTTCCGGGCATCGAGAAGCAGGTCGCCAGTGTACTTCGGCGTACGACATACCGAAACGGCATGCTTCTCACTCCCCGAGAGCTGTCCGGTATCGTTCGTTGGCCGAGTGATGGAATTCGCTCAGAAAAGCTTAAAAGAGATCAGAATCGAACTAAGGCCGCTCCCGCGTCAGCCACAAAAGGAACGATCGTTCTTGGCGAGAATATCCACGCGGGCAGCAAGCAGATCATAAAGGTGTCTCCTGCGTCGCACACATTATTAATCGGCGGGACCGGTACGGGCAAGAGCACCCTGATGCTGAACGAGATCGTGCAGAATATGGACCGGGACAGCGGCCTCTGTGTTGTCGATCCGCACGGCGATCTTGTCGATGAGGTGATGGCTCGCGTACCCGAACGCCGTATCAATGACGTAATTCTCTTCGATCCGGCCGATGAGAAGTTTCCCATCGGTTTCAACATCCTACAAGCGAATTCAGAGACGGAGAAAAACTTTTTGGCGTCGGATCTTGTCGCGACGTTTAGGAGCTACAGCACTTCGTGGGGAGACGTGATGGATTCGGTTTTGGCAAACGCTGTTCTCGCGTTTGTTGAAAGTAAACGCGGTGGAACGCTCTTCGATTTAAAACGTTTTTTGGTCGAAAAAGAGTTTAGACGAGAATTTCTCGAAACTGTCCAGGATGAGGCTGTCCGTTACTTCTGGACGAACGAATTTCCAATGATCGCCGGGCGAACTCAAAGTTCTGTTCTAATCCGGCTGGACAGTTTCCTTCGCCAAAAACTGATCAGAAATATCGTTTGCCAAACGGGCTCTGGTCTCGATCTTAGACGCGTTCTGGATGAGCGAAAGATCCTTCTTGTAAAACTCGCTCAAGGTTTAATAGGTGAGCAAAATGCCGCATTCCTGGGCACGCTGCTTATTTCCAAAATTTATCAGGTCGCGCTCACGCGCCAGGATGTCGATCCGTCGGAGCGGTCCCTCTTCCCGTGCTTCATCGACGAAGCGGCACACTTCGTCGGTAACCCGTCGATGTCTCTTATACTGGCGAACCTGAGAAAATTCGGAATGGCTTTGACGCTCGCGACGCAAACGTATCGGCAAATTCGCGATCGAGGCGAAAAGGATATCGCTGACGCGGTACTCGCGAACTGTACGACACGCGTCAGTTTCCGTCTTGGCGACAACGACGCCGAGAAACTCGCGAGCGGTTTTTCATTTTTTGACGCAAAGGCGCTGCAGAATCTTGGCGTCGGCGAAGCGATCGTTCGAATCGAGCGCGCGGAGTACGATTTCAATCTCAAGACCTATCCAGCCGAAGCCGTCGAGAAAGATGTTGCCGACCGAAGAAAGACCGCGATCATCGAACACACACGACAGACTTATGCGACGCCGGTCAGCCGCGTCGAGGATCAGCTGAGAATTAGGAGACAGCTCGTCCCAACAACTCACCGCGATGAAAAGTCGGTTGTTCGTGAAAGTAAGGCGACGTCGTTCAGCCAAAAGGACGTGCCGTCTTGTATCGTACCGTCTGAAACGACAGCTGCAGGGAATGTTGATCCGCGCAAGGCAGGTACACACCACCGGGAAGGGAAGAGTGTAGCCGAACCAAAAGCGGCAAGTGCCCGCACACTTTCGAAAGTTCCCGCCCCACAAGACAAAAGAATTCAGACCGACGAGATAACAAGTGAACATCAGTACTTGCAGCGGCTCGTAAAGCGTATGGCGGAGAAGTACGATTTTATCGCTACGGTTGAAAAGGAAGTACTAGGCGGGGCAGGTCGCGTCGATGTCGCACTGGAGAACGGCGCGGTCAAAGTCGCGTGCGAGGTTGCCGTTACAAACACGGTCGACTATGAAATTCAGAGCATACAGAAATGTATAAGCGCCGGGTATGACGAAGTAATCGTGCTCTCGATCAATGAGACGCACCTAAGAGAAATAGAGAAAGCTGCGAAAACGACCATCAGTCCAGGTCATTTTGAGAACGTAACATTTCTTAAGCCGGATACTTTTCATTTATACCTAGAACGTCTTTCTGCCCAGGCGCCCGAGCAGTCGAGCGACGTCAAGGTTAAAGGTTATAAGATCCTAACCTCCTTCGCCGACACGGCACCGTCGGAAGCCGAACTCATAAAAGAGACGATCGTCGAAATCCTTGGAACGGAGGATCGCAAGTGACCGATGACGAACCAGTGCGATCCCGAGGAGGCGTGGCTCCATTTGGATATCGATGGCGAGACGGTCGGCTCGAAATTGATGAGAACGAGGCTCCGGTACGCCGCCAAATCTTCGATCTTTTTCTAAAGCATCGTCGTAAAAAAACTGTCGCGAAAATTCTCAATGACCTTGGCTATCGAACTCGAAGCAAAGCTAAGTTCTCCGACATGGCGATCGACCGGCTGCTGAGAGATACGACTGCGAAGGGTGTCCGGGATGAAGGCGGAATACATGTCCAAGTGGATGCGATAGTCGCAACAGAAATTTGGGAGCGTGCCAACCACTTGCTTGGCGCCCGTGAGCGTAAACAGCCGGTGAATATATTTTCCGGCCGCGTCAGATGCTCATGTGGTGGCTCCATGAGAGTTCTTTCGAAATCGAACAAATACGTTTGCGCACAATGCCGATGGAAGATTCCTCTCGAGGATCTGGAGTATATCTTTGTTTCACAAATTGGCTCATTCAGTTTCGGGGAGCATCGACTCGAAAGTCGATGGTCCTTACTGTCAGAGAATAATAAGCGGCTCATCGTAGAGCACCTATGTGAAGAAATAAAGGTCGCACGCGAATCGATAGCGATACGATTCGCGTGCGACCCTTCTTCCTTTAAAACGCCGGTACTTGAGCAACGTGTGGAACCCAGCAACGAAACCCCCGACACCGCTTTGCCAGAAAATGACGGGAGAAGCCCGGCGAGCGAACCCCTTCTCAGTGAGGCAGAGGCTGCTCAGTTCCTTGGCGTGTCAAAGATGACAGTGCTACGCAAGCGACAGGCCGGCATCATCGGGTTTTACCGTGTCGGATCCCGGGTTCTCTACTCGAAGGAAAAACATCTCCTGTCCTATCTCGCGACTTGCGAAAAAAGATCCTCACGATCGTGAGCCCTTCCTTGCTCGGACGCCATCTGAACAGTCATAGGTAACTCTGTAGGTAAATAACAAAAGCCCGTCAGACGTTGACGGGCTAAACTATTGATTTGATTGGCTCCGCAGGTAAGACTCGAACTTACAACCCTTCGGTTAACAGCCGAATGCTCTGCCATTGAGCTACTGCGGAATATGGCTCGTCCGGACACGAACTTAAACTTTAGGAAAGTGGGCCGAGTATGTCAAGAAGTCCCAAGTCCCATAAGTCCCAAGTCCCAAGTCTCATAAGTCCCAAGTCTCATAAGTCCCAGGTCCCATAAGTCCCGAGTCCCATAAGTCAGTCCCATGAGTCCAATTAGTCCCAGACGATCGCAGGCATCGGACTTTGGGACCGGGGGCTTTGGGATTAAAATGGCGGCGTATGGCGAAAGTTGAATTAAAGACAAAAGCCACCGACGCGAGTGTTGAGGAATTTATCAGCCGCGTCGATGGCGAGCAGAAACGGGCGGATGCATTCAAGATTCTCGAGTTGATGAAGAAAATTACCGGCGAGGAACCGCGAATGTGGGGACCATCGATGATCGGGTTTGGCGAGAAGGTCTATAGATCGCCGGCCACCGGGCGCGAGGTCGACTTCTTTACGATCGGATTTGCGCCACGTAAGTCGGATCTTACGCTTTACGTCCTTTCCGCGAAGATCAAAAGTTCGGGACTGCTTGAGAAACTCGGACCTCACAAAACAGGCCAGAGCTGCCTTTATATCAAACGGCTGTCAGACATCGATGAGAAGGTCCTTACGAAGCTCGTCAAGGAATCTTACAAGGAGGCGGCTAAACCCTGACTTCTGATTAACGCCCTCGCTTCGTATAATCGTTCCTTTAATGCGAACCCGGTTCTGACACGAAGGAGCGATTTTCTTTTGCACCACGAAACAATTCTCATACTCGATTTCGGATCACAGTATACCCAGCTGATCGCGCGGCGAGTGCGCGAGCAGGGCGTCTATTGTGAGATCCATCCGTTCCATCTTTCGCCCGAAGAGATCGCCGCGAAAAATCCGAAAGGAGTCATCCTTTCAGGTGGGCCGTCGAGCGTTACCGACGAAGACGCGCCGCGCGTCGCTGCAGATTTTTACGACAAAGTAGACGCTCCGATCCTCGGCATCTGTTATGGAATGCAGCTCGTCGCGATAGATCTGGGCGGTAGTAGTGAGCCGGCGGCGCGGCGCGAGTACGGACACGCCAAGCTGAAGGTGCTGAGCGGTTCGACGAAACTTTTTAATGAGCTGCCATTCGAGCTCGATGTGTGGATGAGCCACGGTGATCATGTCACGGTGCTTCCCGATGGTTTTCACAAAACTGCGACGACCGGCGACGTCACCACGGCGATGGAGAATGAGGAACGCGATATCTACTGTGTGCAATTTCATCCCGAGGTCTCGCACACGCCGCTCGGGAAAGAAGTGCTTTGGAATTTCTTGTTCAATGTTTGCGGCTGTCGCGGCGATTGGACGCCCGCGAGTTTTATTAAGGAAGAAATTGAAAGGATCCGCACGATCGTCGGCGAGAGCGGTAACGTCGTGTGCGGCCTGTCGGGCGGCGTAGATTCGACTGTCGCGGCGACGCTCGTGCACGAAGCGATCGGGAGGCGCCAGACGTGCATCTTCGTCAACAACGGTCTGCTCCGCGCGAACGAGTTTGAAGATACGCTGCGGATGTACAAAGAGAATCTTCACCTCAACGTTCGCGGCGTCGATGCCTCGCAGGATTTTTACGATGTTCTGAAAGACATCGTTGATCCCGAGCAGAAGCGTAAGGCGATCGGCGCAAAATTCATCGATGTGTTCGACGCCGAGGCGAAGCGCATCGGCGACGTGAAATGGCTTGTTCAGGGAACGCTCTACCCGGACGTGATCGAATCGGTTTCGCTTCGCGGGGCGTCGGTTACGATCAAGACGCACCACAACGTCGGCGGGCTGCCGGAGAAAATGAATCTGAAATTGATCGAGCCGCTGCGAGAACTATTCAAGGACGAAGTTCGCAACATCGGCCGTGACTTGCAGATCCCGGAAAAGATGCTCGAGCGTCATCCGTTTCCCGGTCCGGGGCTCGGCGTTCGCATCCTCGGCGACATCACTCCGGAAAAGGTCGAGCTTTTGCAGAAGGCGGACAAGATCTTTACAGACGAGCTGCACACGTCTGGTCTATACACGGACGTCTGGCAGGCGTTCGCCGTTCTGCTCCCGATCCAATCCGTCGGAGTGATGGGTGATTTCCGAACCTACGAGAAAACTGTCGCATTGCGGGCCGTCACGTCCACCGATGGAATGACCGCGGACTGGGCACGTCTGCCACACGATTTTCTTTCTCGAGTCTCGTCGCGCATCACGAGCGAGGTTCGAGGCGTCAATCGTGTCGTCTACGATATTTCCTCAAAGCCGCCAAGCACTATCGAGTGGGAATGACCCTAAAAATCACGAGCGGGCAAAGTTTTGCGAAACGCCACTCCCGTATGCGAGAATAACTTCACCCTCAAGCCGTGCAGAGGATCTGTCCAGATACCTCATATTTTCTGTATGAACGAAAAGCAAATCGCACCAGTGCGCATTTCCACCGGCATCATTGGGCTCGACTTTATTCTGAAAGGCGGGCTCCCCAAAAACCGTCTTCATCTGATCGAAGGAAGTCCTGGAACCGGTAAGACGACGCTCGGACTCCAGTTTCTTCTCGAAGGTGTCCGTAACGGGGAGAAGTGTCTTTACATAACTTTATCCGAGAGTAAGGAAGAGCTACTCGCTGTCGCTGCATCACACGGATGGTCACTCGATGGGATCGTGATCCAGGATCTGACCGAATCGGGAGACAGTCTGACTGACAATTCTCGCTACACGGTTTTTCATCCCTCGGAAGTCGAACTTGATGAAACGACACGGTTGATCCTCGACGAGGTAGAGCGCGTCGATCCCGCGCGCATTGTCTTCGACTCGCTGTCGGAAATGCGAATGCTTGCAAGCGACCCGCTGCGATTTCGCCGTCAGATCCTCGCCCTCAAACAATATTTTCTGACCCGGCAATGCACGGTGCTTTTGCTGGATGACCGTACGTCGAAAGCTCCTGATCGCCAATTAGAGAGTGTCGCCCATGGAGTTTTAAACCTCGAGTATGTGCCGGTTGAATACGGACGGCAGCGGCATGCGATACGCGTCGTTAAGATGCGCGGCGTAAACTTTCAATCGGGCTATCACGATTTCAATATCGAGACCGGCGGCATCATTGTCTTTCCGCGCCTTTCACAGGAAAAAAAGATCGACTTTAAGGACGGGACGCTTAGCACCGGCGAAGAACAGCTTGATGCTCTGATGGGTGGTTTGCACTACGGTACAAGCACGATCCTGCTTGGACCGGCGGGCGTTGGGAAATCTACGCTTTCAATGATGTACGCGTGCTCGGCCGCTGAACGAGGCGAGCGGGCCGCGGTGTACCTGTTCGACGAAAGCCCGGAAACTCTTTTCCGGCGCACATCGGGTCTCGGGATGGACGTAAAGCGGTACGTTGAGGAAGGGCGCATCACTCTGCGGCAGATTCAGTTGGCTGAGCTTACGCCGGGCGAGCTTTCGTACATGGTCAGCCGCGAGGTCGAGGAGAAAGGAACAAAGATCGTCATCATCGACAGTGTTAACGGCTACATGATGGCGACCCCGCAAGAACGTTATCTGACGATGCAGTTTCACGAGCTGCTCTCTTACCTGAATCGAAATGGCGTGGTCAGCATTCTTGTCGTCGGGCAATATGGGTTGGTCGGATCGATGCAGACGCCGATCGATCTGAGCTATCTTTCGGATACTGTGATCATGCTGCGGTACTTCGAGGCGAAAGGCTCGGTACATCAGGCCATCTCGATCCTGAAGAAACGCACAGGTGATCACGAGCGGACAATCAGAGAGTTTCGGATCGGACCCGGCGGGCTTCAGCTCGGTCAACCACTCACCGGTTTTCACGGGGTCTTGACGGGCGTCCCCGTGTTCAAGGGAGAGATCGGAGGGTTAATGACAGACAGTGGGAAATAGCAATCGCGAAAACTGGGTCCTGGTGCTTATGCCGACAGGCCGGGACGGTGAACTCGTCTGCAGTACATTGGAGCGGGTGGGTATCAACGCGCACGGTTGCAGGACCGCGGCTGAGCTACGGGACCGGGTTGAGGACGGCTGCGGTGCCGTTCTGCTGGCGGAAGAGGCAGTCGAAGACGAGGAGGTCTCAGCCTTTATCCAATCGCTTGACGACCAGCCGATCTGGTCCGATCTACCGGTGATTCTGTTTTCGAGTCATAGCCGGAATGCCGAAAGGCTTCTCGAGTCGCTGGGCACGAAGGTCAACATCACCATTGTCGAGCGACCGATCAGGATAACGATGCTCGTAAGCGCTGTCCGCGGCGCACTTCGCGCCCGTGAGCGACAATATCAAACCCGCGATCTGGTTCTGGAGTTGGAGCAGGCAGACCGCCAGAAAGATCTGTTTCTCGCCACTCTTTCGCACGAGCTACGAACACCTCTCAATTCGATCCTCGGTTGGATACAAATACTCCGCACTCGAAAACTTGACCCACCTGAGATCGATCGCGCCATCGAAGTGATCGAGCGAAACGCTAAGGGCCAGTCCGAGATGATCTCAGATATTCTTTTTGTCTCGCGGATCATTACCGGCAAACTCGAGATCAAGCGAGAACCGATAGACATCGCCAACGTGATCGATAGCGCTGTCGAGATGATACGGCCCTCAGCGGAGGCCAAGCAGTTAGAGCTTAGGGTTGAGACGGGCGGATACGAGCCCGTCCCGGTCGAAGGTGAGGCGGAAAGACTTCAGCAGGTCTTCCTCAACTTGTTAACGAACGCGGTTAAGTTTACGCCGGATGGTGGGAAGATCGACATCCGCCTGAGACGTGAAGGCTCCAGTGTTGGGATCGAGATAAGCGATACCGGACAAGGAATCAATCCGCAGTTCGTTCCGTACGTCTTTGAAAGGTTCAGGCAGGCCGACAGTACGTACACGAGGCGGATCGGGGGCCTTGGTTTGGGTCTGGCGATCGTGCGACATCTCGTCGAACTTCATGGCGGAACCGTCACCGCTCACAGCGACGGCAAAGATAAGGGATCCCGCTTCTCGATCCACCTGCCGATCGCAGATTCCTACCGCCTCACACCATTAAATCGGACGACAACGACAAATATATCTCCTGAATTAACTTCTAAGGTAAGGGGCATGACCATCCTGCTTGTCGAAGACGATAAGGATTCTCGCGACATGCTGGAAATGGTGCTTTCGCTTAACGGTGTCGGGGTCGAATCTGCAGAGTCGGCCGCGGAGGCGATAGAGAAGGTCAGAACTCTGAAACCCGACGTTCTTGTAAGTGATATCGGATTACCCGGCGAAGATGGTTACGACTTGATTCGAAGCGTTCGTAGTTTACCGCTTGACGAAGGGGGTAAGACGCCGGCGATCGCGCTTACGGGTTATGTCAGCGTGCAGGACAGAAAACTGGCGCTCGACGCCGGCTTTCAGGACCACATTCCCAAACCTGTGAACCCGGATACCTTGCTCGAGCTGCTCGTCAAATTAAGATCGAATGCCCGATCGGCCGAATCTAAGTGACTCAACCCCAAAAACAAATAGGGCCCGCGATAAATTCTACGCGCCCTTTTTTTGGGAAAAGGGATCTGATCAATAAACGTAAACCGGCATTCCGACCTTCACCATTTCAACAAACTGCTTGTCAGCGAATCGCGGGATGCGGGCACAGCCATGGCTCGCGGCTTTGACCGGGATCGAGTTGCTGCCGTGTATCGCGATGCCGCCGTTGAAGTAACTCGGGTTATAGATCGTGCCCAAAGGTGCTTTGCGAACACCCCTGATCTGGCGCTCGATCTTGAATGTGCCGCGTGGCGTAGATGCCTTCTGCCATTTGCCCTCGCTAAAATATCGCTCGCCGTTGCCGGTTGAAGTTGACAAGACATTCGTCACCTCGCCTTCGGCATTTACCAGAAAGATAACCTGTCGACTTATGTCGATTTCGACGTGGGCCTCGCCTGAGTGTTTGGCTGAAGGCTTCGACGCTAATCGAAGGTTTCGCAGAAGGTCATCGCTCAAAACGCCCGTGCGCTTCAAACCTTCGACCTTTTGAAATGCGATGATGGCCTGTCGCGTCGAATCGTCGGACTTACCGTCTACCTTTGTGATCCAATAGCCGAGGCTTGAGAGCACTTGCTCAACCTCTTGTATTTTTGACGCATGTACCCGCGTTGCTGACGGGGCGTCGGTCGCATAAGCATTCGCCGAGGCGATAGCCAGGATAATAGCAGCCGTCAATAAACCAAATTTTCCGAAACTTGTCGAAAGGTCTTTCATTTTCGTTTCCACCATATATCGGCCGCAGTGGCGGCTCGTTCAAAAAGACGCCGGTCGATAAAGCTTTTTGCGTCCGTCAAACACGAACGCGTAATAAAAATAAAAATTGCATCAGGTGTTACACTTTTTGACATCCCGATGGCCCAAACACCTGTAACAATACAATTTCGCTCCGCAGGCTACAGCGTGGGCAGCACGGTAATATTGAGCGGTATTACCCTCGAAGTCTGTGAGGGCGACACCATCGTCCTGCTGGGCGAATCGGGCTGCGGTAAGACCACAACGCTGAAGTTGATCAATCGCCTAATTGAACCGACCGAAGGAGAAGTGCTCGTCGAGGGAAGGGCCACGACGGCCTGGAACGTGATCGAGCTGCGGCGTCGCATTGGCTATGTTTTGCAGGAGGCGGGGCTCATGCCGCATTTCTCAGTGGCAGAGAATATCGGTGTGGTTCCGAAACTTCTCGATTGGGACGAGGGACGACGGGCCGATCGGATCCTCGAAATGATGGAGCTTGTCGGACTCGCCCCGGCCCGCTTCGCCGACCGCTTTCCACACGAGCTTTCCGGCGGTCAGCGGCAACGCGTCGGCGTCGCACGTGCGCTCGCCGCCGACCCGGAGATTATTCTGCTGGATGAGCCGTTTGGTGCGCTCGACGCAATAACGCGGACAAGACTTCAAAAGGAATTTGCGCAGCTCGTGCGGACGCTCGGCAAGACGGCCGTATTTGTTACGCATGATCTGCGTGAAGCGATGCTGCTCGGGACGAAGATCGCATTGATGGAGCGGGGCAAGATCGTTTTAATCGGCACGCCTGACGAGTTCCGGAGGTCCGACCTACCGCTCGCGAAGCAATATTTGGAAACGATAGCTTTCGGCTAATGAATTTATTTCAGTTTTTACAGGAGAACTGGCTCGAGCTGCTGACGCTGACGCGTGAGCATGTTCTCCTGGTCCTCGTTTCCACGGGCGCTGCGGTGGTCATAGGTGTGCCTTTGGGCGTCCTCCTGACACGGAGCAAAGCATTGCGCGCTCCCGTTTTGGGTTTCGCGAACATCATGCAAACCGTCCCCAGTCTCGCTCTGTTCGGCTTGCTGATCCCGATTCCCTTTATCGGAGGTATCGGCGCTCGGACCGCGATCATCGCACTTGCCCTGTACGCTTTGCTGCCGGTAATTAGAAATACCGTCACTGGTATTCTTGGGATTGATCCAACGCTGAGAGAGGCCGCAACCGCCATGGGGATGACGGGATGGCAACGCCTTCGAATGGTCGAGCTTCCGCTGGCAATGCCGGTCATTCTTACCGGGATCCGAGTCGCCGTTGTTATCTCGGTTGGCGTCGCGACGGTGGCGGCGGCGGTTGGCGCCGGTGGGCTCGGGACGTATATCTTCCGCGGTCTTAGGCAAAATGACAATAACCTGCTGCTTGCCGGAGCTATTGCTTCGGCGGTCCTCGCGCTGCTCGGTGATGTCGCTCTTGGACAGATCGGGAAGACCTACGAGATCGGTGCCCGGCGATCGGTAAGTCGGAAATTGGTGGGCTTAGCGTTTGCGGGAGCATTGATCGCGATCGTGTTATCGATATTACTGCCTGGGGTTGGATCTGGAATTGGGGATCGGGGGCAAGACAAGGTCATCGTTGGATCCAAGGACTTTACCGAGTCGATCATCCTCGCCGAGATCCTCGCTCAGGTCCTGGAACAGAAAGGAATCACCGTCGAGCGACGGTTTGAGCTCGGCGGAAATATCCCTCACGACTCTCTGCTGTCCGGCCAAATCGACGTCTATCCCGAATACACGGGTACGGCATACACCGTGATTCTGAACCACCCGCCGTTGACCGATCCGAAAGCTGTCTACGACCAGACAAAAGCCGAGTACGCCGAGAAATTTCGTCTCGGCCTGAGCCCGCCGATCGGTTTTGCGAACGATTTCGCGATTCTCGTGCGCGGCCAGGTGGCTCGTGAGAACCGATTAAAAACGATCTCGGACGCCGTTCCGCTGGCAAAAAACTGGCAGGCCGGATTTGGCCAGGATTTTATGTCACGAGCCGACGGATATCCGGGCTTTGCCAAAGCCTACGAGTTTAACTTCGTGAAACAGCCGAGGGAAATGGATCTTTCTTTGACCTATCGGGCTCTCCAAACCGGCGAGTTGGACATCATCGCGGGAAACTCTACGGACGGTCTGATCTCCTCACTCGATCTATTCCAACTTGAAGACGATCGCCACTACTTTCCGCCATATCAGGCAGTGTTTGTCGGACGCTCCGATAAACTTGGCGTTTTGAGCGATGCGTTCCGACGCCTGAATAACGCAATTTCGACCGAAGAAATGAGGAGACTGAATTACGAGGTCGATGGCAAAAAGCGGACGCCACGCGACGTCGCGGCGGAATGGGTCCGACTAAATTAGCTTGCAACTTTCCGTAACTTACTGTAGTCTCACAATTTGATAATTCCTTCTCTCTTTTGTCGACGGTAATTTCGCCCTCAATGTGAGTCAGCGATCAAACTCGAGAGATGGTTCCCTTATAACTGTCAGAAGCGGCTTAAGCTTTTTGTTAAGCCTTCTCGCGTTGGTCCTTCGCTCATACCGTTAAGCCGAAAGTATTAACCCACCGTTAGATAACTTCTTAAAATAATCGAATACCGTAATGAACCTCGCCTCACGGTGTAGTTCACGATCAAATGTTGGTGTGTGCGTTTTAAATGGAATGCCGGCTATTCATGAATTCGGGCTACGGTTACTCGTAGAGAGATAATTAAAAAATACAAATGAGTTTTAAAGATTTAGGCTTGCAGTCGTCGTTGACGGCTAGATGCGAGTCATTAGGTTACATTACGCCTACACCTATTCAAGAACAGGCGATTCCTTTAGTTTTACAAGGTAAGAACGTCATTGCGACGGCCGAAACCGGAACGGGTAAGACCGCAGCCTTTTTGCTTCCGATACTTCAAAATATGGAGATCAGTGGGAAAAAGGGCTCGACAGTGCTCATCCTGTCGCCGACGCGTGAGTTGGCAAACCAAACCGATGCCTTTTGCCGGCAGATCGCACCAAAACACGTTGGCTGCGTATCCATCATCGGTGGTGCGAGTTACAAGAACCAGATCGACTCGATCCGCCGGGGTGCGAATATCATCGTTGCTACGCCGGGACGTTTGATGGACTTTATGGAGCAGGGCATGTTGAATCTTTCAAAGATAGACACACTCGTGCTCGATGAGGCCGACCGGATGCTCGATATGGGCTTTCTTCCTGCTATCAAGCGAATCAACAAGGCGATCCCGTCCAACAGACAGACGTTGTTCTTCTCGGCGACGCTTTCAAGCGAAATCGAACGAATCGCACTTTCATTGATGGACGACCCGTATTACGTCGAGGTTAGTCCCCGCGGAAAGGCGGCAACTACCATCGAACAGACCGCCTACCCTGTCGGGCAACAGTTTAAGATGCCTCTGTTGCTGGAACTACTTGATAAAGAAGACTTTGACAGAGTCCTGATCTTTACACGGACCAAACGCGGTGCCGACCGGCTCGCCCACGTCCTTGAAAAGCGGTCTCTCAAGTCGAATCGGATCCATGGCGATCGCTCGCAATCCCAACGTGAGGCTGCTCTAAGGGGCTTTAAGTCCGGTAAAACAAGGGTTTTAGTAGCAACCGACGTGGCCGCCCGAGGGATCGATATCGATTCTGTTTCACATGTGATAAACTACGACGTTCCCGTTGTGCCTGAGGACTATGTCCATCGCATCGGCCGAACGGGCCGGGCAGGCAACAAGGGACGTGCGATAACTCTTCTTACGACCGCTGAGGAACATTCTATGCGGGCGATAGAGCGGCTAACGGGGCAGCCCGTAGAACGTATGCTGCTACCGGCTTTCGGAGGTGAGGTTTTTATAACTCCGGTCGCGCCTGTACGCAAAAGCACGGTCGCCAGGACTTTTCGCTCGTACGGCGGGCGACGCCGGAAATAACTTAAGGATACGGAAATATGAAAGCAGAAAAATATGCAGTAGGCGATTCGATAGTGATGATGTGTTCGTCGTGTGACGTCGAGCAGAATCATCTGGTTCAAACGGTGACGAAGCTTGGCAAGATAACATCAGCGATGTGTGAAACTTGCTCGACGGCCAGCACATTCAGCCGCGGCGTTAAGACCTCGGTCAACGTCGGCAAATCGAACAAAGCTGCTTCACCCTATGACCGCACCCGTAAGTATAAGAAAGGCCAGGCGATGATGCATTCGCATTTTGGCCAGGGTGAAGTGACAGCCGTTTTAGATCTGCAAAAGATAGACGTTCTTTTCGGTGACAGAACACGTCGGCTGATTCACGCCCAGGACTAAGCAAATATAGAAAATCGGTTAAAAAAAGGGCGGTTCCAGCTGGAACCACCCTTTTCGTATATGTTTAGGTCTCGCGTCAGCGTCTTCCCTTCAGCAAGAAACCCAGTACTAACCCGATCGCCGCCGAGATCAAGATCGTCTGACCCGGCTTCTGCCTCGCGTATTCCTTCGCGTCCTCGACAAGCTCTTTCGGATCCTTATTCTGTAGATCCTTGAACTTATCTCCCGCTTGAGCAAATTTCTCGCCCGCAAAATCCTTTGCTTTCGTAGCCGCATCCTGCAGCCGCTGTCCATATTCCTGTGCCTGCATCTTTAGATCTCCCAAAAATTCGTCATCCAAAAAATTGTTTGTCCCATCAGCCTGTTCCGGAACTAACGGTACCAGGCTTTGTTCCAATTCGTTTTCGGCCTTTTTGACCTCAGCTTCAAATTCCGACATTTCTATATCCTCCTTGTATTCGGCAGTCTCTCTCCTGATATTGTAACGAAAGTTGACCATAAAAGTTCAGGTCAATGTCGTTTCGTACCGATTTATAGGTGTTTAGACGCCAAATGCAGGGTTGGCTTGACAACTTTTCGTTCATTTGAGAATCTTCGTTTGCAAGTAAGTAAGCACTTACTTAGACGCAGGGAGACCACTGATTTGATCAACGAGATATTTAATTGTGACCCCCCAGGGAGAATGCCCGCCGATGAGCGCCGTGAACAGATTTTGCAGACCGCCGTGACCCTATTCTCACAACGCGGATTTAAGGGAACGACAACCAAGGAGATCGCGAAGGCCGCCGGCGTATCCGAAGCTATCATTTTCCGGCATTTTGCGACCAAGGATGAACTTTACGGGGCGATCTTGCACAGCAAGACGTGTCGCGACGGACTCCATCGGTTTCCATGGGAAAGTAATGAACTGCTGAAGGAGGCGCTCAGGCGAAAGGACGATCAGGGCGTTTTCTACAACCTTGCCCTCCAGGCGATGGAGAATCATCAGAAGGACCAAGCCTTTATGCGCCTGCTGTTTTACTCGGCGCTCGAAGAACACGAATTAGCGGACCGGTTCTTCGGCGAGTTTGTCTCGCAGGTTTATGGCTTTATCGGCGAATACGTCCGCGAGAGACAGGCGGATGGCGCCATGCGGGACGTGAACCCGCGTGTTGTCGTTCGCGCGTTCCTCGGGATGCTGATCCATCATTCGCTGAACAATATCTTGTGGGACAAAAAGCGCCGGCTCCTCGATATCTCAAATGAAGAAGCAGCTAAGAATTTTGCGGAGATCGTCCTTCGCGGTGTTTTGAAGTGAATAGATTTTAGCTGGATTCCGATCCATCTTTTATAACGAAATGAGAAAACGAAACTCTCTCTTTTTTATTTGGTCGATTATCGCCGCCGGCTCGCTTTTGACTGTCGCGTGCGGTTCGAGTGCAAACTCCGCCACGAACAACTCGAATTCGGAACCGCAGATCGTCGATGTCACGACGGTGCAGGCGACGATCGTTCCTATCCCGACGTATATCGAGGCGACCGGTAATCTGACGAGTGACGCCCAGACCGACGTCGCACCGGCGGTCGCCGGCAAGATCGTCGAGGTCAACTTCGACATTGGCAGCTATGTCTCGCAGGGCAGTGTTTTGTTGAGGCTTGATTCTCGTGATGCGATGATCCGCTTGGAGCAAGCGCGTGCGCAGGTCGAACAGCAGAGACAAGCTGTCCAGCAGGCCGAGGCAAATGCCGAACAAGGTCTCGCCAACTTGCGCCAGACGCAGGCAAGGCTTGGCGTGAAAGACGGTGAGACCTTTCAGATCAAGGACTTCTCGCAGGTGAAGACGTTCACAGCCCAACTCGACTTGGCGGAAAGGGAATTGCGCCGCGCCGAGCGGTTGCTCGAAACGGGCGACGTCTCGAGATCGTTATACGACCAGCGCAAATCGCAGCGTGATGCGATTATTGGCCAACTCGACGAAGCTCGTTCGAATGCCGCGGTCGCGATCCGGGCGATCGATACGGCGCGAGCCGCCTACGATTCGTCGCGGAGTGCTGTTGGCGTCGCTCGAGCGGCTCTCGGAAGCGTACAGACGCTGGTCGCCGCGGCGCAAAAAGCCGTCGGAGACACGAACGTTCTTGCTCCAATGAGCGGCTATGTCGCGGAGCGAACGGCGGACGTCGGTGAGTATATTTCACCAAGTACGCCGAACTCCAAGATCGCAACGATCGTCCGGACGTCCACGCTCCGGGTTCGCATCGACATATCCGAGCAGGACATCGCGAAAGTTGCGACCGGGCAGGGTGTTTCTGTCCAAACCTCAGCGTGGCCCGAGCGGAAATTTGCTGGTGTGGTTGTTCGAATCTCACCGAGCCTGAACGCCACCGCGAGAACGTTGACCGTCGAGGCCGAGATCCAGAACGTCGACGGGCTCTTGAAACCAGGTCAGTTTGCGACCGTCCGCATTACTCAATCTAAGCCCGAACCCGCCGTCATGGTTCCGGCGAGAGCGATCAGGACGGTTGGTGATACAAACTCGCTATTTGTCGTCAAGGATGGAATAGCCCGCGAACAATTCGTCCAACTCGGGCTACTCGAAAACGACTTGATCCAGATCAAATCAGGCGTGGTCGAGGGCGATGCGGTCGTCACCAGCGATCTGAGCCAGCTTACGGATGGAGTTTTTGTAAGGCAATAAGTTTGGTCATTCGTCCTTCGTCCTTCGTCCTTCGTCCTTTGTCCTTTGTCTGTGTTGCAAAGGCTCAGGGTGGAAAAGGTCAGAGACTACTAAGGACAAATGACAAAGGACAAAGGACTAATAAGTTATGCAGTGGCTAGCAGAAATTTGTGTAAAGCGTCCGGTTTTTGCCACGATGTTGATCCTCTCGCTCGTGGTTGTCGGCTTGTTCTCGTTCGTCTCCCTCGGGGTCGACCTCTTTCCAAAAATCGACTTTCCGACGATCACCATTACGGTCCTCAATCCCGGTGCATCGCCTGAAGAGATCGAGACCGAGATCACCGAAAAGGTTGAAGAAGCCGTCAATTCGATCAGCGGCATCGACGAACTGCGTTCGACGTCAGTCGAGGGACTCTCACAGGTCTTCGTTCAGTTCATTCTGGAAAAGAATGTCGAGGTCGCTTTCAACGAGGTTCAGACAAAGGTCCAGAATGTGATTCGGGACCTCCCCGAGACAGCGGAGCAGCCGACAGTACAAAAGCTCGACACCGATGCCGCGCCCGTTCTCAGAATTTCGGTAGCGGCTCCGACATCGCTTCGCGAAGTTACTGAAATTGCAAAGAACCGGATCAAGGAACGTATCGAATCGGTCAGCGGCGTCGGCCAGATCACGATCATCGGCGGTCAGGAACGACAGATAAACGTCTGGGTCGATCCGGACAAGATGCGTTCGTACAACGTCACGGCGGCCGAAGTCTCAAACGCTTTGCGACTTCAAAACATTGAATTTCCCAGCGGCCGACTCGACGAAGGGCAAAAGGAAACCAGCGTCCGTACGATGGGCAAGATCCAGAAGCCCGGCGAATTCGATGATGTGGTTGTCGCGACTCGAGGGACTTATTCGGTAAAAATCAAAGACCTCGGCTATGCCGAAGATGGTTCCGAAGAAATTCGATCCGAAGCGCGTTTGAACGGTAAGCCCGCTGTCACGCTGATCGTTTCGAAACAGTCGGGGCAGAACACGGTCGCGGTCGCTCACGAAATAAAAGAACGACTCAAGGAAATAACCGGCGACAAGGAAAAGGGAATTGCGGGAACGCTGCCGCCGGGATTTGAGGTTCGGATCATCGGCGACAACTCGATCTTTATCGAGAACTCGCTGCGTGCAATCGAGGAGCATCTCATCCTCGGTTCGATACTCGCCTCGATCGTCGTCTTCCTGTTCCTCTGGAGTGTTCGCTCGACATTTATTGCCGCGCTTGCGATCCCGACGTCGATCATTTCGACGTTCGCATTGATGTATGCGATGGGATACACGCTGAACTCGATCACCATGCTTGCCCTCACGCTGATGGTCGGTATCGTCATCGACGATGCGATCGTCGTGCTCGAGAATATTTATCGATTTGTTGAAGAGAAAGGCATGGAGCCGTTTCAAGCGGCGATCGAGGGCACACGCGAGATCGGTCTTGCAGTTCTCGCGACCACGCTTTCGCTCATGGCGGTGTTCGTTCCGATCGGCTTTATGCAGGGTATTGTCGGAAAGTTCATGTCGAGCTTTGGACTGACTGCTTCGTTCGCGGTCGGCATATCGCTGATCGTTTCGTTCACGCTGACACCGATGCTCGCCGCGCGATTGATTAAGCGGAAGGAATCGATGCAGGTTGGGGAGGAAGAAGTCCCAGGGACCAAGTCCCTAGTCCCGAGTCCCAGGGACCAAGTGTCGAGTGAAGCTGTAGAGGACGATGTCCATTTCACGACGCGGGATTCGGAGCATGGGCCGGTAAGCGATTCGAAACACACGAGCTGGTTCCGTCACGTTGATCGTGTGTACACGTGGCTTCTGCGTTTCTCGATGGCCAATCGTTGGGTGATCGTTACGCTCTGCGTGCTTGTATTTCTTTCGATCGTCCCTCTGTTCATGTTTGTCGGTAAGAATTTTCTGCCGGTTGACGATCAATCGCAATTCGAGGTCACGATCCGCGCGAAAGAAGGCTCGAGCCTCGGCGCTACAGCGCAGGTCTTCGAGCGTGCAGCGGTCGAGATACGCAAGCTTCCCGGCGTGACCGACACGCTGGTTACGGTCGGCGGAGGTCAGCAACAGGTCGTAAACAGCGGTTCGATCTATGTAAAGCTGACTGCGATCGAGGACCGCGATCTGTCGCAGGAAAAGATGATGGCTAAGACGCGTGACTTGCTGGCCGACAAAGAAAAATTTCCCGAGGAGCTTCAGCTCAGAACGGCGGTCCAGCAGGTCGCTGCGTTTTCGGGCGGCGGCTTTCGAAATGCGAACGTACAGTTTTTGATCGCGGGCCCCGATCTGAAAAAACTAGAAGAGTTTTCATCGAAGATCCTCGAGAAAATGCGGACGATCCCGGACGCGGTCGACGTCGATTCGACATTGATCAGCGGCAAGCCGGAAGTCAGGCTCGAGGTTGATCGCGATGTCGCGGCTGATCTTGGCGTTCGAATCAGTGATGTGTCCCAGGCTCTGAACACGCTTGTTGCGGGTCTCCAGGCGACGACATTCAATGAGGGGACCGAGCAATACGAGGTGCGCGTGCGTGCCCTCAATGCTTATCGCAGTGACGTTGAAGGATTGAAACGTCTGATCGTTCCGTCGACAAAACTGGGCTTGGTGACACTCGACCGGCTGGTAAAAGTTTCTAGCGGAACCGGACCAAGCTCAATCGAACGAACTAACCGGCAGCGCCAAGTTACGCTTCTGGCGAATACGAAGCCGGGCGGTTCGGCGACGAGTATTACGGCTGCGATCGATAAGTATGTCGACGAACTCGGCCTTAACAAGATCCCCGGGTATCGCACTGGCTACGTTGGCCAATCAAAAGAGCTCGGCAAGTCGCTTTACTATTTCGCGCTCGCGATCGTGCTGTCGTTTGTCTTTATGTACATCGTGCTGGCCGCGCAATTCGAATCGTTCATCCACCCGGTGACGATTCTCTTGACCTTGCCGCTCTCGATACCGTTCGGAATCGTCAGCCTGCTGATCGCGGGACAAACGGTAAACATCTTTTCCGGACTCGGGCTGCTTTTGCTTTTCGGTGTTGTCAAAAAGAACGCGATCTTGCAGATCGACCACACGATGAATTTACGTTCGCAAGGAATGAATCGTTACGACGCGATCATTCAGGCGAACCGCGATCGTCTGCGACCGATCCTGATGACGACGATCGCACTTGTCGCCGGTATGCTGCCGCTGGTCTGGTCTTCCGGCGCAGGTTCGGGAACGAATCGCTCGATCGGTGTTCTGGTTGTCGGCGGACAGTCGTTGTGCCTGCTGTTGACGCTGCTTGCAGTGCCTGTGTTTTATTCGATCTTCGACGACGCTTCCGAGATTCAAATTTTTCAAAAAATAGGACGTGCGTCCGATTGGTTTTTCGGCGGAATAAAACGAAGGTTCCAGACGGCAACGAGTTCTTTATTCACGAAAAGTTAACAGACCCGGTTTTGATCGCGTAGCGATCAGACGAATTTAGCCGTGGGTCTTAACCCACGGAAATGTGAAATTAGATGTTCTCGTCGCGTCAGCGACGATCGAACTGTGGCTATTTCGATCGTCGCTGACGCGACGAGGGTTGTTGACCGATTTCTACCGTGGGTTAAGACCCACGGCTAAATTCTTTCTGCCGCTAACGCGGCGAAGAGCTATGCCGACTTCGAAAAAAACTGACGTGATCATAATCGGTGCCGGGCCGACGGGGCTTGCTCTCGCCTGTCAGTTCATCCCATACGACATTGATTTCGTGATCGTCGATAAGAAAGAGACAACAGCTGCGGCTTCGAAAGCGAGGTGTTTATGAACAGGGCTTTATTTGCATTAATTTTAACAATCTTTGGTTTGGGATCTGCATTCGGGCAAACGCCGACACCGCCGCCTTCGCCACTCGCTGCGCCGACACCGATCGTTGACGACAAGCAGGAAGTCGCGCCGGAAAAGCTTCAGGGCGTTCCGTCGATCGCACCGAACTACACTTCGGAAGATCGCAGCTTGCCTGATCTCGGCCGCGTCGGTGTTGATATGACCGATCAACGTCCCCTGACGTTGAACGAGGCGATCACACTCGCGCTCGAAAATAATAAGGACATCGAGGTCACGCGAAAGAACGTGAAGATCGCCGAGTACGACCTACTTGCGGCGCGTGGCGTCTATCAGCCGAGGTTCTCGGGACAGACTTACTACGAGCGTTCGACTGTTCCGAACGTCAGTATCTTTAGTACCAACCAGACGACGACGCAGGGTTCGATCGTCGGCAATGCCGGAGTGACGGGCTACGTACCAAAGTTCGGAACGGTGCTCCGCGGCGACTTTAACAACACTCGGTTGACCACGAACAACCCGATATCTATTCTCAGTCCGCAGAACAACTCGAGTCTGACGTTTAGCTTGACGCAGCCGTTGTTTCGGGGCCGCAGTTTTGACGCGAATCGTCGGGTGATCGAGATCGCAAAACGCAATCTATCGTTGACCGACGTACAGTTTCGACAGCGTTCGATAGACATTATCGCCGCGGTACAGCGGGCATATTGGGACCTGACTTACGCGCTTCGAAATCTGCAGGTGCAGCGCGATGGCGTGAAAGACGCCAAGGATCAGCTCGCCCACAACCGCCGTCTTGTTGACGAGGGAAGCCTGGCCCCGATCGATATCGTTGCGGCGGATACCCAGGTGGCGAATTTCGAACAGGCCGTTTACGACGCGCTAAATGTTGTCACCCAATCGGAGAATGCCCTCAAGAATTTGATCGCTCCGAACCGCACGGCCGCTTTGTGGAGCGAATCAGTTACGCCGGTTGATTCGGTCGATATCGATGCACCGACGACAACCTTGACCGAAGCTCTCGAGGCCGCGCTCCAGAACCGGCCCGAGCTCGAGATTAACGAAGCGCAAAAAGATCTCAACAAGATCGATCAGCGTCTGTATAGGAACCAGAAAAAGCCCCAGATCGATCTGGTTGCGAGTTACAGTTCGGCGGGAATCGGGGGAAGCCAGAATCCGAATTTTGCCAGTCCTTTCTCGACGCCTTGCAACGCCACAACCCAGACTCCGTCCGAGTATCAGGCGTGTATCGCTCGTCAGCAGCTTTTGATCGCGCAACAGCAGGCCCTGCTTCAGTCCATCGGGGGCAGTTCGTCGAGCGTCACAGATATTTTCTCAAACAAGTATCCGGCGTACCGCGTCGGCGTCCAATTTAATCTCCCGCTGTTTGGCGACAGGACCGCGGGTGCTCAGTTTGGCCGGGCACTGGTCGAGGGCGAGCGGCTCGAGACGCAACGTCAGCAGCTTGAACAGAATATTCAGGTCGATGTCCGGAACGCGTTGCAGATGCTTCGCACGGCCGAGGCGCGTCTTCGTGCGGCGGCGATCTCAAGGGAGAATTCGGTAAAGCAGTACGAATCGGAACAGCGAAAGCTCGACAACGGACAGTCAGACATCTATCGCGTACTAGAACGCCAGACAGCGCTGACCGCCGCCCGGAGTGCCGAACTTCGCGCGCAGACGGAACTCAATAAGGCGATCTCCGATCTTCAGCGTGCGACCGGCAATTCGCTCAAAGCGAATAATGTCGAAACGAGATTAAGGTAGGACGGACTGTTAGTCCGTCCTCGCGGTGTGACAGTCCGCGGCACTATGAAAGCAGTTTATATAAAAGCGTTTGGCGGGCCGGAGAATCTCGAGATCCGAGAGGTTCCCGATCCTACGAAGCCGGCATCTTCCGAAGTGCTCGTCCGAGTTAAGGCAGCGGGTCTAAATCGCGCTGATCTTCTCCAGCGACAGGGTTACTATCCGCCGCCAGCGGGTTATTCGCCGAATATTCCGGGACTGGAATTCGCCGGGGAAGTTGTCGAGGCCGCGAGTGAAGTCGTCGGTTTCAAAACCGGCGATCGTGTTTTCGGAATTACAGCCGGCGAAGCGCAGGCCGAGCTTTTGAAGATCGATCATCGTGTTCTCACATTAATTCCAGACAATTTGAGTTTTACCGAAGCGGCCGCCGTTCCCGAAGTTTTCATAACGGCGCACGACGCGGTGTTTACGCAGGGCAATCTGAAGGATAGTGAGACGCTGCTCGTTCACGCGGTCGGTTCGGGCGTGGGACTCGCAGCCCTTCAATTAGGAAAAGCGAACGGCCATCGCGTATTTGGAACATCGCGAACCGAAGACAAACTGGACCGCTGTCGCGAGTTTGGTTTGGACGAATCATTTGTCGTTGCATCCCAACCCGATTTCGCAGACGCGGCGATCGCGAAAACCGACGGCCGCGGTGTCGATGTCATTCTCGACCTCGTCGGCGGCGCGTACTTTGAACAGAATCTCAAATGCCTCGGCCTAAAGGGCCGGCTAATGCTCGTCGGTCTGACCTCCGGACGCGAGGCGCGAATTGATCTCGGAATGGCTCTGTCGAAACGTTTGAAGCTGATCGGGACGACGTTGCGGGCGCGAGCCATCGAAGAAAAGGCTAAGGTGACTCGCGCGTTTGCGGCGGAGGTTGTTCCGCTCTTGGCGAACGGACGCTTACGGCCGAACGTCGATCGCGTTTTCGAGGTCAAAGACATTCGCGGCGCGCACGAGTATCTGGAATCGAACGAGAGTTTTGGAAAGGTTATGTTGGAATTTTAGCCAATAGACAATGCGCGGAGGCAGCAGGTCAGTACCACCTGCGTAAGCGGGTGGTCGAATGTCGGGAAGGAAAAAGCGTGATTTTTGGTCGGCGCTGCACCACCCGCTTACGCAGGTGGTACTGACCTAGTACGAACGGACGCGACGTTCGCCGCAGCATCGTCGGTGACGATGCAAAGCCCGTACACACCGGCAGCTTCTTTTTCTGACATGAGCTTGGCCGCGGCTTCATACGTAAGGCCTGAGGCTTCGCATTTATCGAACGAAACGACCGACCATTGCGGCAGATCAAGCTCGCTCGGCACGGTTTGGTTCTTTCTGGTTTCGACGGCTTCGCTCATAAATTAGCGGGAACATGAAAATCGTAGCACAAAGTTTTCCACATGTGGATGACTTCACTCATTCACGTCGTCCGCAAATGGTTTCGCAACAAAACTAATAATTAACGTTATGGAATCGCGTGTAGCAATTCGAAAGTCGCGGAACTATGATAGGAATCTCATGGAATTCACTGAAACCATCTTCCTCACAGGCTTTCCCGGTTTTATCGCCGAGCGTTTGGTGCAGCGACTTGCACGTCGCGACACGCAATTTTTTCTGCTTGTTCAGCCGCCATTTGTCAGGAAGGCAACGGATGCCATTGTTCGGATCGCCGAGCAGACAGGAACGCCGCTCGAGAACTTTGCGCTCATCGAAGGTGACATTACACAGTCAAACCTCGGGATCTCGGCCGACGATCTTGGCGCGATCCGCGATGAGACGACGTCGGTTTTCCATCTCGCTGCCGCGTACGATCTCGCGATCGGTAAGGACCTCGCTTACCGCGTCAATCTCGACGGCACGCGAAATGTGAATGAGTTATGCCGTTCGCTGCCAAAACTGGGTCGCTATAATTACGTTTCGACTTGTTATGTCGCGGGAAGGCGCACCGGTCACATCCTCGAAACGGAACTCGAACATGCCGCCGGTTTCCGAAATTATTACGAAGAGACGAAGTATCTCGCCGAGCTCGAGGTTGAAAAACTGAAAGAGGAGCTTGGCGTGACGATCTTTAGGCCGTCGGTCGTAGTCGGCGATTCGCAAACCGGCGAGACGGTGAAATACGACGGCATTTATTATTTGATCCAATATCTCCGAAAAGCTCCCGGCTTGCTGCGGCTGCTCAATGTTGGAAACCAGGATGTGCGGCTGAATCTCGTTCCGGTAGATTTTGTTGTCGATGGCATCGCGGTGCTGTCGGCGGATGAGAACGCCGTCGGTAAGACGATCGCACTCGCCGATCCGAACCCGTTGACGACCGCCGAGCTCTTTGATGTGATCGCGGAATCGCTGTCGAAGAAACGTTCGGTGCTCACGCCGCCGGCCGCTCTTGTCGAAAGATCACTGATGCTGCCGTTTTCGCCTCCGATCTCAGGATTGCCGCACGCCGCCGTGCCCTATTTCTTTCTTTCGCAGATCTACGATACGGAACAGGCGAACGAGCTGCTCGCGACGCACGACGTTCGATGTCCGAACTTTCGCGAATATGCTGGACATTTGATCGGTTTTGTCGAAAAGCATCCGTCGCTGTAATTTGCTCATCATAGTCCGAACGTATGCGGCATTTCGATCTCAAAGTTTTCGTACTTTTCTTCGCGACCTTTCTCGTCTTTGCATCGATCGCCCCTGCTCAGAGCCGTCGCGTGCCACCTCCGACCCCGACTCCTACGCCGCGGGAAGATGAGGCCGAACGTGTTATCACCGAAGAAATCAAACTAAATGTCGTGGCGTTCGACGACAACGGCGTGTTTGTCGGCGATGTGAAAGTCTCCGACCTGGTCGTAACTGAAAACAATATCCTCCATCAACCGACAAGCGTTCGCTGGATTCCGGCCAACGTTTTGATCGTGATGGACACGGGTGGCGAGCTTAGACAGGTGAAGAGCCTCGACCAAACGCGAAGGACCGCGCGCGCCTTGCTCGCGGCGTTGGATCCCCGCGATTCCGTCGCCGTCATTCAATATGCCGACACCGCCCAGATCGTTGCCGAATGGACGACTGACAAATCCGAGATCTCGCGTGCTATCGGCCGGACAAAATTCGGACGCCGCTCCGTATTCGTCGACGCACTTAGTCTTGCGACCGATTTCCTGTTGAAGAACCCGCTCGAAAATAAACATCTCGTCTTGATAACCGATGGAACGGACAGCAATAGTAACGCTGACCTTAAGCGGGATGCGATTCGGCGTCTGCTGTCGACCGAGATCAGCGTCCATGTTCTAAGTTACACGCGGATGGAGACCGAGGACATCGCTCCGCGGACCAAGATGATCTCCAATTCGCCGCCGCCAAAGGCAATGCCGGACGAGGTCGCGGCACAACTCCCAAATGGCGTTCGCGATGTTGCGACCGCACCAAAAATGAAGACGATCAATCTCGATCGCACGCTGCTGCGAAAATTGAAGGCGAGAAAGGCGGATCTTGAGAATAGTGAAAAGCAGCTCGACAGCCTTGCCGAGAATACGAACGGCACCTCGGTAATGCCTCAAAGCCTCGACGAGATGGTCGAAAAGACCGCGCTCGTCGCGAAAATGATCGACGCAAGCTACGTGCTGACATATATCCCGAAGATCCCGCTCGCGGAAACGGGTAGTCCCGCCGAAAGGAACATAGAAGTCACCTCGAAACGCCCGGGTCTGCTTGTACAGGCGCGGCGTAAGCTCATCGTAAATCCGATTAACTGACCGCCGTTCTGAACTATCTTCTGGCCCGTGCGTACTTTTAAGCGCGAATACTCTCAAGAATCACGTAACCACTTTGCAACGACGTCCGTCATTGAGATTGACGGTCGTCATTATCCTCGGTTCATGAAATGAGTAGTTTCCAAACGACGTTGCAAAACGAGAATCTCATAGCCCGCGCAGACGAAGATATCGCTCACGGTGCGGTTCGTGTGACGCGCTCGGACTCTCAACTGGTTGAACTGATTCTTTCCGGAGACGAAACGGCGTTCGAACAGGTGTTCGATCGTCATAAGCGTATGGTCGCGCTGGTCGCCGGTCGATACTTTCGCCGCGAAGAACAGATCGAAGAGATCGTCCAGATAAGTTTCGCGAAAGCCTTTGTCGAGCTTCGGAAATTCCGGGGCGATCATGAACTGTCGCTTGCGAGCTGGCTTGCGCGGATCACGACAAACTCGTGCGTCGACGCGCTGCGGAGCATTAAGCGAAAGCCTGAACATCTGTGCTGCGATCTAACGGAAGGAGACTTGGAATCGCTGGCGGCCTTTCCGGCGACCAGGACGCCGAATGCTGAGAAGCTCCTGCTCGATCGCGATCTGGCGGAAAAGCTGTTGAGCCGCGTACCAAACGAGGATCGTGCGCTACTTCATATGCTTTACGCCGAGGAGATGAGTGTCGCGGAGATCGCTGAGACTATGGGATGGTCGCAGTCGAAAGTCAAAATAAAGGCGTGGCGTGCCCGGATTGTGATAAGGCGCGTATTAAAGAAGTTTTTGTAACCGTGAGGGCCGCGGGGCCGTCCTTAAAATGGGTAGTTGCGATGCGAAAGATAGAAAACAAAGAGATCGACGAGATCGGGAAAGCACTGGTGAAATCCGCTGCGATTTCTCAGCGAGATGTTGACCGGATCGTCGATAACCCGGCACTTTTCGATGCGGTCCGTGCGAGAGTCAAATTGGAGAGTCGCGACCCTCTGAAACGGCGATCCTTCCTGAGGCCGGCGATCGGCGTGTTTGCGAGCATCATCATGGTGGCAATGATTGCGCTGGCATTCGTTGTTTTCGAATCGAGCCCTGGTGACGTAGTCGTTGTTCCGATACCCGACGCACCCAAGACGCCCGAACCGAATCGATTCACGGAACCTGACAACGTCGTCGATGCAAATTTTTCGCGAACGGCGTCACCCGTGAAAGCCGAGCGGATCTCGACCAGGCCGAACGCTAAGGTCAGCCGTTCGAAGCAGCCGGCAGCAAAGCCTGTTCGCTATGAAGGCGATTTCTACGCCCTTTCGTACGCCGGTGATCCGAACGAAACCGAACGCGGCGGCCGGATAGTCCGTGTCGATATCCCGCGGACGACCTTGTTTGCGATGGGCGTCGATGTACCTTTGGAGAACGAGACCGCGACGGTCAGGGCCGATCTGCTGATCGGAAACGATGGTGTTGCGCGTGCGATCCGCGTTGTTAAATAGAAAGTTTTTAGGAGAGTTATGAAGATCATATCTGCATTTGTAATGTTCGTCTTGCTTGGCATTAATGCCAATGCACAGGACGCGAAAGTTATGGCTGAAATTGCCGCGAGTTCCGGAAGCACGGTAAAGAATGCACCATTCTCGGCCGATGCGGTCAGTGAGAGCGTGCAGACGCTTGCCGACGGAAACCGTATCGTCCGTAGCTCGTCGAGTAAGCTTTTTCGCAACAGCGAGGGACGGTTTCGCCGTGAGATGACATCCGGCTCTGGCGGAATGCTTGGCTCGCTGTACGCGTACGGTCAGGCCGTTACGCTACTCGATCCGGTTGGAGGATTTCGGTATGCGATCGATTCGAATCTGAAGACCGCGCGTCAGGTCAAGGTGAGGCCGAGCGGCGATGTAAGGATTGTCACTTCCGGCGGTGCTACAACTGTTAACGGCGCGGTTCTCTCCGACAAAGTAAGATCCGAGATCAATGCGGCCATGGAGGCTCGTGGATCCGGCGGCAGCGGCGTGATCATTTCGGACAAGGTGAGAGAGCAGATCAAGTCGGCCACGGCCGTCGCCGCGGCGGTCGCCCCTCGTGCCTTGACGGGTCACATCGTTGGCGAAGGCGCCGACGGATTTACGATGGCATATTCCATTGGTTTCGGTTCGAACTCAAAATGGGATAAGCGGACCGAAGAGCTGGGCATGCAGAATATTGAGGGTGTCGACGCCGAAGGGACGCGTACGATCACGACGATCCCGGCCGGTGCCATCGGAAATGAACGCCCGATCGAGATCACTTACGAAAAATGGTATTCGCGCGAACTCCAGCTCGTCGTGATGTCGCGTCACAACGATCCGAGGTTTGGTGAGCAAACCTATCGCCTGACCAACATTATCCGCAGCGAACCGGATCCTTCACTTTTCACATTGCCCACTGGCTATAAACTCATCACCGAGCCCTCTGGCACGTATCTGAACAGCGCTGCAAAGGCGGTGATGGCCGAGCAAAAGGCGGCCGCGGCGGCACGCGCCGCGACGCCCGCAACAAAAACAAAGCCTTAACGGCTGTTGTAAGGAAAAAGTACTCCTCCTAAAGGGTCAACCTTACAATCTGGTCCCGTCCGTTCATGCCGCGGACGGGACTTTCGATTTTGGATTTTGGATTTTGGACTGACGGAACCACCCTCCCTACCGGTCGGGTTTCTGCCTCCGTTCTCGAGACTAAATATTCCCCGTAAATAATTCCCAGAAGATCGCACTGATGATGTAGAGGCTGATGAGGATCGAACTGATGAGAATCAGTATCAGCACACCGATGATCACGAAGACGAAAACGTAATCGCTTGTCGTCCCGACGTCCTTACCGGTGGCACGCTCACGGATCAGATCGAGATTTTGTCTATTCGATTTCCATACGAAATCGAACGCATCGCCGATGAACGGGATCGTGCCGACCAGATAATCCAGCCCGATGTTGAACGCCATTCGCAGCAGTGTGATCTTTGGAACGCCGTAGCGTGCACCGGCGATCAGAATGTAAAACGACGCGAACGACGTCAGAGTGTCGCCGACGTTCGGAATAAGCCCGATCAGCGCATCGAGCCCGAATCGCCACCCGGTCCCCGGAATTCGAAACAGCCCGTCGAGATAGTGCGCGAGGTTCTCGATACCTTCCTCGATCTCGACCGGTGTGTGCTGTTTTTTTGGCAATTCAGGAATGCCGCGCTTTTCAAGTTCTTCCATAAAGCTAGCCACCGAGAGAACACAGAGGATTTTACAAACCGTCCTACCTTTTCTTCCTCGGTGTGCTCTGTGGCAAATTCCCTTCCATAATTCTCACGCTGATGATCTTGTCTCCCCGCACAATGTCATCTACGACTTTCATGTCCGTTTCGTTCACGCGGCCGAAGACCGTGTAGCCGCCGTCGAGATGTGGTTGCGGCGAATGAGTGACGAACCACTGTGATCCGCCCGTGTCCTTACCCGACAGAGCCATGCCGACCGCGCCACGCTCGTACGGCACCATGTTGATCTCGCAGCGGATCGACCAACCCGGCCCGCCGCTGCCGTCACCGCGCGGATCGCCATCCTGCATTACGAAATTGGGAACGACGCGATGAACTTCGAGACCATTGAAGAATCCAGAGCGCGCGAGCTTGATAAAATTGTCGACTGTCAGCGGTGCGTCTTCCGGCAAAAGCTCGATCGTAAATTTTCCTTTCTCCGTCGTGAGCACCGCCTTGACCATTCCGTTTGTCCGCGCGATCGAGCGTCGATAATCCAGATCGGTATTCAAAACCGTTCCGAGCTTTGTCCCGCTCTTTGAGTCGTAAGGCCACACGAAATCCTTTCCCGTTTTGGCGATCTCATTCAAACGTTTCATTTCGCTTTCGGAGATCTCCTTCCATGCATCTTTATCACCGAGCAGACCGAGAGCTTTTTTGCGAACGAGATAGTCGGGATGTTGAAGCGCACTACTAAGCACGCCGAATGTCGCCTTCTTATCCAGCTTGAATAACGCGTCAAGGATCGCCAACTGCGCATCGTTATCATGCTTGTCGGTTTGAAGCGATCTTTCGAACGTAGCTTTCAACGTCTCGACGTTTTCTTTCGACGCGGGCAATTCACCGATCAACTCCGCCGCAGTGGCCCGAATAAAGACGTCTTTGTTGTTGAGCGCACTGCGAAGAATCTCGGAAAGATCTGCCGTCTTAAACGCGGCATACGCACGCAATACGTCCGAACCAGCCATTATCGTGTCGGCATCGTTTACCGGATCGGCTTCGGCGAGAGCCCTCGCAAGAGGATGAAGAACCTCAGGAGCCTCCGCCTTCATCTTCTTACCTTCTTCGTTGGTCGGTTCCAGCTTCGCAAATTCGCCGACGACTTGGGCGAGCGTACTGTACTGCCGCCAATGGGTCAGCTCGGGTTTGGCGCTTTCATCGCCGCGAACCGGAGCGATGCGAACACGCGCGATATAGACCTCAGTAGAAAGTCCGTTGTCGAGCTTACCGAATTCGCGAATAAGATTGACGGCTCGTTCGTTCTGAGTATTAGTTAACAAACGGCCGAGCGTCGTCGCGATCTCGATGAACTCATTTTGTTCGGTCGGGATCCGATCGGGTTTTTTTGAAGCCTTGTATGCCGATAATAGGATCTCTCCGCGTTTGAGCAGAGGCTCGGCCGCCTTTTCGTTTTTCAACGCCGCGAGCGAGCGTATAGCCACGACGCGAACGCGCGAATCGGTATCGGATGTCGCTGCTTTTATCAACGCGTCGACAGCTTCTCCGTCTTCGGCCGCACCGAGTGCGCGCGCGGCATTTGCGCGGGCGATCGCGTCAGTGTCTTTCACAAGCATCATCCGCAGAAGTTCGTTGGCGTTCTTCGCCCGCATCCTTGCGAGAGTATTTGCGGCGTCGGCTCGGACACGTGCATCAGCGTTCGTCAGAAATTTGGCGACCGTGACGTCGGCATGTTCGGGTTTCGCACGCAATGCCGCGGTCAAAGCAAGGAGTATGGTCTCTCTATCCTGGCTTTGCCCTCTCAGCTGTTCCGCTTCGAGCGTAAAAATGATCGCCCCGCCAAGCTCTTTTGCTTTCGGGTCGTTCGCATGCGCAGCGGCGATCTTTCCGGCTGCTTCTACTAGACGAGCCCGTCCCATCTCAGTTTTTCCCGGTATCTGCGCTTTCCCCGTTTCTCCGATCAAACGCACGATGGCATCTGCCGCCGTGACTGATTCGATCTCGCCGAGTGCGAACACCGCCATCTCGCGCACTCGCAACGAAGGATCTTTTTCCATAAGACCGACGAGTGCCGGAACCGCGGCCGTGTTCCCGATTCTGCCGACGGCGAGCGCAGCCCGCGTGCGAACCTGTTCGCTCGGACTCTTTAACAAGTCCTCAAGTGTCTTGTCATACCGACGCGCGTCTTCGGCTTTAAGAATAGCGATAAGGGTGACGTCCGTGACTTGGGCTATCGCGAACGGCGCAAGAAGGGACAGTAAAAGAATCGCTTTTAGTAGATTTTTCATTGTGTGACTGGTAACGGACGAACCCGGTTGCCTCCCACCACCCCGTCTGCCGAAGCGGCATCCACCCCTCCTCAGGCAGGAGGGGAGTTAAGACTCCCGGTTCTGACTTGTGTCCTCGATGATCTCGTAACTGGTCGTTATCTCGGCAGTCGGGCGGACGGTCGCGGCGACCGAACAATATTTTGTGTCGGAGAGCTCGACCGCGTCAGCTAAAGCCTTTTCCGAAACGCTACGCCCATGCACGATATGGTGAACATGGAACTTGATAAACTTCCGCGGATGGTCCTCGATGCGTTCGCCCGTGACCTCAACCCTGTAATTAATAACGTCCTGGCGTTTCTTGAGCAGGATCGAGATGACGTCGGCCGCGGTGCATGCGGCGACCGAGACAAGCAGCATCTCGAGCGGTGACTGGGCAGCACGCCTGTCGCCTTTGGAATCAATCGTTTGGGCGTGGCCACTCGGCGGAATTCCGATAAAGAACTCGTCGCCCGCGTAATGAACCGTCGCCTTGTAATCGCCTGCCGCCATCGAATTGATCCCCTATCTCACTGTCTGGATTAGAAAAATCTTACCACACAGCAATTCCTGAGCTGCGATGGTCTCGGAGCGAACAACTTTTGGAACAATAAATGCTTCAAAATGACGGGTACAGTTTCCTTTAGATCCTAATAAGTTGGAGAACGTTATGAAACGCTTTGGTAATTTTTTCGCCGTGATGGCCGTAATCTCGTTTATCGTGCTCGGCACCTCGGTTTCGACTCAGGCTCAACGCCGGAACGAGCGGCAGATCCGCGACCTTGTCCGTTCGCTAAATGCACAGATCGATGATTTTCAATTCGGGCTCGACAATCAGCTTCGAAGCACATCGTCGCGAACCCCGGATGTTGAGAGCGTGCACGACAGTATTCGCAATCTTCAGACAAAGGTTGATGATTTTGAAGATGGCCTCAATAACCGCCGCGAAAATCGCGATGACGTGCGCGAGATCATTACCGCAGCAAAAGATGTCGACGCATACCTCGCGCAAAATCCACAGAATGGACGGATCGATACAAGCTGGCGAAGCGTTCGAACAACGATAAACAATCTTGCGTCTAACTACGGCGTGACACCCGACTGGAGCACGCGCGTTTCCGCATATCCCGGAACGACGAGAGATCCGATCGGCAATACTATTCCGCCTCGTACAACCGTTGCGTCGCGTAGCGGATTGACGGGAACATACCGGTTAGACATCGGGCGCAGCGAGAATGCAGCCGATATTATTTCGCACAGCAATGTGGGTGGCGCTCAGCGGCAGGATCTTGAATCAAAGCTCGACGCTCCGGAGCAGATCGCGATCGACGTTCGCGGAAACGAGGTGACACTAGCTTCGTCAAAGGCCTCGCCTGTGACCTTCACGGCCGACGGACGCGAGAAAACGGAACAGTCGAACGGTCATACAGTCCGTCTGCGTGCGACGCTTCGCGGCGAAGAATTGACGATCACCAGCCTCGGCGGCGAGACGGATTACACCGTCACATTTACACCGATGGACAGCGGTCGAGGATTGAAAGTCACGCGCCGGATTACGACTGATTATCTGACCGAGACTATTTTTGCCGAGAGCGTTTATAACAAGACCGAATCCTTCGCCGGCCTTGGAATCGACCGAAACTCCGGTGGAACGTATACCGACAATGGCGGCGACTATTCAAGCAATGATCCGAGCGATGCTAACAGTCCGAATCCGACCATTTCTCAGGCGCGGACGGGGAGCTTCGTCGTGCCGAATGGGACGATCATCACCGGCCTGCTTGAGTCTTCGATAGACACTAAGGTCACCCAGAACAACGACCGCTTTACGTTGACAGTTCAATCGCCGATGGAATTTCGTGGAGCGACGATCGAAGGTTACGTGACGGGCGTTGGCCGCTCGGGCCAGGTATCGGGACGGTCGAACGTGACATTCAATTTCGAAACGATCACGCTGCGGAACGGACAGCGATATGATTTCGCCGGATACCTTCAATCGGTAAAGGATCAGAACGGCAAGGAAGTTAAGGTCGACGCCGAGGGAACCGCGAAGAGCGACAGTCAAACGAAACAAACTGCGACTCGCGGCGGTATTGGCGCCGGGCTCGGTGCGATCATCGGTGCGATCGCCGGCGGCGGTAAAGGTGCTGCGATCGGTGCGATCATCGGCGGTAGTGCAGGCGCGGGTTCTGTCATAGTCCAGGGCCGCGAGGATGTTGAGTTGATGAAGGGCTCGACGATCACCGTTCAGTCGAGCTCGCCGAATCGATCTTCTAGTCGTCTGCCGCAAGATAATTAGTTCTAAGGCCGCGTCGACGAGCAACGCCGTTAGGCGTGGCGTGTTGGTAGTCTGCAGGATATAAGATCAACGGAGCTCCGTTAGGAGCGGCATAGATGTCGCTCCGACGGAGCTTCGTTGTTTCTCCGCGACTTAGCTACCGCCTGATAATTGACGGTTAGCCGAATCGATTAACCGCAGATAACGCAGATAGAAACAGATCCGCGCAGATCGAAATTTTTATCTGCGTCATCTGCGGTTGAAGCGGCTGAATGGGACGGAAAATATCTTGGGATGAGTGATGCTATTATTGCTCATCCTTTTTATGCGCGAGCTTCCGGAAGAGATCGAACAATACCGCGACCGTAAATGGCGTCGCGAAGATGCGCTCAAGATCGAAACCGCCGAGGAGGCCGAGGCGATGGTCGAAGATCTTGGCTTCTGTCTCGGCATGACCGATGCCCGCAAGAATCTCCCATCCTTCTATACCGCCGTCTGCGGACGTCGCGACGCCCACATGCCACGAAATGTTCAGAAAGATCCCGAGGCAAGCGCGGCATGGATCTTAAAAGATGAAGTCATCGCTCGAGGGAAAGTTTATTACGCGAAGCTTGTGAAAGGACATTCGATGTTTATCGCACCGCGAATGATTCCGGTATTCAACGCGATCTGGGGCGTGCCGAAAACTCGAGAGGCAAAGGATCTTTCCGGCAGTGCCAATAAAATTCTGAAAGTGCTGCGCAAAGAATGGGAGATGGGCTCGGCAGATCTGCGGGCCGAAGCCGAAATTACCACCCGCCCGCGATTCACAAAAGCTCTCGACAAACTTCAGAAGACAATGAAGGTCGTGCCGCATCAGGTCATGTACGTCCCGAGATTCACGTACATCTGGACGCTCGCCGAAGCGCGGTTTCCCAAAGAGATGAAAACAAAGATGCCCCGCGACGAAGCGGTCCGCGAGCTCGCACGCTGTTACCTATCGATGTGCGGGATGACGCTGCTCGGTGACCTGTCGCGGACGTTCGGTTTCTATCGATGGGAATCGGGTCGGGCGAATCACCAGTTGGTGGATGAAGGGTTCGCGGAACGCGTCGAAACCGGCGTGTACCGTCTAAAATAGCGCACCCCAAGTAGGGATCGCTTCATCATTCTAACGTAGGTAGAAGTCCGACTTAAGGGCACTTCATTAAATATACGATCTCGCGCGCTGTATGATCATAATCGATCGTGACGTACATACCTTTTCGGGGATAGACCAAGAACATCAGAGGTTCAATTTTTTCAGGTTGCTTATATGTTCGCAATTCCTTAGCAGCGGGACAAGGCCCTAATCGATCATCCCGTTCGATAAAGTCGCTCCCATACCGCTCAACTATTTGCTGTCTCGAAATGCGATTATCTTCAGATGGATAAAGCGCAACATCTATGATGACCCCAGTGCGCCGGTTCATCACAACCCACGTTTCGCCCTTGAAACCGCCGACGTTCTCAAAATTATATTTGATCAGGCTTTTGACAGGATTATCGTATTCATCTTCGGGATGGCCCATCCACACGGGCTTTCCGAATTTCCGAACGAGGGACGCTCGGCGGGATTTACCCAGCACCAAACCTTGGTAGGTGGGCACATGCCACTTCAGTTTTGAAGCCGAAACTTTTGGGTTAACGGTCTGTGCGACGGATTTGAAGAGGATAGGACTAAACGCGGGTATCAGTAGCAATGAAATTAAGAACAGATTCTTTGCCCGCACTCGATTTGCCTCCAAGAGCCATCAGGCAGGTTCGCTTTCTTCGTACAGCGTTTCAGGCGCGATATCGGCGCCGTTCGGCCACGAGACGGTCCAGCCGTCGACGAAGAACTTCTTGAAATATTTTTTGTCTTTTAGGGGCTCAAAGACGCCACCGCCGACCCATTTTGAGCAGTCAACAATCCGAACCTGTGAGTTATCGAACATCAGTTTGATGCGATAATCTCCGAGGTAGTCTGCATCGATCACGCGAGGTAAATAGCCGTTTCTCTTCTTACTCATTACTCCAATGGATCTATCTTTCCAATCTCCTCTTTTCGCATGGCGCGTTCCCAATTCTGAACAAGCTCATTCTTCCGCAGCCTGGCCCATTCGCGCACGAGTTTCTTAGCTCGATTTGACTTCATATTGCCCGCCAACATATTACCATCAAAATCGAAGATGCCGGTCTGCCCTTGATATTCAGCGTGGAAGTGGGGCGGATTGTGTTCCCGATAAAACATCCGAATGATGATCCCGAAAAAGAATGATACATATGGCATATCAATACTTCATCAATTCCTTCACCGCGTTCTCGACGTCTTCCGACTGCGGCAGGATGAAATCCTCGAGCTGCGGCGCGTAGCCGACGAATGTGTCGGTCGCACCGACGCGGCGGACGGGAGCGTCGAGATATTCGAACAGCTCGTCGGAGATGCGTGCAGCGATCTCGGCACCGTAGCCGTACGAGACCGAGTCTTCGTGGGCGACGATGACGCGAGAAGTTTTCTTTACTGACTCGGCGATCGCTTCCCAGTCGTACGGTACGAGCGTGCGGAGATCGATGATCTCGACCGTTATGCCCTGCTGCTCGAGACGTTTGGCGGCCTGGTTCGAGCGCTCGACCAATGCGCCATACGTAATGATCGAAACATCATTTCCCTCGCGCACTTTTTTCGCCTTGCCGAAGGGGATCAGAAAATCTTTCGACGGATACTGCGACTTGTTGTAGATCTGGCGGTAGAGATGCTTATGCTCGAGGAATAGCACGGGATCGTCGCACCGAATTGCGGTTCGCAGCAATCCATTCGCGTCCAGCGCCGTCGACGGATACGCTATCATCAATCCCGGCGTGTGCGAGAACAGCGTCGTGCCCGACTGTGAGTGATATACCGCACCGCCCTTCAGATAACCGCCGACGGGGACACGCATCACCATCGGACATTTTGTATCGCCGTCCGAACGCCAGCGCGTCACAGCGACCTCGTTTCTGATCTGGTGAAAAGCAGGGAAAATGTAATCGAAAAACTGGATCTCAACGACAGGTTTCAATCCGCGGATCGCCATCCCGACCGCACGCCCGACGATGTTCGCTTCGGCGAGTGGTGAATTGAAAACGCGTACGCCGCCAAACTTCCGCTGCAGATTTGCAGTCACCTTAAACACGCCGCCCTTGCCTTTGACTTGCTCGAGATACTCTTCGCGCGAGCAATCGGCAACGTCCTCGCCGAAGATGACGATCGTCGGATCGCGTTCCATCTCTTCGTGCATACAGCGATTGATGAGATCGACCATCGTGCCGGCGTTTCCGGAAAGTTCTGCACCGTCCTCGGTATCGAAAAGCTGCCGATCGGTCGGATCGACATCGGGCGAGAAAACGTTTCGTAAAGCCGTTTCCGGTGCGGGCTGAGGCGTTTCGATCGCGATGTCCGCCGCTTTGTTTACTTCTGCATCGACCTCTTTTCGCAATGCCTCGAGTTGTTCGCTCGAGGCGATGCCTTCGGTCATCAAAAACTCGGCGTACGTCTTGATCGGATCGATTGCCGCATCGGCTTGCCGCTCTTCGTCGGGGCGATAGGTTTTTTCATCATCCGACAACGAGTGCGAGTACGGCCGAATTACTTTTGCGTGGACGAATGCCGGGCCCTTTCGTGCACGACAATATTCGACCGCTCGTTTGAACACCTCGTACGATTCGAGCGGATCCGTGCCGTCGCATTTCTGTATGTAGAGATCGGGAAAACCGGCAACGAGCTTAGAGATGTCGCCGCCCGCGGTGCCGACCTCGACCGGCGTCGAGATGGCGTAGCCGTTATCTTCGACAACGAAGATCACCGGCAGTTTCAAATTCGACGCAGTGTTGAGCGCTTCCCACCATTCGCCTTCGCTCGTCGTGCCATCGCCGACCGACATGTAAACAACCTCGTCGCCTTTGAATCCGACGATCTTGTCCTGCAGTTCCTTTACAAGCGACGCGCGATACCCGGCTTCAGCCGCGCCGACTGAGTGCAGTGCCTGCGTACCCGTGCACGAAGATTGTGATGGCACATTCAGATCTTTATGTCCCCAATGCGAAGGCATCTGACGGCCATGCGAGTTCGGATCGACCTCGGCACCGACGGCCGAGTACAGCATCTCGAGCGCGGTCATTCCCAACCCGAGCATCAGCGCACGGTCACGGTAGTACGGAAAGAACCAGTCATAAGCCGGCTTCATCGCGAGAGCGGCCCCGACGAGGGCGGCCTCGTGTCCGGCACCTGAGATTTGGAAAAAGATCTTGTTTTGACCCTTGAGCTGAATTTCCTTATCGTCGATCCGCCGCGACAAGTACATCGTCCGGTAGAGGCCGATGAGCGTCTTATTATCGAGACCGCGGCTTTTATCGATTTCGCCCGCCGCCTTCTTCGTCGCGGCCGTGGATGGCTCTTTCGCCGTTCCTTCAGCGGTCGTCTGCGTCTTTGTCTCATCGACGTAGCCGTCGGCCTCGGTCGTTTTCGCTTTTTCGGCGATCACGGCACTTCCGTTGGATTTCGAGTTCTTTTTGCCTGTTTTCTCTGCTGCAGTGGCCATTCGGTAAGTCCTTTAGGTCAGGGTGATAATGCTCTTGGGCAAGTTATAAAGATAGCAAATACCGCCAAAATGCTGAAGTCACAGAAGAGCGGGGGCGAGCCCGCCTTCCGAACCTGCGAATGTCGTTAGAACCTGACAGCTATCCTGAATCTCACTTGAACAAGGCCTGTTAATGACATTCGCAAGTCCGGAAGGCGGGCTCGCCCCCGCTCTTATCGCAAATAAATTACACGACTGAATTCGGATAGAATTCGCGGCGTAACGCCTTTAAACTCGGAAACATGATGAGCGACCAGATAGATTGGCGATGGACCGCGGTGCAGACGAAGAATGCACAATTTGACGGCGTGTTTTACTTCGGCGTCGAAACAACGCGAGTGTTCTGCCGCCCGTCATGCTCGTCAAGGAGTCCGAAGAGACAAAATGTCAGGTTTTTCGTCACGCCAATTGACGCGGAGCGTGCCGGTTTCCGCGCGTGTCTTCGATGCAAACCGACGCACGGATATTTTCCCGGACCTGCCGGGACGCTGGTTGCACGCGCCTTCGAGATCTTGCAATCGGAGACCGACGAAATTCCAACCATCGGTGATCTGGCAACGCGGCTCGATGTTAGTCCCGGTCATTTACAAAAAACATTCAAGGCCGTGCTCGGCCTGTCACCGAAAGAGGTTACCGACATAATGCGAATCGACAATTTTAAGAAGAACGTGAAACGAAGCGATGTCACGACATCGCTCTACGACAGTGGGTTCGGATCGAGCCGTTCGCTCTATGAGAAAGCGGGCGAGAACCTCGGCATGACGCCGGCGACGTATAAAAAGGGCGGAAAGGGAATGAAGATCAGATACACGATCGCCGACTCGCCACTTGGTAAATTACTGGTCGCGGCAACCGAGCGCGGCATTTGCGCCGTGAGTTTTGGCGACGACGAAGAATCGCTCCGACGCGAATTGTCGGACGAGTTTTTCGCCGCTGAGATCGAAGACAACGACGACGGTTTGAAAGATGCGGTGCGTGCGATCGTCAAAAGCCTCGACGGCGAAAAGACTATCCTTACGCTGCCGCTCGATCTGCATGCGACGGCGTTTCAAATGCGCGTCTGGTCCGAACTGAGAAAAATTCCGTACGGCGAAACCCGTTCGTATGCCGAGGTCGCCGAAGCGGTCGGTAATCCAAAAGCGGTTCGTGCGGTGGCACGCGCGTGCGCAACGAATCCGGTTGCGCTGGTCAATCCGTGTCACCGCGTGATCGCGTCCGATGGAAAGTTGAGTGGCTATCGATGGGGCATCGAAAGGAAGAAAGCATTATTGGATAAGGAGGGTGGAAAGTGAATTGCATAATACGAAACTCCCCTCCTGGATAGGAGGGGTGGCAGCCGTTTCGGCTGACGGGGTGGTGGATAAAAGGATCAGATTCTGTCGGTCCACCACCCCGCCTCGCAAAGCCTCGGCCCCCCTCCTATCCAGGAGGGGAGTTCTGTATTTCCCGGTTACCGAGTCTTCAGCACCCAACCACTCGGATCGACGACTGGAGTGTCACCCGTGAACGGCACATTCGCACGTCCGCTCTTGATCTCGACGCGCTGAGTCTTTCCATCGACAACAACGTCGATCGGCATCGGGAACGGCAAGTCGTTCGGCGTTTCCCAAGTCAGAACCAGCGCTTTTTGCGTTGCGCTGTCCGCCGCCCGCACCACTTCGGTCTTGAGAATGGGAAGCTTCGGCTGTCGCAGGTAAAGTTCAAAAAACCAGTCGAGCTCCATCTTCGACTCGTGCTCGGCGATGGCGAGAAAATCGTCGGTGTTGACGAGACGCGTCTGGCGTCCGTCGGTAAAGCCTTCCATCTCTTTGGTCGGATACGCCATTCGCCTCAGGCTTCGGAAGAAAGCATCGTCGCCGATCAGATAACGAAGCGTGTGCAGCACGACGGCGCCTTTGCCATAGATATCGCCGTTCGATTTTATGTAATCCGGAGCGAGCAGATAGATCTGGTACGCCGGTGTCGCCTCGCGCAGCGCGACGGCCTGAATGTTCAGGGTGTTCTTTGCACGGCCTTTCATCGCGTCGAAGTACGCGTCCTTCTTCCCAAGGTATTCGAGATAGAAAGTGTCCATGAACGATTGAAAGCCTTCGTGGATCCAGAAATCGCGCCAGTCCGACGCGGTGACGAGATTCGCCCACCACTCGTGGCCGAATTCGTGCAGCATCAACGAATCGAATCCGAACTCGGTCTTGCGAAACTGATTTCCGTACGCGATCAACGTCGCGTGTTCCATACCCAGATGCGGCGTCTCCGCGATGCCGAGCTTTTGCGAACGCCACGGAAACGGCCCGAGATATTTTTCGAAAAAGGCGTTGTACTTTTTCGTCTCCTCGATAAGCCACGCGCCGTTGTCGTAGCTCTCCGGTAACACGTAAAACTCGATCGGGATCGTCTCGCCGGTGATGCTCTTCACGCTGTCCTTGATCACGCGATACGGTGCGGCGTTGAAAAGAATTTCATAGTTCGGAATCGGATTCGTCATCCGCCAGTTGTACGTGGACGTGCCGTCCGCATTCTTTTTCACGCCTTCGAGTTTTCCCGGCCCGGCCACGACCAGCGGACCTGGCACCGTTATATGCATCGCGACATTCGACGCCTTGTCGGACGGATGATCTTTTACCGGAAACAAAATATCGGCACCGTCGTTCTGCATCGCGATCGAAACCCAATCGGCGCCGGCCGCAGTTTTCTTCCACATGAAACCACCGACCCACGGCGGATTCGGCGCGACGCGCGGCGTGCCCGAGTATGTGATAACCGTCTTGATCTCATCACCGGCCTGCTTCGTCATCGGAAACCAGATCCAAATGCGGCCGTCTTTAAACTCATGTTTGAGTGCGGTCGAGCCGTCGGTGACGCTCGCGATGGAGTACGGAGTATCGAGATCAAGTAGGATCACGTTCGTCGGGATCACGACCTTCGCGGTCATCACGGTCGTTCCAGAAATCGATTGCATTTTTGGATCGACGTTTATCGTGATGTCATACGATTGCACATCATAGGCGGCCTGCTCGAAAGTAAGAGGCGCTCCGGTTACCGTAGGACGAGCCGGATGGTCGCGCTGGGCATAGGCGAAACTCGTGAATATGAAAACGATGACAAGTGAGATTTTTGTAAACTTCATAATGGCTTCGGATAAGACGGGACTTTTTTGTTTCGCAGTTTACCACGGAATGCCCTGAAATCGCGGAACCGGTTCGGACAGACTAAAAACTGAAAACTAAAAACTGAAAACTAACTTTTCAGGTTTCAGTTTTTAGTTTTCAGTTTGTTCGGAGACTTTCTTAGGATCGCGAATTGTGAAAAACTTAACAGATCATGTTCAGAATGCTGCTTTCGATCTTACTGGTATTCTTCGCGATATCTTCCGTGTGGGCGCAACCGAAACCGTCCAAAGCGAACGCGCGGCCGGAGGAAAAACAACCCGTCGCCGAACCATTCGATAAAGCCGATGTCGCCACAATGGCAAAGCAGTGCGTCTCGCTTGATACGGAAGCGGGTTTGATCGAGCTCGAACTTTACCCCGAGCATGCACCGGAATCGGTACGGAGTTTCTTGAACCTTACGGCGACCGGCCTTTTCGACGGCACAAGCTTTAGCCGCGTCGTTCCGGGTTTTGTAATTCAGGGCGGCAACATGTGGTCGCGCGAAAGCGCCAGGGTCACGCGGGCTGTCGGCGAACGCGCTCGCCGCACGCTGCCGGACGAGCCGAATAACATCCTTCACGAACGCGGCATCGTTTCCATGGCCCGGCCCGATGAGCCCAACCAGGCGACGACTGATTTTTTTATTCTTGTAAAAGAGGCTCCCTATCTGGATGGTAAATTCGCGGCGTTCGGTCGCGTGACAAAAGGAATGGATGTCGTCGATACGATCAACAAGTTGCCGGTTACAGACGAGAAGCCGGAGAAGCCTGTGAGGGTAAGGAAAGCGACGGTGACGGCGTGTCGCGCTTCTTAACGCAGAGATCGCGGAGACCGCGGAGGTTAAGAAAATATGCCCGCGAATCACGCGAAAAGACGCGAAATAAAGACGTTTCCCATTTCGCGTCTTTTCGCGTGATTCGCGGGCAAATGTTTTTTTAGCTCCGCGGTCTCCGCGAGCTCTGCGTTAAGGTCCTAGTCCCCGAAATCAAGATCGATCGTCATCCGGTATTCATTCGCCATAGACGGATGGCCGTGGGCCATCGAAACGTCGATGCCTTTTTTGTATGTTTCGATCGCCTTGTGGCGATCGCCGGAAAGCGCATACGCGTGGGCGAGCGTTCCGTACCCGTTTCCTTCGTCATCAGCCTTGGACAAATAATCCTCGAGCACACGGATCACCTCCGCGTGCTGCCCGAGCTTTTCGTACTCCTTCGCGAGCCCGAACATCACCATCGTGTTCGACGGATCTGCGACGAGCATCTCTTCGAAAACTTTAATTCGATCCATAACAATTAACGGGCATATGCCGCGACGGTCTGGCCGAATTTGCGTAGTCTTGCCGGTGCGGCCGATGCCGGAACGGCCGGATAACCCAGTATCTCCTTGGCTGTTTTCTGGTAGATCGCCGAATTCAGATCTTTGTCGGAGTTGATCACAACGCCCTTGAGCGAAACGCCCGCGAACAAACCCTTGCTTCGCGAATACGTCAGGATCTCGGCGTCGAACGTCGCGTTTGTCGAAGCCGATGCCGTCCTGCCGACCGGGCCAGCGGCAACACTTCCTTCGCCGCCCAGCTCGAACTTATCCTCCATCAGCCCCTTCATTCCTTTGTCGTTCATGATCAGCAAAATGTAATCCGTTTTCGAACCGCCGATCTGGAAGCCGATGCTTCCGCCCGCCATATTCAAAAACGCCGGAGCGCTCCATCCGCGACCAATTCGGCGTACGGCGACTCCCTTGCCGCCTTGTCCGCCGATGATGAAGGCGCCTTTGATCGCGCCGGGAAATACGACGACTGCGTTTGCCTTGGCAAGCAGATCGCGCGGGATCGATTTGTCTTTGATCGACATTATTTGGATCATCGCGCTCGAAGCTTTGTTAATACGCTCGACAGCTTCTTGAAGGTCCTTGCCGGCCTTCTTTTGTGCGAGTGTGGCGGTTGAAAAAACTACGAGGAGAGCGATAAATGCAGCGAAAAATTTCAATTTCATGATAAGCCTCCCTGAATTGTTCAGGCTTAGTATATCAAGAATCTACTCACCATATGCGAGAACTAACTCTGCGTGCTCTACGAGCTTTGCGTGAGATGGTCTCATTTCACGCAGAGCTCGTAGACGACGCAGAGTAAAAACGAGACATCAGAAAAGAGATTGCTGTGCTGGAACGATAGTCGGCGGCAGTTCAGATTCCGTCGGTGACTCATGTTGGCGAAATCCGAGCCGCCTGGCGTGAAAGTCGAAAAGCTTTCGTGTGACTTCCCATTGCTCGGTGCGGCCGGTGCTCCGCTCTTTGAATGTGCGGTGTTGAAGGACACCGCCGCGTTCGCGTTTCATCGCGTTAACGATCTTGGTAACAGCCGTCGGCGAAAGTCGCTCGTGCATCTTCGCGACAAAATATTCCTCGATCGAATCACTGTCCAGGTGCAGCATCGACATGAACGCTCGTGTCGCCCCGGCTTGTTTCGCACGTTCGAGAAGCTTCGGTATGTCCGATTCGTTGTAGCCCGGAATCACCGGGGCGATGCCGATACCGACGGGTATCCCCGCGTCAGCGATCGTCTCCATCGCTCTAAAGCGAGCTTCCGGGACCGGGGTGTAAGGCTCGAACGGATTCGATCTTTCTTTCGTCAGAAAGGGCATCGAGAAAAATACTGACACACTCTTTAAGCGTTTCAGCACATCGATGTCACGCGTGACAAGCGGCGATTTTGTGATCACCCCGACCGGAACGCCGAAGTCCGCACAAACCTCCAGGCATTTGCGCGTCAGCTCGTAACTTGCCTCGAGCGGCAGATATGGATCGGTCGCGAACGAGAAATCAATGTGCGGCATCTTCTGACGCGTCTTCTTTAGTTCCTCGCGCAACACCGTCGGCGCGTTTGGCTTGACTACGATCTTTGTCTCGAAATCCGTTCCAGCTCCATAGCCGAGGAATTCGTGATAGCGCCGCGCAAAGCAGTACGTGCATCCGTGAATGCATCCGCGATAGCAGTTCACCGTGTACCGCCATCCACCTTCCCAATTGGAGGCGAACGCCTTCGTGATCATCTTTTTTGTCGCGGTTTCTTCGAAAACTTCGAGTTTTGTGGGCGGCGGTTCGCCTATGTATTCAGCGGAGTACTTATCGAACGGGTTCGGTGGATTTTTAACGTGTCGCACAGATGAAACAATAGCCCATCACCAGGCCCGAAGCAAGGAAATCTCATCGAATCGTTAAGCGGGCGGTCTTCGACCGCCTTCGCGAGCCTCGTCGTTTAAGCCGGCGGTTCACCCGCCCGTAGCTGCGCCCAACTCCTCCCGCGTCCATAACCAGACTCGGTCCATCTCGATTGGAACGTCACCTGGGTCGTGAGGGAGGTAAGCGTGATAGCTCGACCATTTCCATTTAGCGGGATGATCGCACAAGCCGGCGCGAACGGGATTCATATGGATATACCCAACTTTCTGAAGAACGAATTTTTCGCTCTTCAAATCGACTGACTTCACCTTCTTCTGCCACAAAGAATAGGTGTGATTTCGTTTGCCCGGAGCGGTTCGTTTCAATTTTTCAAGCGATGACAAATGCTCCTGTTCTTTCAGCCAACCGATGGCTTTATACGCCGACCGACCTTTCACTCTTTCCCGACCACCTCAATATCACTTGCGAGGGGATTCACGATGAGATGAACGTGATCGGGCAGGATGACGTATGCCGCCAGCTTGAATGGATGCTTCTCACGCGTCTCTCGAATCGCGTCAATAAAGAACTGACAAATCTGATCGGACTTAAAAACTGGTATACGCTGAAAGGCGACAAACGTTAGATAGTGGAGAACGTTCGGTTCTCGAGAGTTGAAGGTCATGGGAAAGCCTCTCGTTGTTAAAGGGGGGCGGTCGAAGACCGCCTGCTTAACGGGTTTATTATTTTCTCTTGCGAACAATTATTTCACAGCTCTTTCTGCATCAACAGGTCTGTCTGTTCGTCTTTGCCAAGCAGAAACACGTGACTGCCAACAACCCGAAAGCCGTTCTTTTCATAGAACCGTTGTGCTCGGGGATTGTATTCCCAGACGCCGAGCCACATTACGTCACGACCTTCTGCTTTCGCGCGCTCGAAACACGCGTCCATCAAGGTTTGTCCTACTCCCTGGCCAAGATGTTTTTGATGTGAGTAGAGACGTGAAAGCTCGATTGGCCTCTCGGCGGTTATTCCCGGTTCGATGTTGTCGATGATGATCTTCGAGTAACCAGCCGCTTCGCCATCGATCTCAGCGATCAGGAAAATATTCTTTGCGTCGGACAGTTCGGCCGTGATCTGTTCCTGATTGAACGCCTGACGCATGTAATAGTTCAGATCGTCGGGCGCGTTTTTAGGATGATTTGCAAACGCGTCCCAGAACGTCGTGTACGCGAGATCGGTCAGAAGTTTCGCGTCTTCGGGAACGGCTTGGCGGATTATGATTTCAGGCACGATTCAGAAAGTTCTCCAGCACAAATATCTTGCGTAAACGAAATCGTGTTGGGCTTTCCACGAGGCTTATAGCCTTTAGGTTCTCAAGGCCTGAAACGAAATAAGGCTCCGCTGCTGCGGGTATTTCGGAAAGCCATTCCGGAACGTCTAGTTTCATTTCATCGCACAGTGTTTCTGCCGTCGAAGCCAGCAGGGCGGCCATGCGACCCTCCGGTCCGTCAAACGCCTCCTCTACCGTACGCGGATCGCGGCTGCGACGAAAATCGTCGACAAAATTCATCAGATGCAACGCCCAGTTATCGGGGTCGGCATCTACCAACTTTTTCGTCTCTCGCAGGGTGATCATTTTACGAAGAGCTCCTCGATGAAGTACTGAGTGGCAGGTTTGATCTGATGCTGAGGATAGTACTTTTCGAGTATGGCAAATACTTCCGTTGGTGCCTTTAACCCCAGCACATCGATCAAAATGCGCACATCGGTTTGATCGTAAGTATCGGCCCTCGCCGACATTGCCTTCATCGCCAGCATGTAATCGGGTTCCGGAACAAAGACCTTCAAATTGGAAAGGTCGAGAAATATCCGTCGCGGATGTGAAACAAGATATCCGTTGAGCCCGTCATTCAGCCAGTCCGGCGCAAGGCCATTTCTCTCCGCTATCCGTTGAATGAGGAGACGGATCTCGCTCGACGGTTTGAAAATAGCATCGACGTCTTTGGTCGCCGGCCGTGCGTCGTAAACGAGACACATGACAGCACCGCCATAGATCGTTATCTCGCCCTTAATATTAGCCAGACGAAGTTCGTCATTCAGCTCGGTGAGGTATTTAGTGATCTCTTCGGCGGTCATCGAGTTATTTTCCGCTCATTATCAGCTTCGCTATGGTCTGAAGCTGCATGTTCGATGTTCCCTCATAGATCGAGCCGATCTTCGAGTCGCGCCAGAATTTCTCGACCGGGTAATCTTTAACGTAGCCGTACCCGCCGTAGAGCTCGATCGCCTTCGACGAAACCCGTTCGGCGCACCGCGACGAGTAGAGCTTTGCCATCGCGGCTTCTTTTAGAAACGGTTTGCCGGCGTCTTTCAAACGAGCGGCGTTGTAGACGAGCAGACGCGTCGCTTCGATATCGACGGCCATCTCGGCGAGCTGGAATTGCACGGCCTGAAAACTTCCGATCGTCTGGCCGAACTGCTCGCGCTCGGCTGTGTACTTCAGCGCTGCCTCGTACGCGCCCTGCGCGATGCCAAGCATCTGTGCACCGATACCGATGCGCCCTTCGTTGAGAGTTTCGATCGAGACTTTGTAGCCTTTGCCTACTTCGCCAAGCACGTTCTCTTTCGGAACCTTGCAGTTGTCGAGGATCAGCTCGGTCGTCGACGAAGCGCGAATGCCAAGCTTGTCTTCTTTCTTACCGACGGAAAAACCCTCGAATTGTTTTTCGACGATGAACGCGGTGATTCCCTTGTAACCCGCATCCGGATCGACGGTCGCGAACAGGACAAAGATCTCCGCTTCGTTACCGTTTGTGATCCAAAGTTTCTGCCCCGTCAGCTCGTAATGATCGCCCTTGTCGACGGCACGGGTTTTCAATGCAAACGCATCTGAGCCGGATGCCGCTTCGCTCAACGCGTAAGCACCGACACGCTGGCTCGCGAGCTGCGGCATGTACTTCTTTTTCTGATCGTCATTCGCCCATCTCATGAACGCATTCGTCACAAGCGTGTTATGCACGTCGACGAAGACCGAAACGCTTGCGTCGACACGTGCGAGCTCTTCGATCGCGAGGATCGCATTGAAGATCGTCGATCCGGCGCCGCCATATTCCTCGGGCGATTCGATCGCCATTAGGCCGAGCTCGAAGCAATGTTTGATGAGTTCCGGATCGAGCTTACCGGCATGCTCCATTGACTCGACCCGCGGGCGAACTTCACCCTCGGCAAACTCGCGCACGGACGCGCGAAACAAATCTTCTTCTTCGGATAAAACGGTGAGGCCGGTGTTAGCCAACGCGTGAATGGCGGCAGTGGTCATATTATTTATACTCCGACTTGCAAGTTCGAAACCTCGGCGTTTTTTTGAACGCGGATTTGGCGGATCAGGCGGAAAAAACCGGATCTGATTTCAGATCAACCTAAATCCGCCAAAATCCGCCCGATCCGCGTTCAAAAAACTATACTGTCGCCGGATCTCGAAAAACCTGCACACCGTGTTTTTTGTTATTTCGGTTCGGTTGCAATACCATTTTAGTTCAAGCCAAATGGCAAGGCAAAGCAGTGAATTTGGAACAGGCGCCTGAACAACCCGAGCTGCGCACGCCGCGTCTTTCGGCAAAGCATACCTACCGGCTCACGATCCTCGGCATCGCCCTGACGATTGGCGGGATCTTTCTCTTCGCATACTTCGTCTACGCGGTCGGGATCAGTGAGATCGCGGCAAATATCGAGCGGTTCGGGTTCGCCGGGTTCGCGGTGATCCTCGTGATCTACTTTCTTCGCATCTGCGCCCGGGCCGGTGCGTGGAAACTATCCGTCTATGAGCCGTACACCCTTCGGATGAAGGACACTATACCCGCGGTCATCATCGGCGAGGCGATGAGCAGCATGATCCCCCTCGGTATTTTAGTCAGCGGCACGACAAAGGCCATCGCCGTTCGTAAACGCGTACCGCTCGTCGTCGGCTTGTCGTCGATAGCAACCGAGAACCTCTTCTATAGCTTTGTGACAAGCTTTTTTCTGATCCTTGGGGCGTTCACGCTGATTCGGAGTTTCGAGCTCGACGAAGGCTGGGTGATTACGATCGATGTTCTGATCGCGGTTATCTTTGCGGTCGTCATTTTCCTCGTTCTTCTCGTGATCCGGCAGTGGCACTTTGCCAGCGAAACGTGCGAGTGGATCTACAGAAAAGGGATCGCCACCGGTTTGCTCGAGCATGGGCGTCTGCAAGTACGATTGTTCGAGAATTTTATCTACGGATTTTATCGCCGCTACCCGAAGCGCTTCCTTCCGATCTGTTTGATCGAAGCGACATTTCACAGCCTCGGCGTTCTTGAGGTCTGGTTCATCCTTAGCCGGATCGCGTCCCCCGATCTGCTGTCCGCGTTTCTCCTCGAATCGGTCAGCCGCCTGATAACGATCATATTCAAGCTCATCCCATTTCTTATCGGCGTCGATGAAGCGGGTGCCCAGTTTGTCGCCGAGACGCTTGCGATCGGAGCAGGCATCGGCGTCACGCTTGCTGTCATTCGAAAAGGCCGTATCTTGTTTTGGACAGCTATCGGCCTATTGCTAATCGTCAAGCGCGGGTTGTCGGTGCGAGGAATATCAAGAGCGCGGAAAAGTTAGGATGAGTTTGCTCGGCTCGGATCTTTCAACCAGATCAGAAAGGCCAGAAGACAGGAACGAGCACTATAGACACCACGAAGACGATGATCGTGAGGATCGTCCCGACCTTTACAAAATCCATAAAGCGATAACGCCCGGGCGTGTAAACCAAAACGCACGCCGGTTCAAGGGGCGTGATGAAGGAGAACGACGCGGCGTAAGTAATACCAACGATGAACGTGCGTGGATTGAGACCTAATGCGACCGCCGCCTTAACGGCGACCGGAAGTACGACGAGTGCGGCAGCCTGGTTGGACATCGGCTGCGTCAGCGCGACCGTTAAGAGAAAGAATCCCGCAAGCACCGCCGTCGGTCCTAGCTGGCCGAAGTAATTCTGAATGTAACCCGCAAGAAAAGCGTCAGCCCCTGTTTTTTCCATCGCTACGCCAAAGCTCATCATGCACGCGATGAGCACCAGCAATCGAAAATCGATGAGCGAGTACATCTCCGAGTAGCGGATGGTTTTAGTTGCGAGCAATAGCAACACGCCGAACAACACGGCGACTGTGAGTGGAATATCGAAGCCCGTCGCGATCTTGGAAAGCGATAGTCCAAGAAACAACAAAAATGCGCTGATCGCCCACTTGCGTTTATCGACCCGCATGCTGGTGGCCGATACGTCCTCAAGCAGCAACAGTTCACCATCGACGACCAGCGGCTCGATCACTTCGCGTGCCCCCTGGACCAACAACACGTCGCCGAATTTCAGTTCAACATTGCTAAGCTTATTGATAAAGGTTTCGCCGTGTCGGTTTACGGCGAGAACCGTCAAATCGTAAGTCTGGCGAAAACGAATGCTCTTAAGCGTCTGTCCGAGAAGCCGCGAATCGCGCATGACCATCACCTCGAAAAGCTCGACCGTGCCGCTTTCTAACATCGCATCGTGCAGCATGAAATCGGGCCTGATCTCGAGACCGATCTCCTCTTTCACGCGAAGGATGTCGTCGATCGTACCCTCGACCAGGAGCGAATCACGGCGTTGGATACGTTCGTCCGGATTTGGCGATGCGATCGTCTGGCCGCTGCGGGCGATGCCGAGGATGTGCAGGTCAAGATCTGTGTTCAGCTTTGCCTCGTCAAGAGTTTTGCCGACCAGGCTGGAATCAGGCAGCACGAGAAGTTCGGAGATATACTCTCGGATATGATATTGATCGGTAAACGAGTCTTCACCGCCCCGGTTTGGAAGCATACGCCGCCCGACGATCATCATGTAAAGCAGCCCGGAGGCAAACGTCACGACTCCGACCGCCGTCAACTCGAACATCGAGAACGGCTGCTGGCCGTATCGGACTATCGCACCGCTGACCGCAAGGTTTGTTGAGGTCCCGATCAAAGTACAGCTTCCGCCCAGTATCGCGCCGAATGCGAGCGGCATCAGCAGCTTCGAAGGTGCGATCTTCGCTTTCGCCGCGAGGCCGATTATGACCGGCAGAAACATCGCCGTTGTCGTCGTGTTTTTCAGTACCGAGGCGGAGAGCGCTGCGGCGACCATTATGATCGCGGTCAGGAAAAATTCGTTATCACCCGCGATGCGGTGCATCCTCCGCCCGATCAGATCCACGAGCCCCGTCTTGATCAACCCCCCGACCAATATGAAAAGGCCGCCGATGGTGATGATGACATCGTTTCCAAAGCCCGCGACGCCCTCGGAAACAGTCAGGACCTGAGTCATGACAAGGGCGATCACCAGAATAATGCCGACGACATCGACGGGCAGTTTCTCGGTGGCAAACAGGATGATCGCCAGTCCTAGCAGGAGGAGAGTGATAATAATGGGTGACACTGAAAGCTAGGATACTGAAAAGATGCGGCGCTGGAAAGTAAAATCTTAGCGCGGTTTAGAAGGCTTCGGCCACGCGGTTTTCAAGTCTCCAGGACCCATCCACGGGGTACGAAAACCATATCTCCATTTATCCCGTATAATCGTGAATTATGAGAAAACTTGCCGGCTTGTTCCTGCTCGTCTTTGCATTTCAGTTCTCGGCTTTTCCCCAGGCGCTTGAGGAGAAGCTCAAGGAGATCGATGACTACGCACAAACTGTGATCGCAACGCACAAGGGCCCGGGTATGGCGATCGCGATCGTAAAAGACGACAAGGTCGCTTTGGCAATAGGCTATGGCGTGCGGGAGCTGGGAAAGCCGGGGGCGGTCGACGAGAACACGCTTTTCGCGATCGCCTCGAACTCGAAAGCGTTCACGGCCGCATCGCTCGCCATTCTTGTCGATGAAAAGAAACTCGCGTGGGACGACAAGGTATCAAAGTATCTGCCGGATTTTCAGATGTACGATCCGTGGGTGACAAGCGAGTTGACGGTCCGCGACCTGGTTTCGCATCGTGTCGGCCTGGACACGTTCAGCGGCGATCTGCTCTGGTACGAAACGACGTACACAGCTGACGACATTCTTTCAAGGGTCAAATATCTAAAACCCGTTTCGAGTTTTCGTACCCGTTACGGCTATCAGAACCTTATGTATATCGCGGCCGGGAAGGTCGTGGAAAAGATTTCGGGCAAGCCTTGGTGTACTTTTGTCCGCGAGCGGATCCTTGATCCTCTCGGGATGCGACGCACGACGTGCGGGTTCGGAACGCTCGGCGATAACGCCGCACTGCCGCACAACGAATCGGGTGGTACGCTCCGTGTGCTGCCACACGGAAATGTGAATGGCGGTTACGGTGCGGTCGCTTTGAACTCTTCGGTTGCCGATCTCTCGAAATGGATCCGCCTGCAACTGGGTCGAGGCCAATTCGAAGGCAAACAGATATTCAGCCAGCAGCAGTCGTGGCTGATGTGGCAGCCGAACATTATGGTGCCCATCTCCGAAGCGGCTTCAAAGAATAATCCGACGCGCCATTTCTCGGGCGTGGCAATGGGCTGGTTCGTTTACGATTATCACGGCCGAAAGATCATCAACCACAGTGGCGGTCTCGACGGCATGTTGTCGTACACCGTTTTGATCCCGGAGGAGAATGTTGGTTTCGTAATACTGACAAACAGCGAGTCGCCGGGTTTTGGCATCATGATGAACAAGATCCGCGACGTGTTTGTGAACGCCCCGAAGCGAGATTGGAACGCCGAAGCGGTCGAGCAGGCAAAGGCCGGTAAAGAGGCCACAGATAAGGAAAGGCAAAAGGTTGATGCGGCTCGCGTTCTAAACACGAAACCGTCTCTTTCGACCGCGAATTATGCCGGTACTTATGCCGACAAACTCTATGGTGACGTGATAGTTAGCGAAGAAAATGGACGGCTTGTAATGCGTTTTGGCTCGTCACCTAACTTTGTCGCCGACCTGGAACACTGGCATTACGACACCTTTCAGATCAAGTGGCGGTCGTCGGTCGCCTATAACTTCCCACGCGGGTTCGTCACGTTTACGATCGATAAGAACGGCAAAACCGACGAACTGAAGATAGATCAGCCAAATAACGACTTTTGGTTCTATGAATTAACGCCGCGGAGGGTTCAGTAAAGAAAAGCTCGACAAGAATCTGGGACGTGTGTAAAATCTAATGCTTACTTTCGATTTAATTAGTCTAACGCCCAACGGAGGATATTCCTATGCCAGAGAGCGACGCGGAAATCGACGCATTATTCGGCAAAAAAGTTACGATAACGATTGCTGAAAAATCGGAAAGCGCAAAGGCGACCTCGCCCGACTCATCGATCGCAGCAACCGAAGCGGATACCTTTATTATCGAAAATGACAAGAAAATCTTAACTATTACCATTGCTGAGTAGAGATCCCAGGTAATACACCAGTAGCTGAAAAGGAGACAAGTATATGCCCGATGAAACAGACGATAGAGAAGAAACAACGAATGAACTCGACTCAAAACCGACGATAACGATCGCCGAAAAACAGGCTGGATCCGCAGGGTTGGCCGATAAACCGACGATCACGATCGCCGAAAAGGACGGCGGGGAATAGTTTTCTAATTTTTTTCCAGGAGATTTTGTCTTAGATGTCAGAAGAAGCAGTACAGACGGCTGAGTCAGCCGAACCGGAACAGCCACAGACCGAGGACGTACACTACCAGGCAGTTGAAAAAGAAGGGGTAGTGACCGCGATTTGGGAGATGCAGGGCCAGAAGCATATCCGGACCATCGACCCGCGGTCGAACGAAGGCAAGCAGATCCTCGCGTTGTTCGAAACGGCCGCTTAACAGATCAAACAGAGATCACACGAAACCGCGCGAAGTTGATTCGACCGGTTTCGTGTATTTTTGTGTCTTGTTATCTCAGTGGCGGAAGAGGGTGATGATTGGGTGGGGCTCGCCTGTCTTGTTGCGGTCCTCGAACTTTTTAACTTGTACGACTCCGATTCCCGCCGATGTCAAAAAGATCTCGTCCGCAGATCGCAATGCTTCGATCCCAGCCTCGACTTCTTCACATTCAACATTTTCAAGAACGAATTCGCGCGTTGTCCCGGCCAGGCAACCGGTGCTGAGCGACGGCGTATATAATCTCCCCGCGTTTACCCAGAACACATTCGCCATGCACGCCGAGGTGGTCTCGCCTCGTTCGTTCAATTGAATCGCTTCGTCAAAGCCGCGCCCTTTTGCTTCATCCAGCACGAAGATCTTCTCGAGATAGTTGGAAGATTTCACAGCCACAAGCGGCGACGTCGAGTTTATGAGATAGGGTGAAACGGTCAGAGAATTGTTTTCCGGGCAAGGGCGCGGGTCACCCGTCGCAATTAGTAAGCTCGTGCGTAGTCCGGATTCGTACGGCCACAATCCACCGGCAGACTCATCGAAAAAAGTAATTCGCGCCCGGCCGTGTTGGACCGAATTTACACCGATCAATTCGGCCAGAGCACTTCGCGTTCTCGTTTCGGTAAACTCGCTAACATCGATTCCGAGTCTGAGTGAGTTTTCCACGAGTCGTCTCCAGTGCTTTTGCCAGAGGTGGGGTACGCCATCGTAGATCGCGAGCGTGGTAAAGATGCCTTTCCGATAAAGCGACGCCGCCGAAAGCGCAGACAGCTTCGGTTCCGAGGGTTGCAGCAGTCCGTAATTAAAAGAAACGGATTCGTGCATCCTAAGCTTCCATCCGCAAGTCTTCGCTATTTTTGGGTTCGATGCGCCCTTTTGGATCCCGGCAGAATTCAGTGACGAGTTCGGTGAATACGGAGCTCTTTTCTTCCTGTGGAACGTGCCCGCAGTTTTTCAGGATCACGAGCCGGGAGTTGAGAATTGAGCCGTGAAGTTTGTGTCCGTCAGCGACCGGTATAACTGTGTCGTCCTCGCCCCAGAAGATCAGGGTCGGTTGGTTAATAAGATGTGCGTCTTGTTCGATCCGGTCGGCGCTCCAGGCACGCGACGTCGCAAGGAGAGAATGATGCGCGTCGGCGGCGGAAAGGGGACGGAGTATCGATTCAACTCGATCATCCGTGATCAGGTCGTGATTTGCCGGAGCCAAAGTGCCCCGCATACGGTAACGCTGAAAGGCTCGCGAATCGACGAGAAACGGTGTGATCGCTTCGCCGATGCCGGGGATGGCGGCGAGTTTAAGGATCGGATGCTTTTTCAGATTGTCGTTGCAAACGGTATCAACCAGAACCAGCTTCTCAACCCGCTCTGGATAATCGAGCGCGAGCGTCGCGGCGACGGCGCCTCCGTATGAGCTGCCCAGAACAGTGGCCCGCCCAATACCGATTCGATTCATGAAGCGAACGATCATCCGGGCTTGTGACGTTATCGCGTAATCGAACGATGAAGGTTTTTCAGAATATCCGAAGCCTAACAGATCGATCGCGATGACATGAAATCCAGCCTCGGCAAGCATCGGTGCAGCCGTTTTCCAGACGTAGAGCGACGCGGTGTACCCATGGATCAAAAGTAACGTCGGCTTCGTCACGTCACCAAATTCCTGAAAGTGGATACGTGCGCCATCGACACTGACGAAATGAGAATGTTCGGCATGCGGGATCAGCGGCGCGACATCATCCCAATTGACGCCCTTCGGCCGAGTCAGCATCTTTACTGCGACAGCAGCTCCGAGAGCGCCGCCGACTGCTAGTGCAAGATTTCGCTTTTTCATATCGACAGCCTCATTCTAGTTCAAAACCACCTTTGGACGAACCGTGTTCTCAACATCGTCATAAATTCCAACGGCGATCATATTTCCCTCACCCTCCGTCATGCGAACGTGCTGGCCCGGAGCGAACCTGTCTTCGTCAACCCGCGTCGCGAGACCATTTTTCGTTTTTTCTGCACGGTCCGCGTCCATTCGGAATTCGGCGAGATGAGAAACGGCGAGATCGATCGGCAAAAGGCTATCGAGAGTAGACGACTCGAGTTGTTCAAGACTGATGCTTTGCTGAAGATCGAATTTTCCAGCGGCGGTCCTTCGAAGCGCGGAGAGATGCGCTCCCACCCCGACGACGCGTCCGATGTCTTCTCCAAGAGTTCTGATATACGTGCCGGCGGAACAGACAACTCGAATGCGGATCGTGGATCGCGGATCGCGGATTTCAGATGTCAACACTTCGAGCTCATGGATGACGACTTTAACGGGTTGTCGCTCAACCTCGATACCCTTGCGTGCAAGCTCGTATAACTTTTTCCCCTCGATCTTCTTGGCGGAAAACATCGGTGGCGTCTGCATGGTGTCACCCCGAAACTTCTCGAATAGCTTTTCCCAGTCGGTGGCGGCAAGCTTCGCCACGATCTCTTCATTCCGCAATCCGCAATCCGCAGTCCGCATTCCTGTGCCGTCACCCGTGTCGGTCTCAAATCCGAACTGCAGATCGGCGACATATTCTTTCTTATCTTTATCAAGAAACTGCGCGAGTCGCGTCGCCTTGCCGACAAGTACCACAATGACGCCGGTCGCAAACGGATCTAACGTGCCCGTGTGGCCGACACGGCGCGTCTCCAGGATGCGCCGGACACGCGCGACCACGTCGTGCGATGTTAATCCGACCGGCTTGTCGATGATCAGAATCCCATCCATTGATTTCATTCTAATTCGTTTTAATTATTTAATTATGTAATTCGGTAATTAAATAATTACTATCGATGTATGTGGCGAAAACGTGTTAACGCGGAGGACCGGGAGCCGCGGATCATAAAAGACGTCGAGAAGGCTCGCGAGCGAACAATGAACCGCGCGGTCAAGCTTCTCGCGGCTAAGCCGCGCTCAATCGGCGAACTTCGCGAACGTCTTTTGGAGAAGGTGTGGACGAACGCGGAGATCGTGAATCTCGTGCTCGAGAAACTAAAAGAGTACGGGTATCTTGATGATCAGAAGTACGCCGTCGATCTCGCTCTTTCGAAGCTCCGGCAAAAACCTCAGGGCAAGCGGCGGCTGCAGCAGGCAATGTCACAGAAAAAACTCGATCGCGAAATCCTCGACGGCGCTCTTGAATTGGCCTACGAAAAGATGCCTGAGAACGAACTGATCGATCGCGCGATCGAGAAGCGTCTCCGGTTGAAGGGCCGGCCGGAAACCCGTGACGATACGAAGAAATTTTACGACTACCTTATCCGTCAGGGGTTCGGTTTTGATCTTATCCGCGACAAGATGGCTGAAGTCGCAAAGTTTCGTGACGAATGACCGGTCCCGCACGATAGCTTCATAAATCCTGAATCCGTTTCGTCCCGTCCCGCGAAAACAATCCCAAAGGAAGAAACACTCCTTTTTAGAAAATTAAGGAACGATGGGGGAATTATGAAGAAATTAATATTAGGTGTATTTGTATTTGCTATCGCAGTGGTTGCGGGATCGACGAACGCTTCGGCGCAGATGATGAGATCGGACAATCCGATGGTCGGCGGCGCGGCCATGTATAAGACGAAGAATATCGTCGACAACGCGGTCAACTCGAAGGATCACACGACGCTTGTCGCGGCGGTTCAGGCGGCTGGCCTGGTTGACACGCTCAAGAGCGCGGGGCCGTTTACGGTTTTTGCTCCGACGAATGCAGCATTCGACAAGCTTCCGGCGGGAACGGTTGCAACATTAGTTAAACCGGAGAACAAGGCCACGCTCACAAAGATCCTGACGTATCACGTGATCTCGGGCAATTTTGATTCAAAGGCGATCATGAAGGCGATCCGGAAAGGCCGCGGTAAAGCTGAATTCAAAACAGTCTCGGGCGACACGCTGACTGCGAAGATGAGCGGAAAGAGCCTCATTCTGGTGGATGAAAAGGGCGGCAAGTCCGTCGTCACGATCGCAAATGTTCGACAGTCGAATGGCGTGATCCACGTGATTGACACCTTAGTAATGCCGAACTAGTTTTCTCGGCCAGGAAAATCAGGGGCGTGCAAGGACCGATAGTTTACCTTGACGCCCCTTTTTATTAGGACTTCGTTGTTGGAAATTAAATGGAATAGAACGCTCGTTGGGCGGTATATTTGTAGAGGCTAAAATTATGAATTGGAAAATCCCGATTGTTGTAGTCGCGATCGTCATCACGGGAGCTGCCCTGGCAATAACCGGTCAGCGATCCGCGAGGCTGAAGAGTTCGCCGACGTTATCGGCTACGTCCGAGCGAAATGGACGGACAGTGTCCGACGAGGTATTCGACGGTAAAAAGATCGTCAAGTCCGATGCTGAATGGAAAAAACTTCTGACGCCTGAAGCGTTTCATGTATTACGCGAGAAGGGTACGGAGCGGGCATATACCGGTAAGCTGACGGACAACAAGAAAGCCGGGGTCTATGCATGCGCAGCATGTGGGCTGCATGTCTTCGGATCAAAAGATAAATTTGACTCGGGCACGGGATGGCCGAGTTTCTTTCAAGTCATTCATCGCGAGAACATCGATGAGGAAGTCGATAACCTCCTGGGCGAAACGCGAACCGAGATTCTTTGTGCTCGATGTGGATCGCATCTTGGACACGTATTCGACGACGGCCCCGAGCCGACGGGATTGCGCTATTGCATCAATTCAGTGGCGCTGAAGTTCATTCCGGCTGGCGGGAATAGATAGGCTTCGGCCCAGCACCGCAGGTGCGGCATGTTGGTAGAACGGGCGAAAGAAATCGTTTGAGCTCCGTAGGGGCGGCAGGGATGTCGCTCCTACGGGGCTTCTTCGATTTGGTGTTCCCGTTTCTACCAACATCTCGCTCCTAATGGAGCGAATAGCGTGTGCTACAATTTTTCTCGTAATGACAGGCAATGAGATAAGACAAAAGTTTCTCGATTACTTCGAGAAACGAGGGCACAAAGTTGTACATTCGTCGCCGCTTTTGCCGGCGAACGACCCGACGCTGCTGTTCACAAACGCCGGGATGAATCAATTCAAAGATGTATTCCTCGGGGACGAAAAACGCGATTACAAACGCGCGGTCACGTCGCAGTCATGCATTCGCGCGGGCGGCAAACATAACGATCTCGACGAGGTTGGCAGGACGGCCCGGCATCATACGTTTTTCGAGATGCTCGGGAATTTCTCGTTTGGCGATTACTTCAAGAAAGAGGCGATCGAGTATGCCTGGGATCTGCTGATCAACGAGTTCAAACTGGATAAGCGCCGACTGTGGTTCACGTATTTTGAAGGCGATGATGAGGTGCCGACCGACACAGAGGCCCGAGACCTGTGGATAAGTATGGGTGCCGATCCTGCACGAATCTTGCCGTTCGGACGCGACGACAATTTCTGGCAAATGGCGGATACCGGCCCATGTGGGCCAAGCTCTGAAATAAATTACTACCTGGGTGACGAGCCGGATGATCCGGAAAAAAATTCGGCGCACTGGGTGAATGGTCCCGGCGATACGACGATGGAATTCTGGAATCTCGTTTTCCCGCAGTACAACCGCACGCAAGAACCAGACGGATCGTTCAAGCTGACACCGCTGCCGGCTCCGTCAGTAGATACCGGTATGGGGCTCGAGCGAATGACGGCGATCATGCAGCACGTGAAAACAAATTACGATACGGATCTGCTGAAACCGATCGTCGAATTTACGGCGGAGTTGGCAAAGGCAAAATGACCGTCTGTTTCCGCGGACGCGGATCGTATCCTGGTTTGCGAGTCGATACAAAGGGCAGTACCACCTGCGTCAAGCGGGTGGTCGAGAGCGAATATTCTACGACGTTAATTTGCATCAGGCTCTGCACCACCCGCTGACGCAGGTGGTACTGACCTGTCACGATATGATTTCCGTCCTTCTCATCGAAATCCAGGCGCTCACACGTCTCGGGGTGCGCACGGTGATCGATGGAGAGAGTGACATTGAGCTCGCCGGTGAAACTGACAACGCGCGCGACGGTTTTAACCTTTTCCGCCAACTTAAACCCGACGTTACGATCCTCGGCCTTCGATTTCCGGATTCTTGTTCAATAGACGATCTCGAAAATTATTTCATCGAGGATCCGAAAGCTAAGATAATCGTGCTCGCCGAACACGCCGGCGATGCGGAGATAACAAAGGCGCTGAAGAAAGGCGCCGCCGGTTACGTTTGCAAAGATGTCGAACCTGCAGATCTGATAACCGCGATCAGAACAGTGGCTGTTGGTCGCAAGTACATTCCCGATGAGATCGCACAGATCCTGAAAGACAATCTGGGACAAGAAACTCTCACACCAGCCGAAACGAATGTTCTGCGGATGATCGTCGGCGGAATGTCGAACAAGGAGATCGGATTCACACTGGACGTTACCGAGAATACGGTCAAGACGCACATCAAGAATATATTCGACAAGATCGGCGTGTCCGATAGAACAAGCGCTGCGACGATCGCGATCAAGCGAGGCCTCGTGAGAGTGGACCTATGAATGAGATCCAGAACGAACTGACGAAATATGCCGAGAACTTTACCTCCGGCGAAAGCGAAGTTTTACAGGAGTTGCGAAAACATTGCTACGAGCACTACGAAGATTCGGCAATGCTCTCCGGCTTCTACCAAGGCCGTTTGCTGGCGATGTTGTCGCGGATGATCCGACCGAACTACGTTCAGGAGATCGGTACTTACCTCGGCTACTCCGCGATCTGCCTTACCGAAGGACTGCAGAAGGGCGGCATGGTGTATTCGCTCGACACTAACAAGGAGACAAACGCTGTCGCCCAGTCATTTATCGATAAGGCCGGCTTGTCGGACAGGATCTGTCTCCGCCTTGGCGATGCGATCTATATCCTGCCCCACGTGTCGGGCCCCTTCGACATCGTATTCATTGACGCGGATAAGCCCAACTATTCGAACTACTATAATCTGATCTTCGATAAGGTGAGCCCGGGCGGTTTTATCATCGCCGACAACGTTCTCTGGAGCGGCAAGGTTCTCGAAGACGAAAAGGACGAGAGCACGCAGGCGCTTCACGATTTCAACTTGATGGTGCAAGCCGACCCCCGAGTGTCGAATGTTCTGCTGCCGATACGGGATGGGTTGATGGTTGTGTGTAAACAGTTTTGAGCCCTACGTTTAGACGGCTTTTTAACGCAGAGATCGCGGAGGACGTGGAGAAGTTTTATTTTGTCTCTCTGCGGTCTCCGCGATCTCTCTGCGTTAAAGGTCGGTCTACTTATCTCACCCGAATTGATGATTACAATCCGAACCTGAACCGGTAAACTTCTTATATTGCCTTTGCGTCCTTGCGACTTCGCCGGAAGAATCTTTTCCCGCAAAGCCGCGAAGACGCAAAGAAGAACAAGGGAGAATACAGATGATCAACATCAGACGATCTAGCGAACGCGGCCATGCAAATCACGGATGGCTCGACACGCGCTTTTCATTTTCATTTGCGGATTACTACGACGCGAACTTTATGGGGTTTAGAAACCTTCGCGTCATAAACGAAGATTTCATCGAGCCGGCCCAGGGCTTTCCGAAACATGGGCACCGGGACATGGAGATCATTACGTACATGATCTCGGGCGAATTGTCGCATCGCGATTCAATGGGAAATGGCGAAACGATCCACCCGAACGAGGTGCAGCGGATGACGGCGGGGACTGGAGTCTTACATAGTGAGTACAGTTCACCGACCGACAAGACGCATTTGCTGCAGATCTGGATCTTGCCGGAAAAGAAGAATCTTCAACCGGGCTACGAGCAGAAAGAGTTTGGACCGGACGAAAAGCAAGGGCAGCTACGGCTGATCGCATCACGTGGCGGTGACGACGGTTCCGTTCACATCAATCAGGACGTGAATCTCTATGCTTCGATACTGCCGGAGGGTAAGGAAATTCGGCACGATCTTGTCCGCGGGCGACATGCCTGGATGCAACTGATCAGCGGCTCGCTTGAGGTCAACGGAGAGAAACTGAACGCGGGCGACGGCGCGGCGATAAGCGATGAAGCCTCGCTCGATATCAAGTCGTTGGACGATAAGTCCGAATTCCTGCTCTTTGATCTGAACTGATCGTCAAATTTCACCTTTTTAGGGCCGATTCTTGTCTTTCGAGACGCTGAGCTCTGGAAACAGCAATGAATCAGCCCTCAACCCAGAACTACATTGTGATTACTATCAGCCTTTCGGCGGAGAGTCCGCGTCCGTTGCGCGGTGCATAGGCCATATACCTGGGCTTTTGGGAGTTTATTAAGCGTTGTCGATCTACTGTGCCTCATGCGGAGTATCCACATTAGAACTACGAAGAGCCTTCGCAATCCAACCGTATCGCTAATCCCCGAAACCCGTTCGATAACCTCCGATACGCGAGTTCGGCGAGATCAAACTGTCGCGCGGTCTCCCAGTGCTCATAGATGACGGTAATTTCGGGTTCGGGTTCATCGATCCCGACATCGAGAAACGCCCCGAGCACGCGTCCAATATGAAGGCGGAGATACGTCGCGTGTCTGACGCAGCGGCAATCGAATTCAAGATCTAATCGTCCGAGATCGGCACCGAGGGGGTGACAGTTTTATACCTTTTGCCTGCAGCCCGATTTTTTAGCTTATTGAAAATGCTTCGGGAAAAGACGAAAATGTTATCAACGACCGAACAAGTGTCGCGTAAGATTTGTAAAACAGGATGCTCACCAAGGAACTAGAAGAAACTCTTAGCCAGGCTGTTGACGTTGCGGTCAGGTATAAGCACGAGTATGTAACGCTTGAACACCTGCTCTTCGCGCTTGTTCAGAACAGTTCGGCCGCCGAGGTGCTCACACACTGTGGTGCTGATCTTCAAACCCTTCGCGATTCTCTATTGGAGTACTTCCATGACGTGCTTGAGAAAATGCCAGATGGCTCAAAACAGCTTCCCGAGCTGACTTCCACGTTTCAATCGATCATTCAATACGCAGTCCTCCAGGCCGAAGGCAGCGGTCAGTCTGCGGTCGACGGCGGCAATATTCTCGCCGCATTCTATCAGGCCGAACAGAGTTATGCGGTTTATCTGCTGTTGCAGCAAGGCGTCACCAGGCTCGATATTCTGAATTACATCTCACACGGGATCTCAAAGATAGATACCGGTGGGCCTTATTCCGAACCGTTCGACGACGAAGAGTTCGCGGGCGTCCCGCCGGCTGAGCGCAAGAAACCGCTCGAGAGCTTTACCGACGAACTCGTCGAGCGCGCTGCGAACGGACAGATCGATCCGCTTGTCGGACGTACCTCGGAAATCGAGCGCACTATTCAGGTGCTCTGTCGCCGGAAGAAAAACAATCCGTTGTACGTAGGTGAACCGGGTGTTGGAAAGACCGCGTTGGCCGAAGGCCTCGCGCTAAAGATTAGCGAAGGTGATGTGCCTGAGGTTTTGAGGGACGCAAAAGTTTTCGCGCTCGATATGGGCGCCGTTCTCGCCGGCACACGTTATCGCGGAGATTTTGAACAGCGGTTCAAATCGATCGTCAACGAACTCAAGAAACATCCGAATGCGATCCTTTTTATTGACGAGATCCATACGATCGTCGGAGCGGGTTCGGTCCAGGGCGGATCGATGGACGCCTCCAACATTTTGAAACCGGCGCTTGCCGCGGGCGAGCTTCGTTGTATCGGCTCAACGACCTTTAGCGAATACAAAGCGGCATTCGAACGCGACCGAGCCCTCGCACGGCGTTTTCAAAAGATCGAGATCGGTGAGCCGACGATCGATGAAACGTTCCAGATCCTAAAGGGCCTGAAGAAATTTTACGAGCAACATCACGGGGTTCGTTATAGCAATGAGTCCCTCAGAACTGCTGCGGAGCTCGCTGGAAAATATATCAACGACCGGTTCCTGCCGGACAAAGCCATCGATGTTATCGACGAGGTCGGTGCGTCGGTAAAGTTGATGCCCGCAAACAAGCGTCCGAAAAGAGTTTCGGTGCAGATGGTCGAGAACACTATCGCGCGGATGGCGAAGATCCCGCCGAAGACCGTAGTCGCCGACGAAAAGGTGCGATTGAAAAGTCTTCGTAAAGACATTAAGAAAGTCATCTTCGGTCAGGACGATGCGATCAACCGGATCGTCGACGCGATTCAGATCTCGCGGGCCGGTCTCGGCCATCAGACGAAACCTGTCGGTTCGTTTTTGTTTTCGGGGCCGACGGGTGTAGGAAAAACCGAAGTTGCAAAACAGCTCGCTGAAATTCTGGGCGTCGAGTTCATTCGTTTTGACATGAGCGAGTATGCCGAGCCGCACACCGTTTCGCGTCTGATCGGTGCTCCGCCCGGGTATGTAGGTTTCGATCAGGGTGGCCTGTTGACCGAGGCGATCATGCGAACGCCGCACGCGGTGCTCGTACTCGACGAGATCGAGAAAGCCCACCCGAACCTTTTCAATCTGCTGCTCCAGGTGATGGATTCGGCGACTCTGACCGACAATAACGGCAAGAAAGCAGATTTCCGCAACGTAATCTTGATCATGACGACGAACGCCGGGGCACGCGAGCTGTCGTCAGGCGGTGTCGGGTTCCGGAATGCTTCAGACACAAAGGGTAACGCGAAAGGCGTCATCGAAAGAACCTTTACACCAGAGTTCCGCAATAGACTCGATGCGTGGGTTCCGTTCAAGGCCCTCGACATCGATATTATTAAGCTCATCGTAGATAAATTCATAAACGAATTGAACGGACAGCTGGCGGAGAAACGCGTGATCGTGAAACTCGAAGAGTCGGCCCGTGATTGGATGGCGTCGAACGGCTTTGATTCGCGCTACGGTGCGCGGCCGATGGCGCGACTGATCCATGACAAGATCAAGCAGCCGCTCGCGAATGAGATACTGTTCGGAAAACTTGTCAACGGCGGCAGTGTCAGCATCGCGGCGGAAGAGAACGATCTGAAACTGAATTATTGATTCGCTAGATCGCGTTCGAAATAGAAAAGGCCCGGCATTTCTGCCGAGCCTTTTTTGGTTATGTCTCGAAGACTATCTCTTCCGCTTTGCGGCTGATTTCTTCGGAGCTGCTTTTTTCTTGGCCGGTGCCTTTTTCTTGGCCGGTGCTTTTTTCTTAGCTGCGGCTTTCTTCGGAGCAGCTTTCTTTTTCGGAGCGGCTTTCTTAGCAGCCGGTTTCTTTGCAGCAGCTTTTTTTGCTGCCGGTTTTTTAGCAGCTACTTTTTTCGCTGCCGGTTTCTTTTTAGCCGGAGCTTTTTTCGCTGCCGGTTTTTTCTTTGCTGTTGCTTTTTTTGCTGTTGCCATAGTTTTAGTTTCTCGTGATTGAAATAAGATAGAGCTTTAGTAGCCTCGATTAACGTACCACAAATCGAAAAAAAAATGTCAAGTTTTTTTTTGTTAGCCGGAAAATTTTTTTTCGCGCGTTTTCTGGAATAGGATTCGGATTTTTTATTTGCGCGAATGCGAGGAAAAAAATTGTTCAGCGGCGCGCGGCGCAAGAAATAATTTGCGTGAAGAATTTCTATTTCGTGCAAGACAACGAACTAAGCTTTGGTCGTAGTGATCGTGTCCGCGCAATTCTATTCTTGTTGCGATCTGGTGAGGGAATTGTGTCGTTATTATTTGTGCGCGTTATTTCGTAGCGTGACAATGAGCGCGTCGCTTACTTTTCTTTCACCTTCTTTATCCGATGTAAGGTTAACTATTTTTCCGTCGAGGAACATCGTCGTCGATCCTCCACCATCCAGGTTCATCGCGTCCGTCGCGCCGAGCGACAAAAGATATTCCGCCAGCTCTTGCAGCGTCATTCCCACGCTCACGCCCGGCTGCCGCCCATCGACAGTTATCATCAGGAACTTTCCGTCGTTCAATTTCGTGACAGCCGTCCGCGGATGACGCATTTCGGCGAATGATCTGCTGGATTTTTCCTGCTCCCAACTGATAGCGATCTTTCCGTCCTTTATAAGCATGGGCACGCCGCCAACGATATCGCTCGACCGACCGAATCCCGGACCAGGCAGCGTGTCCGTGGGAGACGAGAGGTGAGTTCTCATAACTACTTTTGTGCCCAGCCTCGCGACGGCTCGCAGGCGGTCGCGTGCCTTTCCCGTCGCCGAGATAATATAGCCGTCACTCGGGATCGGCGTGCTGCCGGAGTTATCGAGAATCGCTTTGATCCTTTTTTTCCTCACAACAAATTCGGTCCCCGTCCTGTCGCTCAGTGTCGTCACCCCAAAACGATTCGTATAGATGACGATCTCATCTGTCTTTCGCTCTCGATTGATACCTACCTCGAAATTCTTTTTCCTGATCGTGATCACTTTCGAGATATTCGCGCGTTCGATATAAACGTCAGATCGGTCGCTCCTGTTATCGATCATCAGTGCGGCCCTTCCGTTGACGGATTCGCTTAAAAGATCATTGTCGATCGATAGCACGCCGGACGCATCTCCGGCGAAGATGCTGTTATCCAGTCGAAAAAATCCGGCGTTGATCGCAGCGACCGCACCGTGTCGCGTAGCGATCGAAGACGTTCTTTCCGTACCGATCGCGGCATCGAGCGCGTGGTGAACATCAATACGGACTTTCGTGAGATCGAGACGAAGGAGATTTATCTTAACCGGATCGTTGGCGATCTTGTGATCGACCTGTGCGTACTCAGTGCCGGGGTGAACTGTCTTGTAGTTCTGAGCAGAAGAATTGCCACCGAGGACACAGAGCAGGGAAACCAAAACGACAAATAATGCGAATTCAGATCTCGGGTTGTTGCGTCTTTTATTTTTCATAACTCTGTGTGCTCTGTGGCCGACAGTATTGTGCCTTTGGGCAAAAACTTTCTTATCATAACTTCAATGACGCGGATCAACGAAAGAGTCGTCCAGCTCAACGACGCGGAGCCGAACAAGAAGGCTCGATATGTTTTGTACTGGATGCAGATGTACAAGCGGACGTCGCACAACCACGCTCTGACATTCGCGATCCGCAAAGCGAACGAACTTGAACTCCCGCTCGTCGTGTATGAAGGATTGAAATATTACTACCCGTGGGCGAGCGATCGTCTCCATACATTTATTCTTGAAGGCGTCGAGGAAAAGCGGCGCGAATTCGAGAAGCTTGGCATTCGATACGTATTCTATCTGCAGAAACACAAAGGATCGCCGAAGCAAACCGTCGCCAGGCTATCTAAAGAGGCGGCGTGCATGATCACCGACGATTATCCCTGCTTCATAATTCCCGAGCACAACAGTCGGATCTCGGAACGCGCACGCGTTCCGGTGTACGCCGTCGATTCGAACGGAATTGTCCCAATGGGCAAGTTCGGGAAGGAAGAATATGGTGCGTACACGCTCCGGCCAAAGCTCAAAAAACTTCTGCCGGTCTATTTGAAACCGTTTAGGGAAGACGCGGTCGAGATCGACGGAAGACAGCGCGAAGTGAACTGTCCCGAAACGCTCGTCACGGCTGACAACATCGCGACGCTTGTCGCCGAATGCGATATCGATCATTCGGTAAAGGCCTCCCGGTATTATCACGGCGGCACGGCTAACGGCCGCGCCCGACTAAATAAGTTTGTTGACGAGATCCTCCCCGACTACGCAACTTCCCGAAACAAACCCGACCGTGACGGTTTGTCGCGTTTGTCTGCATACCTTCATTTCGGATCTCTTTCGTCGCTCGAGGTCGCATTGGCCGTGCAGAATGCTGACGCACCTCAGGCTGCAAAGGATGCTTATCTCGAGGAGCTTATAGTCAGGCGGGAGCTTTCATTTAATTTCACACATCGTAATCCGAATTATGATTCGCTTGGTGCTCTTCCCGCGTGGGCTCAGAAAACGATGCGTGAGCATATCGATGACGAGCGCCAGTTTGTCTACACGCTCGACGAGCTTGAGAACGGCGAGACTCACGATGAACTTTGGAACGCCGCGCAGCGCGAGATGGTTGTAACGGGCGAGATGCACAATTACGTGCGGATGCTCTGGGGTAAGAACGTGATCGCGTGGTCACCGTCGTATGAAGTTGCGTTCGAAACGCTGGTTCATCTCAACAATAAGTATTGTCTCGACGGCCGCGATCCTAATTCATATGCGGGCATTTTATGGTGCTTTGGCAAACACGATCGCCCGCGGATGGAACGACCGGTGTTTGGAATGATCCGCTACATGACCACCGGAAGCACGGGTAAGAAGTTCGATTCGAAGAAATATATCGAGTGGACCCGAGATCTTTGATTCCCATGTGTGATTCCGTGGGGCAAATGAGATCGGCGGGCGGAATGGAACGCCGGCATCCTGCCGGCATTAGCACGGAGCGTGAAAATTTCCGACCGTGGAAAGCATTCCGTACGCCGCTCTCGCGGCGTTGCCCGCAGGATGCCGGCGTTCCAATTGCGCACGACTGACACAATCCGCACAAAAACTCCGCGTTAGATACAGAGGAACGAAATGTTCGTTTCCCGTCTAAATAGGAGTTTTTTGCAATGATCAATCATATTTCTATAGCCGTTAACGACCCCAGACGGGTCGCAAATGTTTTGGCCGAGATCTGGGATGGAATGGTCTTTCCGTTTCCGCCGGCTCCGAATTCGTTTTTTGTGATCGCTAATGACGGACGGGGAACCGCGGTCGAGATCACGCCCGCCGGTACCGTACTCATTCCCGGCGAAGGTTTGCCGGATGAGAAAGACCTATCGACTCCGACAGAAGAGTACGAAGCGCAGTTCGTCCAAACGATGTGAAGCCCACCTATGTCGCGACGCATCTGAATATCAGCACCGCGAAGAGCCTCGATGAGATCCGCGAGATCGCCAGGCGCGAAGGTTGGCGCGTGCTGGTCTGTAATCGCGGCGAAGGTTTGTTTCAGCTCGTCGAAGTCTGGATCGAGAACACGTTCATGGCTCGAGGTGATGACGCCTGAGCAGACGGCTCGATACATCGAGGTTACCCATCCCGATTTTCTCGCCGAGGCTTTCGCAGGCGCATTCGATGCTCATCTAGCGGCAAAGCAGCCGAGTGAGAATTTAAACCTCATAGGCTAACGCTTTTTTTGAACACGGATTGGGCGGATGAGGCGGAAAGAAGAGCGGATCTGAAAATCAGATCTGCTTCTATCCGCGTCATCCGCGGTGAACTTCTTCTTCGGCTACGAAAGTTTTCCAATTACTGGCCCAGTCGTAAGTCTCCGTCCCGCGAAATCGTTTTTTGTAATCGTAGAAAGATTTTCCTTCGTACGCGTAGCCCTGGTAATAGAGCTCCTTTCCGTTCTCCGTCGCGAACTCGATGACCTTCAGCATCGTCAGTATCCCGAGGCTTCGACGCGTTTGCTCAGGGTCGAACATTCCGTAGATCGCAGAAACCGATCGTTCGGCGACGTCGAAATAACTTGCGGCGATAAGAGTGTGATCGAGATGAACAGTGATCTGAAGTGCTTCGCAGGGAATACTCGACGGCTGTGGAGAAAGAAAGTCGTAGATCGAATCGGGAACTCCCGATTTGAACCGTCGCTTGTGTCTTTCGAATAAGGAATAAGATTCGTCGGTGAGTTCGATCGGGCGGATGCTGATATCGACGTCGCAGTTTTGCCGCAGCACGCGGCGCTGGCTTTTCGAAAGCGAAAAATCGGAGAGGCGGATTCGGAGCGGAATCACTCTACGAATATCCGATTCGTAAACGCCAAGGTTATATCGAAAAAAATATGTCCCGAAATGACGCCAGCCGTCGGCGAGAAGCAGATCAAGTTGTTGAGGCGTAACCCGGTCGGCGTAAAATTCTTCGTTTATGAAGGTGATATCACCGTCAAGAATCACCGGTTCACTCTCCGAAACAACTGATAACTGATGACTGATAACTGATAACTGGTTTTAGTGGACGATCTTTCCTTCCTGCGATGTATCGATCTGTGTGATTTCGACGCCTTCGTTGTAGAAAAAGATCCTCATGTTGTCGAATAGGAATTGGTGGGAATCGGGATTCGAAACGTCGAGACCGAAGTGGTTGATTAGCTGCTTCTGTTTCGTCTGCCACTCGGCCCAGCAATCTTTGCACATTTCGGCTCCGATCTTTTGTCCCAGCTCGGTCGGTATCGGTGCGACGCCAAGCGGTTCGTTTTTCTCGCCGCACTTCGCGCATTTGAATTTGTCGCTTCCAAATAATGCCATAGGGAAATTCTAGCAGATTGCCACACAGGCAGAAACACGACCGGTAGGGGTGTGTATTCTGCAATTCAAAATCAAGAGACACACTCCCTACCGGTCGTGTTTCTGCCTTCAACGATTAGCGGCGCGGATCGCTGCGAGGACATCGTCATCCTTCGACCGGAAAAGGTGTGCCCGCCAACGTTTGCTCTTGGCTAACGACCACAATCGCTTTTTTTGAACGCGGATTAGGCAGATCAAGCGGATAGAAAACGGATCTGAAAAGATTTTTCTTATCGGCTTCAATCCGCCTGATCCGCTCAATCCGCGTTCAAAAAAGGCCTATCCTTGCGCAGCGCGGATCGCAGCGAGGACATCGTCATCCTTCGGCCGGAACAGGCTCACTGCCTCAGCTTTCTTGTACGCGACCTTGCCTTCCTTATCAATAACAACCACACCCCGGGCAGATCGGCCGGGCAGCCAGGATTTCATATCGTACATTTCCGAAACCTTGCGATCGGCATCCGACAAAAGCCGAAGCGGTAGCGAATGCTTGTCGGCAAAGCCTTTATGCGATTTGACTGTGTCGGTCGAGATCCCGACGACTTCGGCACCCGTCGCCTGATACTCCGACCAGTGATCGCGTACGGAGCAAAGCTGTGCCGTGCACACCGGCGTGTTGTCGCCCGGATAAAACATCAGCACGACGGTTTTGCCACGATGATCTCCGAGCGTCCAGTCGTTTCCGTCGCCGTCTTTTAATGTGAAGTCAGGTGCTTGTTGTCCAATGTTCATAAATTGTCTCGACGAAAAAGTATCTCGAAAGGTCAGAACCGCGAGCGGTAGCGACCGGGTTTCCCTTGTCGACTCGATCCTTAGGGGTGACCCGGTCGCTACCGCTCTCGGTTCTGACTGCTGCCGTCGGCGCGGCGATCTATGAAAAATCCCGTATATCCTTGAACGGCTCGTCCGCGTCGGTAAAATCGGGGCGGTAGTAATACGATGCCGATTCGTATTCCTGCATAAAGCCTTCATCCATTCCAAGCTCGTCCAATAGAGACACGGCGTCGAACCATTCACCTTCGGAGATCCGCCGCGAGAGCAGAATGTAGCGTTCGTCGGTTGCCGCTTTATTGGTCGCGTAATATTGCGCCATCAGCGAGATCGCGGTCTTTGGACCAAGCTCATCACGGATCCAGCGTAAGTTTTCCTCGATACCGGCTAAGTCGTTCGGCAGAACAAGCAGGCGGATCATTAGCCCTTGCTGCAACAATCCATCTGCATCGAACACCAGCTCATCGCCCATCTGTCGGTGCATTTCCTTGATCGCGGCCCGTGCATGCTCCCTGTAATCGCGAATTTTCGAATATTGAAATCCCGCGTCGGAGTCGGCGTACTTAAGATCGGGAAGATAAATATCGACGATCCCATCGAGCAGCTTCAAGACCTCAACGGAATCGTACGCATTCGTGTTGTAGACGATCGGCAAACGCAGGCCGTTTTCTAGAGCGATCAATATTGCTCGCGCCATCTGCGGAGCAAAGTGCGTCGGCGAGACAAACCCGATGTTATGACACCCGCGTTCCTGCAGCTCGAGCATCATCTCGGCCAGACGTTCGTGCGTCACTTCATTCTTTCGTTGCTCCTTCCAGGTCTGCGAGATCTGATAATTCTGACAATAGACACAGCGGAGATTGCAGTTACCGAAAAAGATATTTCCAGCACCGTGTGTTCCGGACAGGCACGGCTCTTCGCCAAAATGCGCCGTATAGCTCGAGACGATCGGAAGGCGGCCCGAATAGCACGCGGCGATCTCGTCCTTCAGCCGATCGTTTCCGCAGTCTTTCGGACACACGGTACACGACGCGAGCATTCGTTCGAGCGCCTCAACCTGCTTTTCGAGCTGCCTCTTCTTCAAGAGTTTCGAGGACCTTGCGTCTGAGACGGCGTTTTCCATGTGTGTTATACGTATATTTGTCGATGACCTCTTTCGGAGCGACGGTATTCGCGAGTGCCCATGTGAAATCCATTTCGGCATTCACCGTCGCGGTCGCCATCCAGGTCTCGCGGAGCATCAAAAGGCTGCCGTAGAACAAGAACATGATGCCGATTATCCCGACCGGTATCGGTACCCAGCGATAGGCGTTGAAAAAAGCGGCGAGGGCGATCGTCACGCTCGTTAGAACGAAAAATCCAAGCCCGTAATAAAAAGCACCCATCGCCTGTTGAAGCAAACGCGCACGGCTCGTCACCTTGTCCAGGAGATTGACGACCGTATCGACTCGCTTTTCATACAGCGGAGTGCTTTTTTTGTCCTCGACCAGGATCAGTTCGCTGAGCCGCTGTTCGAGATCGCGGACGCGGTCGATGACGCGTCCGAGCCGCGTCGATGTCGAAAGCACAAGCGAACCCGTGGCCGAGATCAGCAGCGTGGGCGTGACCATTGCCGTCAGGAATTCGATCGTCGAATTCAACGCGTTCGGGTTAACAATTTCTGTTGCCATCTTTTCCGACTCGAAGCAAGCTTGCGGTCTAAGGAGAACATTTAACCGCGGATGACGCGGATTTAGCGGATATGAAATTCTTATCCGCTTTTATCTGCGTGATCTGCGGTAAAAAGCGCTGATTGAGAAGTCAATCACACACTCGCTACCGCTCGTGTTTCTGCCTGTTTCATCATAAGCTTTCCGAAGATGAATGCAACCGTTACAGGCGCCGGATCGGTGGCGCATTTACGGCACGAGAGCGAAGTACTGAAAGGCAACGCTCCTGGTGACCCGCATGTCCGCGATCTTTTTGTCTATCTGCCGCCCGGTTACGAAGCCGATGAACGTCGCTATCCGAGTGTCTATTGCCTAACCGGCTTTACGGGCCGTGGCAAGATGCTGCTCAACGACAATGCGTTCACGCCGAATCTCGCCGAACGGATGGACAAGCTCATTGCCGCTGGAACGATCAAGCCGATGATCCTCGTTATGCCGGATTGCTTCACCCGTTATGGCGGATCGCAATATATCAACTCGACCGCGACGGGCCGTTATGAAGACTACCTGACGGATGAGATCGTCACGTTCGTCGACACGGAATTTCGCACGGTGGCCGATCGTGACGCGCGGGCGGTGATGGGAAAATCGTCCGGCGGCTACGGCTCACTCATCATGGGACTTCGCCATGCTGATCTATTCGGCCTCGTATGCTCAACCGCCGGCGATGCGTATTTCGAGTATTGTTACCCGACCGATTTTCCGAAGGCATTTCGCTTGATCAATGGCGATCCGAAACGTTTCATGAGAGATTTTTGGGCGACCGAGAGGCACCTAAAGGATGATCACGCCGCACTCAATACGATAGGAATGGCGGCGTGCTATTCACCGAACGGGTCCGATTTCGATTTGCCGTTCGATCTCGAGACGGGCGAAATTCGAGGAGAAGTTTGGAAGCGCTGGCTCGAGCACGATCCGGTTCGATCCGTGGAGAAACATTCGGCGAATCTACGGTCGCTCAGGCTCTTGTACATCGATGCCGGAACGCGTGATGAGTTTTCGTTGGACGTCGGAGCCAAAATCCTGAGCAGGAAGTTAAGCGGGCTGGGTGTCGAACACATCCACGAAGAGTTCGACGACGGGCACTTTAATATCTCGTATCGCTACGATCGCTCGTTGATACTGATTTCAGAGGCACTGGGTTGATCATCTTGTAATGGGTTTCCGTGTCATCATACGTCTCGAAGCCGAGCCGTTCGTATAGGCGTCGAGCAGGATTTACTTTTAGGACCTGCAATCGAACCGGCTTGTTCGTATTGCTAAGAAGATCGGTGATCAGGCGCGTGCCGATACCACGGTTTTGAAATTCGGGAAGAAGACGGATCGAGCTCAGCAAGATATCGCAATCGTGTTCCACTACATACCACACACCGGCATCTTTTTCATCGACAACGACGACCTGGCCTTCAGCGGCACGGACTATCTCCACTACGAAACCGCGCTGTCGAGTATCGTCCCAGCCCCATGTTTTCTCCACGTACTCCCTCAACGAATCCACGTGCAGACGCCATAAGAAATCGAAATCATTTTTCGCTATCGAACGAAATCGGATATCCATGTTCAAACCGTCGGTCGCTGGTTGAGCACCCTCTGGACCTCGCGGCCCATCCGGCCGGTGATCATGTACCACATCATTTTGAAATCGCTGATGAATGACCAGAGCGGATATTTAAAGCTTGCGGGTTTATTTTTCTCGACAACGAAATGCGCGAACCATGCGAATGCGTAACCGACGACAAAGAAAAGCGGAAAGAAATACCAGCGGCCGGTGGCGATAAACCACACAAGCAAAACTATCCCGAGTGACGTTCCGATGAAATGCAGAAGTCGCGTAAGGGGCTTGGAGTGCTCCTGCACATAAAAATCCCAAAATTCTGAATAGTTCGTGATCATTTATCGCTCCTCACGAGCCTGGACTCAATCCGGCACGCCGATGCGCGCAAGCTCGGCATCCGGTACGCCGGCGTGATATTGGCGAGAGAGTTCTTCTGGATCGAAGCTGCAGCCGAACGGCGGCCTGCCGATCTCGTCCATGCGGCCGCTCGTGATAAATGCGTTGCACTCGTCTTTGGTCGGAAAGTTGTCGACGCTCAACTCGACCTCGTTACCGTCAGGGTCGTGATAATAAAGCGAGGTCGTGAACTTGTGATTCAGCGGTAGAAAAGGGGTGATCCCCGATCCCTTCAATCTTTCGTAGGTCGAGACCAAGGCCCCGAAATTTGCAAGCCCGTAACCGACGTGATCGATGCCGGCGGCGGTGACGGGTTTGTCGACGGTCTCGGCGTCCTCAAAAATGACAAGACGATGGTGCTCATCGTCAAACGTCATGAACGCGAGGAATTCGTTCTCGTGTTGGACCTTTGCGCCAAAGACCGTCGAGTACCAATCCACCATCTCCTTGAAACGCTTGGCGCGGATACCGTAGTGCGCAATGTAAGCGGGTTTGTTTTCGGGCATACTGTTCTCCTTTTTTTGCGATGGTAGAACAAGAGCTCTGGCTTTATCAACTCTCGCTAGCCACCCGTCATTTGCTTCATATGATCGATCACAACAGTGTGCTCGGCTTGCGGGCTGAACATTATTATCTCGGCGTCATCGTCGACGCGAACATTGTGTCCCGGCGGCCAGTAAAAAAGATCGCCGGTGGTCACCGTTTCTTCAGTCCCTTCCGCACTTGTCGTTGTGATCTTTCCCTCTAGAACATAGCCCCAGTGCGGACAATGGCACGCATTCCCGTCCAGTCCTTGAAACAAGGGTGTTGTATCAACGCCCGACGCGAGGGTGAAATACTCGCCGCTTATTTTGCCTAATCCGGTCGCATCCCCGAAATTCGTCTGCTGGCGGATAATGGCTCCCGGGATCTCCATTTTGACGTCCACATCATCTTTCGCTATTCGCATATGTTTTTCTCTTCTCCTTTTTACTCGCAAGTTTCGGCATCATCCTATTCATGATCGGTTGAGATTTACTTGAATAGATCGGTCTCGAGTCAATTCACGACACGCATATACTGCACTTCCAGCGCGGGCTTTCCACTCTCATCGAGCAGCGACATCGCCCGTGTCCATCGACCGAGGACGAACTCGTCGTAGACGCGAACGCGATATTTCGATGCGGAGCGGCCGCGAATCGCTGGCGTAACGATTAGTTCCGAGCCGCGAAGTTCCCAGCGTCCATCTGATGCACTCGACGTCGTCGTCTCAAAGATCCCGAGACGTGTAACGGTACCGATACCAAATTCATATCGTCCGTTCGGCAAGAATTTGTACTGTGCCATCCCGACGTTCTGGCTGTTGCGCCACGTTCCCGGAATATTTTTTGCGAGCGCGCTGCCGCCGTCGGATGTCCAACCGCGAGGACGCAGACTGTGAAACAAACGCGCAAACGAAAGGTCGTCCAAAAGACATCGGGCTGTGCTTCCAAAACCGAAAACTATATTTACTCTTCCAGATGCGCCGGGGAACGCCATCGTCATCGCCGCCACGTATTCATAACTCGCTCCGACAAGACGTTGAACGTCGGTGCGAAACCAATAGTATGGCCAGCCCGTCGCCGAGGTGCCGCGCATAGCGTTGTAACTCTCGCTCTTTATCTGCCATCCGGGCAGCACGTCGAGGAGCGCGGCGCGCGCATCGGTTTCGAGATTGCCGCTCGATCGACGCGTCGGTGCGATCCCATAAGCGCACGGCGTCTGTTCATTCACCGTGATCGGTGTAAGAACGGTCATCGCTCCTTCGCGTTTCGAAAGATAACCGGACGGCACATCGAAGTCGACTTCAATCGCGGTTGATGCATCCGCTGTGTTCGCGGACGTGATGGACACAGTGTTCAGGAATGTCGTAATTTCACGGAGCACTTCATCACCGGCACTGACGGTCACCAATCCGATCGCACGTCCGCGACCGACGAATGCAACGAGCGAGAAGGCGACGGCAGCATCCTGCGCGTTTACTTGCTGGCCGCCGATCGCGACCGCATAGTCACCGTCGCGCTCGATCTTTGGCTGCGGCTCTCCGCCCGGAACGATCGACCCGAGCCGCGACCGCCAGATCTTTGCGAATTCGTCTGCGGCAGTACCGTTTGTCGCATAACTTGCGTAGATACTCACGGCTCCGACACCCGTCGCCCGCTTATACACAACTCCGTCATTCGTATCCTGCTTCACCCAGCCGGCAGGCGGTGTGAAAGAGAGAAACTCGAACGTGTCAGCCTTGGCGATCTCGGCCATCAGCGTGACAATGATTATTAGTCCGAAAATCGAGCGGCAAAGGGTCTTCGTCATCTCCTCGATTCCTCCAAAGATCCCGCGGACGCGGACATCGATGATAACGCAGCGTGAGCGCAAATTGAAGTCAGAGAATCGTGAGATCTCGTTTAACGAACGTCTTCTACCAGAGGGCTAACACGTGTGTTTGATCGATCTAGCCGTTCTGCTTTGGTGCCGCCGGCTTCAGTTGGGGTGTGACGCGGCCCTTTGTTATTTGTTCAATGGCATAGGCGTATCTGATCAATCGAGGTTCGGTGAATGGCATGCCAAAAAATGACACTCCCATCGCGGTAGCTTCGCGAAGCCCGACCGGGACTGTGATATATGGATAACCGGCTACGGCCGCGATCGACCATGACGCACCGGTTGTCGGCGCGACGAGCGCGTCGAGTTTGTCCTTTGCGATGACTGCATCGATGCCGTTTTCGCGGGTGGCTTTCTTGATCTTCGCCAAGGCGTCGATATAAGCCTGGTCCGTCAGCTCGCCCTTCTTTTGCGAATCGACGAAAAGCTCCTGCCCGAATTTTGTCAGCTCGCGGTCCTTATTTTCTTCGTTAAATTTGATCAGCTCTTCGAGCGTTTTGTATTTCGCACCGCGAGCCGCGAGATATTTATTCAGATCGGTCTTAAATTCGTACTTCAGAACATTCGTCCGATCGTCGGCGAGCTTGCTGTAATCCGGTGTGAAGGTAACGTCGATGAGCGTTGCACCCGCTTCACGGAGTTTGTCGATGAGCGGTTGGTAGAATTCCTTCAATTCCGGCCGCGTCGTGAATTGCATCACGAGCCCGAGCCTCGCGCCCTTCAATCCGTTCGCATCGAGAAACTTTGTGTAGTCTTTCGCCGCGTTCTTAACGGCGGCGCTCGTGATCGCGTCGCTTTTGTCGCGGCCTACCATTGCGCCTAGCATGATCGCCGCGTCGGTAACGGTGCGGGCCATCGGGCCGGCCGTGTCCTGCGTATGTGCGATCGGGATGATGCCGCTTCGTGAGATCAGACCCAATGTTGGCTTGATTCCGACGACACCGTTCGTCACGGCCGGGCATATGATCGAACCATTCGTTTCCGTTCCGACCGACGCCGCGGCGAGATTCGCCGACACTGAAACGCCGGATCCGGAACTCGATCCGCACGGATTTTGATCCAGAAAATACGGATTGTTTGTCTGTCCGCCGCGTCCCGACCATCCGCTGATCGAACGGTTACCGCGAAAGTTTGCCCATTCGCTCAAGTTTGTTTTGCCGATAATAACGGCACCGGCTTTTCTGATACGCTGAACGACAAACGCATCCTCTGTCGGCGTCGGAGCATCGACGAGCGCGAGCGATCCGGCTGTCGTCATCATCTTGTCTGCCGTGTCGATGTTGTCCTTTATGAGGATCGGAATGCCGTGCAGCTGCGAGCGAACCTTGCCGCGCTTTCGTTCCTTGTCGAGTTTGTCCGCGATCGCAAGCGCATCCGGGTTTAGCTCTATGACAGCTCGCGTTTTCGTATCGATCTGTTTGATCCGCTCGAGATACATCTCCGTCAGCCGCCTAGCCGTCAGTTTTCCTGATTTCATCTGCGCCTGAAGCTGCGGGATAGTGACCTCAACAAGTTCGGCAAATGGATCGGTGTCCGGTGCCATGCCCTTAGCATTGCTGAATAACACTATCGTCGCCAACCCGCCGGCGGTTGATTTAAGGAATTCACGTCTGTTTTGTTTTGTCTTTGGCATACGGCACAGGGTCAGGCAGTCTAGTCCCCTTTCCAGGTTCCGCCTTCGAAGATGAAGCTAACCCTTCCATTTTCCGGCAGGATAACAACGGCGCGGTCGCCACGCACAACTACCCGCATGACACCGCGGATTGATCTCTGTAGGTCGGCGCCGACGCCTTTATAGGTTGCTTTTGCTCCGGTTCCGAGTCGTTCTATTTCTTCTTTATTTCGGATGGTCGCTCGTTCCGAAGTGAGTTTATGCAGGGCCGCAAAGTTACCGGTTGCGATCGCGTCGGCAATTGCCCGCAGGGCTTTTACTTGGGGGCTGTTGCGAGCGGCCGTGCCCTTAAGATCTGCGGTGACCGCTGGCGGACGTTTTACCGGCGCGTCTATGCGAAAGCTGAAGGATACTTTCGGGTAGTCGGGATCAGAAGCGAACGAGTTGTCGGTGTAATCAAACGAACCACTCACCTTTTGTCCAACGACCTTGAGCCCTTTAATGCTTATCCTGATCGTAACGGTCTGTAACCCCTTGGGGGTCAGCACGGTGTAATCGACTTCGCCAGGTTTGGCTGGATCAAACTGAAGCAGGACGCCTTCCACCTCACCTCGCCTTCCCATGTCTCCCACCGGGAGGAACGTGAGGCCGTATAGAGCCTCGATCGGAACTTCACGATCGGTGACTAGAATTCGCATCTGAGTCGGCGAGGGAAGAACACCTTCCGCATTATCGTGAAGCAAGGCATGCACGTGCGGCGCCGTAATTGTCTTTCCATTGATCGTGAATTTGCCGGTAATATCGCCGGCACCGAAAACTGCCGGGGCCGATAGTGTGAGGAGAGCAAACGTTAGCAGAAGACGAAGGGACATTTTTGATCCTCCTTAGATGGCGACGTAGACTGTGTGGTGAGGGCGAGAAGATAGTATCCCATTCTACAATGATGCCGAAACCGCGGATGACAGTGAGCATCACCCGTGCAAGAACTGAATCCATTGATAGTCCGTCGGCTGGAGGATTTTTCCATGAAAGAGATAGTTGCCATCGTGCTCGCGGTGATCGACTGGAGCGCAGGCATCCCTGCCTGCATGAGCGTCGCTTCGACGCGGAATAAGCGACGGCGTCGCGCATAACCTAGGCGTCACGCCCCTCCGGTGAGTCGGTCACCGAGAAACTTGATACGGTAATCGGTTGTTCGTGCTTCGCACTCATGCAGGCAGGGATGCCTGCGGTCCAGTCGCTCCCGCCAGTCCCTAGCGTGTCGTGAACCTCCCTGTCGCCAAAGGCGACAATCTCTAATCCGCAAATACCACACTCAACTGTTTCAGCTTCATTGAATCGCTCTTATCCAAATCATCGACTCCGGGACGATCGATGTAGTTGTAGAGTATGTCGCGCTGCTGCGGGATGAATCCGGCTTCGCGGATCTGGTAACGCAAATCTTTTTCATTCGCTTCGACATGAGCACCCGCCGCCGAAACAACATTCTCTTCGATCATGATCGAGCCCATGTCGTCGGCGCCAAAACGAAGCGAGCTCTGGCCCAGTTTCAACCCTTGCGTCAGCCACGACGCCTGGATGTGCTGAACGTTATCCAGAAACAGACGCGAGACGGCGACCATCTGCAGGTAATCGATTCCGGTCGGCTCCTCAGTGATCTTACGTCCGAGCGCCGTGTTCTCGCGCTGGAATGTCCACGGGATGAAGGCGGTGAACCCGCCGGTCTCGTCCTGCACATCACGGACGCGCTGCAGATGACGGACGCGATGCTCGATCTTATCTCCGATGCCGAACATCATCGTCGCGGTCGAACGAAGGCCGACCTCGTGAACGGCGCGCATTACGTCGAGCCATTCCTCGGTATTGCATTTCGTCGAAACGCGCTTTCGAACTTCGTCGTCGAGAATTTCACCGCCGCCGCCCGGAAGCGAATTCAAACCCGCGTCCTTTAGCCGCTGCATGACGGTCACGTAATCAAGTTTCGATATGAGATGGATGTTGTGTATCTCCGGCGGCGAGAAACAGTGCAGTTGAAACTTCGGATACTTCGCATGCAGCGTCCGCAATAGATCTTCATACCACTCGATGTTGAAATCGGGATGCAGCCCGCCCTGCATCAGCACGCCGGTGCCCCCAAGTGCGATCGTCTCGTCGATACGCTTTTCTATCTCCTCGATCGAGTGAACGTATGTGTCGGGCTTTCCCGGCCGTCGATAGAACGCGCAGAACGTGCAGACGACGTTGCAGACGTTCGTGTAATTAATGTTCCGGTCGATGATGTACGTGACGATATCGGTCGGGTTATGCCGCATGCGGATCTCGTGTGCGGCGAGACCGATGCGGACGAAGTCTTTCGATTCTAAAAGCGCCGTGCAATCGTCGGCGGTCAGTCTTTCGCCGGCGAGGGCTCGGTCCAGGATCGGCTGAATATCGGTGTCCATTCGTCTATAATCTTAGCAAAACTTTGTGTTTTCTCTGCGTGCTCCGCGTTCTCTGCGTTAAATAGTCTCTTCTAACGCAAAGACCGCGGAGAACGCAGAGCAAGATAATGAAACCCATCAAATTCATAACTCGTTTGACCAAAGCTCTCGGATACGACTCCGGCTGGCATTTTGTGCCGGTCAAGGCGAAGATCGGCGAAAAGTTTGAAAAAAAGGATGGTTCGCGGCGTGTTGTATGCACCATCAACGGGGCAGAGAGTTTTCAATGCGCCCTGCTCCCCTCGGATGGCGATTTCGTGATCGTTGTGAACAAAGTGAAGCGGGACAAGCTCAAGATCGTCGACGGCGATAAGATCACCGTAGAGTTGAAGGCGGACGAGAGTAAGTACGGACTGCCAATGCCCGAAGAGCTGCGGGAGGTTCTCGATCAAGACCCCGACGGCGACAAGCTTTTTCACTCGCTTACACCCGGCAAAGAACGTTCGATCCTGTATTTTGTCGGCAAAGTCAAAGACATCGACCGGCGAATTCACACCGCCCTTATCTTCATTGAACATCTCAAACAGAATGACGGAAAGATCATCCAGGACACACTACAGGCTGAACTAAAACGGCCCATCTTCTGACCGCTCAATTCCTCGTCCGGGGTGAGGATTCCGTGCAAATTGAATTGATCCGCTGCAAAAATGATACGAAACCAGCGTCAATAACGCGTAAGAGGATGAAGGAACGCTCATTGCAACGGCAAGGAACACAATGGAAAGGAACGAAGGACAATTTGAACTGAACGACCTCGGGCTGGTGGTCTTCGTGATCGTCGCCGGGTGGTTTCTGTTATTTCAGTCCGGTTTGTTTTGACTCGCAATCTTCTTTTTGCGATCGACGAAATAGACGATCGCGAAACAGATCAGGGCCGCGATAAGAAACGAGACGGCCGCTCGCCAATCGTTCGGCACCTCGGCACCTTTAAGGCTCATCGGCTTGCCCCAGATGATCCCGATAACCTAGAGCACAAACCCGATACCGCACACGGCGACAATAGGAACGGGTCCTTCATTTCTCGTTTAAATTTTCAGATCGTATATTCCAGCTCGCGACTTTTTTCACATAGGTCGTGTTTCTTCGCAAGATCAAAGTAGAGCTGCATGCCGCGCTGAAGATTGTCATCGATCGAGTACGAAATATTTTGCGAAAGATACTGCCTGAAATCATCTTCGCCGATCCCAATGTCCGGCAGATAATTCGAAACTATCTCCTCGACGCGCTCGATACCTTCGTCGCGTGCCGCCGCGAAATCGATCGGCGACCGTTCCGCACGCGTCATCCACATTGCAAAAATAAACCCGAGACCGGTGTGGCGGTTCCACAGTTCCGCAAGATCAAACTTTCTGAATGCGGAATGCGGAGTGCGGAGTGCGGAATTTGTGATGTCGGATTGTAGATCGCTGGGCACGTTAGATTCCATGTCGAGCGTTCGCCCGGCAGATTCCGAATTCCCCGTACCGCATTCCGCATTTTCAGACTCCGCATTCCGCAATCCGCGATCCGCAATCGAAAGGGCCGGGTCTCCTATCAGCAGCGCGCAATCGGACTCGTCGAGCATAGCTTCGAGGTCTGGTGCCGCATCACGCCATTCAGGCTCAAACCCCAAAAACTCACGGAAGATAATTTTAGTCAGAACGACGGAAGTTTTGGACGACGTGTCGAGCGAAACCGAGCGCGCATCCGCGAGGTCCTTGCCACGGGTGATCAGAGCGACGCTTCGAACTTTTTCTTTTGCTCCGACGCAGACGTTTGGAACAAGACGCACACCTTCCAAAAGCTGATACGCAATTACGGGAACGAGCGCCGCATCGACACGATCCTGAGCCAGTAGTTCCGCCGAACGCGCGGGAGCGTTGTCGAGAATTATCTCGACATGCCCGTGCATCGATCCGTAGAGAAAACTCCAGATCAGCGGTGCGGTATTCGAATAGCTCGAGGCGGATATGCGTGGTGTATCCATTGGTCAGAACCGCCTGCGGTAGCGGGCGGTTTACGGTGGTTCTTCCTGACAATAGAGCAGCCCGAAAACTTCAACTCCAACCACCCGCTACCGCGGGTGGTTCTGACATTACTGCACAAGTACATCCTGAAATTCAGGCGTACTCTCGATGATCTTTCTGGCGTAGGGACAGGCTGGCTTGATCTTCAAATTCTTTTCGCGTGCGTATTCGACCGCCGCCTTTACCATGTCCTCTCCGATGCCTTCACCGCGAAGCTTTTCGTCAACCTCGGTGTGATCTATCGTCATCGTCCCACTGTTCGTGAAGTACGTCAGTTCGGCGATCCATTCGCCGTCTTCCTCAATAAAAAATGCACCCTTCCGCCCATGTTCGTCTCTTTGAATCTGCATCATGCTTCTATTACTAGCAAAATAGCGCCGCGCTTATCAACACTTTGTTGGAAGCGGGAGCTGAATTATTCTAGAGATGATGAAAATCTACGACGTTACGGTGCCGATCAGCGATAGGATCCCGATCTATGAGGGCGATCCGCAGGTTGAGATCGCGAGCTCGATGCGGCTGGCGGCGGGGGATGCAGCGAACGTCTCGAAATTGTGTTTCGGCGTCCACACCGGTACGCACGTCGATGCTCCGAATCATTTTATCGAGGGAACCAAGCGAGTAGACGAGCTGGACATCGATAAACTCGTCGGGCCGTGCCGCGTTGTTGAGATCGACATGACGGATACTGCAATCGAGCCTTCGCATTTATCAGATCTTGACGGAGTGCAGCGCGTTCTTTTCAAAACACGCAACTCGGCTTTTTGGACCCAGCCGGAGACGGGGTTTCGGACAGACTTTACCTACATCTCACCTCAGGCAGCACGCGTCCTCGCGGCGAGCGACATAAAGCTCGTCGGGATCGATTATCTTTCGGTGGAGAAATTCGGCTCGACAGATTTTGCGACGCACATAATTCTGCTCGAGAAAGAGATCGTTATTTTGGAAGGGCTCGATCTCCGCGACGTTCCACCCGGCGAATACGAGTTGATCTGCTTGCCGTTAAAGTATATCGGCGGAACCGGTGACGGAGCTCCGGCGAGAACGATATTGAGAGAGATTTAGACGGCGGGGTCCATGTCATTTTGATAACGCCGAGACCGCAGAGCTCGCGGAGTCACCTAAGATCTCTTCACTGCAATCTCCGTTCTTGGTAATTAGATTCTTCTGCATATGTCCACACAGCATCTATATGACCAATGGTCCGCGACATACGACACGGTTGAAAACCGAACGCGTGATCTGGAAAAGATCGCGTGTGAGAAAGTGCTCGGCGAGGTCACATTCACGAAAGTTCTCGAGCTCGGCGCCGGAACCGGAAAGAATACGTCCTGGCTTGCCGAACGCTCGGAGAAAGTTTTGTCGGTCGATTTCTCGGAAGAGATGCGAGCTGTCGCAAAAGCCAAGGTTAAGAATTCGAATGTCGAATTTCGCCTCGGCGATGTGCGTTCGGAGTGGTCGTTTGTCGATTCGAAAGTCGATCTCGTAACGTGCAGTTTGATACTCGAACACGTCGAAGACCTGAATTTCATTTTCGAGCAAGCTGGAAAGGTACTTGTGGCCGGTGGACATTTCTACATCTGCGAACTGCATCCGCTCAAACAGTACGAAGGCAGCAAGGCCAGATTTGAGACGGAGGACGGAGTTCAGGTTACGGAATGTTTTACGCATCATGTTTCGGATTACACGAATGCGGCGATGGCGAATGGTTTCGGAATCGCGCGGGTAGATGAGTGGTTCGATAATGATGATCGCACCACGACCCCGAGACTGATTTCATTTTTGTTTGTAATGGATTTTGTAGCACCAAGGGTGCGGCAGTAGTTAGTCAGGGGCAACGCCGCTGGAACAGTACAATTTTCTAATGAGAGCCCCAACGGTGCGTCGTAAGTTTGATCAATTACTCCGCCGCGTTGCGGCTCGGAGATGATAACAACTTCCTCCAGGGGCGTTGCCCCTGGCTAGATTACGATCGCACCTTCGGTGCTTTTGTAAGATTAAAAATGAATCGAGTAGACGACAAAACTTATCGCGAGCGCGTTTACGAGATCGTCCGGCAGATTCCGGCTGGGAAAGTAATGACGTACGGCCAGATCGCAGAGATCCTCGGCGAAGGTTATACGCCGCGAACCGTCGGATATGTCATGCACGGCGCGGACACGGAAAATGTTCCGTGGCAGCGTGTGATCAATTCGCAGGGAGCATGCTCGACGGGCCGAATGACGATGCCGTTGAACCTTCAGCAAAATATGTTGGAGAGCGAAGGCGTCGTTTTTAGTGAAAAAGGAAAGTGCGATCTGAAAAACTATCTTTGGTTTCCTGATGGGTACGAGCCGGAAGCGGATGATCAGCCGAGTTTGTTGGGATAAGAAAACTCCCCTCCTTGTTTAGGAGGGGTGCCGAGGCTTTGCGAGGCGGGGTGGTAGTTCGGAAGAATCTGATTCTGGATTAACTACCACCCCGTCAGCCGAAGCGGCTGCCACCCCTCCTAAACAAGGAGGGGAGTTTTTCTCCGCGTTCTCCGCGATCTCTGCGTTAAACCCTCTCTTATCTTCCCCATTTCAACTTATTCCTCAACACATCGAAGTAATTTCTGTTCTGCGGTTGGACTAGATTGAAAGTTGTCCGGCTCTTGCGGATGACGACGCGTTCCTGGGCCTTCATTGTGTAACCGATCTGGCCGTCGAGGGTCAGCACGACACCTTCGTTTTCTTTTTCAAGCTTAAGCTCGATCATCGCATCGTCCGGCACTACTATCGGCCGGTTGGTCAGCGTAAACGGACAGATCGGCGTCAGCACAACGGCGTTCATCGAAGGATAGATTATTGGGCCGCCGGCCGATAAGTTGTACGCGGTCGATCCGGTCGGAGTGGAAATGATCAGCCCGTCCGCGCGGAATGAGTTGACGAAAAGGCCGTTGAGGCTGACGTCGATCTCGATGATCCGTGCCAGAGCCGCCTTATTAATTACGACATCATTTAGTACGCGGCCAGCCGCCAGCATCTCTTCGCCGCGCCAGTGTTCGGCATGGAGCATCACACGCCGATCGATCTCAAACTCGCCTGCGAAGATCGATTCGAGCGCCGGGAACATTTCCTCGATTCGAAAGTCGGTCAGATAGCCGAGGCTGCCATAGTTGATCCCGAGCACGAGCACATCGGCGTCACCTACGAGGCGTGCGGTGGATATCATCGTTCCGTCACCGCCGAGGACGACGATCAGATCGGATTCTAGTCCGAAGCGTTCGTCGTCGACCGGGTCGATATCGCATTGCAGCCCATCGGTCGCCTCAGACTGGACCCGCGGCTTACCGACAAGCGCGATGCCGCGCTTTTCGAGCCAATCCGAGAGTTCGCAAGCGGTTTTCCATGCCTCGGCGTGGTTCGGCTTGACGATGACTCCGACGGTTTTTATCTTTCTTGCGGCCATCCAGAACCTAAAATAGCACGTAACCGGTCTTTCGACAGCCTTCCAGCAGGACGCTGCGGGGGCGTTCCCAGCCCTGTTTTCCGGCATCCTAACTACAATCGCGATTGGCTGTGCCTGATGCTTTTTGTTAGAATCGCACTTTGCCCGTGCCAACTGCTATTCAAATATCGTAGGTATTAAGAGATGTTAAAGTTTTTCAAGCGTCTGGAGAAGACGCGTAATTTCTTCATTTTGATTTTCGCCGTTGTAATGGTCGCGAGCCTTGTTTTCTGGGGCGGTAGCGGCATCAGCAGCAATCTGACCGTCGACCCGTCGCGCAGCACTGAAACCGCGGCCAGCGTGAACGGCGAAGACATCACCGTCGGCGAGCTTTACCGCCAGAAGCAACTGTATAGCCGTTACAGTCAGGGCCGCCCTTACCCGGCGAAGCTTCTGCTTGACGGCATGATCGCCAGCCGGATAACGCGTGTCGAAGCCGCACGCCTGGGTTTGACCGCCTCCAATGCGGAAGTCGCCGCGAAGGTCCGCGAGGACTTCAAACCGCAGGATGGCAAGCCCTTCGATCAAAAGATCTACGAACAAAATGTGATCCAGCAGTCGGGAAGCATCGCGGCGTTCGAAGAAGGCGTCCGTGACGACATCAGCTCCAACAAGCTTCGGGCGTTCATCACATCGAGCGTGACCGTCTCCGAAGAAGAAGTTCTAAAGGATTTCCAGCGCAAGAACGCTAAATTCGATCTCAGTTATGTAACGGTATCGGCGGCCGATTATGCCCGGACGATCACACCGACCGATGCTGAGCTACGCGACTATTTCGAGCGAAACAAGTCGAGTTATTACATCGGCGTTCCGCAGAAAAAGATCCGCTACGTATTTGTAAACACCGAGAAGATCGGACAAAAGCTTCAAATCTCGGACGCCGATCTCAAGGCGGAGTATGACAAGCTCCCCGAAGATAAGAGAATTTCAGGCGTTCTCGGCCAGGAAATCGTCCTTCGTGTGTCAAAGCCGGAATTTGAAACCCAGGTTCAGGCAAAAGCCGCCCAGATTATCGAGCGTTTGAGAGACGGCGGTGAGACGGTCTCCGAAGATGCTTTCGCAAACACCGCGAAAGGCCAGTCGGAAAGTGCCGTGAGCTCTGCGAAGGGCGGTGCGCTGCCGGGCCCGGTTCGCGAGAATCCGAACAAGCCCGACGATCCGTACCAGCGACTGATCAAGATGAAACCGGGTGAGATCACTGAGCCGATCAGCTACGAGGGGCGTTACTTTATCCTGCGTCGCGGCGAGGTTGTGCCGAAGCCTTTTGAAACTTCGAGGAAGGAACTTGAAGTTAGTATGCGAAACCGTCGCGCCTATTCAGTCGCGGCTGAACTCGCGCAAAAAGTTAGCGATACGCTGAAGCAGAACAAGGATGTGCAGGCGACGGCGCAGCAGTTTGCCGGACAGGCGAACATGAGCGTCACAGAAATGGTCCGTGAAACGCCGTACGTAAAGCCCGGCGATAACGTCGAGAACATCGGAACGTCGCCCCAGTTCGAAGAAGGAATAGCAGGGCTTGTGAACGCTCAGGATGTCGGTGACAAGATCCCTGTCCAGAATGGCTTTGCGATCCCGTTGCTCGTCGATAAGAAAGAGCCGCGCGATGCCGAATTCGACGAAGTAAAGAATGAGCTCGTCGAGGTTGTGAAACTCGAAACGGCACGCAACAAGATCGAGCAGATCGCGAATCAGATCGCCGCCGGTTCGACGACTGCCGCGGTTATTGCGAACGTCGCACAGGCTAATAATCTAAAAGCGAACGAACAGAAAAGCTTCATTCTCGGATCGCCGCTTGGCGAGGGCCCTTCGGCAACGACAAGCGAGGCGCTCGAGAATGCGATCTACGCGATGAAAGCGGGCGAGGCGACAAAGACTCCGATCAAGATCGGGGAAAACTATTACATCGTCGGCGTCACGAAGCGTGAAGAAGCGAACATGGACGAATTTGCCCAGCAGCGCGACACCCTGATGGAACAGATGCTCGCGCAAAAACGAGGCGAGGTTTTTCAGGACTATCTCGCGTCAACCCGTCTCCGATTGGAAACCGCCGGCGATATCAGGATCTACAAGGACGCGGTCGCAAAGGTCGATGATGCGATATCGACTGACCAGTAGGAAGTAGTCAGAACCGCGAGCGGTAGCGACCGGGTTTCCCGTCGGAGACCTCGAATCTCAACGCCGGCCTGACGCATTACGGGACGACGCCGGCACCGATCTACTTCG
>JBGTIQ010000058.1:0-16860 GCA_041745575.1 Pyrinomonadaceae bacterium
CAGATCGTTTGGCGTGACGTCGAACGCGTAGTTGCTGACAACGGTGTCATCCGGTGCGAGCTGAATGTCTTTAACATGTGTCACCTCGCGGATGTCGCGCTCTTCGATCGGGATCTCGTCGCCGGTCGGGCAGTTCAGATCTACCGTTGATAGAGGGGCCGCGACGTAGAATGGAATGCCGTGGCGACGCGCGAGCACGGCGACCATGTATGTTCCGATCTTGTTCGCGACGTCGCCGTTTGCGGCGATGCGGTCACTGCCGACGACTACAGCCTGAACCCGTCCTTTCTTCATGACGTGTCCGCTCATGCTGTCGGTGATCAGCGTGACGGGAATGTCATCCTGCATCAGCTCCCACGCAGTAAGCCGCGCGCCCTGCATGTAGGGACGCGTCTCGTCGGCGATAACTGAAATATGCTTGCCCTGATCGACCGCACCGCGGATCACGCCCAGAGCCGTCCCCCATACGCCACCTGTTGCAAGAGCCCCTGCGTTGCAGTGCGTTAGCACGGTCGAGTTATCCTCGAGCAGCTCGCCACCGAACTTCGCGATCAAACGCTGCGATTCGATGTCCTCATCGTGTATCGCCTTTGCGTCATCAATTAGAATTTGTTGAATATCGGTCACCGACTTCCCTTCCGACTTCGCATTCTGAAACGTACGCTTCATCCGATCGATCGCCCAGAAAAGATTTACGGCCGTCGGCCGCGTCGCGCCCAAGACGTCACAAATGTACCCGAGCTCGTCGTCGAGGTCGTCGATGTTTGTTCCGACCAACTGTTTCGCGCCGAGCGCAATGCCGTAAGCCGCCGAGACACCGATCGCCGGAGCACCCCGCACGACCATGTCCTTGATACCCGCCGCGACATCGTTGTAGGTCCGCAGCATCAGCCATTTTTCTTCGGTGGGCAACAAACGCTGATCCAGCATCCGCACGCCTTCGTCGGTCCATTCGACCGGAATAATATTTAGTTTCATAAGGATCAGTGGTCGGTGGTCGGTTGTCAGTGGTCAGTGGTCAGTGGTCAGTGATTCGCACTCCGCACTCCGCACTCCGCACTCCACACTCCGCACTCCACACTCCGCACTCCGCACTCCACACTCCGCACTCCGCACTCCGCACTCCACACTCCGCACTCCGGACTCCGCACTCCGCACTCCACACTCCGCACTCCGCACTCCGCAGTCCGCCCATTGGCGCCAAAAGCCGAAACAAAATCTTACGGAATATAAGTAGAGACCGCAAAAACCCCAAAGCCTTTAACAATATGTCGTCGAGTTTATTTTCGTTTCCGACAAAAACGCACGGTCATTCCTGACAGGAAAAGGCGGATTTGTCTTCATCCCCTCGTTTGCCAGCCGGAACTGCTTGCACTATAGTTTTTGGATACTCTATCCATCTGATGGCCGACGTTTCCACCGAATCAATGCAACAAGCAGTTCAAGCCAAGGTCGACGTGCCCTTTCGCGCGAGTTTTGTCGAAATCAACGAGCTTCCCGCCCCGATAAGCTCGCTCGCTCGTATCTCCGAGAATTTTTATTGGTCCTGGCAGCCGGAAGGGGTCGATCTCTTTCGCGAACTCGACCCTCGCCTCTGGATCAAGTACGAACAGAATCCTCGCCTGCTTCTAAAGAATGTCCGCGAACTTCGATTGTGGCAGAAAGCAAGCGATAAAGAATATGTTGCGAAAGTAAACGAATTCGCGACAAAATTTTCAAGCTATGAGTCAGCGGGTATGCAATCGTCTCCTTCGATTGCGTACTTCTGTGCGGAATACGGCGTGCACAATTCGCTGCCAAACTATTCGGGCGGTCTCGGCATACTCGCCGGCGATCATCTGAAATCTGCAAGCGATTTGAACATTCCGCTCGTCGCCGTCGGGCTCTTGTATCGTTACGGTTACTTCCGGCAACGGATCGCCCATGACGGCTGGCAGGAAGAGCGATATTCCGACGTCTTCGACTCCGAGCTTGCTGTGACACCCGTCAACGATGCTTCCGGCGAACGTCTCACAGTGATGGTCCATATCCGCGGCCGGGAGGTTTTAGCACAGGCGTGGCTCGCCAAGATCGGGCGAATCTCGCTTTACCTTCTGGATACAAATATTCCGCAAAATATTGAGATCGATCGTTTGATCACCGGTCATCTTTACGGTGGAAGTACTGAAACGCGTATCGTGCAGGAAAAGATTCTCGGGATCGGCGGCGTACGTCTGCTGAGAAAACTCGGACTGACTCCCTCAGTGTTTCATTTGAATGAAGGCCACTCGGCGTTTCTGACCCTCGAGCTTGCGCGCGAATTTATTTTGGCGAATCCGGACGCTTTGTTTGAAGAGGCTCAAGATTTTGTTCGTTCGCAGTGTGTTTTCACAACTCACACGCCCGTCGCCGCCGGAAACGATGCCTTCTCGACCGATGAGCTTCGCGATTGCTTTGACGCAAACTTTATCGCCGGCCTCAAATTGTCAGAGGACGAGTTCTTCGATCTCGGACGCATCGACACCGACGACGATGCCGAGCCATTCGGCATGACACCGTTCGCCTTACGAATGAGCCGCTCGGCGAATGGCGTCAGCGAGAAGCATGGTGAAGTGTCGCGCGAGCTGTGGCGGAGCATGTTTTCGGAAAACGGTGATCCCGCAACCGCGCCGATCATCCACGTCACAAACGGGGTACATGCCCCGACGTGGATCTCAGCTCCGTTTCAAAACCTGTTTGAGCGTTTTATCGGGCCCGAATGGCAACATTATGTTGTCGACAAAGAGGGATGGGCCGCTGCGATCGACCATATTCCGGATTCCGAAATTTGGCGCACGCACCTACTGCTCAAAAATCTTCTGATCGCGTTTATTCGCGAACGGACCAGGGCAAAAGACACGGGAACCCGCGACACGATTCACGAACACATCGACACAAAGAAACTACTCTCCCCGGATGTGCTGACGATAGGTTTTGCTCGTCGGGTTGCCGCATACAAACGATGGAATCTACTCCTCTCCGATCTCGATAGGCTTTTGAAGATCGTCGATGACGCCCAACGCCCGGTTCAATTTGTCTTTGCCGGAAAGGCTCACCCGCAAGACCGAACTGCAAAGCAGATCTTGCAGGAGCTGATGAGCATCAATCACGAATCGAACTGGCAGCACCGGGCCGTCTTTATCGAAGACTACGACCAGGAGGTCGCCCGTTATCTGGTTCACGGTGTCGATGTGTGGATGAATGTGCCAAGACGGCCGCTTGAGGCCAGCGGTACGAGTGGGATGAAGGCTGCGATGAACGGAGTGTTGAACTTTTCGATCCTCGACGGATGGTGGATCGAAGGTTACAACGGAGAGAACGGGTTCGAGATAGGTGACCTTGCCGAGAACGATGAAGAGGTCGCCGACGCCCGTGATGCAGAATCGCTTTATTCAACCCTGGAAAACCAAATAATCCCCGCGTTCTATGATATAGATGGAGCCGGCATTCCGACCGCATGGGTGAAGCGAATGAAGAACGCAATCGCGACTTTAACACCGCAATTTTCAAGCGACCGGATGGTTAGTGAATACGTTGAGAGGATCTATCGGAACAGTGGCCAGTGATCAGTGACCAGTGATCAGCCTAAGATAGACTGGGTCAGACGACTATCGACACCGACCACTGACCACTGACCACTGACCACTGACCACTGACCACTGACCACTGACCACTGACTTATGACAAATACAGAATTCCGAACCGGCGTTATCAAACCCGTTGAATGCGTCAAAGAAGGCTTTGAGCTGATCAAAAAGGACTACTGGCTGCTTTTTGCCATCGTCCTTGTCGGTGGGCTGATCGGCGGTTTTACGATGTACATTCTCGGCGGGGCGATGATCTGCGGAATAATGTTTGCATTTTTAAAGGTGATTGACGGCAAGCCCGTGACGTTCGACGATCTGTGGAAAGGAATGAATTACTTCGGCGCGGGTCTGGCCGTAGTCGCGATCGTCATTGTCCCGATGTTCATTTACTACATATTTGTTTATGTCTCGCTAATAGGTGCGCTGGTCGGCGGTGCTCAGGCAGGAGAGGCCGGTATGGTCGGAGCTCTCGTCGTCATTGGCATCATCGATCTCGTCGTCCTGATCGTGCTGGTTTGCTTTCATACACTACTCACCTTTTCATTTCCACTTATCGTCGATCGCAACCTCGGGCCGATCGATGCGATTAAAACCAGTGTCCGGGCCGTCTGGCAAAACCTCGGCGGTGTTGCCGGCCTCGTCGTCGTCAACTTTGGACTCGTATTTATCGGATACCTCGCCTTCTGTGTCGGACTGTATTTCGTCATTCCCATCATGATCGCAGGCAACGTTGTCGCGTACAGAAGAGTCTTTCCATCTTTGGAAACGAGGGCGAACCTTAATCCTCCTCCCCCAGACTCCTATAGGTGGTCGTAAAATATGCCGGCAAATTTTGTTAACGTCGAATCGATCGAAACTCTCGATCGGTTATTCGAAGAATCATTCACACAACCTGTCTTGCTGCTCAAACACAGCACGACGTGCGGTATAAGCTCGGGGGTGTACCGCGAAGTCGGCCTCGTTACCGCGAACGTGAATGTCGTTATCCTTCAAACTCACCGTGAGATCTCAAATGCGATCGCTAACCGAACAGGCGTTCGGCACGAGTCTCCGCAGGCGATCGTGCTTCGCGATGGAAAGCCTGTCTACCATGCGTCGCACTACGATATAGAGGCGCAGCATATAAACAGCAGTCTCGATATCTCTAAAGATCACGCATGATTGAACCCGTTCAGATAATCGAAGAGGGCGAATCGGAGATCTCTATCAAATGGTCGGACGATGCCGAGACGCATTACACCGCGTATATCCTCCGAAGATCCTGTCCGTGCGCCGGCTGCATTAACGAATGGACCGGTGAAAAAACCCTCGATGATACGCGGATCCCGGAAGATATTTCATTCGAGCACACCAGCATTGTCGGCCGCTACGCGCTCAATTTCCATTTCTCCGATGGTCATGACACCGGAATTTTCAGTTTTGCATTTTTGAGGAAGCTGTCTGATGAGTGATAAGTGATAAGTGATGAGTGATAAGTGATGAGTGATAACTAAGTCTTTCTCATCACTCATCACTTATCACTCATCACTCATCACTCGTCACTTTCCTGCCAGTGTGAATCGCAGTGATGCCGCCCGTCAGGTTTGTAAACTCAACAGACCTGAACCCGCTTGAACGCATAAGTTCCGCGAGGTTCTTTTGATCCGGAAACTTCGAGACGGAGTCAGGTAGATACTCATATGCACCCTTCGAACCGCTCACGACACCGCCGATGCGCGGCAGAATTTTCGTAAAGTAAAAGTTGAACAGCCCGCGAAAGCCGGGAACGACAGGGGTCGAAAATTCCAGCACTACCAGCTTCCCTTCAGGTTTCAAAACCCTGGCTAATTCCCTCAAGCCGTCAGCGAAGTTCGAAAGATTACGCAATCCAAATGCGATCGTCACCGCATCGAAAACCGAATCAGCGAACGGCAGACGCATCGCATCGCCTTCGATGTATGGAATCGCCGCGCTAGTTTCATCCGTTTTGACCTTCGCGATAACCAGCATCGGATGACAAAAATCAGAGCCGATGACGCGTGCGTTGGCGTTGCGATTTAGCTCGAGCGAGAGATCGCCGGTTCCACACGCAACATCCAGAACGACGGCGCTCGGGTCACCGAGAATGTCGCTCAGTTTCTCGCGAACCGTTCGCCGCCATCTCTTATCTATGTTGAGTGAAAGAACGTGATTGAGGAGGTCGTACTTCCCCGCGATGCCCGAAAACATGTCGCGTACGGCACGCCCGTGCGCAATCTCATTTGGGGATCGCTCGTTGGACATCGTCTATTGAGAGGCGGCTGGTGGGCGGACCACAACCGACACGATGGGATTCTTCGCGAGTCGATCGGCGACACGCTGGACGTCCGCTATGGTCACTGTCTGAAACGCCCGCGCGTCTCCGGCGACGGTTGTCCGGTAGGTGTCCGCGTCGAGCCATTGATCGAAAAGAGTTCGTCCCGAGACCCTCGCGAGGGTTTGAGATCGTGCGGCGATAAATTCGTTCTGCGAAATTCGTTCGCTAAGGGAGTTGAACGGAAAGGTTGCCGAGCCCGGAAGGCTGATAACCAAAACGCCTGGCAGTGTCCGGGCGTGATGTGACACGACCGCGTGCGCCGGAGTCTTTTGCAGGCGGACTTTTAGAATATCTTCCAGTACCAACGACGCGGCATAATCCGGATCGTTTCTCGCAACGCCGCGGAGCGCGAACGTCGTCCGCCCGTCCACACCGTCTAAAACTATTTCGAGCGGTTTCGTATCAGGATCGTCGGGCTGGCGAAACGTAGATGGAATCCGTTTGTCGGATTTCAGCCATGCTCCCAAATATCGGCGAGCAGCTCGGAATCCGAGATCGCCGTTGAAGTTTCCACTTATCGCGACCGTTGCGTTGTCGGCGGAGAAGAAACGTTCCCGAGCAAACTGAAGATCCGCAGAATCGATCCGCTGGAGTGACTCGACCGATCCCATCTGCGGGCGGCCGTACGGAAAATCTCCGAATAGCCGCCGGGTCGCGGCCTGATTAGCGACATAGACAGAATCCATTTCGAGTGCCTTCAATTTTTCGGTCAAAGCCTTTTTCAGCGCCGACGTCGTCTCTTTGTCGATCGTCGGATTCGAAATGGCCTGAGCAAGAGTCTCAAGAAGCGTAACGAATTCCTTAGACTTCGCACTCGCATTGATCTGGATGTAATCGTAATTCGTTATCACCTCGACGCTGCCGCCAAGATCTTCCGCGAAGAACGCTCTGGACTCTGCAGTCGGGAAAATATTGTCCGCCAGCAATTGCGTCACGCCTTCTTTTCCTTGGGGGTCGAACGCTGAGCCGCTATGTATGCGGATACTTACCTTAACGTCCGTTGCCGCCGGGTCGCTCCACATCAAGAGCTTAAGCCCGTTGAGCAGTTTTTCCTGGCGTGGAACATTACTCCCGGGCTTTTGAGCCAGTGCGGCGAACGACATCGATACGGCACACAGCACAAGAATTAAAGATTTATGGAATAAAGATCGAAATTTCATCGTATAACAATTTGGAAAGTGAGATGTTACCTGTTTTAGTTGCAAAACTCCATCGAAGTGTTGTTCCGCGTATCATCCAATCGCCGACGGCAAATTTTTCGATCTGAGACGGGCATCGTGTGAAAGTCACAATGCATCTATCTTTCTTGAACAAGCCGGGTTTAAAGCGATGTTCTAAAACCAGATATATCGCTTAACATCTGCGAAAATCGCGTTATAATTAGATCACTTTAGATGCCCCTGTCCGGGGTAGATAATTCGAGAGGCCACAGAGATGGGAAAGATTGTTAAGTATTGCAGTTCGTGTGATGAAGGATTCGCCGAGAAGTTTGGGTTCTGTCCTGATTGCGGAGCGCCGCTGCAAGCTTTCGAGATGAGTCCGTTAGAAAACGAAACTGAGACGGTGTCGGTCGAACCCGAAGCGGTCGAAGCCGAGGTAGATGCGACGCCGGTCGAGGTTGAACCCGAAGCTCCGGCACCTGTCTTTTTACAGGCTGAAGAGCCGGTAGAAGCAGTTGACGAGATCGAAGAGCCGGAAGAGATTACGATTCCTGCCGCCGTGGCAGAGGCTCCGGTCTTTTATCAAGGGTCGCCCGCATACGCGGATGAGCCGCGACATTCTCTCGACGAGGCGACGAGTTGGGATTACACCCATGACGATGATGGTGGCTTTTATGTAACCGTTATCGAGGAGAAGAACGGAAAGCAGCGCAACGGGCTATTGCTGGGTGCGGCTGTGCTTGTTCTGTTTCTTTCGGTCGGAGGCTGGGGAATATCGCTGTTCCAAAAAGAACTCGGCATAGGTTCGATCGGCGATGAAACTTCGCTCGCCTATTTGGGTGTCGAGGTTCCGATGGTTGTCGAAGAGGAACAGCAAAAAAAGGATAAGGAAAAAGGCGGCGGTGGTGGCGGTGGCGGCCGCGAAGACAAAGAAGAGACTTCGCAGGGCGATCTTGCCAACCAGTCACGTACTCCGACCCATATCAAGCCGGACGTTAGTATCTACCGGACTGATAATCCGAATTTCTTGAAACAGCCTGTCGCGACTACCGAGGGCGACCGAAAATTCCCGAAAGAATATGATCGCTACGGCGATCCAAATTCGCGGTTCGCGGGCCTGTCGAATGGACCGGGCTTTGGCGGTGGACAAGGCAGTGGAAACGGACAGGGCCAGGGAAGCGGCAACGGTACCGGTGCAGGTAGCGGCAACGGTTCTGGCAGCGGCGGCGGAGATGGAGATGGAAACGGCGGCGGAACTGGCTCGGGCGGACGCGGAGCTCCACCTCCAGTCGTGGCGAAGGTAACAACGCCGTACAAGATCACTTCAATTCCTAAGGCGACGTACACCGATACGGCACGAGCCAATAATGTTCAGGGCGCAGTTAGGCTAAAAATCACGCTGCTTGCCTCGGGAGAAGTCGGATCTATCGTTCCGGTCACAAGACTTCCGGACGGTTTGACCGAGCGAGCGATTGCGGCTGCACGACAGATCCGATTCGAGCCGAAACAGGTAAATGGAATCCCGCAGTCGGTCGTGATCACTCGCGAATACACGTTCACGATCTACTAGCCGAAGTTTTATTTCAAACAAAAAAGCACCGAACCTCGGTGCTTTTTTGTTTGTGTAGATTATGCGAAGCGGGTCGCCCCGGGTTCTTGCAAGTCTTAGATCGAATTCCGACCTGACTTAGAATTCTCATTCAATTCAAAACGATCTCGATCGCGTTTCTCGATCTTCTCAATGATGTCGAGCGGCTCGTTGTCTTCGAAATCGATTCCCATCGCATGGGCATTTTCTTCGACATCGGACTGGTCCGGCGTCGGGTTATGGCCGAACACGCTTTCCGCTCCCGAGTCATTTACGTCTTCCCATTCGGCGTCAATATCTCCACCGGAGTCTGCGGGCGAGGCAGCATGATTCTCCTTTAGACGTTCAAGCAGCTCCTGAGGCGCTTTCGGCACATGCGCGATTTCATCGTCAATAAACTCCTGAGTTTCTTCGTCGGGGACATCTTCCCTTTCGTAAAATTCCAGCTGCTTCCCGTTAATCATATATGACCTCCTTGCTCCCTAAGTTTAGAAAAAGCATAGCACACGCCTAAGCCTTCACCTACAAAATTTCAAATGAAGACGACGGTCTGTGATGACGGAATTTCAAATCGTTTACGGCAGCGAATATTCATGCACATGAGCTGATCGTCGACCCTAACCATGTAGTCGCGGGACTTGTCGAACTGCGCACGCTCGTGCTGGTTTAGATTTCTCGGTGGGTTTCGCTTCTTGACCCGCTTCAGCCATCGAATGTCGTAATCGTTTCGTTCCCGGCAAAACGGACACGAGTAATTGGCCTTCTTTGTCTCGTGTCGCTCCTCGAAGATATCGCGTTCGTGCATATGTAGGTATTGTAGCGTTTTGAAATAAAAGGCAGAAGTCCAGTCCTTCCCGGTTAATGGTTCATTTAATCATTTGGATCTTCTTTGCGGCTTTGCGACTTTGCGGGAACAATTAGAGCTGGGTATTTCTAATGAGGGTTTTTCCCGCCAAGTCGCAAAGCCGCAAAGTTCTTAACCTTATTCGAATCGTAAATCATGGGTTAGCCAAGCTTTCACTTCTCTGCGACCAAATTCGCATTTCACTGTCTATGACGCTAGAATTTCTTCTGTCGGGCGGAACCGCACTCACGCTTCTGCCGTTTCCAAATGAAACGTAAAGTCCGTAATTTTTTCCGCCAGCTCGGCCTTATGTTGCTGGTTATCTGGACCGTCGTCTCGCTCGTCACGCTTTTGATCGAGCTTGTGCCGGGCGAACCGGCGGCTGCGATCCTCGGGGAAACCGCGACGCCGGAACAGATCGCAAACTTCAACAAGAAGCACGGGCTCGACCGCCCACCGTTCTTCTTTACATATTCGGGCGAATCCGGCTTTAAGTGGAACGGTGCCGACAATCGGTACGTCGATTACTGGGTCGGTTTATTACAAGGCGATCTCGGCATATCATTTCGAACCGAACGGCCGGTGCTCGACATGATATTTGAGCGCTATCCATCCACGATCCAGCTCGCCCTGGCGTCGATGTTGATCGCGATCGGTATTGCGCTCCCTCTTGGCGTACTGGCCGGCACCAATAAGAATGGCCTGATCGACAACTTGGCCTCATTTATCGCACTGCTTGGAATTTCTCTTCCGACCTTTGTGATCGGACCATTCCTCGTCTATATCTTCGCCGTAAACTTGCGATGGTTCTCGCCGACCGGCAGTGCGCATCCTGAAGACATTGTGTTGCCCGCAGTAACGCTTGGGGCGGCGCTCTCAGCGATCTTGACGCGAATGGTCCGCTCAAGCGTCATCGAAGAGCTCGGCGAAGATTACGTCCGAACCGCACGGGCAAAGGGTTTGAGCGAACGTACGGTCGTCTATAAACATGTTCTGAAGAACGGTCTCATACCCGTCGTAACGATACTCGGGCTGCAGCTCGGTGTTCTGCTCGCCGGTGCGATCATCACGGAGAAAATTTTTAGTTGGCCGGGTCTCGGACTTTTACTTTTGGAAGACGGTATCGGGAAACGTGACTACCGGTTGGTGCAGGGCTGCGTGCTCGTCATCAGCGTGACATACATCTTGGCGAATTCCGTAACGGATTTTGTGTATCGAAAACTCGACCCACGGATTAGGCTTTCGTGAAATTGTTTTAACGCAGAGACCGCGGAGATCGCGGAGCTAGTTAGAACAATTGTTCTCTGCGTTCTCCGCGATCTCTGCGTTAAAAGACAGACTGAATGACACGACTAGCATACATCGGCCTCACAATCGCCGCCATCGTCATCTTGACGGCGATCTTTGCGCCTTTGATCGCAACGCATGACGTGACGGCGCAAGATCTACTGACGCGGTATGCGAAACCGACCGCCGAACATTGGTTCGGCACCGACGCGCTGGGCCGCGATGTTTTTTCTCGCGTGGTTTACGGCGCTCGAATCTCGCTCGAAGTCGGGATCACCGTTGTCACAGTTTCGTCTATTATTGGAATTTTTATCGGAGCGGTCGCCGGATTTTACGGCGGCTTTGTCGACAAGTTCTTGTCCGGATATGTCTTCAATGTTTTTCTCGCGTTTCCCGGACTCCTGCTCGCGATCGCGCTCGTTGCGTTCCTCGGAGCCGGTCTTGGAAAGATGATCCTCGCTCTGTGTGTGATCGGATGGGTCGGCTATGCACGTGTGATGCGAGGACAGGTCTTGAAAGTTCGCGAGTACGATTTTGTCCAGGCAGCACGCGCGCTCGGTGCGAGCAACAAGAGAATTCTATTCACCCACATCATGCCTAACGCGGTGCAGCCGCTCATCGTCCAGGCGTCGCTCGGTATGGCGGGCGCTGTTTTGTCCGAAGCATCTCTGTCGTTCCTCGGTCTCGGTATTCCGCCGCCTGCTCCCAGTTGGGGAACGATGATCGAGGAAGCACGCGGTTTCGACATTCTCTACAACGCTCCACACGTTTTATTCTTTCCCGGCATTGCGATCGCACTGACGGTGCTCGCCTTTAATTTTATTGGCGACGGACTGCGCGAATATCTCGACCCGAAACAGCGAACCAGATAGCGTATGGCCGACTCACCAAAGATCTTTGCATTGGGCGACAGATGCATCACGGTGGACTTCGGTAATGAGATCTCGGTCGACCTGAATAACAAAACACTCGCGCTGGCCTCGAGCCTTAGTGATGTCCCATTTCCCGGATTTATCGAAGCGGTTCCGGCATACTCATCCGTCGCAGTTTTTTACGATACGGCCGAGGTGCGACGGAATCTGTCGGAATTCAATTCCGCTTTCGATGCGGTTTACGATATTCTCCGCGCCGCATTGCTCGACCCCGACGAGACAGTACAATTGGAGGCCCGAACCTTCGAGATTCCCGTTGATTTCAGCGATCAGGCGGCGCTCGACATAGAGTTCGTCGCAGACTACGCCGGCATCTCGTCCCGCGAAGTTATCGATCGATTTATCGCGAAAGCGTACCGTGTTTACATGATCGGGTTTCTTCCCGGGTTTGCGTATATGGGTGATGTCGATGAGCTTATCGCCGCTCCGCGCAAAGATTCACCGCGCACGAGAGTACCGAAGGGCAGCGTCGGAATTGCGTCCCGCCAGACAGGCGTCTATCCGGTCGAATCACCCGGCGGCTGGCAGATCATCGGCCAAGCAGATATCGAACTTTTCACGCCCAATGGCTCAACACCCAGCTTATTGCGGGCCGGCGACGAGGTGCGCTTTGTCCCGAAATGAGTCTCGTAATCAGAAAACCCGGGATACTTACTACTGTTCAGGACACCGGCCGGACCGGTGCTCGGAGCTTCGGCATTAATCCGAACGGAGCGATGGACGCGGCGTCGGCGCGTTTGGTCAACATTATTCTCGGGAACGACGAATCTGAGTGCGTTCTCGAAATGCACTTCCCCGCTCCCGCGATCGAATTCGACGCGAACGCAATGATCGCGATCGGAGGTGCAGACTTTAGTGCAAAGATCGACGGTGTATCCATTTCGAATTGGAGCACCGCGTTCGTGCCTCGAGGCGGTGTACTAACCTTTCCAAACAGGTTCTCCGGTAATCGCGCTTATCTCGCCGTGCGTGGTGGCTTCCAAATCGATAAATGGCTCGGAAGCTCGAGTACAAATTTGATCGCAGGTTTGGGAGGTCTGTCGGGCAGAAAGTTGATGACAGGCGATCGTATAGCCTGCGGCGATTCGCATCGCGTGGCGAATCAACACACGATCGGCTCTTCAATACTTCCGCGGTATAGCCGCTTTCCGACTGTCCGAGTACTTGCCGCGAGCGAATTCGAATTTCTAACGCCGGTCGCCGAGCAAATATTTCTTGGCGAAGGTTTCACATTGACGAATGACTGCGATCGGATGGGGTATCGCTTGAAGGGCAAACCGATGCACTTGCTGGACGATTTGCAGATGGTTTCCTCGGCCGTCACCTTTGGGACGATCCAACTTCTTCCCGACGGGCAGATCATTATCCTGATGGCTGATCATCAAACTTCCGGAGGTTATCCGCGAATCGCGAACGTAATTTCCGTGGACCTGCCAATCCTCGGCCAATGCGGGCCGGGCGACGGAGTCAGTTTCACTATGGTTTCGATCGAGGAGGCCGAACGCCTGGTGCTTGAATTCGAAGACAAATTGAATTTCTTGCGTGTCGGGTGTAGATTGCAAAATCACAATGCTGTCGATTGATTTGAATTGCGACATGGGCGAAGGCTGTGGCAACGACGCAGAGTTGATGAAGTATATTTCATCGGCGAATATCGCTTGCGGTTTTCACGCCGGCGACAGCTCGACGATGAGCCAAACCGTCGAGCTTGCCCTCGAGCACGACGTCGCGATCGGCGCCCATCCCGGTTTTCGCGATCTCGAAAACTTTGGCCGCAGTGCGATGTCTTTGCCGCCGAACGAAGTCTTTGGGATCGTGGTCGAGCAAGTCGAAACCTTAAAACGTGTATGCGAGACGCACGGCGCTCTGCTTCATCACATAAAGCCGCACGGAGCTTTGTACAATCTGGCAGCCAAAGACGGCAAGCTCGCGGCCGCAATAGCCAAGGCGATCGTCAGCGTCGATCCGAGTCTCGTTCTATTCGGACTATCAGGCAGTTTTATGATCTCAGCGGCGGAGACTGCGGGGCTGAAAACGGCATCCGAAGTTTTTGCCGATCGGACGTATCAGTCCGACGGCAGCTTGACGCCGCGTACCGAGCTTAATGCGCTAATTACCGAACTTGAAACCGCCGTTACACAAGCGTTACAAATGATTCGATCCGGAACCGTGACATCAACAACAGGCGAAAGCGTTTCGATCAGGGCGGACACGCTCTGCATCCACGGCGACGGCGCAAATGCCGTAGATTTCGCGAAAGCGATTCGTGAAACGTTTGAGGGATTCGAGATCGGAATACGGGCTTTCTAGTTTCTAGTGGTTGATAGTCAAATGAAAGTGCCCCCCCGGGGAGCTTTCATTTGACTAATAACCTCTAATTTCTAGTTTCTTATTTCTAGTTGTGGGTTTTAGTTCACAGTTCATAGTTCACACTTCATAGTTCACAGTTCACAGTTCATAGTTCACACTTCATAGTTCACAGTTCACAGTTCACAGTTCACAGTTCATAGTTCACAGTTCACAGTTCATAGTAATGAAAGAGCGTTCCATAAGATCCGTCATTCTCGGTGCCGCTTTCCTCATGACGACTTCCGCTGTCGGACCGGGATTTCTTACACAGACAGCGGTTTTCACCGGCCAGTTACTGGCGAGTTTCGGTTTCGTCATTCTCATCTCGGTCGTTCTCGATATCTTCGCCCAGCTCAATATCTGGCGTGTCCTGACAGTCACCGGCAAGAGGGCACAAGATATCGCGAACGAGACAATTTCCGGTAGCGGATATCTGCTCGCGGCACTCGTCGCTCTCGGTGGATTGGTTTTCAACGTCGGTAACATTGCAGGTTGCGGTCTCGGGATGAATGTCCTGTTCGACATTCCGGTCGAGGTCGGCGCGTTGATCAGCGCGTGTCTCGCGATCGGTATCTTTCTTGTCAAAGAAGCCGGACGGGCGATGGATATTTTCGTGAAGGTCCTCGGCGTCGTTATGCTGGGCTTGATCGTCTACGTCGTGATCGATGCGCAGCCTCCGCTCATCGAGGCGGCTTACCGCACTATCCTCCCCGAACGGATCGACGCCCGCGCGATCGTTACACTGGTCGGGGGAACTGTCGGCGGCTATATTACATTCGCGGGTGCCCATCGGCTGATCGACGCGGGCATTACCGGAACGGAGTCGCTGCCGGAAGTGAACCGCAGCGCCGTTATGGGCATCATGCTCACCGCCACTATCCGTGTGCTTTTATTTCTCGCCGCGCTCGGCGTTATCTCACTTGGCTTGCCGATAGACCCGGCGAATCCACCGGCATCGGTATTCCGCCACGCAGCCGGCATCGCTGGCTACAAGATCTTTGGTGTCGTGATGTGGTCGGCGGCGATAACCTCGGTCGTCGGCGCCGCATACACCTCCGTTTCTTTCTTCAAGAGCTTCCACGAAGGGCTTGAACGTCGAGGCAATTACGTCATCGTCACTTTCATCGTCGTCTCGACGCTGATATTCCTTGCGCTGGGCCGTCCGGTTAATGTCCTGCTTTGGGCGGGCACGATTAACGGGTTCATCCTGCCGATCGGGCTTGCATTGGTTTTGCTTGCATCGCGAAAACCCGACATCGTCAAAGGATATTCGCATCCTCTGTGGCTCCAGATCGCAGGTTGGTCGGTTGTTGCAATAATGACGGGATTCAGCATCCAAACATTGATCGAAGCCGGTCGTTAACAAACGGTGATCCTTATTCAAAAATATCGCATCAAAAGGACGAATCCGATTCGGAGACCGTGTCATATGATGATGAGAATTTTGAGTTTACTTTGCCTTGCACTCCTTATTACCGTTTCAATCTCAGCCCAGTCGGGACGCAAGATCGAACCAACTCCTACTCCACTTCCTGCGATTCAGGACGACAGCGACACATATTCCGAATCGACCCCGCAGAAAAAACGGCCGGTTGCCGTATGGCCATCTCTTCGCGGCGATCTATCCACCGGGACATCGGATCGGACAAACAAGACGCGTTCGAAGACGCCGCCTGTGACGGCTTCCGTCGGATCGGACGGCGATGAAGTCGTTAAGGTGGAAACGAATTTGATCACCATTCCCGTGTCCGTCTTCGACCGTCACGGGCTGTACATTCCCAATCTTCGCAAAGAGGATTTTAAGATCTTCGAAGACGGAAAAGAGCAGCAGATCGAGTATTTCGGGACATCGGAAAAGCCGTTCACCGTCATACTTCTGTTGGACACTAGTCCGTCGACCGAATATGAGATCGACGTGATACGCGACGGTGCAATAGCATTTGTCGATCAACTCAAACCGCAGGACAAGGTGATGGTCATCGAATTTGACGGCAAGGTGCACGTCTTGACGGAGGCCACCAATGACCGCGCGGCTATCTACAGGGCAATCAACAAGGCGGATTTCGGCGATGGAACGTCTCTTTACGACGCGGTCAGTTTTTCATTATTGAAGCGCCTGAACGCGGTCAGCGGCCGAAAAGCAATTGTTTTGTTTACCGACGGCGTCGACACACGCTCGTCAAAGTTTAACTACGACACGACACTAGCGCTTGCCGAAGAGTCGGACTCCCTCATCTTCCCGATCTATTACAACACCTTCGAGAAAACACGAGCCGACGCGATCGGTGTTTTTGGACCACCGCCGGCGGGAAGCACGGCCCGGGAGTATGCAGTGGGAAAACGATATCTCGAGGAGCTCGCCGCTTACACAGGTGGACGCGTTTTCCGCCCCGAGGCAACGCCCGGGGGATTGACAGCCGCCTTCGAAGGCATCGCGGAAGAATTGCGACGGCAATACAGCATCGGATATATCCCAAGCGAAGATGGGAAACCCGGTCAGCGAAAGCAGATCAAAGTTCGCGTCAATCGACCGAACCTCGTTCTTCGGGCCCGAGACAGCTATATCGTTAGCGCCAACTAATCTGACGCCCCCTTCATCCTGGGCTTTAGCTCCACTAGAAAAGAGGCTGTCTGAAAAGGCGGCCTCTTTTTTTGGCGCAAATCAGGAGTAATGGCTTTAAAATATTGTTTATGAAGAGGAAGTCAGAGCCAGTGTTCAAGAGATACGACCAGAAGCAGCCGATGCTGATACCGCCGAGC
>JBGTIQ010000059.1:0-126742 GCA_041745575.1 Pyrinomonadaceae bacterium
TACCGTATTATCGGAACTTCGCCGAATCCACCAGAACAACGGTGATGTCGCCATTGCGCCGGTTCTCACGGCGACAAAATCGAATTTACCGTCGCCGTCGAAATCGCCCGGAACAATGTAGTCGCTATTAAAGTTGCCGAATGAATTATATTTGACAACTCCGTCAGAACTCTGCCGGTAGATAAAGGTATTGTTAGGCGTTAGTCCGAAACGATAAACCGCCAGATCGAATTTGCCGTCACCGTCATAATCGCCCGGAACAGCCGAGTCAAACGAGCTTGTTCCATTTCCCGTCAAACCGAACGCTGCCCAGACTGTAGTACCGGTCGAACTTTGCCGGATAAACCATGTAGTCTGCGCGGTGGCGGATGCGCCGCGCCGGAAAACCGCGATGTCGGTGATGCCGTCGCCGTCATAATCACGTGTCACTGCCTGATCGCCGAATAACCCCCACGCATAATGCTGGACCGTCGAGTCCGAACTTCTAACGATAAAGAAATTGCTCTGCATTCCGGCGGATGCTCCCGCTCGATAAAGCGCGTAATCGTCTTCGCCGTCGCCGTCATAATCGCCGGGTGCGGGAAAATCGGTGTTGGCATCGCCGTGAATGATACTTTCAAAACCGTTCGTGCTGTTCGAGTTAAACCACTGAATAGGTGCCATTCCCGGAGGTGCGACATTCGGAAAACGCAGGACGCTGTAATCGGTTTTGCCGTCGCCGTCATAATCAAGCACCCGTCGCAAACCTATCTGCCCACGGATTTCCCCGCCTGGAAAGTTCGTCGAGTGGATATTGATATAGGCTTGATGTGCCAGTATCTGGTCTCGAAGTGTGGTACTGATGGCCATTGATCCGGTGATGGTGCCCGAAGTACCGCCGGGATTTGTAAAGGTTATTACAGGGGAAGCAGTGCCGCCGATCGGGGCCGCCGCGTGTATGTGCGCAGCCGTCTGAGCACTCGACAGGTCGGTGTAAAAAACCGTCCAGCTAAGTACTCCAGTCGAATCGTTATAAATTAAGCGGGCCCAGCCGAAGGCTGTCGAACCGCTGGGTGTCGGAGCTTCCTGAGCACCGTTAAGAAAGGCTGAGAATGCTTCCGCTCTGACCGTGATGGACACCGTCAGTAAAAAAAGCGCAATTATCAGCAAATTGCCAAACCTATTTTTCATATTGTTCCTCCAGTAGAACTTACAAACTTGATTTCTTTCGACGAGTATGACGTATTCGTAAAAGATGAATTTATCGGTGTGCGGGCAAAGACGATAGTGGCACCTTCCAAACACGATAGAAGTTCGGAACGCTTTCTTGACTCCGCCAAAAACTATCATGCGATCACATGCCGACGTCGAACGCTGCCGATTGGTTCGCTAATACTACCACAGAATCGGCAGTAATTGGCTTTTCCGGAAGTTCGATGGCAAAACCATTGGGTTCAACTGACAGACCTCAACAAAGCATTCGCAACTTGACTCGCCAAGATGCCGCGTGCGTGGATAAACAATTTCGCCCTAGTTGCGTAGAATAGGGTGATCTCCATGGATACCCTCGAAACCTTAAAACTTGCTCTTTCCGCGATTTGGGCTCATAAGCTGCGATCGTTTCTTACATTGCTCGGGATGATCATCGCGGTTGCGTCTTTTATGGTTGTGTTCTCGCTGCTGCAGGGGTTCAACGTATATATCGACGACAAGATCGCGGGAATCGGTTCGAATTCGTTTACGGTTCAACGATTTCGTTTTGAAGATTTCAAAGATACGGACGCGATTGCCGAAGCCCAACGTAAAAACAAGGAGCTGGCATTCGACGATCTCGAATTCATTCGGGCACGCGCTCAGGTCATAGACAAAATTGGCGCAAAGGCGGGCGGCAACAGACGCGAAGTTAAGGTCGGACCGTTACTCATGGAAGACGTGGTCGTCGACGGCGCCGAGCCGGTCATTGGAGAGATCGAGAATATCGACGTCCAGGACGGCCGTTATTTCACCGAGGCGGAAAACAACAACGCCATGCGTGTTGCGTTCATCGGGACTGACGTGGTAGACAAACTGTTTCCGCAGGGCGAAGCGGTCGGCAATGAAATAAACATACGAGGCATTCCTTATCGCGTTATCGGAGTTCGCGTTGCAAAAGGTACGGTCTTCGGCCAGCCTCAAGACGCCTTTGTCCAGCTTCCGATCAAAACATTCGGAGCGAACTTTGGCGGATTTCGCGGTAGTCGCTACTTGTACTTTGTAGGATCGGCGCCGTCGGACGAGCTCTATCCGGATGCAATCGATGAAGCTCGCACGCTGATGCGTTTGAAGCGCAAGCTCGAATTTGGCGAGAAGGACACGTTCGGCATCATCACACCGGACGCAATTTCCGGCCTGCGTGACAGCATTTTGGGCACTACGTTCATCGTGATAATGATCGTTCCGACCATTGCTCTGGTCGTCGGCGCCATCGTCATAATGAACATCATGCTTGTCGCGGTCACCGAACGGACTAAAGAGATAGGAATACGTAAGAGCCTCGGGGCCCGCCAGGGCGATATTCTTCGTCAGTTTCTTTTTGAGTCAGCGTCGCTCGCCGCGATCGGAGGAATTATCGGCTTGCTTATTGCTGAGCTCGTCGGCGTTGTCGTCAGCAGAATGTTTCTTCAGACAGTGATCCCCTGGTACGCCGTCGTTATTTCGATCGGCGTATCCGCGGCGGTCGGCATTCTTGCCGGATTGTTTCCGGCGTGGAAAGCGGCCCGACTGGATCCGATCGAAGCTTTGAGGGCAGAGTAGGAATGGCTAAATTTCTCGGCAGCGGTTTTTACGAAAATTTGCGAATGGCGCTCGATACCATTCGCGGAAACAAACTGCGCTCATTTTTGACGATCGTCGGCGTGGTTGTGGGTGTTGTCACCGTGATGCTGATCTCGTCGGTTATCAGCGGAATAAATGTCGCGATCGAAAAGCAGGTCGAATCCTTCGGAACGCGTTCGATTTTTCTGTACAAGTTCAACATCGGATTCAGTCACGGCCGTAGAACTCAGGAAGAACGGATGCGAAAGCCGCTGACGTTCGAAGACGCCGAAGCGATACGCGGGCTGGCCTCGATGGAAACGGCGGTTCCGTTTCTGGATGTATCAAACAACTTCTTCGGTTCAAAGACGATCGTGACCGGTAAGAATGGTAAATCGTCATCCGCGGTACGGCTGCAAGGGACGCTGCCGGAAATAGAAAAGACGACAACTGAGATCTTGCTCGCCGGACGTTGGTTTTCTCGTACCGAAAGCGATGAAAGAGCTGAAGTCTGTCTCATCGGATCGTCGGTCGTGGATAGTTACTTCCCTTTTGAAGACCCGATAGGAAAAACGCTGGAGATCGGCGGAGCTGAATTTCGCGTCATCGGAGTGCTCGAAAAACGAGAACAGCTTCTCGGCGGCGGCGGTGGCAATAACGATCAGAGCAACGTCATCTACATGCCTATGGGTGCGGCGCTCAAACTTAAGCCGAATGCGGACGATCTTTTTATTCTTGCGGTGGCTCGCGAGGGCATGCTTGAAAAGGCGAAGGACGACGTCCAGGACCTGCTTCGCGTGAGGCGCAGCGTTGAGTACGGAAAGCCGAACAACTTCTCGATGGAAACAGCGGCGAGCCTTATCGACCAGTTTCGTTCGATCACCGCCGGTGTCGCGATATTCATGGTCGTGATCTCATCGATGGGCCTTATGATCGGCGGCATCGGCGTCATGAACATCATGCTCGTTTCGGTAACGGAGCGCACACGTGAGATCGGGATTCGAAAGGCGATAGGCGCCAGGCAAAATGACATTCTGGCTCAGTTTCTGATCGAAGCAGCGACCCTCACCGGGTTTGGCGGCTTGTTGGGCCTACTTCTCGGATGGCTTTTGACACTACTTGTTAAATTGGTACTTCCGTCCTATGTTCCGCTGTGGGCACCGGCGGTCGGGTTTATAGCCAGCGTTGGTATCGGAGTGATATTCGGGCTGTGGCCAGCATGGAAAGCCGCACGTCTGGATCCGATCGAAGCGCTCAGATACGAATAAACAAAAAAGCCGCCGGCGGACCGGCGACTTTCATTACCAACCAACGTCAACTGGTCTCAGCTTAGAAAGCTTGAGAAGAAGAACGCGCTTGTGACGCCGAACACTAGAAGAACTCCGAACAAGAATAGGGCGGTTGCCCATGCCGCAGAAGTCGAGATCCGCTCGCCAGCATTTTTCAAACCTGTCGCGATCAGCCAAAGCCAGTAAAACCAGAAGAGGCTGATATGCGCCGCGAAGGAGTAAAGCGCCGGACGCTCGGCCGGATTGAAAAGAAATCCCAAATTTTCCTGAACGAGATTACCCTGCCCCAATATCGGATGAATATCCACCGGGTCCTTCAGGAACAAAATAATTATCGACAAGATCGACGAGACAACCGCAACCGGAAAAGCTGCGTAAACGGCTACCGAGAAAGCCTGCCAGAAATTTATCTTCCCACCCATGACCAGAGCAAAGACAAGGAATACCAGCGCGTACACGGAATAACGGAGCACTGTTGCGCCGAAGGTCGAGACGGCCTGCCCGGTCTTCGAAACGAGATTCTTGTTTTCCTCGATCGTCGATTGACGTCCGGCTTCGATCTGTTTGCGCGCCTCATCATTTAGCATGGGCATCTCGAGGGTCTTGTCTACCGTGTAGTTAACCACGCGCTCAGCGGTCAGGCGGTAAATGAACAAGTTTAAAAACACTGTCGAAAGCAGCGAAATAATCAGAGCGGCGACGAGCCACCGCGGATGATGCCGTAAGTTTTGAAAGGTCTCGGCGGGCGAGATAAAAATGTTCAGAAGTGTGTTAGGCGTCGACATTCGAGAAACGCCCTCTGGATCAGGCTTGTCGATAAAGCTCAACCCTATGATCAGCCCTCCAAGGACGATCATAAAAATACCGGTCTGTGTTAGGCCTGGTACGATCTTTAGAATGCTCAGGACCGCGACAACGAGACCGACTGCGGCGACGATGATTCCAGCAAGACGATTCATTTTATTCCTCTCAGATCGTTATTTGGTTAAGACTACTTGGTGAACAGGGCCGAATACGAATTGTTTGACGATATGGTTTCAATCGTCTCATTCGACGACGGGAGCCGTGTCGTATCCATCCACTCTAATGCACGCCGCGGTGTGACCCGGAACTATCTCACGCAGCTCCGGAACGACCTCGGCACATTCGGGAATCGCAATCGGACATCGCGTGCGAAAGCGACATCCCGAAGGCGGATTGATCGGCGTCGGAACATCACCATGAAGCACGATGCGATCGCGTTTGTGTTTCGGATCCGGAACCGGTATCGCAGACAGCAACGCTTTTGTGTACGGATGGAGCGGATTCTTGTAAAGCTCGTCTGCATCGGCGATCTCGACGATCTTCCCGAGATACATCACGGCAACGCGATTCGAAATATGCTCGACAACGGCGAGGCCGTGCGAGATAAAAAGATATGTTAGCCCGAATTCCTGCTGCAAATCCTGCAGAAGGTTTACGACCTGTGCCTGCACGGATACGTCGAGAGCTGAAACCGGTTCATCGCACACGATCAATTTCGGATTCAACGCGAGCGCCCGCGCGATGCCGATCCGTTGTCGCTGTCCGCCCGAGAACTCGTGCGGATAGCGGTTCATATAGTCAGGATCGAGACCGACCTTTGTCAAAAGATCGGCAACACGTGCACGGCGCTCTGTCTTGCTCGAGACGCCATGGATCTTCAGCGGTTCGGAAACGATCGACAGAATGCTAAGCCGCGGATTGAGACTCGCATATGGGTCCTGAAATATGATCTGCATCTCCCGACGCAAATCGCGCATTTCCGACGGCCCGAGTTCGAGAATATTCTCTTCTTCGAAATAAACTTCGCCGCGAGTTGGCTCTTGCAAACGCAACAGACAGCGACCCACGGTTGATTTGCCGCATCCCGATTCCCCGACCAGGCCAAGCGTTTCACCGGGCTTGATCGAGAAAGATACGCCGTCCACCGCCTTTACAACGTCGTCGCTCTTCTCAACAGAAAAATATTTTACGAGCCGCCTGACGTCAAGCAGATCACGTGTTTCTGTGCTGGGCGCTGTTCCGTCCATCTTTCTTAAACCGAGTCCAATCTTCCTTCAGTATCGCCCATCGTTCGTGATCCCGCCATCGACCGTTGATCTTGAGGTAACGCCGCGAGAAGCCTTCCATTACAAAACCGTTTCGCTGGAGAACCGCGATCGACGCTCTGTTTCCCGGTTGGACACTTGCCTCGATGCGATGGAGGCCGAGGTCGACAAATGCGTACCGCAATGCAATATCGACGGCCTTCGTCATATGTCCCTGCCCTGTGAAACCCGCAAAGAGCTGATATCCGATGTAGGCATTTTGAAACAACTTACGAAAGATCTGACTCAAATTCAATGTTCCAATAATCGCATCGTCGAGGGTTCGGCAGATAAGGAAACATTCGTTCGCATCCATCGCCGCATCTGCGAGCAACCCCTCAAAGCGCTCGCGTGTGTAGACTGAGTTAGCGTATCCGGCAAAATGCCGCTGACTCTTACGATACAGCTCAATCAACGCATCGCAGTCTTCAGGTTCCGGAGCTCGCAGATAAACTCTTTTCGACCTCAACCTCATCGCCCGACTCCTCGTCATACAAAACGCAACGCACCTTCACGTCATTAGGCAACTCGTAAAGCGGGATCTCGCCATAAGTACAGCGCTCCATGCGGAATTCACACCGCGGAGCAAAGTGACACCCGGGCGGTAGATTTGTAGGAGACGGTACGACACCTTCGATCGTCTGAAGCCGGGTCGCCTTCTCGATGTCGGCAGCCGTCAGTTTCGGTACAGATCTCAGCAGACCTTGTGCATAAGGATGCTTCGGCTTTTCGAAGATCTCGTCTACGCCGGACTCCTCGACAATCTTTCCGGTGTACATCACGCAAACGCGGTCGGCCGTCTCCGCAATTACGCCAAGATCATGTGTGATAAGCAGAATGGCGAGCTTTCGCGTTCGCCGCAACCCCTCGAGAAGCTCGAGGATCTGCGCCTGGATAGTTACGTCGAGTGCCGTTGTAGGTTCGTCCGCGATCAGGAGCTCCGGATCACACGCCAGGGCCATCGCGATCATCACCCGCTGCCGCATACCACCCGAAAGCTGATGCGGGTAATCGTTTGCGCGTCGTTCCGGGGAAGGGATCGAGACTTCTTTCATGGCCTCGATCGCTGCCGTCCATGCCTCCTTTCGATCGAGCTTTTTGTGCAGACGCAGCGCCTCTGCGATCTGTTCACCAACGGTGTAAACCGGGTTGAGTGAGGTCATCGGATCCTGGAAGATCATCGCGATATCGTTACCACGAATCTGGCGCATCCGATCGACGCTCGCTGTAGCAAGTTCTTCCCCTTTGAATTTGATCGAACCGCCAACGATCTTTCCGGGCGGTGATATGAGACGTAGAATGGACAACGCCGTGATCGATTTTCCCGAACCCGATTCGCCGACCAGCCCGAGCAGCTCGCCCTCGTCGATGTGAAAGCCGATACCGTCGACAGCCTTTACCAAACCGGCCCGCGTCGGAAATTGTGTTCTGAGATTTTGAACCTCGAGAAGATGAGACATGAATTCTCCGATCGCCAATGGACAAACGAGAGTTAATTTCCAGTTTTCACCGGGTCTTTCGGCCGCGGAGGAAGCATTACAGGTGAAGTTAGTTTTTTCATCAATTCGGCGACTGCACGCTCGAGTTGCGGATCGCGTCCTGCAAGCACCGACTTCGGATCGTTCTCGACCTCGATATCGGGATCCACGCCATAACCTTCGATGATGTACTCACCCTTTGGATTCGCCAGCGCTGACTGCGGCACGTTGACCACTCCGCCGTCCATGAGCGTCCCGCGATTCGAGATACCGACAACGCCGCCCCAACTTCGCTTTCCGACCAATTGCCCGAGGCCCGCCTCACGGAACATGTAAGGAAAAATATCGCCATCGGATGCGGAATTCTCGTTCAGCAACGCTATCATCGGCCCCATAAATGCCCCGTCCGGATAAGTATTGCCGTCCTCGCTGAAGTTGTTGTAGTTGATGCCAAGAACCTTGCGACGCAGACGCTCGATCAGCATCCGGGACACGTTACCGCCTCCGTTTGCACGGACGTCGACGACCAGTCCTTCCTTTCGAAGCTGAGGGTAATACCACTTGATAAATTCGCGGATACCAGCGGCGCCCATATCAGGAATGTGAATGTATCCGAGCCGCCCGCCGGAAAGCTGATCGACGCGACGGCGATTGTCGAGGATCCAATCAAGGTAGACCAGATCCGACTCACTTGTGAGCGGACGGATGGTAACAGTGCGCGAGCCCTGCATGTTCGGCGTGCTATTCAGTGTGAACGTCACTGTGCTGTCAGCCTTTCCGCGAAGATATGAGTAGATGTCGCGGTCTGTTGTGACGTCGACACCATCGATCGCGAGTACATATTCGCCGACCCTCGCTTCGCTGCCGACCTCGGTAAACGGTGAGCGATAGATGTCTTCTTCGTTCTGTCCTGCGAATATCTTCGAGATGCGATAGCGGTTCGCGGCCTTGTCCGCTTCGAAACGGGCACCGGTCAGAGCGACTCTCACCCGGGGCGGGAGGTTGTAATCGCCTCCGTCGATGTACGCATGCTGGACGGCGAGCTCGGACTGCATCTCGGACAATAAGTAATTCAGGTCCGAACGGTGATTCACATACGGAAGCCACTTCACATAATCGTCTCGGATCTTAGCCCAGTCATAGCCGTGCATATTCGGGGCGTAGAACCAGTCGCGATACTGTCTCCACACTTCGAAGAAGATCTGGCGCCATTCCTTCGCCGGATCGATCTCGGTGACAAGCCCGTTAACTGATATGTTCTTCCTGGAACGTTCGCCGGTGGGACTCGCGTCCATCGTCAGATAGGTTCCCTGCAAGACCGACATCAATTTCGCGCCATCAGCCGACAGCAAAAATGCTCCCGTGCCCGTCAAAAGCGTCGTCTCCTTTCTGTCCTTGAGCGAAAAGATCCGCACCGACGATTGAGTATCGGCCTGTCGCCCATAATAGAACGGAGCGTTCACGCTATAAACGAGATGCCCCTTTGTCGCCGTTAGCCCGCCATAGTTGTCCGCACCGAGCGGAGCCTTGGAGGCGCGTCCTTCGATGCCGTCAAAATCGATCCTCTCTGCGATCGGTGTCGCGACGGGTGACGGCGACGGTGACGGTGACGGTGACGTTCCGGGCGTCGCTTCTTTCTTTTCTTCGGCTATCGCGACTTCGTCGCTTTCCGGGGGGAACGGGTTCTTCGAATCCTTGCGCAGGGCCAGTGCGTAAACGTAATCCGATCGGTTTGTCGCGTAATTAAATTCTGCCGCCGAGATCAAAGGAGCATATTCCCGATCGCTCAAAAAGTACAAAAACCCGCCACTCGGGTCCCACGTCGGATCATGGGCCTGGAACATTTCGGGTGTTACGCGATAGTTCTTGTTCTCTTCTGAGCTCCAGATGTAGACCGACTGAACGCCGTTACGGCCGACCATCGAATAGGACACATAATTCGCCTTTGGTGAAAATTCGTAATCGGTGATCTGACCGTTCGGTGCATCGACGATCATCTGCATCTGTTTGGTCGCGACCGTGACGACATAGACACGGCCGTTCTTGTCTCCGAAGACTATCTTTTTGCTGTCAGCGGACCACTGCGGTGCATACCGCTGAGCGGAACCGCCAGTCGTGATCTGCTGGGGCTGCGACGAACCGTCTTGCGCGACTACCCATACTTCATCGTCCCCGCTCTGATCCGACATAAACGCGATCCATCGTCCGTCGGGTGACCACGTCGGAAATCGGTCATGTGCACCGGACGTCCGCGTCAGGTTTCGCGCCCCGCCCTTTTCGATCGGAACGGTAAATATGTCGCCTCGAGCGCTGAATATCGCTCGCTCACCTTTTGGACTAAGGCCGAACCAAGAAACGCGATTGGCGACCGACGTCTGCCGCGGACGCCTATTGATCCCGTCATCCGGGACGGTAATCGAAATCTTTGACGCTTTTCTCGAACCGACGTCGAGGATCTCGAGCTCGCCGTTGCGTTCATAAACTATCCGGGACTTTTCGTCCGACGACGGCCAGCGAATATCCCAGTCCCGGTTCTTCGTGATTTGCGTCGTCTTTTTTGAGCTTGGATCATAAGCCCAGAGATTGAACTTCCCATCTTTGTCGGTGTTGTAAAAGATGGTGTCACCGATCCACATCGCATCGCGGCTGGCGAACGGAGTGTCGGAGATCAGTTGGGCGTCGTTTGTTCGCAGATCATAGATGTACAGCTTATTCGCCTGTCCACCGCGGTAGCGTTTTTCGGGACGGAAGTCACGGAAGCGCGGTGAATAGACCATCTTCGTGCCGTCAGGAGAGAAGGAGCCGGAACCGGCCTCAGGCATGGGTAAAGGTTCCGATGAGCCGCCCTCGGGTGATACCGAATAAAGACGCGCGATCGGCAGTGACCACGCGTCGCGTGCCCCGCGGTAGAGGACGCGGCCGTCACCGGTCCATCCCAAAACCTGATTATCAAATCCCCAACGCGGAGCAAGCGGTCCACGAGATGGATAAAACGTCAGCTGTCTGGGCTCGCCGCCGTTTGACGGCATGACGTAAACCTGTTCATCCCCGTCATATTGTCCTGTGAACGCGATCCAACGCCCGTCCGGTGAAAATTTAGCGTACGTTTCGACGCCCGGATGCGCCGTTAGGCGAATGGCTGCTCCGCCGCTCGTCCCGACGTTCCAAAGATCGCCGCCATATGTGAATACAATACGATCGCCGTAGATGTCGGGAAATCGAAGTAATTTCGTCTGGGCAAAAGCCCCGCCGGCGAGCAATACAATAGCCGTTACGGCCACTAGAAAACGGATCGACATTAAATATTTCCTCCGGAGAATGAACGGGAAAGCTTGTGAAAGTGTAACGCAGTTCGCATAATCGCGAAAGCCGTGGCAATCCCTGCGACTCAATGATTTACTAACTGCCAAGCAACTATTTCCATCGAGTTTTCCTCAAATGGATGTTATTATTTTCGAGACCGTTCGAAGGGGCATTACAAGTACCAGGAGATTCCCTAGTGAAAACAAAGCTTTCTTATTTTCTCAGCACTTTCGTTGTATCCCTAGTTATTATTTCAAACGCGTTCTCTCAGCCGGGGACGAGTGTTGCCAAATCGATATCCAAGGCCGCGCCTTCCGCCGCCACACCCACGAAAACAGTCACAATAGAAAAGATTGAGCAGGATGTTGCCGAAGCTTTGTCGGTCATCGAGAGCAACCACGTTGTGGGTAAGAACCTGAACTACAACGATGTGTTCAAGGCCTCGATCGACGGCATGCTTCACATACTCGATCCACACTCGAACTATTTCGACGCGAAAGAGTTTGAACAATTTCGAACCGACCAAAGTTCGCGCTACTACGGGATCGGAGCTACCATCGGCGACCTCAGCGACGAGAAAGGAAACGTTGTCGCGACCTATATCAAAGCAACTTTCGATAACGCTCCTGCACATCGCGCCGGCCTCAGGTATGGTGACAAGATAGTTGAGGTCAACGGAACGTCGGTGCTTGGAAAGTCATTTTCCGATGTTCGGAACTTCCTTCGAGGTCCGCGCGGAACACAGGCGAAACTGGTCGTTGAGCGAAATGCTACCGGGAAGCGCGAGACCGTCGACATCGTCCGGGACGCGGTATCACAACCGTCCATCAGCGAGGCGTATATGATCCGTCCCGGAACGGGTTACATCGCGATGTCAGGAGGATTTAACCAAACCACGTATGCCGAATTCGCACAAGCGATGAAAACGCTGAAGTCGCGAGGGATGAAGCAGCTTGTTCTCGATCTTAAGAACAATGGCGGCGGCTTGGTTCGCGAGGCCTACCGGGTTGCGAGCACATTTCTGGACAGCGGCCAGGTAGTTTTCACACAGAAGGGGCGTTACGACGGTGCGACGGAACAATCGTTCAGGGCTGATAATTCGAACCCGGAACGGATTCCCCTGGTTGTGCTGGTCAATCGCAATTCAGCGTCGGCATCGGAGATTCTCGCTGGCGCCTTGCAGGACCATGATCGGGCCTTGATTGTCGGTGAAAACACCTTTGGAAAAGGGTTGGTTCAGAATCCGTTTGTCATTGCCCCCTACGGCTCGATGCTTCTCTTGACTATTGCAAAGTACGAGACACCTGCAGGGCGCCTGATCCAGCGCGATTACTCAAACGGAGCGCTTTACGATTACTACACCAACGGCGGCGTAAAGGCCGAGGGTGACGAAACGAGAAACAGCCGCGGCCCCGCAAGCAAAACTGACAGTGGTCGCTCGGTCTACAGCGGTGGCGGAATCGCCCCGGATGTCGAGCTTAAAGCCGACACGATCACTCTCGAAAAGGCTCGCTTCCAGCAGAAGCTTTTTAATCCTGTATTTGCATTCGCGCTTGAGCTGACGGCAGGTCGCATCAAGGGCCATGAAACTAACCAGGTCGACCGCCCGATCATTTTCGACCATGACATAATAACTACGGATTTCCCGGTTTCTGAAGGCCTTTATCAGGCATTCAAGTCCTTCGCCGTCGAAAAGTATAAATATTCACCGGCACAGATCGACCGCGAGCGTGAGTTTGTCGAACGCGGTTTGAGATCTGAGCTCGTCACTGCCGCATACGGCACGACGGCATCGCTTCAGGTTTCGAATGAATATGACAATCAGCTAAAACGAGCGATCGAATTACTGCCGCAGGCCCGACAACTCGCACTTGATGCCGCCCGTGCGAAGGCAAGCGCGTCAAAAGTCCAGACCTTGAATAATCGATAAGGACTATTCGGTTTTAAAGACGAAAAAGGAGCGGTTCTCGATAGAACGCTCCTTTTTTTGTTTCCAAACTGAAAGCCGGTTCTACATCCAGCTACTGATCAAGCGATAAACACCATATCCTAACCCCGCCACGACTAAGATCAATGCCGCGATAGCGAGTCCCACTAAAACCTTGAATCTGCGGTAGCGCTTGTCGCTAGGCGGCGAAAGCTGATTTTGCGGAAAGTACGGCGGCGGTCTGTTCATAATAGGCTCACTCTACCAATTTCAATCGGCTCCATCAAACTAGCGTGGTATCGGATGTTCGAGATTTGCCAGGCCAAAAGCAAGGACCGCCATCACAGAGCCGCCTTCGGCAAGCTCTTTCGGATCGATCTTGTCGAACGTATCTGCTTCAGTGTGGTGATAGCTAAAATAAGTCCGCGTATCGAAATAAGGGGCGAACGACGGAACGCCGCCTTGCGTCAGCGCCCCTATATCGGCACCTACACCGCCGGGTTGAAGCTGCGAGATCCCTGCGCCCTGTTCCCTCAAGACGTTCGAGATCGGCGCGAAAAATGGAATGGCTTCGGCTTTACCCGTAAAAAGAAATCCGATCGGGTGAGACGCGCCGAGATCGCTTTCGATGGCGGCAAAATGCTTTGCGAAATTCGCGGCTTGTTCTTCGGCGTACGCCCTGCCGCCAACCAGGCCGTTCTCCTCGTTCATGTAAGCGATCACCCTGATCGTCCGTTTTGGCCGGAGCTTAAGCTGATTTAGCAGATATGGGACCTGCATGGACATGGCAACGCCGCACGCGTCGTCAAGAGCACCAGTCCCAAGATCCCACGAATCCAAATGCCCGGCGACGATCACAACTTCGTCTGGCAACTCACTTCCCTTGAGATCTGCGATCACGTTGTAGCTTGTCGCATTCGGAAGCGTCTGCGGTGTAAGCAGCAGACGAATGCGCACCTTCCCCATTTTTGCGAGATAAGCGATCGTCTCCGCATCTTCGAACGAAACGGCAGCCGCCGGTATCTGCTTTACATCCGGAGCATATCTCATCGCACCCGTGTGAACCAGACGGTTTTGCGAACCGCCGGCCGAACGAACAAGAACCGCAATTGCACCGAGCCGGCCGGCTGCGATCGCTCCGCCGCCACGGTATGCAACAGCCTGCCCGTAGGCGTTTCCACCAAACCCGCTCGCCGCCATTTCGCGATCAAATTTGTTGTTGAATAATACGATCTTCCCCTCGACTCGATCTCGTCCGAGCGCATTCAATTCGTCGAAGTTGTTGACGACCACTATCTGACCGAACATTCCGTCGGTGGGTGTCGCGATGCTTCCACCAAGGGCCGTTACAACGATTTTTTGCGTCGTGGCAGGAGCCATTCCCGGAAATTCGACAAGCTCGGCCTTTTCCTCACCCCGCACCCAATGCGGAACCGATAGTTTTTGAAGACGTACCGTGAGGCCCATCTTTCTCAGTTCATCCGCAACATATTGCACAGCACGCTCAGCCTGTGGTGAACCACTAAGACGCGGACCGATGTTATTCGCGAGATATGCCGTCTGACGATATGCGTAATCGCTCGCAAGGGCCGCTTGCTGCACGCGCCGCATATCTTCGATGGTCCTTGTCGTATACAGCTGCGGCGTAGGTGTCGCGACTTGGGCGTGAAGAAAGATCGAGTTGAACGTGAAGCACATTAACAGACAGATCGGTTTCATATTTTCATATTATCGGATGCTTTCTGGTGTGACAAAGTAATATGCGATAATGATTTGCTCGTCAAAACTACAGATCATATGCAGGTAAAATCTATGTACAGAATTCTGTCCGCAGTTGTGTTTTGCGTCATTGTCTCGACCGCCGCGGGCCTTGCCCAATCGGGATTTACGATCGACAACCTTATCGCCACGAAGCGTGTAAGCGATCCTCAGCTATCCCCGGACGGCCGGACCGTCGCGTTTACCGTCGGGAGCGTCAACAAGACTGAGAATCGAACGCTGACGCAGATCTACTCGATAAGCGTCGACGGAACAAACTTGAAGCAGATCACTTCGGGCGACAAGTCAAGCAGCTCACCGCGATGGTCGCCGGATGGCAGGCGGATCGCGTACACGACCGGAGGGCAGATCTGGACGATGGCGATGGACGGTGACGGACGAAAACAGGTCACTCGGATATCATCCGGTGCCGGCAATCCGGTATGGTCGCCGGATGGAAAGTGGATCGCTTTCAACTCCGACGTCTACCCGGAATGTACATCTGATGATTGCAATAAGGCCGAAGACGCGAGGGTTGAATCGAGCAAGGTACAGGCAAAGGTAACGGACCGCCTCCTCTTCAAGCATTGGAACGAATGGCGGGACCGTAAGCGCACCCACGTTTTTGTCGTCTCGAGCAGCGGCGGCGTCGCCAACGATTTTACGCCGGGTGATTTTGACGCTCCGCCCTATGGCGCGTCGTCGGGTGTGGATTATGCCTTCTCGACCGACTCACGAGAGATCGCATTTTTGAAGAATCCGGACAAGGTCGAAGCGGTCTCGACGAACAGCGACATTGTCATTGCGTCGTTATTCGATAAAAACCAGAAAAATATCACGGCTGCGAATAGAGGTTATGATGCTTCGCCAGTTTATACGTCCGACGGCAAGTACATCCTGTATCGATCACAGGCCACGGAGGGATTTGAAGCGGATCGCTGGCGGATCATGCGTTACAACCGCTCGACCGGTGAGATCGTCGAACTGACTCGCGGATTCGATCAACAAGTCGACGAGATGGTTGTTACCGAAGACGGCAAGACGATCTACTTTGCGGCAGGTACTCGCGGACGCTCGCCGATCTACAGTGTTCCGGTCGAACCGGACTTCCGATTAAGGATAGCGACGCACGTGAAACGAGTACTCGAAGGATATTCTGCAAACAGCGTCAACGTTTCGCGCGACGGACGAGTCCTCGTCTTTTCTTCAAGCTCGATCGCGGGGCCCGCCGAATTGATGCGAGCCAACTCGGATGGAACTGGCGTCACACCGCTGACAAGCTTTAACGATTCAGCGTATCGGACATACGGATTGCAAAAGGCCGAGGAGCTCGAATGGAAAGGGGCGCTCAATACCAACATCCATGGTTTTGTTATCAAACCCGCGAACTTCGATGCGTCGAAAAAGTATCCGCTTATCGTCCTGATCCACGGCGGCCCGCAGGGAGCATTTAATGATAGTTGGGGCTATCGTTGGAACCCGCAAATTTTCGCGAACGACGGATACGTCGTATTTATGCCCAACCCGCGCGGTTCAACCGGATACGGGCAGAAGTTCGTCAACGATATCTCAGGTGATTGGGGCGGCAAGGTGGTCGTCGATCTGAAGAACGGCATCGCCGAAGTGATCAAGCGGCCGTATATCGACAAATCCCGGATCGGTGCCGCGGGCGCCAGCTACGGCGGTTATATGGTTGATTGGCTGTTGGGTCACAATAACGATCCGCGGTTCAAATTCAAGGCGTTTGTTTCTCACGCGGGTGTGTACAATCTCGAATCCATGGCGACCGCAACTGAAGAGATTTGGTTCACGAAATGGGAATTCAAGGGATTGCCCTGGGAAAACCCAGTTCTCTATCAACGCTGGTCGCCCAACAAGTTCGCAAACAATTTCAACACGCCGACACTCGTCACCGCCGGAGAGCTGGATTTCCGAGTTCCGGTCGATCAAAGCCTGCAGCTTTTCACCACGCTCCAGCTAAGAAATGTCGAGTCAAAGCTCATCATTTTTCCGGACGAAGGACATTGGATCTTGAAACCGCAGAATTCCGAATTCTGGTACAAGAATGTTCTGGATTGGTTTGGCAAACATCTAAAGTAGTTCTATGAGATCTAATCGTTTCCTCACCAGCCTCTCCGTTCTGCTGCTTCTACTCGTTTTCGGTTCCGCCGCGGCCCAAACGCCGCGGCGGGATTTTAACCGGCCGCAGTTTTACGACGCCGAACATTACATACTGCGTGTAAGGTTTGACCGTCGCGCAAAGAAAGTGATCGGCGAGACAACGATCCGCTTCAAGCCGTTAAAAAAGAATTTCGTCGTTGCCGAATTTGACGCGGTGGGTATTACATTCTCATCGGTTACTTTGGAACCGGCAGGAAACTCCTTGAAGTTTCGCGCCGCGGGCGGAAAAGTCACCGTGACGTTAGATAAGCCGTACGATACAACCGACACCGTTGTCGTGCATTTCAAACATTCATCGACTCCGCGAAGAGGTGTCTATTTCGTAGACAAAGAGGTCGCAAACGGAAAGGAAATTCACTCGGAGCAGATCTGGACGCAAGGTGAAGCCGACGAGGCCCGACACTGGTTCCCATCATTCGACTTTCCAAGTGACAAAGCTACTTTCGAAGAATTCATAACGGCCAACTCCGGCGAAACGGTGGTCGGAAATGGCGAGTTGCTTGGAGAAGTAAAGAACGCGGATGGTACGGTGACGCACCATTACTGGATGGACGTTCCGATACCGACTTATCTCGTCTCGTTCGTCATCGGAAAATACGCAAAGGTTACGGACAACTACCTCAACACGCCCCTTGGCTTTTATATCTATCCGGGAGCGGAGACGATAGCCCGAAAGGCGTACGGAAATACGAAAGAGATGATGCGCGCTTACGAGGAACTGACCGGCGTCCCTTTCCAGTTCAATAAATACGATCAGACTGTCGTTGCCGGTTTCACCTTCGGCGGGATGGAAAATGTCACAGCAACCACGATGGCCGATACCGAAATTTTTGCCGTCGGTAATCCTTTGTTCGCTGCGGGTGTCGAGGATCTGGTCTCGCACGAACTGGCGCACTCATGGTTCGGAAATCTTGTAACGTGCAAAAATTGGGCGGAGCTTTGGCTGAACGAAGGATTTGCGACGTTCATGGAAGCCGCGTTTCGTGAAAACATGTACGGGCGTCAGAACTATTTGAACAAGATTCGGCGCGATGCCGAGATCTTTATCCTTGACGATGCTGTCAACAATAAGCGGAACGCTCTGTTCAATCAGAATGCCGGAGACGTTGGTTCGCTGTTCGATCGGCCGGCGACGATCTACAACAAGGGCGGTGCCGTCTTGCACACCCTTCGTGAAGAAGTCGGCGACTCGACGTTCTGGAAGGCCGTGAATATATATTTGAATAGACACAAGTTTGCAAGCGTGGAAAGCACCGACTTGAAAGCTGCAATGGAGGAAGCCTCGGGCCGCGATCTCGACTGGTTTTTCGATCAGTGGATTTACAAATCGGGCCATCCAAAGCTAGGCGTGAAACAGGTGTGGAACTCGGCGGCGAAAACAGTGAGCCTGACGGTGACACAGACGCAAAAAGCGGACACAATCACACCCGCCGCGTTCCGACTGCCACTCGATATTGAGTTTACGATCGGCACGGAAAAGCAGATTGAGAAAATAAACATCACGAAACGGGTGGAAACGTTTGAGTTCAAACTACCCGCACGGCCGGATAAGATGGAAGTCGATCCGTTAGAGAAAGTGCCCGTAAAGACGGTAAAGGTCTTACCCTAAGATAATTCAGAATTACAGGCGACAAAAAAACTCCGCATCTTTCGATGCGGAGTTTTCCTCTTTGAGAAGACTGGATGTCTGCTTGAGTGTTGAGAAAGCAGAAGCGCGAAGCACACACAAAATCGCGACTTAAAGTCTTAAAACTTGCAGTAACTTCTTTGCCACACCTACGAGGTTAGCTGACGGGCTAGGAACGAAAGATTATCCCTGAGTTTCAAAACTCTTCGCCCCTGTTTCATATTGCACAATGAAACGTTTGGGTCCCCCGCGACACTCCACAACGGAGCGACTTCGGTGATCAACTTTTCAACGATTTGAGTTTAGCATGCCGGAAAAGAAAATGACAAGGAATTGCATGACATTTTTATCGCGGAGCTGAATAAATCTGATAAAGCATCAAATAAACGATGACACCGGTCACCGAAACGTAAAGCCAAACGGGGTAGACGAGCCGGGCCAAACGACGGTGATCATCGAAGCGTCCTTTCAATCCGCGATAGAGCGTTGCGATGACGAACGGACCAACAATTGTCGCGAGGATCGTGTGTGATGTAAGGATCGTGAAATAGATGGGACGTGCGAGGCCCTGACCTGTGAACTTAGTCGGGCCAAGCCCGAAATAATACGTTCTGAGCGCATGGTGGCTTAGATACGAAAGAAGAAACGCGGCGGAGATAATGCTCGCCGACAACATGCAAAAGCGATGAGCGTGGACGCGTTTTTTTAATATGAAAAAAAGGCCGGACACCAGAAAGGCGCCCGAGGTGGCGTTGAGAACGGCATTCAGATGAGGAAAGATCTGCAGCAGCTCCATCGCACTATTTCCAAAAGCCGAGGAGCGCCAATAGCACGATCCAGAGCGCTCCCATAAAATGCCAGTACCAGCCAACAGAGCGAGCCAGATTTCGCCGATAAGTGATCTCGTCGCCAAATGTTGTCTCATTCCAGGAGCGCAGCAATATAGCTCCAAGCGCAACGATCCCACCGATGACGTGAACAGCGTGGACGGCTGTGAGAATGTAGAAAAATCCCGCGTATGGATTTCCGCGGAGATAAAATCCGCGATTGACGAGGGCAAGCCAGACGAGGACCTGCGAAGAAATAAAAGCGGCGCCCAGTCCCGTCGTTGCGATCAGTAGCTTTCTGCCCCGGTCGTATTGGTCGGCGAAGAGAGCGTTTTTCGCCAGATGGTAAGTGATGCTGCTGATGAGTATCAGTCCCGTACTGATCCAAACCTGGATCGGAAGTTCGAACGGTCGCCACTCGGCGGCACCGTTTGTCGCGAGAACGATGTAGGCCCCGATCATTCCACCAAAGGTCATTAGAACGATAAGGAGCAAAAACCAGGTTACGAACTTCGACTTGTCCGGAACAACGTTTTCGGATCTTCTAATATCGTCGAAGTGGAGATCATCCCGACCGTCACCGCCATCGTCGCCACCGCCACCACCGTCGCCGTTCGGTCCGGTACCACCGCCAACAAATCTCGCGCGAGCGCGACGATTGACGTTCTCGTCTTCGATAACGGGTTCCACCGTTCCAGTTTTCATCTTAGTGATCCAGGACAAGCAAACCGAAAATAAGCGGAAGGTAGAGAACAGAAACCATCAATAGCCGACGTGCCCTCTTAACAGATTTCTCACGAGCGGTCCGTACGCTCTCGTAAAGAAACCAGAGGCCAAGCAGGAAGGCGCCGATCAGGTAAATGATCCCGGCGAATCCCAGGAAAAAGGGAGCGAGGCTGGCCGGAACCAGCATTATCGCAAACAGCACGATCTGCCTTGCGGTAATTCGGCCGGATGGGTCGACAACCGGCAACATCAGAATCCCGGCCTTCGCGTATTGCTCCTTGTACATCCAGGCTATCGCGAGAAAGTGCGGAAACTGCCAGAGGAACAACATAACGAACAACGCCCAAGCACCGAGCGAGACTTCATTCGCAGCCGCTGTCCAACCCATAAGCGGCGGCATAGCCCCCGGAATCGCACCGATCGCTGTTGATGCCGACGTGCGAGTCTTCAGTGGAGTATAGAGAAGGACGTATCCGACGATCACGGTCAGTCCGAGGCCAGCAGTCAACGGATTGACCAGGAAGTAGAGGTAGATCTCGGCCACCGCGCACTGAACGATGCCAAAGACCAAGGCTTCGGTCGGAGCCAATCGCATAGAAGGTAACGGTCGGTTCTTTGTCCGATCCATCAACGCATCCGTCGAGCGCTCGATATATTGGTTGAGGGTCGCGACACCAAAAGCGAGGATCAGGATGCCGATCATCGCGTTGGCGAATAGCGCAAGATCGAGCGATCCCTTCGTCCCGAGATAGAACCCGGCGGCGGCCGTAAGCCCCAGCATAAACGCGATCCTAGGTTTGGTCAGCTCGACGAACGCGGCCGAACGCATGCGCCACCCGAGAATCCTGTTATTCGCGATCTCTGCTGCAGTGTCCATTATTGCTTTGAAGACGGAACCGTTGAAACAAAAGAATAACCCGCAAAGTACCATTCTCAAAGTTCTCACGCGGTCGCCGTTCTTCTTTTGGCATAAAGCTTTTCTAATTATTCGGTCAATGACAAATAACGGTCGCTACGTTATGATTTTCATACTCCGAATGTCAGCCGCAGAACAAACAATAGGCGGCCGCGAGGTCGCAAAGACAAGAATAAAACCGATTGGTGATCGAATTCTCGATTTTTTGAGTTCGGTCCGTTTTGGTGTGAGCCTACTCTGCACTCTGGTCGTCTTGTCGATGATCGGAATGCTGATCATTCAGCAGAACGTGCAGGGCTTTGACGCCTATTACGCTTCACTAACGCCGGCTGAAAAACTCGTCTATGGCTCGCTCGGATTTTTCGACATCTACTACGCGTGGTACTTCAAGTTTCTGCTCCTAATTCTCTCTCTGAATATCATTCTGGCTTCCATCGATCGATTTCCGTCTGCCTGGAGCTACATTTCAAAGCCTAAGCTGACGGCAACCAGCTCGTGGTTGGAGCAGCAGGCACAGACGGCGACGTTTGCCGCCGACTCTTCGGACCACGATGCATTGGCGGAGAAGATCTCTCGCGCATTTAAGGCTAACGGCCTTAGTACGCAGACCAGCAAATTTGATGAGCTGTCATATGGAACGGACGAGTCCGGCTTGAAAGACTTCGCCAATGTCTCGACCGAGAGCAGGACTATTATTTTCGGCGAGAGCGGACGGATAAATCGCATCGGAGCGTACATCGTCCATGTTTGTTTACTTACGCTTTTTCTCGGACACTTCGTTGCGCTGCAGACAGGTTTCGACGCCGATGTCCGGATGATCCCGGGCGATGCGACCGATCAGATCCAGATGATCCAGTTCGATCTGGACAAGAAAGAAAAGTTCAACGTGGAGCTTCCCTTTTCGATGACGTGCACCGACATACAGCAGCGTCTGATCGATCCGCGCGGATCGATCGATGTGACGAACACTCTCGACTGGCGAACGCAAGTAATAGTCGACGATCCGGAGTACGGCCAAACCACCGCGGATATAAGTATGAACAAGCCGTTCAGTTATCGCGGCTACCGTTTTTTTCAAGCGCAGACTATACCGGTCGGAAACGCCCGTACGATCGACCTTAACTTGATTCCGCAGGACGGCGGTGCACACGTAAGCGTGACCATTCCGAGAACCGGTGAATCGACGTTAGGCGACGGCACGAAGGTTGAGTACGAGGAATTCTTACCGGACTTTACCTTTAATGCCGATGGAAAACCGGACACACGTTCGGGCGAATACAATAATCCGGTCGCGATACTCGGCGTAACACCGCCGGGCGGCGAACGTGTTCGTGTCTTCGCGTTTGGCGGCAATATGCCCGACAATGCTCCGGTGAGCGCACCCAAGGCGGGTTACAAATGGAAACTTGCCAACTATGAAAAGTCTCCGTTCGCCCATGTTTTATCGATCAAATACGACCCGTTCAATGGCGCTTTCATTGCATGGTACTTCGGTGGCTTTGGGTTGATCGGTGCCCTTTGCTTTGTTTTCTTTTTCTCTCATCGACGCGTGTGGGCTCTAATTGAAAATGGCCGGATCGTGATGGGCGGAAATGCAAATAGAAATCATCTTGGATTTGAGGACAAGTTCAATAAGGTCGTCCGCGACGTAGGCGAGGTCGTCTAACAACAGAGGTTTTATGGCAAAAGAGATTTACGATTCAGAGATCGGACGCGGTTGGACGACTTATGTTCCGGCTGGACTCGCGATTGTAGGAGCATTTCTTATGCTCGGCCTTCGACTCCAGCTTGGCGAGCGTTTTATTTCCGACGGCGCTCTGATGATGCTCGCGCTCGCGAGCTACTTATTCGCAGCGCTGTTTCAGTTGACGAATCTCTACGCTCCATCCGAAATGGCCCGAAGGATCGGCCTGTGGAGCGCGGTCGCCGGCGTATTCTTCAATCTATCGAGCTGGCTCGTTCGTTGGGACGCTGCGTACGAACACGAGATCGCGATCATGCGCGAAAGCGGCAACATGGCGACGCCGTGGATCTTCCGCTACGTTCCGTTTGCCAATCTCTACGACCTCAGTCTCGCTTTCGCGTTCGGTGCCGGGATCGCGACGCTCTTATTCGCGCGGCGCAGGAATTTCCAGGTTCTGGGCGCGTTCACGCTGCCGCTTGCGGCGATCATCCTTACTCTCGCGCGTTTTATCGGAAATGAGTTTATCGATCTGCCACCGGTCCTCGATTCTTACTGGCGTCCGATCCACGTCGGTGTCGCGTCTCTGAGCTATGGCGTGGCCCTTGTTTGCTTTGCCATCGCGGTTATCTATCTCCTCAAAGATCGGGTCAAGGTCGAGGCAATGGCCATCTGGTCGAGCATCTTCGCGATCGGCGTTATCGGTTCGATCAGCAAGTTCTCGGTATTGACAGAACTCGTGTATCGAGCGGGCCTGTTCGTTCCAAACCCTGACGGCGGCAAAGCGTTCTCGGCGCCGTTCCGTCTGGACACCCCTTATGTTGGCGTCGCGCTGGCATTTTGCGCTCTGCTTTTAGCCGGTGTTATTGTCTCGTTTCTTGTCTATCTCTATCGTGAGAATCAAGGAGCCAAGACACTCGGGCACTTGTTGTTAAAAGTTGCGCTGATTGCCCAGATACTAACCGTCGGACTTCTTGTTGCCGAGATACGCGAAACTAACAATGTGCCGGAACGGCTCCGCGCTCAGATCGCCGCAAATCCGTCACAGCTCGTCACTGCGGGCCGTGCGATGGCGGAGAGACAGCAGCTTTCGGCTAGAGAGTTTGCGGCGATCACACCGGCGCAACACGAGCAGATGGGTCGCCAATATCTACAGGCGAACGGCGATAAGTTATATCTCAGCGTTGGGACGAATCCGGTTGAAATCGCGGGATTGATAACGGCTCTCGCCGGAACATTCTTCGTCGTGCTCTTCGCGTTTAGAACGGACAAGCTCCGCGAACGTCTACCGAGTCTCGAGTCGCTTGATAGTTTGATGTACAAAACTGCGTGCCTCGCTTTTGCCGGCCTCGCGATGCTGCTCATCACGGGTGCTATCTGGGCGAATGAATCGTGGGGCAGACCGTGGGGCTTCGACTCGAAAGAAACGGGAGCGCTCGTCGCTTGGCTCACCTACGCCGCTTTCCTTCACACAAGGATCTCGCGTGGCTGGACCGGTCGCAGCTCGGCTTATTTTGCGGTTCTCGGTTTTCTGCTTGTGATCTTTACATATCTTGGCGTGAGCTATCTGTTACCTGGATTGCACAGCTACGCATGAGCTCTTAAGAGCGCAAAAAAGCCGCCGGGATCGAGATGATCGATCCCGGCGGCTTCCTATTTATCTAGTTATTGAATCGTCACCTTTGCCACGTCAAGTATCGAGTACCTGCCGATTCTTCCGTCCTTCGAGATCACTGTCAGCACTCCCTTATCAACCGTGAACCGAAGCACTTCGCTCATCGGGCGGTCGATCCTTGTCCCGTCCTTGAAGAGAATAATCAAATTTACATTCGCGAGCGGATCCGGATCCTTCGCTGGCGATGTATCTGCCGCCGCTTGCCGCTCCTCCGTACTCGTCGGAGAAGTCCTGGCCTTAGATTCCGCAGCGTTATCCGCTGGCGGAGTGCGTCCCGGCGGCGTTCGGCCTCTTGTCCGTCTGCGAGCTGGCGTTCTGGCAGGGGCCGGTTCTATTTTTTCCGGAATGTTCTCACTTACGACGACCTCGAGTCTTTTCGCGGGAGCATCTACCGGTTTCTTTGGCTCGTCATCCTCATCGGTTTGCGCCGTGACATCAGATTTATCCTCAGTTCTTTCCTCGACTTCACTGCGTTCGCTAATTGCGCCCGTTCCAGTTTCGCCCCGGGCAGGAGCGGGCGTCGCCTTGGGGATGATCTTAACGATCGTACCTACCGAATTAACCCGGACACCGCTTTCATTTTTTGCGGTAAAAGTTGGCAGCGTCGGCTCGGCGTCCGGTTCAAACTGCGTCGACGCGACAAAGCTACCGGCGAATTTAATGCGGAACGTTGCCGGATCATCGCCGGGAGTTCGGCCCTGGACACGAAGTATCATTTTTTCCGGCTTTCGCAGATAGATCACGCGTCCCGTTTCGCTTTCGCCGAAGTCCGCATAAACGACGATCTTACTGAGCGGTCTGAGGCCGTTCTGCGTGAAAATATCGATATCGCCCGTAAAATTCCGCGCCACGACATTAATGAACAAGTCGCCTTGCTCTCCATCGAATTGAAAATAGTACGAGGTCAGTCGGGAGTCGCCGATATCGCGGGCCTTTATCGATCCGCTGATCTCACTAGATGTTATCGGCGTTGGAAAAGTCTGATTCGTCGATTGGCCAAGAGCGGCTTCGATCGCGCCAAAAGACAAAACAATACTGAAAAGGGGGATGCTTAGGCGTAAAACTCTCATCACTCTCATCAAAGTTCTTTACGTAGGTGTACAAGCCTCGAGGTTTCAGTGTAGCCGAGGTTCAGATGTGCGGCGAGGCTCAAATCGTTGCCGATCTCGGCATCCGATGCGATCTCCGTACAACCTCTTTCGCGGGCCCAAACTTCGGCTTGTCGAACCAACTCACGCCCGATTCCCTGTTTTCGAAATTCGGGTTCGACATACCAGCCTTCAAGATAACCGACATGATCCGTTTCGCAATCTTCGACGTAAGGTCGAATACTCGCCTCGAGTACGCCAACGAGCCGGCCGGAATCGGACTCCGCAAAAAGTACGAATTGCGATTCGTAATGATCAAGGATGTCGAGCATCTCGGACTTGTGGTCGTCGTCTCCGGTCTCGTCCCATAAGAGCTTTCGAAGACGGAGCCATTCGTCGAGATCGGTTTCCCGTAACGGGCGAACCGTAACTTGCCTGGGGTTCATGTAAGGCTGATTGTAAAGGAAAAGAGTGAAAGTAAGAAAGTGAAAAGTAAAAAGCAAAAAAGTAAAAAGGCAAAGGACCTGGGTAATCCTTTGCCTTTTTACTTTTTACTATTTCTACTTTTTACTTGAATTCTACTCGCCAGATTTCGCAGCCTGCGACTTGTCCTGAAGCAATTCGAGGGCTTTCTTGAGCTGAAGATCTTCAATCACGGGTTTTGCCGGCTCTTTCCCCGGGATTGGCGATGCTGACGGCTGCGGATCCTGATTTTGCTGTTCGCGCTGGTCGATAAGTTCCTCGACCTCGATCGGCTCAGGCGTGTCAGGACGCTTCACTTCGATAGACGGTTTGACACCCATCGTCGCACGGTCATCACTAAGGAACGGATTTCCCGATGCAGATGCCCACTTTGCGGTAGTCAGCAACAAGCCATCGCCACCCCGAAGGGTGAAAAGCTGCTGCTCCGTTCCTGAACCGAAACTTCTTTCTCCTACGACCTCGCCCCTCTTGCGGTCAAGGATCGCAGACGCTACGACCTCGGCCGCTCCGGCGGTACCCAGATCGATTAGAACGACAACTTTACCGTCGAAAATTGCTTTCGCCGGGTCAGCCGAAAGAGTTTTCAAAACCTTGTTATCCTTTCCGATAACCTTGGCGATCTCGCCGTCCTTAATGAAGAGGTTTGCGACAGCGACGCCCTCGTTGAGGCTTCCTGCTGCCACGCCGCGAAGATCAACGACAATCTTCTGCACACCTTGTTTTGCAAAGGTCTGGACGTGAGCTCTAATGTCATTTGCTTCGCCATCCTCGAGGCTGTACACCTTGATCACACCGATCTTGCCGGCTTCGACACGGGCCTCAGCCTGCGGGGTCTTATGATTTCCGCGAGTAACTTTGATGCTTTGCGGTTTTGCTCCAGCCCTTAGGATCCGGAGGTTTATTACGGAGCCGGCGTCGCCCAATATCATTTGCCGAGCATCGTAGAGCGAAATATCACGCGTCGCCTTATTCTCGATGTACTCGACCACATCCCCCGCCTTGAGACCCGCCTTCTCGGCATTCGAGCCCTTGGTTACCGACACTACATAGAGGTAAAGCGAAACCTGCGAGAATTCGGCGCCGATCCCGACCTTATTTGAAGTCTTGTTAGCGTTGAATTCTACGACCTGCTGGGGCGTTAAATAGGACGAATAAGGATCGAGGCCGCCGACAAGACCACGCAGAGCTCCGTAACGGACCTTTTCAAGGTTGGGCTCGTCGACATAATCGTTCTGGATGTGCTGCAATACCGACTCAAAAATTCGGATCTGCGCACCCGCGTCGTCGATCGGCTGCTGGGCTCGTGCCCAGGGGCTGAGGATGCCGCCGATTACGGCATAGAGAGCAATGGCACCCGAAACGCCGAGAATCGATAACTTACCGCGAAATGACATAATCTACCTCGTATGATAACTACTAAGAACGTTTACGCGTGCGGAGCAGAAAGGTTTAGGCCGCAGCGACGTTAATTATCCGCTAAGAAAATCGAGAGTGCAACACAAAGAAACTTCCAATCCACGGGACCTTACAGATATTTCAGGACTTGCTGAAATTGGCCGAATAGTAGCCATCGACCCGGGTACAAAGCGCGTAGGTGTTGCGGTCTGCGACAAGCACCGTGTGCTCGCCAGGCCCCTCCCGGTCATCCAAAGAACGTCGTGGAAAAAGCTCCTCCACCAGGTAACGAACACTCTTGCGGAATTTGATGCCGTGGCTCTTGTCGTTGGTTTGCCGTATAACTTCGACGGGTCAGAGAGCGAAATGACTGCAGAGGCCCGCGACATGGCTCGAAAATTTGAGTTGTCGACTAACTTGCCCGTCTTTCTTCAGGATGAGCGAGCGACGACCTACGAAGCTCGGGGACGTCTCTGGAAAGCGGGCCTGGAAGGAGCGGAGATGCGGAGCGTACTCGACAGCGAGGCCGCGACGATAATTCTCACAGATTTTCTAAGCCGAATTCCGGGATAATTCTCATCGAACAGGCCGCAGGAGCCACTGAATCGGGGCCGCCGTTTCAACGGCCTGTTTCGTGAAAGGAAACACCGCCGGAGCACCGGTCCGCCAGAGCTCAAATTGGTCCTTGTAATGTGCAGATTGCGGATCGCCGCTCTGACCGAGCGGAATTACCTGGCGAGTCGCGTCCCAGTTTCCAGGGCTTGCGATATGCCGCATCGAAACGGACGACGCAACATTCGGTGTTTCCCGGCTTCCCGAAAGTCCGATCGAGGGTGTCGCAAATTGTCCGCCGATAAACGGAGCGGCCGCCAGTGGATGGGGAAAACGCGATTTTGAAACTGCTCCCCACGTCCAACCGGCCGGTTCATCTCCGTATTTAGCTTGTAAGATGGTCGAGAGCGCGACGTCGCACGATTTTATAAGCGACGTATACGTCGAATACGACTTGGGAAGCCAACGTTCGGGCCTCGACTGGATAACCCCCACGTCCACCACTCGCGAAAGGATAATGCCAGACGGCACACCCTGATTGTCAGCCGCGATCTTTCCCGCCACGCACGATCTAATCTCAGCCGCCATCAGCGCCGCTTTTGAATCCGGTCGCATCACGCCATCCCATGCTTTGAGTACTTCGATCGTCGCGCCCGATGCGGCGTTCAGCTTAACAACTTCAGTCGCGAAGTTCTTGACCGGTAAATTGAACGCGTCAAGTTGAACGGCCGCCACGTCATCCATGGTGACTTTCGTATTCGACTTCAACAGATCGTAGATCCGTCGGGCTCGCCAGGGTGGGGCGGCATCGCGTGAGACCTGAGTGTACTTGTATGAAGTGCCGACGATCCTTTGGTTCGCCGTCACGATAAAGCCAGCGGCGGGATTGTAGAGATTCGGCAATTCATCGAATGGGATGTTACCAACCCATTCTCCATCGCCGGTCGTTCCGTCATAGGGCACCGACCCGTCGCCGACCTTCCGTATCGGAATGCGGCCCGCTGCATACCAGCCTATGTTTCCTTTCACATCTGCGTAAACGAAATTCTGCGTCGACCCGCCATACGTTCGAAGCGCGGTCTTGAATTCTTCCCAGTTCTTTGCACGGTTTAGAAAGTAAAAGGCTTCGAACTCATTGTTCTTCGGGTCGCGAGCTGTCCACTTGAGCGCGTACTTACGACCGCCATCCTCCAGGATGATGGGGCCGTTGCGAGTCTCGACGACGTCGAGGCTGACAGTCTCAGTGTCCGTCTTCAGCAGATTAGTTCGCACCTTTATCTCTTCGTGTCGAATCACCGGCTCAGCCATACCGTTAGGAGTTTTATATTTTCCTTCGGCATCGAATGTCTCGATGTAAAGGTCCTGCACATCCGGCCCGACGTTTGTCGCTCCCCACGCAATTTCCGCGTTATGTCCAAGTACGATCCCCGGCACACCCGGGAATGTCACCCCTGAAATTCGCATCGTCGGAGTCGAAAGATGCGTCAGGTACCAAATGCCGGGAGCACTCGCCTGCAAGTGCGGATCGTTTGCCAGAAGCGGTTTCCCGTCGGCTGTTCGCTTCCCCGAAATTACCCAATTGTTGCTCGCCGCGAGATCTTCGGCGTACATGCCAACACGTGAAAGCGAAGTTCGACGAGCATCCTCCAAAGCTTGCGAAGCGACGATCAGGTCGTCCAGCACACTAGGTTTGAACCATTCCGTACTCCGCACTCCGCGTTCCGCATTGCGATCGTCTTTTCCAAACAACACCACGTCCCAAGGCGTGACCTGATTCGTCAAATCGGCGAGCTTCTCTTTTGGCAAACTTTGCTGAGATACCCTCAAGAGGTCGTTTCGCCAAGTCGAACTGAGCGCGTCCGCTAATATTTTTCCGACAACAATAGAGTCTGCCGCACGCCACTCGCGCGGTTTGGTTTGAAGGATTCGAAATTCGATTGGCAGCGACTTGTCATCAAGCGTCGCGACATAAGCGTTCACCCCGCGAGCATAACTCTCCAGTGCGGAGAGCAACTCGGGTGAAAGAAATGCGATACTTTCGTCCGCGATCTTTGCAAATCCGAACCGTCGCCAGCGCTTGTCTTCCTCGAGCGCAGCTTTGCCGAAGATCTCCGCCGTTTCGCCACGGGCGACGCGACGCAGGAGATCCATCTGCCACAACCGATCGCTTGCCGTCACGTATCCCTGGGCGAAATATAGATCAAGGTCGTTCCGAGCAGCGATGTAAGGTATCAACCGCGAATCGCGGCGAACAGTTACACTCTCCTTCAGTTCCGCGATTTGTTTAGACTGCTCTTGAGCCACCGCGATGGTGAGCAAAAAGCATAGCGTACTAAATACGAACACAGGTATTCTCATATGGACAAAATGGACGTGGAAGTTGTTTTCAATACAGGTTTACGGTGTTGGAACAGGGCTTGCTGAACAAATTGCACGTACGCAGTTTAAACGAATGCGCACAAATTTTCGATATCAGGAGATCGTAATGACACGTAAAATCTTAATACTAACAATGTTACTGGCAACCGCATTCTTTGCATTGCCGAGCGATTCCTACGCTCAGAAGGAGCGCGGAAATAAAAATAGCTCGTATGGGCAGAGAGAGCGACGACATGGAAACGACTCGTACCGCGAACGCAGCTACTCGCAATCTCGCTGGGAGAAAAACCGACGTGGACGAGGCCGCTGGACTCGCCGCAACCGAGATACTCACGGCTATCGAAACTACGGACAGTATCGACGAACCCAGGTCGGCAACCGACTCTACAGAACCGTCAAGCGCTACTACTGGAATGACGGTGTTAGATTATCGCGTCTCGTCCGGGTCTATTACTAGAACGGAAGCTTCATGTTTCTTCAAAGGCGTTGGCGGCTGGGACCGCAGCGCCTTTTTTACTTATCGTGGTATTTGCGTTAATCTTTCGGACAATTTCAGAAAACAATATTAGGAGAGTGCACAATGATTCGATCCATTTTTGTCCTGCTGTTTGCGATTTCAATTCTCGTCCTGCTGTCATGCAGCGACGGAAGTAAACCGACAAACGTCGCCGTCAAGGTCGACAACATTACTCCGCCTTCTACGCCGCTTCCGGCCTCGTCTATCGACGAACTTGCTTCGGGACGGAAGATCTATGAGATCAACTGTGCGATCTGTCACAAGGAAAACGGCACCGGCGGCGAGGTAGTCATTGAGGGGAAGAAACTCAAGCCCGACGATCTGACAGGTGCGAAGATCAAGGGATTTTCGGATGACAAGATCATCGGCTACATTGTCAATGGCGTCGAGGACGAGGGAATGCCATCCTTCAAAGACAAACTATCCGAAGGTGAGGTGCGTGACGTAGTAAAATTCATCCGATCCGAACTCCAGAAGATGCCCGCACCGGCGTCACCGAAAAGCTGATTCGTTTGCAAAAGAGATTTCGAAAAATTAGAATCAACGCTAGCGTGCACCCGTAGCTCAGCTGGATAGAGTATCTGACTTCGAATCAGAGGGTCGCAAGTTCGAATCTTGCCGGGTGTACCATATTAAATTTCAAATTTGAGATTTGAAATTTCAGACTGAACGAGAGATTTGAAATATCCCTTCGAAAACGGTTCTTATCTCTTCAAGCGGTGACACTTACCCCCCCCTGCTCGCATATCAAATTTCAAATTTGAGATTTGAAATTTCAGACTAAAGCAAGAATTTCAGAGTGAAGGCAAGATTTGAAAGATTCCTTGTGAAGATGGTTCTTATCTTTTCAAGCGGGGACACTTCAGAAAGCTGCTCATACGCGCAAGTTCGAATCTTGCCGGGTGTACCATCTAAAATTTCACATTTGAGATTTGAAATTTCAGACTGAAAGCAAGATTCGCGATTTGAGATTTCAGACTGATACCGAGATTTCAAATTTCAAATTTCACATTTGAAATTTGAGAATTCAGACTGAGAGCTGAGATAGAATCAAATATCGGGAATCCAAAATTCCCTCTCGCCGCGTGCTACCTTCTTCAATCCGAGCCCCGGAAGCTCGCCCTCGCTAACACCAAGAAAAGTAAAATGCGGTAGGTCGGACACTACTGTCTGATACCACAAATGTCTCGTCAGGATTTCCCGAATCCGCGCGTCGTTGTGCTCGGCGACGTCAAACGCGAGCAGAGAGAGGTGCTGCGATGCACCGGGCGGGGCGACAGAATAAATAATCGACTTTGAAAGGTCCTTTGCAAAGAAGATCCCATTCTCTTCGAGGGCGAACACTTCAGCCACCTGATCGAATGCATTCAACCCACGAATACTGTCGGCCTGTTCCCGAGTCATCTTTCCCTGCTTTACCCAATGAATAAGAGCAGGTTCGACGCGACTATTCCAAAGGTCGATCGTGTCGTTGTAGTTTCGTCGAGCCGAATCTGCTCCGCGGGGCGTGATCCACAATCCTTCGGCAGCAGCGGCAGCGATCGCTTCGAGCAATTTATCCATTGCACTCGCTTGCAGCTCCATCGAATGCTCTCCGATCGTGCGCTGTGCGATATCAAGCTGTGACTGAAACGCCGCGACATCCCGCTCGTCCCTGAATACCACCTTATTCGGTGCTGCCACACCGCCTCGGGCAACGAACACTGCACCGTACTCGCGAAAAAGTTTCTGCTGTGCGGCGTCGGAGCCGATATCACAATCTGAAGGCAGACTTTGTAAAAACGTCGTGTCGTTTTTAGGGTGTTGATTCGTCATACGGAATCGTCGATGACGATAGCATAACGGCAATTCCTTGTCGTCACCAGACGTCTGCCGCTACAATTCTTGAATGCAGACGGTGTTGCAAAAGGCGAAGCGGATTGTTTTCGTGATCTATCTGATCGCGCTTCACGCCGTGGTCGTATATTTCTTGGTTGAGCGGGGTGTACATCACTTCACCTCTGTCGTACCTCTCGACGAGTCCGCAGTTTCCGGACCCGCCGAGAACGCGCCGATACCGACACCTATTGCCGTTCCCGAAACTTTCGGCGATTCGACAGATGCCAACGTAAATACAAACGGCAACCTCAACCCTCCGTCCGGCCCTGCAAACGTTATGTCATCGGGATTCATTATTCCCGTGGCTGGCGTCCGCCCGGATCAATTGATCGACACATTCTCGGCATCGCGATCGGAGGGACGATATCACGACGCAATCGATATTCCCGCCGCTGCCGGCACGCCTGTCGTCGCAGCGACCGATGGCGAGATCGTAAAGTTCTTCGACAGCGAGCGCGGGGGCATCACAATCTACCAACTAACGGCCGACCGAAGATTTGCTCTTTACTACGGGCATTTGCAGAGACGAGCTGCCGAGATTTCCGTCGGGATGCAGGTAAGAAAAGGTACGACTATCGGCTTTGTCGGCGACACTGGGAACGCCGGTGCAGGTAACTTTCATCTTCACTTTTCCATCGCCATTATCACCGACCCAAAGCACTTTACTTCGGGAACCTACATAAATCCATTTCCGATACTAAAGAACGGCACCTCCCCGTTTTGAGGTTGGGTTATCTTCGGGAACAACACTTGCACTACGGTAACTGCATGTACCGAATAAGGACAGGATATAAATGCGCGGGGATGGCCAGTGGTAAGAGTTTGCTACTTTTATTTACCGGTCTATTGCTACTGCTTATTGCATCGGGCTGCGTTCCGAACCAGTCGAATTCGAACGCACCTCTAACAAACGCCAATACGACTTCACAGACGAATTCGAATGAGAATTCGAATACCCTGACGTCGGAGAATGCCGCTGCGAATGTTCCGATAACTTTGCCTGTCGTCGACGCATTGCTTTCGGATGAGACGTTTATCGCTGAAGTGCGTCGAAGCGTGCAGCCAACCGACGAGCAACTGGACAAATTAAAGAACGCCGCCCGAGACGCCGTCCTAAAACTTACAGAAACCGATCTCGACGAAGACCGTTCAACGCGTTCCTCGATTCAGGAAGCCGATCAGCAGATCAAACGTATCCTTGGCAACGAAAATGGTGAAAAGTTTCTAGCCCTTGCGCGCAAAAGCTGGTCTGGCGGCGAAGCAAGTGCACTCGCAAAGCCGAATTCAGTGCCGACGGACACGCGGATCGTTGTAAATGCTCCCGCGTACCGGATGGATCTTTTTCAGGACGGAAAGCTCGTTAAAAGTTATAAGGTCGGTATCGGTTACCCTGAATTTCCTCTCCCGACTGGGCTGCGGACCGCGAAGACAATAATATTCAATCCGACTTGGACTCCCCCCGACGAGCCTTGGGTGAAAGGCAATTTCAGTCCGGGTAAAAAGGTCGAAGCCGGCAGCAAACAGAATCCGCTTGGCTTTGTAAAGATCCCGATCGGTTTGCCGTCACTGATACACGGCGGAAAGGACCCTAGCCGACTGGGCAACTTTGCATCTCATGGTTGCGTTGGATTGACGAACAATCTGATTCAGGATTTTGCCGGTGAGATCTCAAAGCTGGGGGGATCGCCTCTCACCCTCGATGAGATCAAGGGATACGAGAAAAAACGCGCTGAGACAACCGATTACGACCTTTCCCAGCCAGTTCGGGTCGAATTGAGATATGAAACGATCGTTGCCGAAGACGGAAAGCTCCACATCTATCGCGATGTCTACGAGCACGGCACGAATAACGAGGATAATCTTGCGCGCGTCCTCGAAGCTTACGGAATATCAATAAACGATCTCTCAGCTGACGAGCAAACTCAGGTCAAAGATGCTATAAAGAAAATGGCGATTGATGCGTTGGGCAAGCCAGTTGACGAAGACAATTCTTCCAACAAGAAGCCTTCGACGAGTGCAAAAGTTACTCGAAACGTTAAGGGCGATAAGGAAATTGTAGTAAATATCGCCGCACTCAAAGGAAAGGGTTATCCGGCTCCGGTGAATATCAATTCGTAGGAACCACGGCCCAGGGTATCGACGGTAGATGGGGCACCCAATATTGTCGGCCGCTTTTCGAAACGGCGATCAAGCCGCGGGCCGGCAGCTCGGACTCAGGAAATCCGAGGAACGTGAAATGTACCGGATCATCGACGACGGTCTGGAACCAACCGTTTCGGTTGAGGATAGAACGGACTGTCGGATTCCAAAATTCTGTCACGTCAAACGCAAGAAGTGCGAGATGTTGCGATGTGCCCGGCGGAGCGGTCGAGGTCAAAATCGAACGCGTGCGGTCCGTACTGAAAAAGATGCCTTGCGACTCCCATTCAAGAACCTTGGCGACCTTTCCCCATATATCCATCCGAGCCAACAGGTCGCGATCGGCGGACGATAACCGCCCTTTTTTGATCCAAAACTCCATTGCCGGAAAAAACCGCGAATTCCAGAGCATCAGTGTATCGCCATACGAGCGAGCACCGGCGATCGATCCGTCGAGAGGTGAGATTCGGTGCCCCATTGCGGCCGCTTCGATTACTGCCACTGCAAGAGCATCGGACGCCCGAGCCTGAAGATCAATCCGAACCCCATTGATGTCCAACGATTTCGTCTGGAGTTTTCGTTGAAATCTCAGGACGTCACCTTCACCTTTGTGAACACACGTTGAGGGCAGCGTGACTGACTCGTTTGCGACGAACATCGAGCCGTAGCTCTCGAGAACCCGACGCGAAACAACATCATTAGAAACCTGGCAAAAGCTTTCAAATTTCCATTCCCCGCCCTTCACCTCGGAAGCCAGACGTTGTTCTACCATCTGATTGAAGTAGACGAGCTGCTTTAATGGCTGGGCGAGACCTGCAGGTGAGCCGACGATTAGCAATAGAACGAAAGATATGAGTCGAATGGAAGCCTTTAAGAGGAGGTTCATGATTCAAGGTGACGACGGTGCTTTCCGCTCCGCTCTTCAATATGCTGTCGTGCGTGCTCGGCGAGGTGTAGGTACTCTTTTCGAATCTCGTCGAGTTGCTTCTCGTCCATTTCCTCGAGATCGAGCACCTCATTTCGCGCACCACGAAGCGACCGAATGACCTCGTCGAGTTTTATCTGAAGCGCCTCGGTATCTCGGTTCTGTGTGTTCTGAATGAGAAACACCATAAGAAAAGTAATGATCGTCGTTCCGGTATTGATAACCAGTTGCCAGGTGTCGCTGAATCCGAACACTGGCCCGGTGACGGCCCAAATAACTATTACCGCGAACGCCAATATGAACGTTTTCGGTCGCCCTGTTAGCGCCGCGATCCAGCGAGAGAATCGTGCAAATATCGTCGTCTTGTGTCCGGTTGCCATTACACTCCTCCCCCCGGTTCAAACTCGCGAACGATGGCGTTGACCGCATCGATATGATCCTTCATGTATTCATCCCGGCCGACAAACGGAACGCGGCGCCTGACTGCTTCATAGATCTCTCGAGTCCCTTCACCAAGCTTTTTCTCCGCCCCGATCGATTTGCGCCGGAGATCGACGGCCTGTGCAGCGCATAACAATTCGAGCGAAAGTATGTGCTCGAGGTTCTCGGCGACCTGTCTTAGCTTTAGAGCGGCAGTCGCTCCCATTGAAACATGGTCCTCAACATTCGCCGAGCTCGGGATCGTATCGACACTTGCCGGATGTGCGAGTATCTTGTTCTCCGTACAAAGTGAGGCCGCGGTGTATTGCACGATCATGAAGCCTGAATTTAATCCTCCGAATTCTGTAAGAAACGCGGGAAGGACATGAGCGTTCGAGGCTTCGTCCGTCAGGCGCATGATTCGTCGCTCAGAAATATTTCCGAGTTCGGAGAGCGCGATCGCCAGATAATCGAATGCGAGAGCGAGGGGCTCGCCGTGAAAGTTTCCGCCGGACAAAACTTCTATCGACACGGAGGGAGAGAGACGCGGGGAGGGGGTGACCGGAGGGCGGGGCGACGCGTCAATCAGTTGCTCCGTGTCTCCGCGTCGCTCACTTTCCGTGTCGCTACTTTCACTCTCCGTGTCGGTGACAAAGATAAGCGGATTATCGGTCACTGCATTCAACTCGAGTTTGATAAGCCACTCGGCGTACGCCACGGCATCACGACAGGCGCCGTGAACTTGCGGCATGCACCGGAGCGTGTAGGCGTCCTGAACATTTGTCGGATCGAATCCGCGAACGAACTCGCTACCCGACAGGATCCGCCGTAAATTTCGAGCACAGTCGATCTGCCTCGGATGCGGCCGAAGAGCGTGGATGCGCTCGTCGAACGCGGAGACTGTTCCGTGCAGCGCCTCAAGGCTGAGACATCCCGCAATATCGGCGAGCTGGGCGAGGCGGATCGCACGCGCCGTCTCAAGCAATCCGACAGCCGTCATGACCGTCGTACCATTCGTCAGCGCAAGGCCTTCTTTTGCTTTTAGCACGATCGGTTCGAGTCCCGCGTTGGATAGCGCCAGTGCCCCCGAAACCAGTTCATCCTCAAATTCAGCCTTTCCCTCGCCGATCAGAACGCACGCAAAATGTGCGAGTGGCGCCAGATCGCCGCTCGCACCGAGACTTCCCTTTTCCGGAATGAATGGATGAACACCGCGATTCAGGAACTCGAGGATCAGCTCAAGAGTCGCCAGCCTAATTCCCGAATATCCACGAGCAAGCGTGTTCGCACGGACCAGCATGACCGCCCTGACCGTCGGCCGATCGAAAGGTTTTCCGACGCCCACTGCATGGCTGAGAACGATGTTCCGCTGCAGCTGTTCGACCTCGTCGCGGCTTATGATCTTGTCCTTAAAAGCGCCAAACCCCGTCGTAATGCCGTAGGCGATCTCTCCGCGATCAAGAAGAGTTTCGACGGCGGCAGCCGAGCGCTCAACATTGTTCCTGGCGTGGCCGGACAGAGATACCTTCGGGGAGCCCGGTTTACCGTAAGCTACCGCCGCTACCTGCTCGAATGTCAGGTCCTCGCCATTCAGCTCGATTTCGTTCATCGGAATCGATTCTAAACCGGAGTGGGGTTATATCAAAAACTCCCACAAATTCGGAGTCTGGCACTTTGTTCCACGCGCCCTCTCCGCAGAAATATCCTTACGTTTGAAATTACCGCGGTCGGTAAGGAGTAACATCGCGACCGGATTTGAAAATTCTCTCTACAGGATTGCCGCCGAATTCGTATGCGGCTTCGCGGTAGTCGCGGGTATTGAGAATTAGAAAATCGGCGGCCTTACCTTCTTCGATCGAGCCGTGAGTTCCTCCCATCCCGATCGCGTACGCTGCATTTATCGTCGCGGAGTTCAGAGCTTCCGACGGCAAAAGTTTCTGATATCGGCAGGCGATCGCCATTGCCATCGGCTGTGAGGGACACGGCGCGGATCCGGGGTTGTAATCGGTCGAGAGTGCGACGGCACATCCGCGGTCGATCAACTTTCTCGCGTTAGCGAATTCGCTGCTTCCGAAATTGAAATTCACGGTCGGCGTAACGATCCCTACGGTATCTGACGCGGCGAGCAACCCGATTTCTTCGTCCGATATCGCATCGAGATGATCGACGGATGCAGCTTTGAGTTCGACGCTCAGACGGCTTCCCCCTAGATTGGTGAACTCATCGACATGCGCCTTCAGAGTGAAACCCAGATCTCGCGCGGTTTCCAAAATTTTGCGTGACTGTTCTAGATCGAATGCGTTCTTTTCACAAAACACATCGGCGAAAAACGGTACACGCTCGAAAAAACGCGAACTCTCATACCAGACCCACGCAGCCGGAAGCATTTCGTCGCAAATGAGATCGACATAACCACTCGCGTTCTCGCGGAATTCCGGTGGAACGGCATGGGCAGCGAGGAATGTCGGGACGATGTCGATCACGTGCGTCTTGTCGAGCTCCGCGATCACGGCGAGCATCTTGAGTTCCGTATCGGTATCGAGGCCATAGCCAGTCTTTATCTCGCACGTTGTCGTGCCGCTTGCAAGCATCTTGTCGAGTCGCTCAAGACCGAGCTCAACGAGTTCCTCGAACGAGGCGTCGCGTGTCTTCCGCACGGTGGAAATTATTCCACCGCCGCTTTTGAGGATGTCGAGATAATCGTTTCCTTTTATTTTCATCTCGAACTCGTCAAGCCGATCGCCGGCGAAAACGATATGCGTGTGCGGGTCGACAAAACCCGGCGTGACCACGCGGCCGTTTGCGTTGATCGACTGGGCGGCTTCGAATTCGCGACGGAGCTCGTCGGAGTTACCAATGGCAACAAATTTGCCGTCTTTCATCGCAACGGCTCCGTTTTCGATGAGGCCGACATCGCGCGTCGCGGCACGGCGCTTCGGTCCGTCAGGCGAGGCGCAAGTAACGAGTTGACCAATATTGTCGATCAAAAGATCAGCCTGCATTCCGTGTAGTTTTGCGGGACGCGATCAGCATTTTCTGGAGCTCTTCGCAGTCGGACAAGATCGACGAAGCCTGGTCCACTGAGATTTGATCTATGTCCCGAAGTAGCCTTATCCAGTAGTTTGTCTTGAAGGCCTCTTTCGCCGCAACACCAAGTCGCTGGCCGAACTCAGATCGATCCTCGCCCTGACGGGCCTCTTCAACCAACGCCCCAATGGCCGTTCCTGAGTCTAGAACTTTTCTCGACAGGACGAATTCTTTCTTCTCACGGGTCAAGTACTCGCTAAGTCGGACTATTCTTATCGCAAATGCATACGACTTCTCAAGCAAAATGCTGGAACTCATTGTGGGAAATTCCTCCAAATAGATTTTAGATTCGAGATTCTAGATTCTAGATGAACTGCTTAGAATCTAAAAACTAGAATCTAACCAAAAGCTCAGGAACTCATGCGCGAAATTCCTCCAAATAGATTTTAGATTCGAAATGCCCGGTCTAGAATCTAAAAACTAGAATCTAGAATCTATTTGAAAGGCCGGACGCTAGAGTTGAGCTTCCAGCTCCTGGATTTTCGGGTCACTTTCGGGCATAGGGTGATGAGAGGTCGGCCGCAATTCAGAACGCCCCTGCGGCTAATTTGCCAAACGAACAGGCTGATTGTAGCTTAAGTATTTACCGAATCCGAAAAGAATTTATGGACCGAAATATTAAAGCTCCCACGGGCACGGAACTTACCTGCAAGAACTGGCTGATCGAAGCGGCGTATCGGATGTTCCAGAACAATCTCGACGCCGATGTCGCTTTCGATCCTGAGAATTTGATCGTCTACGGCGGACGGGGGAAAGCGGCGCGAAATTGGGAGTCGTTCGACGCGATCCTTCGTTCATTGCGCGATTTGAACGAGGACGAAACGCTTCTCATCCAGTCAGGAAAACCGGTGGGCGTTTTCAAATCTCACACCGACGCACCGCGTGTGCTGATCGCGAATACCAACATCGTGCCGAAGTGGGCGACGCAGGAACAATTTGACGAATACGAGCGACAGGGTTTGATGATGTACGGTCAGATGACCGCCGGATCGTGGATCTACATCGGCACACAGGGAATTCTTCAGGGCACGTACGAGACATTCGGTTCACTTGCACGTCAACGCGGCTGGGGGGACCTTTCCCGCCGTATGGTTTTGACCGCCGGCCTCGGCGAGATGGGTGGAGCCCAAGCTCAGGCAATCACTTTTAACGGCGGCGTTGGAATAATTGTCGAAGTCGACCCCGTTCGCATCGAGCGCCGCCTGCGTCTCAGACAAGTAGATCTTTCTACGGAGAGCCTCGACCACGCACTCGCCCTTGCGGGGGAAGCCATTGAACAAGGCCGGGCTCTCTCGATCGCGCTGCTTGGGAATATTTGTGACGTGCATCGCGAGATACTCGCGAGGAACATATACCCGGATGTGGTCACTGACCAAACATCGGCACACGATGTTATGTACGGGTATATTCCGGCGGGTTATACGGTCAAAAGCGCGGCGAAACTTCGCAAGCGGAATCCGGCGAAATACAAAGACCTGGTGATGGATTCGATGGCGGACCACGTGAGCTCGATGTTGAAATACACCGAGCGCGGTTCGGTCGTATTCGACTACGGAAATAACCTTCGGCAGCATGCCTTTGACGCCGGCGTCGAGAACGCGTTTGGTTTTCCGGGCTTCGTACCCGCGTATATCCGGCCATTGTTCTGCGAAGGCAAGGGCCCGTTTCGCTGGGTAGCTCTGTCGGGCGATAAAGAGGATATCTACAAAACGGACGAGGCGATCATGAACCTCTTCCCCGACAACGATCATCTGGCGCGTTGGCTGACGTTGGCTCAGGAGAAGGTTGAGTTTCAGGGCCTGCCGGCGCGGATCTGCTGGCTCGGGTACGGCGAGCGCGCAAAAGCCGGTTTGAAATTAAATGAAATGGTCGCCTCCGGTGAATTGAAAGCTCCGATCGTCATCGGCCGCGATCACCTCGACTGCGGATCGGTTGCGTCACCAAACCGCGAGACCGAAGCGATGAAAGACGGCAGCGACGCGATAGCGGATTGGGTGTATCTGAACGCGATGATCAACGTCGCGGGCGGTGCGACGTGGGTCTCGCTGCATCAGGGCGGCGGCGTCGGCATCGGTTACTCGCTGCATGCCGGTCAGGTCATCGTCGCCGACGGGACACCCGAAGCAGCTAAGCGAATCGAGCGTGTGTTAACAACCGACCCCGGAATGGGAATTATTCGCCATGCGGATGCGGGCTACGAAGAGGCGATCGAGTTTGCGGAGAAGAACGACGTGACGGTCCCGATGAAGAGTTGATCTAGAACCTCCCTCCGTGCCCGGGCATATCAAGAAAAGAGTCGTGGAAACAGTTCCACGACTCGAAGCTAAGACCACCGCTAAATATAATAATTACGGCGCGTCGACGAGATATCCTGAAAGCACGATGCGGCTATTCAACATCGGTGAGACCGTGCAGCTTCCCCCGATAACGAAGCTCATCCCACCAAATTCGGTGTTTGGACGAAAATATAACTTCATCGGATGGTTGATGCTGTAAAAGCTAACGTCAAAACCGACGCTTGCCGTCGTCCCCATGTCGGTCGGGATCAGTTGAAATGCCTCAGGCAAGCCCATCACTCCCGAAACAGGCAGGCCAAGCTCAAAAAATCTACACGGCGTGGTTGCTCCTGACTGCGTCTTCAGCCTGAAAGTACCCGAAACGTGCTCGGCAACAAAAATCTTAACGGCGGGCGTTGTCACTGGGTTGGGCCCGTTGACTTCAAAACCTATCTGAAATGCACGACGAGCTGGATCGTCGACAGATTTGACTGGAACCGGGGCGGCCGCGGTATTCGTGACGACAACATCCTTCGCGGCTTGGTCAAGTGATGCGATTTGGGCGGATAGTATCATCGCGAAGGCGATGACAAACAAACCAATAGCTTTCATTTTTCCTCCACTGCTACTTACCTGATGATTGAGTTAGCCCATGCGCAGGCGAGCGCTCGTATTTCTGAAAAAAGGCTCAATCACAATAACATTTCAAAATCCGATTTCCGAACACAAAAAAGCCGCAAGAGTGTTACCTCCTGCGGCTTTCCGTTTGTGGGAAACGATTAGTAGCGGCGAACCTTTCGATAGCGTCGCTTCTTTTTGTTCAGCTTGTATGTGTAAAGTGCAGAACTACCCGCACCGACGCCGGCACCGATCAGAGCGCCTTTACCGCCACCGGCGATACCGCCGATCAGGGCACCAGCCCCTGTTCCGACTGCCATATTTACGCGATTACGATGCCGTCTGTAATAGCTCGGCTTTGCCACACGAATGTAACGAACACGACCGTTACGTACCACTCGACGAGTGTAGTAACTGCGAGTCTGTGCCTCAACGGCTAGAGATTTCGTCGTCGCCGGCGCCGCAAACAGGGCCATACCGGTCATAAGAGTCATTATTACGAAACTAACTATAAATCTATTCATCCGATCATTTCCTCCAAAGAAATTCTTATTCAAAATTAAACGGAGAGAGCCGTCGTATGCGAGAGCGTGCAAGTGGGATGCCATGCAAAATGTACGACAATCATGCGCTTACCGAAGGATAGTCGTTTTTCCTCTGTCTTTGCAGTAGAATATCCGCTATGCCTGACCTTTTTGAGCTAACTTCCCGACCAAATCCCGATGTTTTCTTCAATCGAGGCGACGCAAATGATCCACGTTTGGGCGAAATAGTCTCCCGCGACACCAGCGACTATGCCGCGGCCGACATCGTTATCTTAGGCTGCCCGCAAGACGAAGGCGTCCGGCGAAATAACGGCCGAGTCGGCGCCGCGGACGCACCCAATGCGATTCGCGAACAGTTCTATCGGCTCACCCCGTTCAACATCAAGAAGAAATTGTTCGACATCGGCGATGTTAGGATCGGGGCGTCTCTCGAAGAAACGCACGACACGCATTTAAAGGTCGCATCGCAGATTTTGCGCGACGGTAAACGCCTGATAGTGCTCGGCGGCGGTAACGATATTTCGTATCCTGACGGGTGCGCGATGGCGGAGGTCTTCGGGCCCGAGAAATGGATCGGGATCAGTGTCGATTCGCACCTCGACGTCCGCATCGCCGAAGAGCGGAACAGCGGCACGCCATACCGCCAGCTCTTAGACGAAGGACATCTCTTGCCGAATTACTTTTATGAGGTCGCGTATCAGACACATTTTGCTTCGCCGATATATTACAAATATCTGCGTGATCTTGGCGTGCACCGCATTTCGCTTGAGATCCTCCGCTCGCGCGAGCAGGCTGACATGGAACTGAAAGAGAATATCCGTCAGCGGTTCATCGGCCAAAGCTCTTCTCTGAATACGTTCTTCAGTTTCGATATTGACGCGGTGCGTTCGTCGGACGCTCCCGGTTCGTCGGCCCCGTCGCCTCTAGGCTTGCGGGCGGGTGAGCTTATTACGCTCGTGAAGTACGCCGCCTCGCTTGCGAATACTAAGCTGATCGAGTTTTCCGAGGTGAATCCGAAATACGATGTCGACAATACGACAACACGGCTTGTCGCCATCGCTATGCACCGATTCCTAACCCATCTGGCGTGAGCCGAACAAAAAAACACCGACCTTTTGGCCGGTGTGAAATGTGGGCAAATACTGGTCCGGCTAAGAACGGCCCGAAGCCATTCTATATATCGCTAGTACGACGATCGCGCCAATTATCGACGAGATGAAACTTGGAATGCTGCTGCCGATATCGTTAAAGCTGCTGATCATCGGAAAGCCAACAAAGGTGCCGATAAAACCACCTACCATAGCCCCTACGACTCCAAGAATAATAGTTAAAACAACACCACCGCCATCAGCCCCTGGCATGATCGCCTTCGCGAGGTAGCCCGCCAGAAATCCTAAAATCAACCAGATCAATAATGAGATCATTTCCTTTTTCTCCTTTACGGTGTGCATCGCCCAATGTGAAGAAACGGATTTTTCTTTACGGGGGCGAATTTTTAGTGTTACAGAAGAGTCCCTGCAAGCCTAATGCCTTAACGGAGATTTGTCGATATTGCTCGGAAACAGACAAGGCGTCGCGATAGTTGCATTCCAAACGGATGCGATTGATGCACTTACGGATACGTTATCTTCCCCTACAAGTGCCCAGGTGAAAAATAGATGTTTTCTGAAATCATAGACGATAGAGGAAGACAGATGAAGAGGTCGAAGTTTAGCGAAAGTCAGATCGTGGCGATCTTGAAGGAAGGCGGGGCGGGACGACTTGTGGCGGATACCTGCCGGAAGCACGGGATAAGCAACACGACTTACTATCAATGGAAATCTAAGTACGGCGGTCTCGAGGCATCGGACCTGAAGCGGATGCGGGAGATCGAGGACGAGAACAACCGTTTGAAAAAGATGTACGCGGACCTGGCACTTGAGAACCGTGCGATCAAGGATCTGCTACTGTGCCGTTGACGGGAAGCTTTACGGATAAACCGCGGAGCTTGACAGTCATATCGCTGTTTGGCATTCTCTATGTTCGCTTTTCTCTGGAAAACGCGCGTCGGTGTTGTAGTCTCTTAGCTCAGTTGGTAGAGCATTACCTTGACAAGGTAGGGGTCAGCAGTTCGAGTCTGCTAGAGACTACCATTTTAATGATGAGTTCTGAGTGATAACTGATGAATGGTCTTTCCATCCACCGTCCGCCACTCAGCATTATTCACAATTTCGATACGATGCTAACGAAGAACTTTGCTGTTTTAACAACTACTACGACCCGCCTCTAATGGCGGGACAATTGGAGTTCAGCAAACTTAAGTTTGCTGAACTTCGGGCAAAGTCGCTCTTATCGAATCAAATCTTAGTAAGTAGTAGTGACTCACGAGTAAATCGTGAATCGTAAATAGAAAATAGATAAGAACGACCTGAACTTCGGGCGTCCTTGGCGTCGTGAGTGACTATTCACGATTCCACTATTGTCTATTTACCATGTATGAGTGAGATAAACGTAAAATTTGGCGAGGCTGAGCGCAGCATACCTGCGCCGGCGACGGTTGCGGATGCGATCAAGGCATTCGACCGCGATGCGCTGAAAAAAGCGCTTGCGGCGAGGGTCAATGGCGAGGAAGTCGATCTTAATAAGCAGCTAACCGGCAACGGCCAGCCGCTCGTCGTCGAATCGATCACCGCCGATACCCTCGACGGTCTCGAAGTTATCCGCCACTCGACCGCTCATCTCCTGGCGGCGGCAGTACTCGATCTGTTTCCTGGTACCAAGCTCGGCATCGGGCCGGCATTGATGGACGATCCGCGCTACGGATTCTTTTACGACGTCATCTCGCCGCGAAATTTGACTGAAGAAGATCTGCCGGTTATCGAGAAGAAAATGAAGTCGATGGCCAAGCAGAACCTTGTCTATCGCCGCGAAGATATCGAAAAGGCGAAGATCCTGGATATTTTCGATCAGCGTGACGAGCCGCTCAAGCGTGAGTTGATCGACGAAAAGGTTTCCGACACTGCGAGCGTCTACTACATTGACAACTCCCCGTTCATCGATTTTTGCCTGGGACCGCACGTCCCGCACACCGGCAAGCTGCAGGCTTTTAAGCTGCTCGCGCTTTCCGGTGCGTACTGGAAGGGGGACGCCGAGAACCAGCAGATGCAACGCATCTACGGGACCGCATTCGCGAAGCAGGACGAACTCGACGCGTGGGTCAAACAGCGTGAAGAAGCCGAGCGTCGCGATCATCGGCGACTCGGTCGGGAGCTCGATCTATTTTCGATCTCAGACGAATACGGCCCTGGACTCGTTCTATGGCATCCGAAAGGCTCCATTGTCCGCAATGAAATGGAGCGATTGCTGAGAGAAGAGCTTGAGAAGCGCGGCTACAGTTTCGTTTTCACGCCGCACATCGCGAAACGCGAACTGTGGGTGACGAGTGGTCACGAAGGAAACTACGCCGACTCGATGTACGCTCCGACGAGCATCGAAGACGAGGAATATCGGCTTAAGCCGATGAATTGCCCGTTCCATATCGGCATCTACAAGGCATCGCCGAAGTCGTACCGCGATCTGCCGCAGCGTTATTCCGAACTGGGTACAGTTTATCGCGCCGAACTTTCCGGAACGCTGCATGGCCTGATGCGGGTTCGCGGATTCACCGTCGATGATGCACATCTATTTGTCCGCCCGGATCAGATCCACGCCGAGATCGCGGACTGTCTGGATTTCGCGATCAAAGTTTTCGAAACCTACGGATTCAAGAAAGTTAGGTTCGAGCTTTCTGTTCGCGGTGCTGCCGAGAACAAGGGGTTTCTCGGAGCCGATGAAGACTGGATTTCGGCGGAGGAACAGCTTGCAAGTGCGTTGAAGGAACGCGAGATCTCATACGAGCGGATCGAAGGCGAGGCTGCATTTTACGGACCGAAGATCGACATCAAGATCGAAGATGCGATAGGTCGCGTGTGGCAGCTCGGAACGATCCAGCTTGACTTCAATCTGCCCGAGCGGTTTGAGCTCGAGTACACGGCTGAAGATAATCAGAAGCGGCAGCCGATCATGATACATCGTGCGTTGTTCGGGTCGATTGAGAGATTTTTCGGGATCCTCATCGAGGAATATGCGGGTGCGTTTCCGTTATGGCTGGCACCGGTCCAGGTTGCCGTGTTACCGATCACGGATCGGATCAACGAGTATGCCGAGGCTGTTACACGAGAATTACGCGACGCCGGGTTCCGGGTTGAAGCTAATCTACGGTCTGATAAGATCGGCGCAAAGATCCGCGACGCTCAGCTCCAAAAAGTTCCGTTCATGCTTGTATTGGGAGACAAGGAAGTCGAAGAACAGACGGTCGCTGTTCGCGAGAGAAAGCAGGGTGACATCGGTGCGATGTCGCTGGAAGAGTTCAAGGAGATGATCATTCAGCAGAAACTGCTGCGGGCACTCTGAGATCGGTCCTAGCCACAGGAGGCACATATCGCAAGAAGATTTGGTGGAAGAAATTACCGTCCGCGCCAGCGCGAACCGCAGCATCGGACAAACGAAAGGATAAGGGTTCCATCCGTGCGCGTCGTTACGGATGATGGCGAATCGCTGGGCGTGATGGACACGCGCGACGCCATCCAGGAAGCGAGAAGGCGTTCGCTCGACCTGGTTGAGATCGCACCGACCGCACAACCCCCGGTCGCAAAGATTATCGACTATGGCAAGTTTCTTTACGAGCAGAAGAAGAAAGCTCACGAAGCGAAGAAGAAACAGGTCACAGTCCAGGTCAAAGAGATCAAGTTCCGACCCGGCACCGACGATCACGATTACCGGTATCGAATGGAGCATGCACGTCAGTGGCTTGGCGAGGGCGACAAGGTTCGTGCAGCGATCGCGTTTCGCGGCCGCGAGATGACGCACCGCGAGCTAGGAGCAAAGATCTTGAAAAAGCTGAGCGCTGAGTTGGCGGACATCGCCGAGGTCGAAGTCGCTCCGAAGATGGAGGGATATCAGATGTTCACCATCTTTGTTCCCAAGAAGACCGGCATCGAGGTAAAGAAAAAGGCCGCTCCGAAACCTGCCGAAGAGGCTCCGGAGCCCGAGAAGAAAAAGGAAAAGGTTGAGAAACCTAAAGAAGAGGTGGCGAAACCTGAGCCGAAAGACGACGACGAGATTTTTTAGGTAGGGCAGGCCGTAGAGGCTGTCTTGCAAGACCAGGAGAAGAGTAATTATGCCAAAACTAAAAACACATAAGGGAGCAGCAAAGCGTTTTCGCTCGACAGCATCGGGCAAGTTCAAACGCGGACATTCGCACGCGCGGCACATTTTGACGAAGAAGTCGCAGAAGCGTAAACGCATTCTCGACATCGACGTGATCGTCGACAAGAGCGATCAGAAACGCGTCGAGAAAATGCTGCCGTACGGACGAAATTAATAGATTTTCGATTTGCGATCGTCGATTTGCGATCGCCGTGTGGGCAAGATCGCAAATCGCAAATTGAAAATCGCAAATCTCTGAAAGGAGTGAATTATGCCAAGAGCAAAACGTGGTAATAAGCGTCTTGAAAAACGCAAAAAGATACTAGCCTTAGCCAAAGGCTATCGTGGGACAAAGTCGAAGCTGTATCGCTCGGCAAAGGAATCGGTCGAACGTGCGTTGAATTTCGCGTACACCGGCCGCAAGCTAAAGAAACGCGATTTTCGTAAGCTGTGGATCGTCCGAATCAACGCGGCATGCCGCCTGAACGAAATGAAATACTCGCAGTTCATGTATGGCCTAAAACTGGCCGGCATCGAGCTTGATCGCAAGGTCCTGGCGGATCTCGCGGTGAAGCAGCCAGAGACATTCGCGACTATCGCGGGTCAGGCTAAAGACGCGATCGGAAAACAGCAGCAAGTGGCAGCTTAGGTTGTTAAGATTGGTTTGGCCGCGGATTTTCGCGGATGACGCGGATCGCTCAGATCCATCATCACGAAAATTCGCGGCTACCCTATTTGTTCTTTTCTTATCCGCGTCATCCGCGAGAATCCGCGGCGAAGTTCTTCCCTAACCCCAGTTCTTCCTTGGCTTCGGCAAACTTCTCGATTGCAAAATCCAGATCTTCTTTCGAATGGGCCGCCGAGACCTGCGTTCGGATCCTTGCCTTACCTTTGGGCACGACCGGGAATGAGAACGGAATAACGTAAACTCCTTTCTCCAACAATGCTTCCGCCATCGCTACGGCAGGCTTTGCCTCGCCGAACATCACGGGGACGATCGGATGTTCGCCCGGAAGTACTTCCAGTCCGATGCCGGCGACCTTCTCGCGGAAATACCGTGTATTATCCATCAGCTTGTCGCGAAGCTCCGTCGAACCCGTCAGCAAGTCGATCGCCTTTATCGACGCAGCTACGATCGGCGGTGCGACTGAGTTTGAGAACAGATACGGACGTGAACGCTGTCTCAGTAATTCGATGATCTCTTTCTTACCGCTCGTGTAACCTCCACTCGCCCCACCGAGTGCTTTGCCGAGGGTTCCCGTAATGACATCGATCCGATCCATCACGCCGCAATGTTCGTGAGTCCCGCGGCCGCTCTTCCCCATGAATCCGACGGCGTGCGAATCGTCGATCATAACCATCGCGTCATGCTTTTCAGCGAGGTCGCAGATCTCATCGAGCTTTGCGATATAACCATCCATCGAGAACACGCCGTCCGTGGCGATCATCTTGAATCGAGCCGAGGATGCTTCCAGCAGTTTCTCCTCGAGGTCGTGCATGTCGCTGTTCTTGTATCGAAACCGCAGGGCTTTGCTTAGACGAATGCCGTCGATAACGCTCGCGTGATTCAGCTCGTCGGAGATCACGGCGTCTTCGTCGGTCAGGATCGTCTCGAACAGACCACCGTTCGCATCGAAGCACGATGTGTAGAGGATCGTGTCTTCCGTCCCGAGAAACTCGCTGATCTTTCGCTCGAGCTCCTTGTGGATCTCCTGCGTCCCGCAGATGAATCGAACAGACGACAAACCGTAGCCCCATTTTTCCAACCCTTCCTGCGCCGCTTTCACGATCGCTGGATCGTCCGATAGTCCGAGATAGTTATTCGCACACATGTTCAGGACCTCGCGGCCGTTTACTTCGATTCGAGCTTCCTGGGGTGTTTCGATGATACGCTCGGATTTGTACAGTCCCGCCTCGCGAATCTCATCGACCGTTCGCTGTAGATGTTCTTTTACTTTTCCGTACATATTTAGCAACCTCTTCGCGTGGTCTATTTCCGGCTGATTACGGACGTTAACCGCGGATGACGCGGATCAGGCAGATTTTATGAAAGCGAGCCCGTACAATTGATTTACGCTTAAGAAAAATCCGCGTCATCGGCGTCATCTGTGGTTAAATGTCCAAACCCATCGGGCCGGTTAAGGCGAGTGTCCGAAGCCGACACGACTGGACTGACTAACAGTCCGTCCTACATATCCTCAAAATCCAATATTACCTTCCCGCAGTTTCCCTCTCGAATTGCTTCGAATCCCTTCTCAAAATCAGTGTACGAATACCGGTGCGTGATAACCGGCGAGATATCAACTCCGGTCTCGAGCAAAACGCTCATCTGGTACCACGTCTCGTACATCTGGCGGCCATAGATCCCCTTGATCTCTAGCATATTAAACACGACCTTTTTCCAGTCGATCGCGAAGTCTTCGGTCGGAATACCGAGCAGTGCGATCCGGCTCCCGTGAAACATGTTATCGATCATCGCCTTGAATGCGGCCGGCACGCCCGACATCTCAAAACCTACGTCGAACCCTTCTTTCATACCGAGCTGCTTCTGAACGTCCTTCAAACGTGTGTCTTTCACGTTGATTGCCAGGGTTACGTCACCCATCTTCTCGGCAAGCTCTAGCCGATAAGGATTGATGTCCGTAATGACGATGTATCGGGCTCCCGCGTGCCGCGCAACAGCAGCAGCCATTATCCCGATCGGCCCGGCACCGGTTATCAGGACATCTTCGCCGAATACTTCAAACGCGAGGGCGGTATGCACGGCATTTCCGAACGGATCGAAGATCGCAGCGACTTCGAGATCGACGTCATCCTTGTGGCGCCAGATATTCGTCATCGGGACGGATATGAATTCCGCGAACCCGCCATTCGTATTTACGCCGATTCCACGCGTATTCGCACACAAGGCACGACGCCCAGCCATACAATTCCGGCATCTTCCGCAAACGAGATGGCCCTCGGCGCTGACAAGGTCGCCGACCTTGAAGTCCATGACGTTGGATCCCACCGCGACGATCTCGCCAACAAACTCGTGTCCGATGGTCGTCGGCACGTTGATCGTCTCTTGCGCCCAAGCGTCCCAGTTGTATATATGAAGGTCGGTGCCGCAGATCCCGCCCTTTTTTACGCGGATCATGACGTCGTTGATTGACATCTCCGGCTCGGGAACGTCTTCTATCCACAACCCCGGCTCGGCTTTGCTCTTAACAATAGCTTTCATTCGATTCTTTTGCTTACGAAAACAAAGGTGATGATAACAAAAGGAACTGTGAACTATGAACTGTGAAGTGCGAAGTGAAGTGTGAACTGTGAAGTGTGAAGTGTGAAGTGTGAACCGTGAACTGGAACGAAACACATTGGTCAGCTCATAGCTCGTAGCTCATAGCTCATACCTCATAGCTCATAGCTCATAGTTCATAGCTCATAGCTCATAGCTCATGGTTCATGGTTCATAGTTCACACCTCATAGCTCACAGCTAGCATGGTCGCTGGTAAAATTGCTTCCAGCATTTTTGCAGGCTTTTGCTGAACTGCTATCCTTAGCCTTTATGTCCGACGTCCAAACGCAAATCGAAGCACTTAAGGCCGCCTTCATTGATGAACTCGGTCATCTTTCCGATGTTAGCGTGGACAGCATTCCGCTGTCTGAAGTCGAAGCTCAGTTGAAGCAGGTCGACGCGGCGAAAGTTAAATATACCGGGAAGAAATCGCAATTAGCTCAATTAAAGAAATCGATTGGAAAAGTGGCGCCTGAGGAGCGAGCTGCAGCGGGGCAGATCATCCAACAGCTTGAGAACAAGATAGCGGCCGCTCTCGAAAGGGCTGAGTCTCGCTTGTCTGGTCGAATCTCGGAGCTAAGAATCGAGGCCGAACGCCTGGACGTGACGATCCCCGGCCGTCGTCCCCCCGTTGGCCATCTTCACCCGATAACAATCGTTCGCCAGAAGATTGAAGATATCTTCGTGGCGATGGGGTATCACATCGAGGACGATCGTGAGATCGAGACCGATTATTACAATTTTGACGCGCTCAACATTCCGGAGGGACACCCGGCCCGCGAATCGCAGGATACGTTCTACACGACAACGGGCCTCGCACTCCGATCTCAGACCTCGACCGTGCAGATCCGTGCAATGGAACGCCGAGGCGTGCCTATTCGCATCATCGCACCGGGCAAGGTCTTTCGTCGTGACACTCCGGATATGACGCACGTGCCGATGTTCCACCAGATCGAGGGGCTCTGCATCGATAAGGGCATCACGATGGCCCATCTGAAAGGAACCGTGACCGAATGGCTCCGGCGTTTGTTTGGGGAAGACACTAAGACGCGTTTTCGCCCGAGCTACTTCCCTTTTACTGAGCCTTCGGCGGAATTTGATTTCTCCTGTTTCAAATGCCACGGGACCGGCAAGTACGAAGACACACGCTGCCGCCCATGCAAAGGCTCGGGCTGGATCGAGCTAGGCGGATCAGGCATGGTACATCCGAATGTTCTCCGGGCCGTGAATGTCGATCCGACGGTTTATTCGGGATTTGCGTTCGGCTTCGGGTTGGATCGCATGGCGGCGCTGATGTATGAGATCGACGACATCCGCCACTTGTTCGAGAACGATGTGAGATTTTTGGAGCAGTTTCAGTAGGTAATATGTTTTTAGCGGCTGAATCCACGACCCTTCTTTCCATCGCCGCTATTGTTATTAGTGTAATTGGATTGTTGGTTAGCGTGTTTAACTATAAGCGAGACAAATACCGGGTCGTAGTGGAATTAGATTGGGACAACGGACGTCACTATGTTGGGATGCGTGCGAATGTAGTCGAGACTTGGGGCGCAATCACCGTTAGCAACCAGGGGAGACGGCCAGTCTACATACGGACAGTTGGAATTAAATACCCAGATAACGAGAAAGTCTTCAATCTTCTTCCAGAAGGAAGTAGTGACGGAGTGAAACTTGGCGAAGGAGACTCACCCATTGTCCTGCGTGTAATACAGGACGAACGTCTGCAACGGTATGCAGCGAGGTGGAAAGAGCTGTACGCGGTCGCATACGACGTAGCTGGCAAAGAGTATAAGTCCGGTCGTTCGTGGAGCACTCCATCCTGGGCCGGACAACAACACATTCAATGAACACAAGTTATAAGTGGCTAAAAGATTTGATCGATATCGAGCTTTCGGCCGAAGAACTCGCGGAGCATTTAACGCGCGTCGGAATCACTGTCGAAGGGGTGCATCTGCACGGCGATGACTCCGTGTTCGACATCGATCTAACATCGAACCGGCCAGATTGTTTGTCTCATCTCGGCGTAGCGCGCGAGATCGCGGCAATCACGGGAAAGAAATTAAGGACGCATGCTGAAACAGGCGAGCCAGAGATCCCTTTGCCGGCAGTGCTCGCCTATGATGTCGTAGCGATTCAGGATTCGGATCTTTGCCATCGTTTCACCGCACGCATAATCAAGAACGTGAAGATCGGCCCGTCGCCCGATTGGCTCGTCGAGCGGCTTGAGGCGATCGGTGAACGACCGATCAACAATGTCGCCGACATTACGAACTACGTAATGCACGAGCTTGGCCAACCGATGCACGCCTTCGATCTCGATAAGCTGGCGGGTAACCGGATAATCGTACGTCGCGCGAAGGCCGGCGAGACGATCAAAACCCTCGACGATGTGGAGCGAAAGCTCGACGATACGATGCTCGCGATCTGCGACGCCGAAAAACCGGCGGCGATCGGCGGCATTATGGGTGGGTTTAGTTCCAGCATCACTGAAAACACAACGACCGTTCTGCTAGAGGTCGCGTATTTCACTCGTGAGAACATCCGTCAGACGTCACGCAAACTGGGCCTCGCAACGGAGGCGAGCTATCGGTTCGAGCGGGGTGTCGATATCGGCAACCTGATCAATGCTTCTAATCGCGCCGCTGAACTTATTTGCGATCTCGCCGGCGGTGAGTTGGGAGAATTTGTGGATGTATTTCCGACGAAGGCGGACACGCGGCAGATAAAGTCGGAGAACATCTCCTACGCCGTCGAAAGGCTTACGGGTTTAAAGGTGTCCGAGCCCGAATGTGTGCGAATTCTCAGCTCACTTGGGATCACACCGGCGGAGGATAATGGGACGACGTTCGTCGCTCCATCATGGCGTCATGACATCGCGATCGAGGAAGATCTCGTCGAAGAGGTCGCACGACATGTAGGCTACGAAAAGATCGCGGAGGAACTGCCTCCGGCATTCGGTGCGGGTGAGTATCAGGCCAGTGAACCGCGAAAGAGGCGCCTGCGTGAGACGCTTGTCGATCTGGGATTCAATGAGGCGGTATCCTACAGCTTTATCGACGCGAAGTACGACAGCAAGTTCGGAACCGTCCCGGGAATTCTAGACGATAGAATTGAAGATAAATTCGTCACGCTTCAGGATTCTGTTATCGAAGGGGCCGTAAGAATGCGGCCGACGCTTCTGCCGGGTTTGCTCGAAGCAGTACGACTGAACTTTAATCAGCAGGGAAAAGATGTGCAGATCTTCGAGATCGGAAAAGGGTTTGCGGCCAAATTAAGTGAGGATCGTTTGCCGACCGAACGCGAGCTGCTAAGTCTTGTCGTTACTGGAGGTTCGATCCTTGCAAACCGCGAGTTGACTACACGAGAACTGGATTTTTACGACGTGAAAGGTGCCGTTGAAGCGGCGATGGAAACAATAGGTTTTCCGCATATCGCCTTTTCCGCCGCGCGCGTCACGCATTTGCGAGAAGGCCAATCCGCGAAGATCTCATGCGGCGAACTGGAAGTCGGAACCATCGGACGGCTAAACGAGGAATTATCCGGCGATTACAAGTTTAAGCAGGCAGTGTATGTTGCCGAGCTTGACCTACAGGCTCTCATGGCTGAGGACACGCCGCCGAATTTATATCATTCTCTGCCGAAGTATCCTTCGATCGTACGCGACGTTTCGCTCCTTGTGAGCCGCCAGATCACGTTCGAAGAAATTCGAGCCTCGATTCTCGCGCAGGGGCGAGAATTATGCAGATCGGTCAGCTTTGTCGACATCTATGAAGGAAAGGGCATCGACCCCGAACAACGTTCACTGACTGTTCGTCTCGAATATCGAAGCGACGAAAGAACGCTCATCGAGTCGGAAATCGACGCGCTCCACGGCGAACTTATTGATGTCGTCGAAAAAGATTTAAATATTCGTCGAAGATTCTGAATTTAACTTGAACTTTAAAACAAAACTTCACATAATCGTAACCCTATAGATTTTCACAGCCCGCAATTTTTGGAGACAGTTGATGAACGGCCTAACGGGAATGGAGAAGTTCTCTCATCTCGAAGATAAAATTTATCTTACGATCGAATTCGCAAAACGTATCCGCGAAGAAAAAGAAAAGATCGAACAGGAAACAAGTGACCTGCGCCGAGAGGCAGTTCATCTCAGAGAAGAAAATGAAAGGCTTGCCGACAAGGTTAACGGCTTGCTTTCTGAGCGCGACGCTATTCAGTTAAAAGTCGAAGCAATGCTCGATGCAATGACGATAATCGACGCTGAAGTGGCCGAGGCGGTTGGGAGATAAAGTACGATGATCGCGGGAAAAAGCAAGGCCGACTCAGCCGAACAAAGCATCCGGGTTGAGATATACAATCAGAACTACAGTATCCGCTCTGACGGCGATAACGAATACATCATTGATCTAGCCGACTACGTCGACGGGAAGATGCGTGAGATAGCTTCGGGGACGCTGACAGTCGATTCTCTCAAGGTAGCGATCCTCGCCGCCCTTCATATCGCCGACGAATTTCACCAGCTAAAAATGCAGCAGCAGCAGACCGACCTGCAACTCGCTTCGCGAAGTGCGGAATGCACTGAGATGCTCGACCGAATTCTCAAGAACAGAGAAATCGCCCCGCCCCAGGAACTCGAGATCGAGCAGTAAATCAATTGATAGTTGATAGCGGATATTTGATAGTTGCGGAGACTTCGTCGCAGACAATTTCCACCTTCACACTTTCAATTATCAACTATCAACCATCCATTGCTTTTCGTCTCTCCCGGCATGTTATAATCTCAGCCAGGCGAAAGTTCTTTCTGCGTATCTCGTTACCGAACGCATTAATAATTGAGCCAACACTTGAATTGCGGGGGGCCAATGCCCGATTCGGTGCAAACTTCCATGTTGAAGATTTGCCGTAGATGAGGGCTCCGATGTCTCGATGTTGAATCGGGACAGAAAGCCACCCACCTGATAAAACAGGTTCAATTCAAGCGTTTGGAACGGACACCCGGTTTCTTTCGCTTACTCTTCTTCTTGATCTTCAGCTTCGAGTTCTCTTCGGATCTCCTCGGTCATCTTTGCTTCTTCAAGGGCGAGCGGCAGTTCGGCAGCACGTGCGGAAAGTTTTTTTAGAGCGAGTTCCGAATCGGCAAGATGTGAACCGCGCGCTGCGGCGGCCTCTATCAACTGCAGACGCGATTCCGCTTCGGCGAGCATCAGTTTGGCTTCATCGGTGATCGAACTGATCTTTTCAACGTCGCGTACTATTTCAGCCGCAAATTTTTCCGAACTCTCTTTGCCCAATCTTGTAAGCTGCTTTAATTTTGTGTGCCGTCTTTTTGCGAGAAATAACTCTTTTTTTGAGGATCTAACAATTCGTGTCGCAGTCAGACGCGATGCCAGCGTCTCACGATATGCGTCTTCCAGCATTGGGTCCGTTCGCTGCATCTCTCGCAAGGCACGTTTTTCGTTTGTTTTAAGCTCGTTCCGAAACCATTCGATTTCTTCGGCCTTAATACCGTCCGCCGCGATCCTTTCCCGCATTTCCCTCGTCCATGCCGAATGCCTGATGGCGAAGAACGCCGAAAGACCCAAACCGACGACAAATCCGAGTATGGTCAGGATCAATCCGATAAAGAAGAACGTGGCGGCGACCGGTGGTGTGGAACCGAAGATAAACATCAAAAGCAAGAACGAAACAGCCGGCACCACGGAGAGCGCGATGGGAGCCGAGATCGCCCCTATCTTTAAATTGCGACCGCGAGCCAGATCGCGTTTTGAAACGTCGTATTTCGATACGATTTCGTCCATTTTTTTAGGAATTTACTTTACAGGCCGTGCAAACTTAATACAAACAACTGGCATCACAAACTTTAACTAGCTCAACCAATTATATTAGACTAGCGTGGTATCGTATCCGGCCGGGTTGAAAGTATGACAAAGAACATATTTTTCTCGATCTTTGTATCGCTGTTGATTTCTGGCGCTGTCTTCGCGCAGACGGGAAATACTAATGAGAACCAGCGTGTCCGGACGGTTTCCATTCCGATCTCGATCTTTACCAAAAATGAGATGCGACAAGGCCAGGCGGAAGAGTTTATCCAGGCCGATCGGCTGATCGTCAGGGAAGACAAAGAGGAACAAACCATTCTCTCGATCAGAAGTGTTGCCGACGCTCCGCTCGCATTAGCAATACTCGTGCAGGACGATCTTTCCTCTTCTTTCAATCTTCAGATCAAGGACCTAAAGAAATTTATTCGCAGCCTGCCCAGAGGTTCGCGGGTAATGGTTGCGTACATTCGCGGCGGAACGCTGCAGATCAGGCAGCGATTCACTGACAATCTGGATCAAGCCGCCGATTCATTACGGATCGTTGCGTCAAGCTCTGTCGTCGCCCCCCGCAATCCGTATGACGGCGTTATCGATGCTCTCAATCGTTTTGACGCCTTACCTGCGGGGCGTCGCGCGATCTTGTTAGTTTCTGACGGCCTCGACGCGACGCAGGGCCTGAGGAGTTCTACTCCGACCCAGAGCATCGATCTTGACCGCGCCGTGACCCGTGCTCAACGACGGAGCGTTTCCGTATTCTCGTTCTACAATCCTGCAAGCCTCACCGAGAGCGGCGATCAACGGTTGATCCTGAATGGCCAGGGTTCGCTCGCTCGGCTGTCCGACGAAACCGGTGGACGAGCATTCTTCCAAGGCTCGATAGCACCCATCAGCTTCGATCCGTTCTTTCGTGAATTAAGCCTGCTGTTGAATCGACAGTTCCTTTTGTCCTACCTATCGACCCACATGAAGCGGGGTTATTATCGGGTCGAAGTGCTGAGCACGAATCCGACGGTCAAGATCGAACATCCAAAGGGTTATTACTATCGTTGAGCTATTTGAGACGAACGCCGCAGGACGGGCACACGTGAACATCTTCTTTGATCAATAATCCGACCCAGAAAAGCCAGAAGAAAACTCCAGTTAGAAGGAATGCGGCGAAGAGAATCCAGCCCGTAGTGGATATTCGCCGTTCAACTCGGGGTAAGAACTGGCTCATGCAATTAGGACATCGGTAGTTACCAGCCATGAACTGCTGGTCCCGAACCGAAAGCGGTTGACCTCCAAACTTCGGATTTTCCGGAGCTTTTCGTGCTTCTGCCTGAGTCTGAAATTCGTCAGTCTTCCAAGAGTATGGACGAGGGGCTTGATACTCATAGCCTGCTTGCGACATCGGCTGGTGGACAAGAAACTTAGTTCCGCAGAAACGGCAAAACTGACTCTCTGGGGCATTTCCTTGTCCGCAATTCTGGCACTGGATCATAGGTAGTAAATCGTGAATTGTGAATCGTGAATCGTGAATAGGCGTGTCACGCCTTACTATTTCTCAATTTACGATCATCGATCAGCTAAGTTTCAAATCTCACGCGCTCGCCGGTCCTGATCGCTGAATAAACCGATTCGACCAGCTCCACCGACTTAAATCCGTCATCAGCCGTCACGGGCGGGGCGGTGCCTTCAAGGATCGAGTCGAGGAATGCTTTGTCCTCCTGCACGTAACCCCAACGCTCTTCTTTTTCCGTCATATGCCAGGAGAGTGTTTCGAAATTCGCATCCATCCCGCGCGAGTCAAAAAGCCGTTCCATTTCCTCGGTCATTATCGTGCGGTGGTGACAGAACACCTCGATGCGTTCGAAAGGAAAGTGCCAGCTCGCGTCGGATGAAGATGCGAACGTGCAGTGAAAGCCATTCTTGAATTTGAAAATGATCGAAAACTCATCGAGCTCGGGATATTCATGCTGCGATCCATATGCGACAAGCTCCTCTATCTCACCAAACTGAAACCGCATCATGTCGAAGAGATGGATCGTCGTTTCGTACAGAAACCCGCCGGTTACGTTCACGTCGCCCGTCCAGATCGGATTCTTCAGTTCGCCGCGGTTCATCTTGATGTGCGCGGAATGGGCCGTGTCGCTCTGCAGTAGATCCTTAAGATGCCCGTAGACAGGGGCAAAGCGTCTGTTATGTCCTACCTGAAAAACGGACTCGCCGTTGTTCGCGGCATCTCGAAGCTGAGCCGCGTCTGTCACGCCGATCGAGAATGGCTTCTCGCAAAACACGTGCTTACCGGCGTCGATCGCGTGAAGCGCGATTTCCTTATGAGTTTTATTCGGAGCACACACCAATACGGCATCACAATTATCTAACAGTTCCTCGCGCGACGAACAAACTTTTCCGCCGATGGTTTTTGCCGTGCGCTCCGCTCGCTCCGGAACGATGTCATAGAGCGCCGCGACTTCGGCCCGCTCATCCCGTGAATAAATTCGTCCGTGCACGTTGCCGATATAGCCCGTGCCGATGATTCCAATTCTGACCCTATCCATAAAATGACAAACCGCCGGGGACGCAGAGACGCTGAGAAATCAATTAACAACGGAAACGCCGTGGGAATGATACCAACCTAACTCCTAATCCTTAACGACCTCTGCGTCTCGGCGTCTCAGCGGTTGAATCTCTTTTATATCTACCTACTGCCACCGGCCGCATGCTGGCCCAGACCAAGAACTTTCTCGGTCGCTGCCTTTGCTTTCTTTGCGACTTCAAACGGATCCTGATCCCAGTACTCGGGCCGAAAGATCTCGATACTAACCATTCGGTTATAACCGATCTTATCGAAATGTTCTTTAATCTCGGCGATCGGCAGAATACCCTCGCCGGGATAAAGTCGCTGAGCGTCTGTGAGCTGCTCCTTCGGTAGATCTTCGGCGTCGTTGATGTGAAAGATAAAAAGCTTTTCCGGTCTCATCGAATCGATCGCTTCAAACGTCGAGTTACCCGCGTAGAAGTGAAAGGTGTCGATGACATTGCCGATGCTCTTTCGATCGACCTTCTCCACGATCTCGTTGCAGAGGTCGAGGGTTTGCACGGAACAATCAGTTTGCCCGAGAAACTCGAACGCGAGCGAAATGCCAAATGGCTCGGCGATATCAGCGAGCTCGTTGAGCACAAGAACGGATTCGTCAACGATCTCCTCTTTCGTCGCGCCTTCAGGCAGCTTACCCGGAACAACTACGATGAATGGGCAGTTGATCTGACCGGCGATAGCAGACAGTTCGCTGCATTGAGCCTTGATTGTTTCGTAATCGTCCGGCGTACGAAATGTGACGTGCTCGATCGAATTTATCGAGTAGGGCTCGACGTTGTTCTCAGTCAAAAGCGCCTGCAGGTCTGCAATGGCGTGCGTTTCCAGATACGTCCGAAGTTTCGATGCCCAAAGCTCCACGAGGTCATATCCGGCAGCTCCCGCGGCTTTTATGTCAGTTTCCAGGTCGGCGTACATTGTCGTCGCCCCGTTCAGTGCGATTTTCATATTCTGTCTCCGAAAGTAAACGAGATTTTAACATGAGAGACAGGAGGCAGAAACCCGACCGGTATTGAGGGTGCTAGGGGGATTTGGGATTTGGGATTTGGGATCTGGGACTTGGGATTTCGGATTTCGGATTTCGTTACACTGCGGCCACCAAAGACAGAGACCCGACCGGTAGAGAGGGTTTTCTTTAACAAAATGATCGAAATCCCAAATCCGAAATCCGAAATCCCAACAGACACCCTCCCTACCGGTCGGGTTTCTGCCTGGGCAGGCAACTCCCAAAATTGCCCCACCGTCCAACAATCGGTTAAATTAACGTTTTAGCCCTGTCACTCTCCTTGAACCTAATATGAAATACTTTCTCACTTCACTCTTCACATTATTTTTCTTTGTCTCCATTACTTCGGCGCAATCCTCCGACGCCGCACTTCGCCGCGCGATGCGTCTCGATAGCGATCAACGAGATGCGAACGGCAAGCTCGAGACGCTCGACGCGTCCGAACATCTTTCGCGCGCCGAAACGTACATGGCGAACCGCCTGTTTCCTCAGGCACGCGAGCACTGGCAAAAGTTTTTCGACAATTATCCGAACGACCGGGGAACGCCGCGGGCATTGTTCGGGACGGGTCGATCCTACATGTGGGAACGGCAATATGAGAAAGCCGTTTTCTGGTTTGAAAAGTTGAATGGAGACACTTCGAAAGACGGTCGTGAAGGACTTGCATTCAAAGGCGCATCACTCGTTCGCTTAGGCAAGAATCTCGAGGCGGCGAAGGTTTACGAGCAGTACGTACAGATATTTCCAAATGGCGAACGTATCGAGTCGGCTCATCTGAACCTGATTGACGCTTATCGCGAAGGCGGAAAATACGACGCAGCGGAACAATGGGTTGACCGAACGGTCGCTCGATTCCTGGGTAAACCTGCAGCTGTGAATGCACTGCACGCGCGGTTGAGAATGGAGATCTATCGCGAACGATGGGACGATGCGATCGCGATAGCGGAACAGCTGTTGAATGGCCCGAGTTTTGTGGGCGCGATGGCCGGAGGAGACGAGATCAAGTTTCTTAAGGGCTTTGCCCTTCAAGAAGCAGGGCGAAAGCCGCTTGCGGTGGAGACATATTCGTCCATTCCGAACAATTTCTCCTCCTATTATGGTGGCTTGGCGGCTGAGGCTTTAGGAAAGAGCGGGGCGAAATTTAATTTTTCGAATCCGCTTACGGTTAAACAAATCCGAGATTCGCCGGTAATGTTCCGCAGTGAACTCATCGCGGCTTCAAAGAAATTCAAAGTCGATCCAAGGTTCCTTCTCGCCATCATGAAGCAGGAGAGTGTGTTTCAAGCGAATGCAAAATCGCCGGCGGGAGCTCGAGGATTACTTCAGTTGGTCTTCGACACGGCGATAAAATATAAGGACAAGGCAGGCTATCCGAATCTCCATCCCGATGATCTGTATTCCCCTACGACGAACATAGCAATTGGTGCGGCTTACGTCGCCGATCTAAAATCCCAGTTCGGCGGACTCTACGAAGCAATCGCTGCGAGCTACAACGGCGGCGAGGACAACGCAGCTCGCTGGCTGGGCCGCAGTAAACCGAAAGAACCCGGAATTTTCGCGTCCGAGGTTGGTTTTGCCGAAACGAAAGACTACGTCTTCAAGGTAATGAACAACTATCGGATCTATCGCGAACTATACACCGAGAGTTTGGAACGACGCTGACCAACCACCGTCGTGTTTGTCCCACCCCGCCCTTTATCAGACTTCCCAGGCTCCCTGGCCTTCGCGCACGACGTGATAACCTGCGTTCTCGAGATGTTTGTGGACATCGCGTCCATGAGGTTCGTCGCGAACTTCTAACACCATTTCAATTCCCGTGTATCCGAGCGGTGCAAGCCAGATTGCCCGCTGATGAGTTACTTCGATAACGTTAGCCCCGCTTTCGGCGACCGATTCGAGCATGGCAGCAAGCGATCCGGGACGGTCCAGAACGAGAAGCTTGAAAACGACATATCTTCCCTGACGTACAAGGACCTGCTCGATCACCCGATTGAGAAGATTTCCGTCGATGTTGCCGCCGCATAAAACGGCGCATACGGTGTCCTTTTCATCGAGGTCAATTTTTTGAGCGATAAGCGCGGCGACGCCGGCCGCCCCGGCTCCTTCCACAACGAGATGAACATTCTGCACGCAATGAAAGATGCCGCGTGCGATCTCTTCCTCACTGACCTCGACCACCTCATCTACAAAGTCGCGAATGATCGGCAGAGTTAATTTGCCGGGCCGTTTGACGGCGATCCCGTCGGCGATCGATGGTTGATGTTTAGCTTCGATCGGCTCGCCCGCTATCAGTGACGGATTTACCGCCGCAACATTCGCGGCCTGGACACCGATCACGCGAACATTCGGGAGCAAACTTTTTGCCGCGATCGCGATGCCCGAGATGATACCGCCACCACCGATCGGCACCACTATGACTGTTACGCTCGGCAGCTTCTCCGCAATCTCACAACCGATGGTTCCCTGCCCTGCAATGACACGATCGTCATCAAACGCGTGGACATAAGTGTAGCCATGCTCACGTTCGAGCTCGCGCGAGTACGCGACTGCCTCGTCAAACGTCGATCCTCTTAAGATCGCGTCTGCCCCGTGGCTTCGCGTCGCCATCACTTTGGTAAGTGGTGCAAACTCCGGCAGAACGATCGTCGCTTTTATGTTGTGAAGACGGGCTGCCAGCGCGACGGCCTGCGCGTGATTTCCGGCGGAGCCCGTTACGACGCCGCGCTGTTTTTCGGCGTCAGAAAGACGCGAGATCGTGTTATACGCACCGCGAATCTTGAAGGAGCCCGACCGCTGCAAACACTCAGCTTTGAGATGGACCCGAGTTCCAAGCTCTTCGGAAAGCTTCTCGTCGGAAATTATCGGTGTCGGATTGATTATGCCTTTGAGGATGGTTCGGGCGTCTTCGATATCGGCGAGCTTTACCGTCATAACTGTTGGCAAGATTATAAGGTAATGCAACGCCAACGCAAAAAATCGGAACCGGGTCAAAGCGATGGAATGAATTTGAAGGACTAACTGTAAGTAAGTAGGCGGAAATTGATATGACGACTGAGCTTTTCTCCGGTTCCGATTTTTCTGTTAAAGATCTTTCACACCCTGAATCGTTCGTTACTCTGGTTGTATTCCAACCTGTAACGCGGAGCTGGGCGTGAAATTGTATCGTTCGGTGAAAATAGTTTATATTTGCTGTACTTTCTACAGTCGGAGGAATCAATGGAATTTATGGGACCCGGTGCCAGCTTTGCACTTTTTCAAGTAGAATTTCTTGGCTTCGGAGCCATCTTTCTGTTGTTTCTCGGTTTTGCACTACTAACGGTTGCGTGGAAGACGATCAAGATCGTTCCACAATCGAGCGTGCTGCTCATCGAACGACTTGGCCGTTTTCATCGTGTCGCGCAGAGCGGCCTAAACATTATCGTGCCGTTCTTCGAGTCGCCGAGAGCAGTCTATTGGACGAACGTCCGTCCGGGCGTTACGTCGATCGATCTGCGTGAACAATACATCGATCTTCCGCCGCAGCCAGTCATCACGCGGGACAACGTAACGATAAACGTCGACTCCGTGGTCTATTGGATGATCACCGACCCGATCAAGGCGGTTTACGAGATCAACGATCTCGTCGGAAGTCTCGTTCAGTTGACGATCACCGGCATGCGTTCGGTAATGGGCGAAATGGATCTGGATCACACGCTCTCGAATCGGGACGCGATCAACTCGAAGCTTCGACTGATCCTTGACGAAGCAACGGACAAATGGGGTGTAAAGGTTACGCGAGTCGACGTTAAGAACATCAATCCGCCGGAGGACGTTCGCATCACGATGGAAAAGCAAATGACCGCAGAGCGGAACCGTCGCGCGTTGATCTTACAGGCCGAGGGCGACAAGCAGGCTGCAATTACCCGAGCAGAAGGTGAAAAGCAGGCTGCCGTTACGCGTTCCGAAGGAAACAAACAGTCAGCTATTCTCGATGCCGAAGGAGCCGCACAGGCAAGGCTCGTGGCGGCGAGTGCCGAAGCTCAGGCTATAAACCAGATCAGCCAAATAATCGGTAGTCCGGAGCAGACGACACAGTACTTAATAACGGCTCGCTACATCGAATCTCTTCGCGATATGACCCGTACGCAGAATTCCAAGGTGATATTTATGCCGATGGAGACATCGACGATGCTGTCGAGTATCGGGGCGATCAAGGAAGTTTTCGCCGAAACAGGCGAGAAGAATGAACAGCCGCCGCAAAACCCACCTCGATCTCCGCGTGAGCTGAATAAGTAACTGTCAGCCGGGTTTCTCGAGGTGTTGGAAATTTGGAGAAGGAATATGATGAAGATAGTTTTCATGATTTGTGTCGTCGCTATTGCCGGCATCTGCGCGGTCATTTGTGACCAAGATCCGGTGTCAGCCGCATCGCCATCCGTGTTCGATTTCAAGATGAAAGATATCGACGGCAAAGAAGTAAAGCTCAAAAAATATAAAGGCGATGTATTGCTCATTGTGAACACAGCAAGCAAGTGCGGATATACGCCGCAGTATGAAAGCCTGCAAGCGACCTACGACAAATACAAAGACAAGGGCTTTTATGTTCTCGGATTTCCCGCAAACAATTTTGGCGAGCAGGAACCAGGAACTGAAAAGGAGATCAAGGAATTCTGCGAGTCGAAGTACAAGGTAACGTTTCCTATGTTTGCCAAGATCTCGGTCAAGGGTGAAGATCAGGACCCGCTTTACTCATATCTGACAAACTTGGAAATAAATCCCGAATTCGGCGGAGACATCACATGGAACTTTAATAAGTTCCTCATCGATCGGAAGGGAAAGATCGTCGCTCGATATTTATCTAAGGACAAACCCGACAGCCAAGTTGTGACCGACGCGATCGAAAAATATCTCGAGGCTAGATAGGGCCCGGCATCCCAGCAGTCGCGACGATCGAATAAACCGAGCCGGTCGGAAGAAGTTTGCTTTCGTATAAAACGAGCTTGCGCACTTCAAATTCGATCGGCTCGATTCGCGCGTTTAGGTGTGTCGTTACTAATTCCCGGAATCTCTCCGGCTGACGTATCCTTCCGATCGTTACGTGCGGGTGGAACGTCCGTTCTTCCGGTGTGAAGCCGAGTCCACGGCTTGCTTTCTCGATGTCCCGATAGATCGATTGGATCATTCCCGAGGCGTCGGTGATGCCGATCCAGAGAATTCGCGGACGGCTCGGCGATGGAAACACTCCCGGCGTCGCTAAACAAATCAAGAATCTTTCGTGACGCCCGGCAATACCCGACATATGATTACGAAACTCGTCGACTAAATGTGGTTCGGCGTTACCAAAAAATTTAAGCGTGATGTGGAGTTTCTCCGGATGTTCCCAACCGACACGAACTGAAGGAAATTCACGCCGGATCTCTTCAATGTGATGGCCGCACACGTGCCGAGCTTTATCGGACAGTTCGATCGCCGCAAATATTCTTTGACCGTCCATTTTGCGGCTTATTTTACCCGCTGATAAAATTCTAACCAACGTATGAAGGTAGTTAAGATCGTATTTATCTTCGCAGCCGTTGCCGTTATCGGGCTAATCGGCATTTCGTACTGGTTCTACAGTTCGCTTGCTACCGCGCACACTCACGACAAATCGAACCAATTTATTGTTATCGAGAAGGGCTCTACGCCGTCCGCCATCGCCGACAGGCTCGCGGCTGAAGGTGTCCTCGCCAGTCCGCTAGCAACAAGACTCTATTTGCGTACCATCGGAAACTCGGCGCGTCTGCAAGCAGGCGAGTATCAATTCGCATCCCCGATCACACCACTTCAAGTTTTGAAAGAGTTGGAAAAGGGCGAAACGCAGACCATCAAGCTGACGATACCCGAAGGATTTACCCGCTTCGACATTGCCAAGCGAATAGTCGAAAAGTTCGGCACTCCAGACACGAACTCAACCGATAGCAACACTACTCCGTTCACCGATCAACAAGTGTTGTTATTGATGGAAGACACCGATCTGATCCGAGACATTGCGCCCGAGGCACGTAATCTCGAAGGCTATATGTATCCGAGCACGTACAGCCTTCCTCGCGGGTCGAAGCCTGCCGATGTGATAAAGACGATGGTCGAGCAGTTCCTGAAGATCTGGAAGGCTGAATGGACCGAGTCGGCGAAAGCGATCGGGCGAACACCGCACGAGATCGTAACGATCGCTTCGCTTATAGAAACTGAGTCGGGGGTCGAGAGCGAGCGTCCGATAGTTTCATCCGTCATTTACAACCGACTTTCAAAAAGCATCCCGCTTGGGATCGATCAGACTGTCGTATATGTCGCCAAAATGCAGAACCGCTGGGAAGGCACGATAAATCGCAGCGATCTTGAAGTAAGTTCGCCCTACAACACTCGAAAATACGGCGGCATCCCGCCCGGGCCGATCTCATCCGTATCTGAAAGCGCGATCACAGCGGCCCTGAATCCTGCGAAGACCGATTATATTTACTACGTCAAGAATGTTCAGGCGGATGATGGCTCGCATTGGTTCTATGCATCGGCGGCCGAGTTCGAAAAAGGCAAAGCGGAGTATCAACGCTGGCTTGAGAAAGAGCGGCAGGAAAAGCGGAAAGCGGAATCGAACCAGCAATGATCAAGCTTTTAGCCCTTGACCTTGACGGTACGCTTTTGAACTCCCGCGGTGCGATTCCCGATGCAAACCGCGCGGCGATTCGTGCGGCCGAAGATCGTGGCGTGCTTGTGACGATCGCGACGGGACGACGGTTTCGTGACGGCCGGCCTGTTGGGATAAAGCTGGAGCTAAACGCACCACTCGTCACACATAACGGAGCGCTGTTGAAATACGCTGATACGCTTGAGACCGTTTCGGCTTCCCTCCTCGCAAGCAAAACAGCACTCGAGATCGTCCGAGTCGGTAAGGAGTTCGGCGGAGATGCACTTGTCAGTGCCGATCCGCACGGCAAAGGCGCTCTGCTGTACGACCGTGTCTCCGAAGACAACATTCCCCTTCAAAAGTATCTTCGTTGGGCCAAATCCCTGCATGGTAGCGAAGCCGAAGAAGCGGTCTCGCATGTCGCCAACCTAAGCGAGATATTGCACGAACATGAAGTGATCCACATTTCGTTTTCTGGAAACTGCGAACGGATGGCCGAGATGGCGGAGCTTTTAACGGCTGAGCTTGGAGATGGAATTACTCTTCTGGAGACGATATATCCGCGGCTCGATTTTACTTTAATCGATATACTTCCGCCTGATGCGTCCAAGGGGAAAGGCGTGGAGAGGCTCGCTTTGCTCAATCAACTCGAACCCGAGAACGTCATGGCCATCGGGGACAACTTCAACGATATCGAGATGCTCGAGTTCGCCGGCACGCCGGTCGTTATGGGAAATGCCGACCCTCGTTTGCTAGAACGCGGTGAATTTTATACAACTGTTAGTAATGACGAGAACGGCGTTGCCGCCGCGATCGAACGATTTATTCTGACAGAGGAGAAATATTAAGTGGCTAATAGAACAGCGGTTATTGAGACGAACAAGGGGACGATAAAAATCGAGCTTCTGGAGCAGGACGCACCGAAGACGACCGAGAACTTCAGGTTGCTGGCGGAAAAGAATTATTACGATGGCGTTATTTTCCATCGCGTCATAAAGAATTTCATGATTCAGGGCGGCGATCCGCTTGGCGAGGGGTTCGGAGGCGAATCGGCTTGGGGTGGTAAGTTCGACGACGAGATCGACCGCGGGTCGGAATTGTACGGCGGCGTTTATGAAAAGGGTACGGTCGCAATGGCGAATTCCGGCCCGAATACCAACGGCTCACAATTCTTCATAATGCACGTCGATTATCCACTGCCGCCGGCTTACGCCAAGTTCGGCAAAGTAATCGAAGGACAGGACGTCGTCGATGCGATCGCGGACAGCGAGAAGGATCATAAAGATAAGCCGGTCGAACCGGTAGTCATGAACAAGGTCACGATCGAGGACGGAACGGCCCAGTGAAGGCGGTTGTGCAGCGTGTCTCGCGGGCCAAAGTTACGGTCGAAGGCGAGGCGACGGGTGAGATCGCATGTGGTTTGCTCATTCTGCTCGGTGTGGGGAAGGAGGATGTAGAATCCGATGCGTCTTACTTGGCTGATAAGATCGCCAACTTACGGATCTTTGACGATGACGACCGTAAGATGAACCGCTCTCTCGTGGACATCGCCGGCGAGCTTCTAGTCGTCTCGCAATTCACATTATGCGCCGACACTCGAAAAGGCCGACGCCCGTCGTATATCGATGCCGCTGCTCCGGAAGATGCAAATCGCTTGTACGAGTATTTCGTCGAGCAGTGCGGCAAGTACGCAACTAAAGTCGAAACCGGGCGCTTTCAGGCGATGATGAATGTCGAGCTCGTCAACGACGGACCGGTCACGATCATTCTGGACACTTCTCAAACAAAATGAAAATTACGATCCTGTTAGTTCTTGTTTCACTCGTTGCCGCGTGTGGCCCGACTTCGAACACGACCCGTAACGGTGCTAACGCCGAGGTCAAAAAAGGTGTGACGCCCGTTGCGGACAGCGAGATCGCGGTTATCGAAATGGAGAATGGAGCAGCGTACGGCACTATCAAAATCGAGCTGTACTCTAATATCGCGCCAAGAATGGTTGCCCGATTTAAAGAATTGGCCAAAGAAGGTGTCTATGATGGAACCAGCTTTCACCGAATCAATCAATCGGTAGTTCAGGGCGGCGATCCATTATCAAAGGACGATGATCCGACGAATGACGGTACCGGTCAATCCAATAAGCCAAATGTTCCGGCTGAGTTTTCGGACGTTCTATATGACACCGGCATAGTCGGGGCCGCTAGGAGTCAGGACGTCAATTCCGCAAACTCCCAGTTCTTCATCACGCTAAAACGGGAACAAGCCTTTGATAACAAGTACACGATATTTGGGAAAGTGATCGAGGGAATGAACAATGTTCGAACGATCTCCGGCGTCCAGCCGAAAGACGGTGAGCGTCCGATCGAGCCCGTCCGGATCAAGACAATTAGAATTGAACCTAAACAATGAAAGGCGTTAAAATGATTTCTCTGCTCGCGTAGCTCAGTGGATAGAGTGCTTCCCTCCGAAGGAAGAAGTCGCAGGTTCAAATCCCGCCGCGAGTACCAGCATTAGAAAAGGCGTGCCGTCGAGCACGCCTTTTTTGTTACCTGACCTTTAACATCGGGTCGCCGATCAGCACCCACGAACGTCGCACGTCCGGGCTGTCATAAGGAAATACCAGTGCGGTCTTCGCGTCGCGGACAAGATCGCCCATTCTTTGGATATTTCCCTCCGCCAGCTTCAGATAAAACCGTCGGGCCATCTCCTGCTGCACATTTGGTGTCGTAAGTCCGCTCGACGCCCATGCCGCAACAGCACCTTTGTTTTGAGCGTTCATCAACACTTCTGAAATGCTCGGATTGTAGAGCCAATGAAAATATCCATTCAGGCATGTCAGCATCGTGTAGATCGCGGGATCGTGATTCGCCGTCGTCGGCACCGAGAATACGTTAAAGAACAGCGGATTCCCTCCCCACGAGCCAGCGGTTCCGTGCCCGGCATAGTTGATAATGAATTTTCCTGTATTCATTTCATTGATGAGGGTCGTGTTTGCATTAGCGTCACCGCGATAGACAAACGTCGCCGGCGTCGTCGGCGAAAGCTGGTTTCGAAGGTTGGTACTCATCCCTGCAAAATCATAAGTGGTGTTGTAGTCGTGAGCGAAAAGCGCCCCTCGATCCAGCGAAGTACTGGTGAGAGCGGCTTCCCAGTTCCGGGTCTTGTCGAAAACGGTAGTAGCCTCAGTAACCGTTCGAACCGAAATACGCCCAATCGCCATCTCTGCTAAACCGTCATTGTCGAAGTCGGCAAGAGCCTCGTCACTCGCGGTTTCAAGATAAATCGTTTGAACCATTAAGGACGGGACATAATTAAAAAACCCGACGTTCTCGTAATTACGCGAGTCCCAGGACGCGTCACCGATCAACATTACGTACCCTGGTGTCGTCTGCCAATTCGTGAATGCATATTGGAGAAAATCTTTGATCGAGTTTGAACTAAGGGCTCCGTAGTTGAATTCGTCATAAATCTCCGAGACTTCGATGACCTTCACGGTGAAGCCCTGATTCCGCCGGTATTCCGCCCAGGCCTCAGCCTGCACCATAAAGGCCTTGTAGGAAATTATCACTAAGTTGGCGGCGTTACCTGGAACCCCTAAAAGATCCGCATTGTTTGGTGTGACGGATTCCGGAGCCAGGATTGCCGAATCCTCAACGGCATAAAATGACCGTCCGCGTGCGGCCGGCATGTTCACGCCAAAGGTCGCGCCGTTCGACTGAACATTCAAGTTTGTCATCAAGACCGGATCGCCGTCCCGCGTCATGTCGAAGACACGAACATTGGCCGAGGTAAAGCCGTCGAGCCTCGCGATTCGATAATTGTTGGTGTAAAAGTTGAGTCTATTCTGATCTGCTAGGAAGGTTCGGTTAAAGCCGATACTTAGGGTATCGAAAAATACGAAGTCGCCCGTTTGTCCAAAAGCCCGGAACTTAATGCTATTCGAGCCTTCGCGCAAAAGTGAAGTCGGTATCAGATAGTCGCCTACAAAGTTATCCTGACCGGCTCCGGACGTCGGAGCGAGAATCACGTCATTGAGGATAACTTCGACAAGATGATTGCCGTCTGAATAACCCTGGAAACGAAGTTGCATCGTGGAATCGGGCCGGGAGAAATCAACACCCGACAAATTAAACGTCAGCGGAGCAGCATTCGGGTTCGATCCGATCCCGCGCCCGAAATAGTTCTCCGCATCACCATTGTAGATATCCTCGACGTACTGGATCCGCTCCTTCTTAACGAAGGTTTGCAAATAACTGGGCGAGGTCACGGTGCTCGTGTTGGAGGTGGCTACGCGGCTCTGCATTCGCTTGCCTGGGCCCAGGGAGCTTACAAGATAGTAGCGTCGAATGTCAGTTTCGCGCTGATCCAACGCTCTCCCATAAAACTCGATGTAGCTTGCTCCGGCCCCTACGATGATCGCCTGCTCGACACCTTCGACATAAAGTCTCCAGAGATTCGGATCGCTGTTTACGTCAAAGCCGGCCCCTGCAAGTTGTGCGCTTGTAACTCTGTAAAAACCGTCACGTTTTACGCCGATTCGCACTGCTCCAGGCTGTGAAATTACCGTTCGATGAGTTCCCGCGTCGGCTAATTGTCGATATTCCTCAATCTCAGTTGCAATGTCTTTTGTAAAACTGGGAAGAGCAGATTCCAGAGTCGCAGGACGAAGAAAGCCGCCGCGAACCCGCATCTCCTCAACCGACAATCCCGTAAACGCCTTAAGGCTTGGGACATATTGCGGAGTGACAGTCTGCGTCGCGATTTTCGAGCCGCCTAACGAAAGGGTCTCCACATAATATGCCCCGCCGCTGCCTTCCTCATCGTAAAAATTATATGTCTCCCCGTACTGCGGAATTTCCCGCGCGTGTAACGCGGCTCCGGGAATCATCCTGACCGGCGTTAATAATTCGGATCCACGGCTGCTTATGCGATAGACATTGAAGCCGATATTAGCGACTTCGACTTCCATCTGCCACGTAAGCCATACGCCCTTTCCGTCCGAGTAAGCGGCAATGTTTGCGAACCGTGTAGATTCCTTGACCGATCTCGGCTGCTTTTTCAAATCCGAGCTCCTCGATTTCTGGCCTATCGAAGAGGACGCGCATAACGAAACGGTTAATAATATGAATACTGATAAAACTACTCTTCTCATTACAATTACTCCTGAGATCTCAATAAATAGGGGTGCCTTGTGTGCTAATTGCGGTAATTTACTACTTTTTCACTGTATTGCAAAGGTTTTTTTGCCGCAACAAAAAACCCTGTGACGATTTTGCGGACGCACTGGAACTTTCGATCGCGTGCAATATGTTCGCCTATCAAGCCCGCGCCGCCTTTAACCCGCGACAAGCAAACGCAGGACATAGGGCAAAATACCTCCGCCCTTGTAATATTCAAGCTCGATGGGCGTGTCGATCCGCAAGGCCACGACGGCTTCCTCACTTGAACCGTCGGCACGATTGATCCGCAAGGTGACATCCTGTTTTGGGCTTACCGTTTCATTCTCCAGGCCAATTAGATCAAAAGTCTCGCTGCCGTCAATTTCCAGTGTCGCGGCCGATTGGCCGTCCTTGAACTCAAGCGGCAGCACGCCCATTCCCACCAGATTCGAGCGATGTATCCGCTCGAATGACTGTGCTATTACGGCTTTGACGCCCATCAGACGGGTGCCTTTTGCTGCCCAGTCCCTCGAGCTCCCGGTACCGTATTCCTTTCCCGCAAAGATCATAAGGGGACGTGCCTCTTCCTTATACTTCATCGCCGCATCGTAAATCGTCATCTCTTCGCCATCCGGCTGATGTTTGGTGACGCCGCCTTCAACCGGGGCGACCATCAAATTCTTTATGCGAACGTTGGCAAACGTTCCGCGAAGCATGACGCGATCATTTCCGCGTCTCGATCCGTACGAGTTGAAATCTTCCGGCTTGACCCCCAGATCTTGCAGATAAGTTCCGGCTGGCGAATTTGCCTTAATGGCTCCGGCCGGTGAAATATGGTCGGTCGTCACTGAATCGCCAAAGATCGCCAATGCTCTGGCCAAATAAAAGTCTGAAAAGCTACCGGATTCCATCGAAAACTCATCAAAATACGGCGGTTCCTGGATATAGGTTGACCCAGGATCCCATTCGTACAGCTGCCCTGAACTGGATGCAATCTCGTTCCAAAGTGGATTTTTCTCCGCAAATTCGGTGTAGAGCCTCTTATATGTTTCCGGGTCGAACGCCGTCTGAAGCACTTCCTTTACTTCTTCCATAGACGCCCAGATATCCTTCAGGAACACGTCATTTCCGTCGCGATCTTTCCCGATCGGTTGTAAATAAACGTCTCTCAGTACCGTTCCGGCCAGTGCGTAAGCGACGACAAGTGGCGGGGACATCAAAAAATTTGCCTTAATGTTCTGGTGAACGCGGGCTTCAAAATTCCGGTTTCCTGAGAGGACCGAAGCAGCGATGATGTCGTTCTCGACGATCTCATCTTCGATAGCGGCATCGAGTGGGCCCGAGTTACCAATACAGGTCGTACAGCCGTAACCGACCAAATTAAAGCCAACATCGTTCAAATAGCGTTGCAACCCCGCCTTCTCCAGATACTCAGTAACAACGCGCGAGCCGGGGGCAAGCGATGTCTTTACGTAGGGCGGCACCTTCATTCCGCGTTCCGACGCCTTTTTAGCGACAATCCCGGCGGCGATCATTACTGAGGGATTCGAGGTGTTTGTACATGACGTAATCGCTGCAATTAGGACATCGCCGTTACCGATCGAGGTACTTTCACCCTTCGGCGAATGAGGTGCCACCTCAACACGGTCCGGGGTCGGACGGTTGTTGACCATCTCAACCTCACTCCTGACGCTCGTATTCTTTTCGCTGACATCGTTAAGAACGGGCAATGGCAGCGACTTTGCTGTCTGCTCACCGCCTCCTGCGACGACACCTGCCGGATGACCGGCCATCTGAACCATGAATCGCTTCTCCAGATCTTCGGCTTTCTTACCGTATCCGCCCTCGGCAACCGTCCGACTAAATAGCTCTATGAAGCGATCATCGAGATTTGAGAGTTCGATCCGGTCTTGCGGCCGTTTCGGACCAGCGACCGATGGCGTGATCGTTTCCAGCCCGAGTTCAATGACGGTTGAATAGTCCACCTCGCCTTTTTTGGGTATCCCGAACATTCCCTGCGCGGTGTAGTAGTTTCTGATAGTTTCGATGTGTTCGGCGTTTCGCCCCGTGTTGGTAAAATATTCAAGCGTTTTCTCGTCCGTGCCGAAAAAACCCATCGTCGCTCCGTACTCCGGCGCCATGTTGGCGATCGTCGCTCGATCGGTCGCATTCAGTGCCCTCGCACCCTCGCCGAAGAACTCGACAAACTTTCCGACGACGTTTGCCTTCCTTAGCATCTCCGTAATTCGAAGCACCAGGTCGGTCGCGGTGGTTCCTTGAGGCAGATCGCCGCTCAGGTGAACGCCTACAACGTCCGGTGTCAGGAAATATACGGGCTGGCCGAGCATACCCGCTTCGGCCTCGATCCCACCAACTCCCCAGCCAACGATACCGAGACCGTTTATCATTGTCGTATGCGAGTCGGTGCCGACTAGAGAATCGGGAAAATAAACGCCTTCGCGCTCAAATACACCCTTCGCGAGGTATTCAAGATTGACCTGGTGCACGATCCCTATTCCCGGCGGAACAACGCTGAAACCGTTAAATGCCTGAGTTCCCCACTTCAAAAAGCGATATCGCTGCTCGTTGCGACGAAACTCCATCTCCATGTTTCGTTTGTAAGCTGCTTCGCTGCCAGAATAATCAACCTGCACAGAGTGGTCGATGACGAGATCCACAGGCACCAGCGGCTCAATGACACCAACATCCTTTCCGAGGCGTTTTACGGCCGACCGCATCGCTGCCAGATCGACAAGTAGGGGAACGCCGGTAAAGTCCTGAAGGATGACTCGAGCAACAACAAACGGGATTTCCTCCTGGCGTTCTTCGCTGGCGGCCCAGGACGCGAGGGCTCGGACATTTGCTTCGCTGACTCTACTCCCTCCATCAAAATTTCTAAGTACCGATTCGAGGACGATTCGGATCGAAATTGGTAGACGCGATACTTTGCCGATTCCCTCAGTTTCAAGCTGAGGGAGCGAATAATAAATGCCGTCTGAGCCCGAGCCGGTTTTGAATGATTGGCGAGTATTGAAAAGGTTATGTGCCATAGAAAGTGAACTAACTAAACGTGTTGGATCCCTAATTTTAACACAAGGTCGAAAGCCATGCGATTCGGCGATACCTGACAATCGTGGAACGCATGGATCTGGGAGCTTGGGAAAAACCTCAGCACGTTCACTTCTTTTACTCGCATTTCCCTCAATTTCGCGATATAAAGGTGAGCATGATCGTCACAACGGGAAACGACATTAGCGGAAGTGAAGTGGGCGAGTATCTGGGCGTAGTTCGAGGAATCGTCGTCCGAGCGACCGGGATCGGTCGAGGCCTAATCGGCGGACTGAAATCGATTGCTGGCGGAAATATCGAGGAATTCTCCGTCGTCTGCGAAGAGGCTCGAATGGAGGCGTTCAACCGGATGGTTCGCCATGCGCACGAAATTCACGCCGACGCAATAATCGGAATGCGCTATGACGCAACGGAGTTTGGACAAGGCGGAACAACTGAAGTCCTCGCGTACGGAACTGCGGTTAAGCTGAAGCGATCCTAAATTCGCGGTGCCCTGCCGTTCTTTCCCGTCCGAACGTCACTGATCCAGTTTAACCAGCGGTACTTAAGAGTTTTGGGCGCTAGAAACTCGGTTATGCCAACCGCCTTCCGCGGTACTCCGTCGCGAAGTGTCAAGGTGATCTCACTTAAAAATCTTAAATAGTAAAAACTAGAGTCGATCACTTTTATAGGCTTTACCCGGAGTCGCACGTTGTCCTCTGAGATCAATCTGAGGCGCGTTGGGTATTTTATGCCGAACTTGTCGCGGACGTAGTTTTGCTCCTCGTAGCCGGCCGACATCTCGCGCAGTTCTCCATCCTTGATAACCAGAAGTTTGGTCGTTGGTGTGTGCGCACCGAGTTCACAGTAGCGATAGAAAACGACCGTCGAGTCAGCATAATGCGCACGGCCCCAGTGCCAGTCGCGCACGGTTTTCGCAAGCCAGCGATTGTCGAGGTTGTGATCGTGATACCCGGTTCCGCGAAACTGCCTTGAGTCCACTGTCCCGCCTTTTCTGTCGTAAACCGTGATCTTTCCCGTAACGTCCGAACGGGGAGCGACCATGTTCCAACAGTGAGAGCCCTCACGATAACAAAACGCATCCGAGGCGAAATCGGATTCGATGGAAAGCCACTCAAAACTTGCTTCAAGGCGGCGCCCGCCGGACAGCCTCGTGTTAATTGAGACCGAGTATCCCGAGCCGTACGCCGCAGTTTCGAACTTGAAAAACGATTCGCCGATATGACACTCGGGGGATTCACGGCTGGCGCGAAAAGCGCTTTCAGGATATTCGTTGACGCACCGGTAAAGCGGCTTGCCATCTCTAAAGTATGTGAACGAGATGGCCGGATAACGCTCTGTTTGATCTCCGTCACGATTGTACCGCGGCGAGTAAATGAAATTGTCGAGGAACATCACCACGACCGCTTCCCCACCGCCGTCGGCGAGCGCGTCGAAATACCACCACTCATACGATTTCGGATCTTTTTGCGAATGCCATACGTCCGCCCGGACGCTCGATGAAAACGCGAAATCACCGGATGATGCCGTTGGCGCGGTCAGGTCCATTGCGAATGTCGAAAGGGGATTGCCGTAATCAGTACTTCGCAATCAGAATCGCAGAAATAGCGGGTTTAGGCAAACATTTATCGGTATAATGAATCTCTAGTACATCACTGCTCTTCCCGAGTTTGATTTCAAGAGGAGAATACATGAACTACATCACAAAATTTTTGGTTTCGGGTTTAGTAGTGCTGACCGGTTTGTTCGCGGCCGCTTGTCCCGAACGGACGAGCATCGCCGACATCGAAGCAAATCCGTCCAGATATCAGAACAAGCAGGTCGCGATCGCGGGAACTGTTAGGGACAGCTATGGTATGAATATCCCCGGTACCCGAGTCCGGGGTGGTGCGTACAAGATCGATGATGGAACCGGATCGATCTGGATCGTGACCGAGGACGCTGTTCCGAACAAGGGCGCCCAGATCGGAGTGAAAGGCATCATCGGAAGTGGAGTCAACTGGAACGGGCGGAACTATGGGCTCGGCCTTTACGAAAAAGATCGCAGGTTTAAGAAGCGATAGTCGAGGGTCGAATGACAAACAACGGGCAACGGGCTAACATCCCTGTTGCCTTTTTTATTTATGGCTCCGATGCTCGAATCTTTTGACCGGCGGTTTGTTGTGGTCCATGGGCGCTCGATGGCTCTGCTGGAAATGCTTTCAGACCCAATTCTCTTTCAAAAGCCGCGCGAACTAGAACGGTCGATGGCCATGTTTTCCTGTGGAGAATACATTCTCCGTTCAGCGGCGGCCATCGAACAGACTTGCGGAGGAATAACGACAAGGCTCTGGGACGATCCGTTTGAATGGACCCTTCCGGAAGAGCTTTCGAGCGTGGACAGAGTACTCATCTACCTCGAGGACGTAGAACAGAGTCGAATTTCTGCTTTTCGATTCCTGGCGTCCGATGACGATCTTGAGAAGAAAATCCCGGCGCCGAAAGAGCTCCGTTCGATCTTTGATCTACTGCTCGACACCGTCGCGCGAGCCGAGCACTTTCAGGGTCGGGCGTTTGCGGTTTTCCAAATGCTGTCGGACGAAAAACTGCCGCGGATTTGAGACTTTTTTGCATGGGGAACCTTTTCATGCAAGAATTCGTTAGAGTTCGAGTCATCCGGGAGTTCTTGATCTAGCGGAGAACAACAATGCACTGTCCCCGTTGCGGCCAGCAACAGATTTCCGACCAAACTAAATTTTGTTCCAAATGCGGCTTTCAGCTCGCACTCGTGGTTGAGTTATTGGAAAATGGCGGATATCTTCCGCAACTTGCCGAGCTTCAAGATGGAAAAGGCACCATCCTAACGCGTAAGAACGGGGTGATCTTCAGCGTTCTCTGGCTTATTTTTTGGATGATGCTGCTACCGGCTTTTTTCGCCGCGCTCGGGACAAATCGTCTTCCGGCAGCCTTGGCCGCGTTCGGTTTTTTCTCGTCCCTCATAATGCTCGTTGCTTCCCTCGCGTTACTCAAACGGGCGCCAAAAGCGTACGAACCCGGCACTCGGCAAATGCCTCCGGCATCAGTCGCATCGCTTTATGGAGAAATACCGCGAGGTGCATTGCCTGCGCAACAAACTCCGCCCGTGTCGGCCTACATGCCGCCCGAGGGTGCGTGGAAGGTTGCAGATACGGGAGATCTCGTTCGCCCGGGAAGCGTCACCGAGAGCACCACAAAACTGTTAAAGAAGGACAAGTAGAAGGTTCCTATGCATTGCCCGACATGCGGCCAGCAGCAAATATCTGAAGAGACGCGGTTCTGTTCGCGATGCGGTTTTCTCTTGACGGGAATCGCAGAAATAGTCGCGAGCGGCGGATTAATACCGGAGAAACGAAGTGGTATAACAGGCGACAGTGGTTCACTGAGACGGCGCGGAATAATGCAGGGCTTGTTTATTTTTTTGCTCTCGTTTCTGATCGTCCCGATCGTGACGATAATCTCTATCGCTCTAAACATCGAGCCCTTCGCAGTAGTGATCAGCGCTCTTCTATTTAGTGTTGGCGGCCTTCTCAGGATTGCTTACGCCTTTATGTTTCAGTCAGGAACGCCGCAGAGTTCAAGCGAGGGCAATCTTTTCGCTGAGACAAGGAACCCCGCCGCTCTGCCTCCGTCTCAATCGACTCCTGTATCAGCGTATACTTCACCCGCCGGCCAGTGGCGCGATACGAACGATCTGCAGCGGCACCCTGCGAGTGTTACGGACAGCACGACCAAACTGCTTCAAAAAGACGAACCTCAATAGCCGATCGCTTCGCCGTCGCTGCGCGAGTCGATCGCTCCCAGCCGCATACCATCTCCATCGATCATAATTCCCGTCGCCGAAGCAACATAAAGAGGCCTTTGAGCAAATTTATGTCCATAGCTTTTCAAAATGTTTGTCGTGTCGGGAGAGAACCCGTAAGGCTCATATAAGAGTTCATCCGGTAACCATTGATGGTGGACCCGAGGCGCATCGATCGCCTGTTGAAGACTCATTCCATGATCTATGACGTTTATCACCGATTGAAGAACCGCACTGATTATCCTGGGACCGCCGCGCGCTCCGAGTGCGAACCACGGCGTACCGTCTTTCTTCATCACGATCGTCGGAGTCATCGATGAGAGAGGGCGCTTGAGGGGTTCGATCTTGTTCCGTTCGCCCTGTATCAAACCGAAAAGATTAGGAACGCCAGGCCGGGCGGCGAAATCATCCATAATATCGTTCATCAAGATGCCGGTTCCCTTTATCGTTACTTTAGATCCGTAAAGGTCATTTATCGTATAGGTGTTTGAAACGACCGCTCCCGCCGCATCGACTACGGTGTAGTGAGTAGTCTCCATTCCCTCCCCGATCGCGATGCTGCCGTGTCCGATTTCTTTGCTGGAGCTTGCCTTCAGGGGATCGATCGTCGAGCTTCGCTGCTTCGCGTACTCCTTGTCGATAAGCTTCGAGACTGGGACGTCAACAAAGTCCGAATCCGCCATGAACTCCGCGCGATCGGCAAACGCACGTCGCATTGCTTCGGCCAACAGGTGATATTTCCCCGCGGAATTGTATCCGAGCGATCCGAGATCATATCCCTCGAGCATATTGAGAACTTCGAGCATTACGATTCCGCCGGAGCTCGGTGGTGGCATTGAGAGAACCTCGTGGCCACGATAATTACCACGAATCGGAACTCGCTCGATCGGCTTATAATTCTTCAAATCATCGAGAGTGATCAAGCCACCACCGGCTTTCATATCGGCCACGATAAGTTTGGCGGTCTCACCGGTATAAAAATCACTCGCACCCCGCGTCGCTATTCGTCCGAGCGTGCGGCCCAGTTCGGTCTGGACAAAGACATCGCCTTCGTTGAAATACTTTCCTCCGCGGAGAAAGATCCGATTGCTGTCGGCATACTTCGCGAGACCCGTTCTGTCCGCCATCAATTTTCTGGCGAGGTTGTATGTCAACGGATGACCGTCTTGAGCCAGAACGCGGGCGGGCTCGATTAGATCCCGCCATCTCATTTTTCCCGAGCCGTATTTCTTAAACGCCAACTCGAAACCGGCTACAGTTCCGGGAACCGCGGACGCTCGATAACCGACGGTTGACGAGCCTTCACCCTTGATCACCTCGCCGTCCTGGCCAACATACATGTCGCGAGTCGCTGATTTTGGTGCGGTCTCGCGGTAGTCGATCGCTGTGGCGGTCCCATCAGGCTTGCGGATAAGCATGAATCCACCACCGCCGATATTCCCCGCCTCCGGATAAACGACGGCCAGAGCAAACCCGACCGCGATCGCAGCATCGATCGCGTTTCCGCCTTTTTTTAGAATGTCGACGCCGATTCTCGATGCGAGCTCGTGTTGCGACGCGACCATCCCATGACGGCCGCGCGCAGGTTCGCGCAACGCCGCCGCAGGTGAATGGTTCTCAAAGGGCAGCGACCGAATATCACCGGAGAAGCAAAGGAGAAAGGCAAAAACAAGAACGCCGGCGAGGGGTTTCCGAAGCACGTATTGTCTCATAACGGAACTCTAACAAAAGTTACTTTGGCGGACAAAGCGGTCGGATCATTGCCGCAAAAACGTGGTGTTTGCGACGGACTCAACGCTCGCCTATTATGCTATAGTCTCTTTTTCAAATAACGATCAGTTCAGACATGGCAGACGGCGACAGTAGATTCTATGTTCTTGGCGCGTTTTTCACCGAAAAATCTGGTGCGAAAAGTGGGTCGTGTTCCCTCGCGTCTGCGTCGCAGTCTATCTGAGTATCGCTTTGTTACATACCTCGCAATTCTCGGCCCCGGAATCATTGCGGCAAACGCCGGAAATGATGCTAGCGGCATAGCCACTTACTCAACCGTCGGCGCCGGATTCGGATACACGATGTTGTGGGCGTTCATCCCAATGGTCATAAGCCTGATCATTGTCCAGGAGATGTGCGTTCGCATGGGTGTGGTCACCGGCCAGGGATTAGCCGATCTGATACGCGAGCAGTTTGGCGTCCGGTGGACCGCATTTATTATGCTCGCATTGCTGGTCGCCAACACCGGCGTCATCATTTCTGAGTTCGTCGGTATCGCTCAGGCGTCCGAACTGTTGGGCGTTTCCCGATTCTTCTCGATCCCACTTACCGCCGCAGTTATCTGGTGGCTCGTCGTCCGCGGCACTCAGAAGCGCGTCGAGCGCGTTTTCCTCCTCATGTCGCTGGTTTTCTTTTGCTATGTGATCTCAGCGTTTCTTTCGAAACCAGACTGGAGCGAGGTCGCGACGGGCTTTGTTGAGCCCTCGTTCAGCACCGATTCGGTTTACCTCTTTACGATAATGGCTCTCATCGGAACCACTATCACGCCTTTCATGCAGGTATTCGTCCAGTCGTCCGTTGTCGAGAAACAGATGGACAAAGATGATCTAATGATCGTGCGGGTCGACGTGATCGTGGGAACGGTCTTCGCGTGCATGATCGCCGCCTTCATCGTTATCTCCACCGCGGCGACGCTGCACACGGCCGGCATTACAACGATCGACTCCGCGGCGACGGCGGCGGAGGCCCTCGTACCAGTCGCGGGTTCGTATGCGAAATATTTGTTCGCGATCGGTCTGTTCGGGGCAGCCATGCTCGCCATGGGCGTTCTTCCACTCGCTACCGCATATTCTTTGAGCGAAGCACTCGGATTTGAAAAGGGATTGTCGCGATCGTTTCGCGAGGCTCCGATCTTTCTCGGTACCTTTACGGCGCTTATTTTGATCGGTGCGACCGTCGCGCTGATTCCGGGCATACCGCAGATAAGGCTCTTGCTCTTTACTCAGACGCTGAACGGCGTGCTGCTGCCCGTTGTTCTAATCGCCATACTCTCTCTCGCCAACAATCGCGAGATTATGGGCGAGTATCGCAACACGCTCTGGCTGAACCTCGCGGCGGGCGCAACGACGATCATAATATCGATTTTGTCGCTTTTGTTGATTGGAAAAACGATTGCTGATATGTTTTAGCCCGAAGCCCCTTCTATGCCTGCGTCCGAACTTAGAAAAAAAGCCGCCGTCTTTCTTATTTTTTCGGGAATCGTTCTTCTGATCCTCGTTGTGGGAATGCCGTTTGCCGAGGCTCAGGCCCACAGTTACTTCCTGAATCAGTTCGGTATTAGCGTCACCGCGGAAGGAAACTATACAGTTTCGGAATCCGGCGACCAGCGTCCCGGTATGATGATCTCGACATCCGTATCGCTGGTCGTTAATCTTTTCCGCATCCTACGCATCCTTCTCTGGATGGCCCTCGTCATCTCGGTCGTCAGGTTAGTCGGCAATATGATCTTGTCGACCTTTCGCGGTTCGCAGTCTGAAGTCTCGTCACTTGTAAAGACCGTTCTCTCGATCATCATCTACATTGTTTCTTTCTTCATCATCTTCCAGACGCAATATCCGGATGTGCCGCTCGCCCCGCTGTTCACCGGTTCGACTATTCTCGGTATCGTTGTCGGTCTTGCCTTGCAGGACACGCTAGGGAATCTTTTTGCCGGAATCGCGCTGCAGGCGGATCAACCTTTCCAGGTCGGCGATGTCGTAACGATGGCGAGTCAGCACGGCGGCGTGATCGAAAGCGTGTCGTGGCGCGGCGTTAAGATCCGAACATTCCAGAACAAGGTGCTCGTCATGAGCAACACCGTCATGGGCAAAGAGATCATCGAGGTTGCTCCGCGCGACAACCTGAACGCCCGTGTGGTTCTCTTCAACACCCTCTATGTAAACTCGCCCGCAAAAACGATACAAGCGGTTCGTGACGCCTTACGGCAAGTAGAAAATATTTCACAAAAGATAAGGCCTGTCGTTCGAATTAGAAATCTGGGTGACAACGGTATCGACTGGGAGATCAAGTATTGGGCTGAAGACTATACAAAATACCCGGATACCGATGCACTCATCCGGCAGCGCGTCTGGTACGTTTTCAACCGCGAAAAGATCGATTTCGCTTTCCCGACTCGGACCGTCTACATGGCCGAGAAACGTGAAGAGGCCACGCTTGTCGAATACGTTAATACTGTTTCGGAAAAGCTTCGGCAAGTTCCACTCTTCGTTCCCCTCGCCGAGGAGGAACTCGAGAAACTGGCGAAGGCCTCAACGACACGCGTTTATGCTCCGGGCGAGGCGATTGTTCGCCGCGGACAAGAAGGTAATTCGATGTTTGTCGTAATACGTGGCGGAGTGAAGGTCCAGATTCCGGAAAACAATTATCAGAAGACGATCAACACGCTCCGTGCAAACGATTTTTTTGGAGAGATGAGCCTCCTCACCGGGCAACCTCGGACCGCCACCGTGATCGCCGAAGAAGAGACCGAGGTCCTGCAGATTAAAAAGACCGCTCTTAGGCCTTTGTTCGAAGCAAACCCAAACCTGATGAAGGCGATCTGCGACATCATCGAAGAACGCCGAACGTTGCTTATTTCAAAGGAAGGGCAGTCATCAGAACAACTGGGCGAGGTGGACGGAGGCGTGTTGACTTCCATACGGAAGTTCTTCGGGTTCAGAAAAGTGGAGTGAGTTGAGATACGGGTTTCTGCGGTCAAGTCAAAAAGCAGCACCAGGAAGCACTTTTACTACTGAACGTTCTTGTCGTATATGTCGTGAAGAACCTCCGAAATAGACTTGCGGTCTACAAACGGATCTACGTTTGCCTGTTTGGGCCTCGATGTTTGCGATCGCCATCCGTTTTCGTGCGAATCATCATCAACCGACACGATATCGTTAGCTGAATAAGCCCCATCCGAGGCCGTCACATTCTCCGACTCGTAAATATAATCGCGGCCATCGGCTGACTCCAAGGCCATCGGTGATTCGGCCGCTGACGACACCGCGGCGAATTGTCTCCTGCTCTCCTCAAGTATCGTTGTAGCTCGAAGCCTTCTCGCACGTTCGAGGGCTCGTACCGCCGCCGATGTCAAAGGTGCATCGGTAGGCTCCCGCTCGATCTTTCGAAGTACTCGCACATAGCTCCGAAGCTCGGGCGACGGTGATGTAAATGCCGCCTCATCCGAAACTGGGTTTTCGACGACATGTGCGAGGCTGGTAATGGCTGCTTTGTGATCTCCAATCTTGTTCTGAAGAGCTCCCAACGAGAAATGCACAAGCGGAGGCACAGAGCTCATGCGGTGAACTATGTCCTCTCCACGGTTGATCGCTTCCTTCAACTCAAATCCGTACCACCGACGCTCATCGTCTCGGAGCATTTCGTTTGCCGTCAGGTAGAACTCAAAGATCTCCCTCGTCTCGCTGCGCGAGCCCGACGAGAACATTCGCAGCAGGAAATAAGCAAAGACACCAAAGAAGAAAATAACAAAGATCGGATACTGAGCGACGTACAGCATCGACGCAACGATGCCAAAAGCCAGAATGTACTGCCCCTTCTCTTTGAGTGGTTTTCGATTTCCTTTTTGAAGCTGACCGTCGCTCACATTATTTTCGACTGCTGGTTCTAATAAAAACTATATCGCCGAATCCTTTGGCTTCGATGCTTTTTTCGACTTCGCTTTCGGTTTCGCCTGCGATGCTTTGGATTTATGTTCGGCAGGACGAGCCGCTTCCTTCTGCTTTTCCTCTTTCTTAAAGCCAAACTCCGCCATCACGTCCATCAGCTTGTCGGCCACCTTGAACGGCGAGTTGATAATAAACGAAACCGTTTCGCCGAACGCTATCGTCTCCAGCTGAACGAGGTTCGCGATCTTTTTCTCAAGCGGCATTTCGGCGAACGTTTTTCGGTATTCCTCATTGCTGTCGCCGGCGGCGGCGGCAGTCTCTTTTTCAGGCGCGGGGTCTTTTACTTTTTCTTCGGTCATAATTTCAACCTCTCCGGGATTTTCGATCTTAACCTGGCATGCCAGGCGTTCGTTCTTCTTACGGCCCGCTTTTGCAAAATGTTCCGACTCGGCCTTTGTCACTTCGGAGAGGATATCGGATCCCGTCGTGACGACCATCGAGCAAAAATGCGAGTCGGTGTCGGGAACACATACGTCTTCGAAATGAATGCCAAAGCGCTTCGCAGCATCGATCAAATACGTTCCTGCGGCGACAATCCCCTCGCGATTTTCACGTTCAAACCTTACCTGAACTTCCAACATCTTTTGTTTCTGCTTCCCTAATGCTCGACAGCGGTCCTGACTTTCACTTTCGGCTGAGCACCTGATGGCGTGCTGGACAGCTCGTTCTCCTGCTTTTGGCAGTCTTCACAAATTCCCCACAGCCGTAGACTGTGATGCGTCGGACGGAACCCAAATTTGTCCGCCATTTGATCCTGGAGGTCTTCGATGGCGGCCGAAAAGAACTCGATCACTTTCCCGCATTCGGTACAGATCATGTGATCGTGGTGCTGATGGTTGTAGTGATGTTCGTAATAAGTCTTGTTGTCGCCGAATCGAACTTCTCGGGCAAGGCCGGCTTCGGTCAGCAGTTTCAACGTTCGGTACACCGTAGTATGTCCGACCGAAGGATCTTCTTTTTGCACGAGCCAGTAGAGATCCTCGCTCGTCAGATGCTCTTCGGTGCGAAGAAAGATCTCGAGAATGAGATCACGCTGGCCCGTTCGGCGCAGGCCTGCCCTTTGAATATGTTCGAGAAAGATCTCCTTTTCCTGTACAAACTCCACTTTCTTCTTAGTCATACGCGTCGGGTAACTAATTTTATCACCCGGATTTTCTTTTCGCTATCGAAATGAGTTCGCGCAGTTTCCGCTCGTCCGCCGTATTTCCTCCATTCGAAGCCGCCAGATCAAGCGATTGCTCGCCGAGAAGAAGATATACATCGCGGACGCGGTCCGCCATCTCTTTATTGATCGCTGATAAATGTCGCTGGACCGCGTCGACATCGACACGAGCAAAACTTCCCGTAAGGGCCTCTTCGAGAGTTTGCGTCTGCACGTTTTTGAGGGTGCTAGAAATTAGCGGTAGCAGGATCTCTTTTGCGCTGCTGCTTTCGACGCCGCACTTCGAGAGCATCTGAATTGATATATCAATAAGTGCGACCAGATGGCCGCACGCCGTGACCGCCGCCGCGTGATAAAGTGGTTTTTTCCCTGGCTCTATCGAGAAGGGACGTCCGCCAAGCGATTCGACGATCGATCGCGTCGCCTTTAACGCCGTCTCATCCCCTTCAATGCAAAAAAATGCGTTTGCAAAAACCGTTGCACCGGAAACAGCGTCACTTACCGAAACCAGCGGGTGCATGCTGCCAGTATAAAATCCATCCGACGCGAGATCGGCGAGTACTTCTGAGGACAGTGAACCGCTCGTATGCAGAACGACACAGCCGGTTCGTACTCGATCGCGGAGATGATCCGCGATGAGTGCGATGTCCGGATCCGCCGTTGTGATCAAGACGACGTCAGACTGAAATTCCGGGAGTGAGTTCGACCACTGGGCAAGCGTGGTCGTTGGAGGCAGCAAAGCCGAAACGACATTCACCGTTGAGGGATCGCGATAGATCAGATACTCAATATCGAACCCCGCATCCGTCAGCGCGATAGCGAGGGCTCCACCTACGCGACCGATCCCGATTATAGATATGCTCGTCTGCATACCCATAAAATATAGTTGAAAATGAGAAAACTAGACAGTTAGACTCTGACGCTGTCAGACGGAAACGATCTCATGCTGGAAATCGGCGGCCATTTCCGGCTCAAGGCCCGATGTACTCGTGTCGTAATTATTCGAGTTACTGTCAGGTTCGAACGTGGTGTCCAAAACGCCCTGCAGCACGTGCAATTGAACCAGTGAGAATCTCGCTAGTTCCTCGCCCTTTCTTAGTGCATCGATCAAGAACGTCGCGGCGCTCGACACTGCTTTATCCGATGATTCGCGTTCGATCTTTTCGAGGAGCGGGATAATTATTTTTTGTTCGTTGAACAACGCCTCACGGTAGCCTTGAAGTGCCTGTTGGACAGCCGCGACGAGAGTTTCGGGTAATGCTGTCCACTTCCGCTCGCTGGCGATTCCGAACGAACATCTGCAAAACGGACGTTCTTGCAGCGCCTCGCGAAGCGGAAAATTGCAATCAAGTTCTCCAAATTGGCGCTGAATCTCAAGGATCACAGCAGCCGGTCTTGGATCGAACATTGAAATGCGGGCGAAGTTCTCGAATTCCCACCATTCATCGCTCCTCAAGATCTCATCGTAACTTGCCTGTAACGAATGCGACCGCATGATCGCATCATGCCTGAGCACAAAATGTTCCGCGAAGTCACGTTGAAATTTGATCCACAGATACCCCAGTTCGCGATTGCTGGCGTCGCTTGGATTCCAGTAGCTGCCATCGACGAGTTGGTAAAGCTGCTCCCGCATCTCTTCGATCTCTTCAACATTGGTCACTTCACAGCCGGAAAGATACGAAAGGATCTGCGCACGGGCCGGCGTACCCTTGATAAAGCTGTCAACGACGACGAGTTCGCTCTGGGCACGCTGAAATTGCTCTTCCGAATCGAAAAAGGTGTCCGCGATCCGATTGATACACTCCTCTAGCGATATCGATCCATCGAGGGCAGTCTTGATCGTGTCGGCAGTCGCGCCGAGGGTTTTTGAGCAACGCGAGGCAAGGTTCCAGATCCGACCGTTCAACACATCGTCCGGCAGCTCGTTAAATCTCTTGAGAACTCGGGACTTAAGCCATTCGACGTGCCAAGCTTCTAAGGCCGCCTTGAACGCAGACTGACCCGCTTCGTCATCTAGCGACTTGATCTTGTCGTCGCCGGTCACAAGAACGGCCCAGCGAGTAAGCTTCTTTCCGGAGAATGCCGATCCGGCCGGTTTCGCGATACCGACGATGTCATCCCATATAATCTTCAGGTCGAGCGATCGCTGATTGATACGGTCGCCTTTTGAAGTCACGAAATCTATCTGCCGTTGCGCGACAAGTGTCGTCAGTAAGAGATGCTGAGCTTCGCGGACGAAACCTTTCGGCTCCTGCCGGAGATGGTCGTAGACATCTTTTAACGAAAGTGTGCCGCCAGGTTTCAAATCCGCGACCATCGCCAGCACTGCGGCCGCTGCCGGAACCGCGGCGAGGGCTTCGTCGGATTGCGGAACAAGGAAATCATCCTGCTCGGACACCAGGCCCATCGGCAACGAAAAGCTTCGAGCTAGTTCCTGCACCTCAGGAAGGTTCTGCCGCGACGAATTATAAAGATCCGCGACAAGAGCTCCGACCTCGGCCATGCTGAGTCTTCTCGAGAAAGCCGGGTGCTCGGGATAACGCGTCTCGAATAACGGTTCGAGCATCGCGGAAAAGAGGTCGGACAACGTTTGTGTGGACCTCGCTTCGTCCGTAAAGTTGTAATCAAACCCGTCGATCGTTAGCTTTCCATCCTCGAGAAAAACTCGGTTCGCAATTTTTCCGACACGCACCGCGTGAGAGTGAAGGGATGCTCTGACTTGTTCGCTGAATTGTTCTCTCAGTTCCGCCTGCGAGTTCAAGGCAAAATACTTGAGAATAGTTTCTGCCTCTTCCTTACGAAGCTCGTCGGGCTTCCACATTACGCGGCTCACGCCGGCGTGTGGAGCGAATGGCTCGCCTTTTTCGTCTTTCAGGTCTATAACGACTTCCCAATCCATCTGAAGATCTGGGGTCGCTGCGTGCTGCTCTAAATTTTCGCTATCGTTTTCAACCCAGAAGATGCGGCCTCGGCGATGACCGCCCCGCCATTCGAGGTGGCTATCCATCCAGTCCTGTCGAACCTCGTCAGTGCCGCTCGATAACGTGCAGTCCGTAAATCGCTCCTGAACTAGCCGCCGCAAAACTTTTGGGACTACACTCGCCGGAATGCCGCCGATCGCATCCGACAACGCCTGATTCAAACTGTCCTTGCTGCTGACTTTAAATCCGTACCTGGTTTCGCGCCCGTCTTCGGCAAGAATTTGAATATCTTCCGGCAACTCCTCGGCAAATTTCTGAATGAGGTCCTCGACGATAGTCAATGCTCGCTCAGGCTTGTCCTCGTCGAAGATCAGCATAGCGGCGCTGATTTCCCCTGCCGTCGTTCCCTGTCCGTCGAGCGACAGTAGGAGCAACGCCTTAAGAATTAGCTTGGCTTGGAGCCGACGAAGGACAGGAATTTTACTGACGATCTCGGCGTTCACATGGTCGTAAGCCTTGAAGGCTTCTTCCAGATCACGGATCGTCCGAAGTGATTTCTCAACGTTATCGAATACTTCGTCGAGGCCGATCAATGAGTTAGCCGGGCGACCTAAGATCCGCTCCGCGGCCGTAGACGCGAATCCAAGCAAAGCGAAATCGTGGACGTATAGCCGGACGAATGGGGCGACCTCGAGGATCGCAGGATGGAGCGGATAAAGTGACGCAAAACGCTGTTCACTCCACCGAAAGCTCGGCAGGACTTCGCGAAAGTAACCGTAAACCTCACTCAGAGACGCCTGAGCATGCGGATGCTTAGGGAACACATACGTGTTGACGACCTTGTAAAGGTGTTCCTGATCAAGATAGTCGATCGAAAAACTACGCGAAATTCCCAGGTTAGAACCGTCGGCCCCCGCGATATCGTCGTCGAGCGCCACACCGAGAAAAATGCTCAGGGTCTTTGCCGCTTCGGCTATCTCACTTATGAACGGACCGTCGTCACGGGTAACCCGTGCTCCGCGTTCGTACGCGGTGTCGATCAAGAGGATAAGCGGAAGCTCGCCGGCTTTTTCCGACGCTGCCCGAAGGATGTCCGAGACCGAATCGCCGAACTGCGAACAGTCGATACCCAGACTCTGACCGATCGCTTCGCTGAACTCGTCGAACAGACTTTCGTGCAATCCGCGACGCACGAAAGTCACCGGATAGTGCCTGCGTGTGAGACGATGAGCTCCGGCCGCAACATGCGGATCGAGCACACGGGATCGGAGCTCGGGATGCGACACAAGTGCCCCAAGAGTCGCCAAAAAGTGGCTTTTCCCGACCCCTCGATATCCGGCGAGCGCGAACGCGGCCCCTTCTCCCGGCTGAACCGAAGCGACCTTGTCGAGCCATTTGGCCATAAGGTCCGAGGTGCCGTCAGTGAAGTAATACCCGGCGACCGTCTCAGCGGGATCGGCTGAAAAATCCCGCAAGCTCTTGTGGGCGCGAACCTCTACAATGTCTTTTACTTTTGCTTCGATACGTGTCATTTGACGTTGGAAGTGGTGATGGGCAAACCCCGGAATGATGGAAGAATGTCGAGCCAAGCATGCGCGGTCGCTCGCCGACGTGCTATTTTACCAGTTCTGCGTTGGAAAAATAAAGGTTTTTATCAAGACGGAAGTTCGCTGAGTTGCAGGGTCTTCGGAGTTCGGAGGATAACAGAGCTTGCAGGACTGGCGAAGGATGCCAACTTACATAGTTGCAGAGTTTCTTTCTATTGAGAGATTATTGAACCTCTGGCAGTCTGAAGATTCTGAAAATCCCGAAAACTCTGAAACTTTTCGGGTCTAATCGCAACTTTACCCCTAATCTTCGCATCATAAGGACGTTGATTTTGAATACGATCAGGGTTTAAGATTTACCTCATCCGATTGAAGAAGTCCCGGAGGCAATATATGCGTAGAGAATCGGTTAGAAAATATGGCGCGTTTTTACTCGCCACGACCGTCTGGTTTAGTGCTGTTTCGTACTTCCCGATGGCCGCCAGGGCTCAGACGTCCGAAGACGCAAAAGACGATAAAAAGGCAAAAGCTGGTAAGAAGGTCGAAAAGAGTAAGCAGCAGAGCGACGAGGTCGTCTCAAAGTCTTTGTCGGCGAAGGAAGATCCGTCGCAGATCGGAAAACGCAAGATCAACAGCGGATCCGACAAACTGTTCGGCTGGCTCGGCGGCTCGCAGGAAAAAGAGGTTGCACTGGGACGCCAGCTCGCCATCGAGGTTGAGCAGCAGGCCAAACTAGTCGAGGATCCGGTTATCACGGAATACATAAACCGCGTTGGTCAAAACGTGGTCCTTCATTCGGACGCCAAACTTCCCTTTACGATCAAGGTGATCGACAGTGACGAAGTAAATGCATTCGCGCTGCCGGGAGGATTCTTTTTCGTGAATAAGGGTCTCATCCTTGCGGCTGACAACGAAGCCGAGCTGGCTGGCGTTATGGCCCACGAGATCGCCCATGTAACAGCGCGGCATGCGATGGAAAATCAGGGAAAGATGCAGGCGATCCAGTACGGACTGCTAGGCACGATCCTTTTCGGCGGCGGTATCGCGAGCGCGATCGCGCAGAACGCTGGTGGCTTTGCCCAGCTTCTCAGCTTCTTACAATTTAGCCGCGGAGCCGAGAGCGAAGCGGATGTGCTTGGGGTTCAATACCTTTACGCATCCGGCTATGACCCGACCGCGATGTCAACAATGTTTGAAAAGCTTAGCTCTAAAAACAAAAAGAAGCCCGGGACAATTTCTAAGATCTTTGCCACGCATCCGCAGTCGACCGACCGCCGAGATGCCAGCCTTGCGTTGGTCTCACGTTTTCCGGAGAAGGAAGAATACATCATCAGCACATCGGAATTTCAGCGTGTGAAAGCTCATCTTTTGAAAATCACGAACGCGAAGGCCGGTGTGACGAGCGATATGGATGAGGACGGAAACCAAAAGCCGACACTCAAACGTCGACAGCCGGAATCGAGTGATCCGGCAGATGCGGACAAGGGGAGCTCGAGCTCGGACGGTCCACCTCAGCTGAAAAAGAGGGGCGAAGAGCCGGCTCCGGCTGCAACCCCAAAACCTTAGTGCAAAAAGAAACGGCCTTTCGGGGCCGTTTTTCTTGTCTGAATTTACTGATTCACTTATCGGAGTTTAACTTCCGCCTAACACGCTCTACGTCCGCCGCCGTTGAATACAATCTCGCTGCGCGGCCCCATGCCAACTTTGCGAGCTCGTCCTTGCCCTGTTTGTGATAAACGTCACCAAGGTGCTCGTGGACGGTACCGGAGCTCGAGTCGATCCGAAGTGCTTCCTTCAGATTGATCTCAGCCTCAGCCAATTTACCCAAGCGGAAATACGCCCAGCCCAGACTATCCAGGTACGAAGGATTCGTTGGATCGATCTTTACCGCTTGCTGGATCAAACCAAAGGCTTCCTCCAACCGCTCGTCGCGCTCTAGCAGAAAATATCCCAGGTTATTCAACGCAATCGGATTGCCGGGTGTCTCCTTCAGCAGGTCCCGCAGCGTTGTTTCAGCGGCTTTGAAGTCACCGGACATCTGTTGAGCGGTCGCGAGCGTCAGCCTGGCGATCTGTTTTCGTTCTGATCCTCGGGCGAGCGCATAAGCCTGGTTCGCCGCATCCGCTGCTTCCTTTCCTCGATTCGCCTGGCTGTAAAGGTTAGAAATGAACAGATAGTTCGAGAACGCATCCGAGGACGGGATCACAACCGAGACAGAGTCCCCAAGTCCCGGGATCGATGTCGTAACCGGCGGGGCCGCCGGTGGGGTGTCTATGATTTTTTTTATAAGTGCGACTGCGTCGTCGACCTTTCCCGTTTCGGTAAGAAGTGTTGCTTCAAGGCGGATAAGTCCGTAGTCATTCGGAACCCGCGACTTAACAGTTCGAACAACAGCGAGCGCTTCAGACCTATTTCCCGTCTCGCGAAGAAGAGAGATCATTTCTTTGTCGGCAAAAAGGTCCTCGCTCCCAAACAGCTTACGGGCACGTTCAATTGCATCTTTTGCTTCGCTGACGCGGTTAGCCGTCTTAAGTGTATGGACAGTCTTCCCAAAGACATGCTGGGCGAATTCTCGCTCATCGTCGGCTAGCGTCGCGGCCTCGTCGAGGCCGCGAGCGTTCAACGCCGCCTCGTACGCGACTACGGCGTCCCGCGGTCTGTCCCCCCGAGCCATCAGATCGCCAACGGTGACATAAAGGATCGCTGCTGACGCCCGGTCATTCGGAAGTAATCGGGCGGACGTTTCTCGAAGGAGGTTGGCGGCTTCGTTGAGCTTTCCGGACTTTGCTTGCAAATGCGCTACTAACTCAATCAGCGAAATATTTTCCGGGTTTGCGAAGGCGGCTTGCTTGAGCGCTTCGACAGCACTAGCAACAGTTTCAGGATTCGCGCTCTCCAGCGCGTCGCGGAGAAGATCGACCGCGGAAGAGTTCTCGGGATCATCAGCGACAACCAAACTAACAGCCTCGATAGCCTCTGTTGTTCGGCCCGCCTTTAGGAGGGCCGCACCTAGTTTCAACGATGCGTTTTCCGGCGCAAGACTGGCACCTCCCATCAACATTTCATAAAAGCGAGACTCCACCGGCGTGGCGGACGCTAACCACTTTTTCAATGCATCAATGCTGTCTTCCGTCTTATCCGTTCGATCGTAAAGTTCGCTTAGCATCGCCCAACCCTCGGCGTTCCGCGGATCAAGCCTCACGACCTCCTTCCATTCCGCAATCGCCTTCTTAGCGTCCTCGGGTTGAAACGTACCGCTGGAGATCCGGCTTTTGAACGAATAGAGACGAGCAAGGATTCGGTGCGCACCGAAGTTGTTCGAATTAACCTTTACCCCGAGAAGTGCAAGTCGAATCGCCTCGTCCGCGTCCTGGGGCTGTCCGTTAACGGCAAGCTCGGCCAGTGCCGTATATCCTTCTGAAAGCCGCGGATCAAATTCAAGTGATTCCTGAAACGCCTGTTTTGCAAGCCTGACGCTATTCTGCCGCCCGGCCATAGAGCGGAGGCGGTCACCGCTCCACACGTATCGCTGTCCCTCCAGGAGCTTTGAATAGGCTTTTTCCTTATCCTCGCGCGAAGCAACGGAGTTCGGATCAATCCGTTCCAAAGTTTTGGAAAGTTGATCAGAAACTCGCGCGGTCGGTGTGGGAGTCGGTGGCGGAGCCATCCGGTTCGTTTGGGAAAAAGCCGAGCCTCCAAGTAAGAGTAGGACCGACCCACTAAATAAAACTGATTTCAAGGTCATTTTCAATCTTCAAACGGAAACTAACGCCAGGTCGAGAGACGATTAAATGAAGAAAAGCGGCTCGTCGCGTGAGAACCGCTTTGATGATAGTCAAACTAGCAGTTTCCTATTATTATTATTTTTTTTCGGGCTGCGTTTGCCGAGGAGCCTGCTGTGTGGCAGGCTGCCGTTGTGAAATAACGGTCGTCAACGCTTGCGGAATCTGGTTCGTCAAAATGTCTCCCTGGTTCTCAATAATCTGGTCGATCAGCTCAAATTTTTCTTTGTCGAAATCCCTCGTCATCAGCACGCCATCCTTGTCGATGGTCATCGGGTAAATTCCGAAAAGCTGGTTCCTGAAGTTCTGAAAGAACGAAACACTCTCTGGTGGAAGCACCTTCATACGCTCAGGATTGACTTCCGGTACCGTAGCTCCGATCAGACCCAGCTGCTCTTTTGATTTCTCGACCCAATCGCTGTTTGGAAAATCTCTTACGATACGTTGGAAGTAGCGAGCCGCTTGATCCGTTTCTTCTTCGACCAGGTAAGTTACAGCCAGTTTGTAGAAAGCTTCGTCCGCAAAACTGAAGTTCGGATATTTTTCAACGATCTCTCGATATCGAGACTGGGCACCCTTCAATCCTCCCTTCTTCTGGTCAACCGACTGAGTGTAATAGTAATTGGCTACGTACAGTCCGTGGAGTCCAAGATTGTCCTGTACCTCGACAAGTCGTTTTTCCGCTTCCGGCCTTAAAATAGAATTAGGAAATTGCTGCAGCAGAGCCTTGAGGCGGGTTTCTGCCCTTTTTGCTCGGGTCGCATCGCGATCGGGAAGTCCCACCTGTCGCATCTCGGATTCTGCGATCTTAAGGATAACGCGGTCAGCGAGCGGATGGGTCGGAAAAAATGTTAACCAATCCTGGTATGCCGCAATTGCCTGAATCAGCGAGCTAGTTGACCCTTCGAGATAGAAAGAGTCGGCAACCGCAAGCTTTGACATCGGAAGATAAGGCGAGTCCGGATATGTCGTTATAATGGTCTGAAAAAGCAGCCGACCGACGTCGAAATTCTTCTTCCGCACTTCTCGCGTTGCCACGATGAACAACTCGCGATCACGCCCGGGCGTCACCGTTCCGATCAATTCGTCGTACTCATCGGTTCCGCCTCCGCCGAATATTCCAAGAAACTTTTTCTTCTTCTTGATCTCCCGCGGCTTTCCAACGTTTGATTCAGGATTTGCCCTGGCTTGTGCTGTTTCACCCTGCAAGGCGTCCGAGCGCCGCTGAAGGTCCGCGACATCGATCTCAAGGCGATCAATGTCGCTGGCTTCGTACTTATCGGAACGATCTAGTCTTCCTCGGAGGCTGTTAATTTCGCTCTGCAGTGTCGAGGCTTCTTTCTCGATCCCGCGCAAACGAGCATAAGGAGTGTCGAGATCCTCTTTTCCATCCTTATCCGTTTTCGCGTCTTTGGTTTCCTGCTTGAGCACTGAAGCCGCACTGGTCGCCGACCGACGTATGGTCTCTAGCTTTTGACGCATAACGTCCAGCCTTTGCGAAGCCGAACCATCGCCCGGTTTTTGAGCAACGACGACGCTCGCGAACGCGGCGACAATCACAAATAACGAAGTAAGAATCTCTCGTTTATCTAAAAACATAATTCCTCTATATTTATCTATACCCAAACCGAGCCACTGTCGAGCAATTCTCTTACCGACTTGGTCGGATTACCTCGACCGTACACTGCCGAACCCGCCACTATTATCTCGGCGCCGGACTTAACGATCTCGGAAATGTTACCGGTGTCGATACCACCGTCGATCTCGATCTTTGTGTCCAATCCCCGATTCGCGATCATCTGTTTCAGGCGACGCAGCTTACCGAGCGACGTGGGAATGAACGATTGCCCCCCAAAACCCGGATTCACAGACATCAGAAGCACGAAATCCGCATACGGCAAGGCCTCCTCCAGAGCGGACAGCGGCGTCGCAGGATTTATTGCGATACCCGCCTTTGCCCCCGCCTCGCGGATCGCCACCAGCGTCCGCTGCAAGTGCACGTCGGCCTCGATGTGAACAGAAACCATGTCAGCCCCGGCTTCGACAAACTGTACCGCGTAACGACCCGGCTCTTCGATCATCAGGTGCGCGTCGATCGTAAGCTTCGTCGCCTTTCGAAGCGACTTAACTACCGGCAGCCCGATCGTAATGTTTGGCACGAAGTGGCCGTCCATCACGTCGACGTGGAGCACTGTTGCGCCGCCCGCCTCAACTGCGGCGATCTCGTCGGCCAGTCTTGTAAAATCTGCGGAGAGAATCGAAGGAGCTATTTCAAACATTAACAAAATTTCGCTTCCAGTTTGTTGCAGTTACGGCATTTTCCGTTGCATCCGGGATACGGCCGCTTAGCGGGGTTCATTCTTTGGCTTTTCGGCCGGAGAATTCTGCGGCTTTGGTGCGGTGCCAGTATCTTTCGTCTTGTCGACCTTCTTATCGGCACCGTCGGACTTCGGCTGCGGAACAGTCTTAGTATCGTCTGCCGAAGTAGAAGTCGAAGTCGAGGTATTCGCGATCACATCGCGAGTCGTGTCGGCCTTTTTCTTATTGGTATTCGAGTTGGTCTTCTTTTTCGGCTTATCGGAGATCATGTCCTCGATCGTTTCCGAATCATCCGTTTCGATGTCCTTCTTCAACGAAGCAGGAGTTTCCTCATTCGTCAAACCGGCCTTGCTGACAACGACTGATATCCACTGTCCAGTCTTCACCGTCTCGCCGGCTTTGGGCAGCTGCTCCAGCACGGTATTCATCTGCTGGTCACTGACCCTGTCGGCACGCTTTCTTATTTTGAGCCCGAGCGCGGTAAGTTCTTTTTCGCTTTCTACGAAATCTTTGCCGACAATTTCCGGAACCTTGATCTCCGCACCGGCGAGCGACATGTAAACGACGCCGGCCATTCCACCCATGAACGCAGCGAGAAGTGCACCGACTGCCGCGAGTTTACCTACCGCCGAAATACCTTTTGAAAGAATGCTCATTTAAGAAGAAAACCAAAGCGAAAGTCTAGCATTTTTTAACTTAACACGGAACTTTGACACCCGTTATGGTGCTCGGTCGAACTCGGCGATGAAAAAACCGTCGGTACCGTCGCGATGCGGAAAAGTTCGAGCAAAGCCCCCAGTCGTTAAGAACCTGCTAGGAACAGCAGGCTGTCGTAAACTGAATGTCGGTGTCTCCGCAAGAAAACCGTGACACACATCCTCATTCTCTTCCCTCTGAATCGAGCATGTCGAATAAATCAGCCGTCCGCCTCGTCTAACCAGATTTGATGCGTTTCGCAGGATCTTGCGTTGTTTGTTTGCTAATTCGGGAAAATCGCCCGGCTTGAGAAAATATCGGATCTCAGGGCTATGGCGGATGGTCCCAGTTCCAGAACACGGAGCATCAACCAGCACAATATCGAATGTTTCGTTCGCAAATGGCATCGCCACTTCGGCGTCGTACCGAACGATGTTTACAAATCTGACTTTCTGCCGCTCGCATGTCGACCGAAGCAGCCGGACCCGCGACTCATAAAGGTCGCCCGCGACGATACACGCATCCTGATCTTCGAAATATTGTTTCGCGACCTGTGTAGTTTTTCCGCCGGGAGCCGCACAGACATCAAGAAATCTCGCGTGCGGATGTGCGGATACCGCATTTGCGACAAGCTGGGAGGCTTCGTCTTGAAAATAGAGCTCACCGGCTTCCGCCATCTGCCGAAGCTTATCGTCGATCGATGACGCAAGGTAGCCGCCTTCTACAATTGAACTCTTTTGGTAATCAAGCTGCGACTGATCATTCGCGGCCCCGGCTCGAAAAGAGACTCGCGGGATCTGATTGTTAGCTGTTGCGATCTGTTCGGCCTCGGAAAACCCGAATTCCTCAATCCACCTTTCGACGAGCCATCGTGGGTGAGACGTTTCGACGGACACGCGTTCGACCTCGTCAGCGAATTTGAGCTCCGGTACTTTCTCGCTGATCCGGCGAAGAATCGCGTTAACAAATCCCTTGGCCGAGGTCTTTCCGGCCGTCTGAACAAGATTCACACTTTCGTTTATCGCGGAATATACAGGGATCTTGTCGAGAAATATGATTTGATACGCTCCCAGCCGCAACGAATTCCGCACCGCCATGTCCAATTTCTTCTTATCCGAAAAGTGTTCGATGATCTTATCGAGATAAATACGGCGGCGAAGGATTCCAAGGACCAGCTCATGGCATAGGCCGCGATCATTCAGCGAGAGTTCTGCTTCGTAGTTGGGTAGCAGTACCGAAGAAAAAGCCCCGTCCATGTCGATCCGGTTTAGAATTTCAAACGCAGATCGACGTGCCGGTGAGATTTTCATACGGTCTGCTTTAATCTGTTTCGTTTCTGATTTGTGAATAATCCGGCCCTATACCCTTTTTGAGATTTTCGTCGACGGTTCTTCGATCATCGAAAACAAAACACTCGCCCTCGAATAGACTTTCGGCTGGCCCAACTTCTTCAAGATATTTCAAGATGCCGCCATCGAGTTGGAACACTTCCCTGAATCCGAGTCCCTTGATGTACGGGGCAAATTTCTCGCATCGGATCCCGCCCGTGCAAAACATCGCGACCTTCTGATGGATTTCGGGGTCGAGATTCTCGTCGACGAATTTAGGCAGGTCGCTGAATTTCTCGGTGCCGGGATTCATGGCTCGCTTGAACGTGCCATTTTTGAACTCATAATCGTTCCTCGCATCAATCACAACTACCGAGGGATCCGAGATGATCTCGTTCCACCGCGCCGGGCTAACATGTGTGCCGGTACCCTTCGAAATATCGACGGTCCGTTTGAGCGTGACGATCTCCGATTTTACTTTGACATCAATTTTTCGGAACGGGCATTCTTCGTGAAAAGAACTTTTTAGATGTAGCGTTGTATCTAGGATCTGCTCGGCCCCGCGAATAAAATGGTTCAGGTTTTGAGGCTCGCCGCAGACCGTGGCGTTAAAGCCTTCCTCAGCGAGAATAAACGTGCCTCTTATCGAGTTAGCCTGCATCACCTCGCGCAACACCCCCTTGAGCCCAGCGAGCCGTTCCCGCTCGAACGTCTTAAATTCGTAAAACGTAATGATCTGAAATTTTCCAGTCAGTTCCATTAACTCCCAAGCAATTCACCGACGTCGGGACGGACTCCGTTCACGAAGTCTCTTGCGTTCACTCGCCGTTTCCCCTCAAGCTGAAGCTCTTTTAGTTCAAGAGCAGAGTTCTCACCGCACAAGACCGCGAACTGATCTTTAACAGCTTCGATAATCTCACCGGGGCGCCCAATGGTAGGCTCCAATTCCCGGACATTTGATCTCCAGATAGTCAATTTCTTTCCGTGAAATAATGTGAACGCTGTCGGGAAAGGTTGGAAGCCGCGAACTCGATTCGAGATGTCCGGCGCACTCAGCGTCCAGTCGATCAAGCCGTCTTCTTTTTTCATTATCGGCGCAAGCGTCGCCTCGGCATTATCCTGCTTACGTGGAATTATCGATTTGTAATTCGTAAGCGTTTCCGAAAGCACGTCCGCACCTAAAGACGAGAGCCTTTGCATCAATTCAATAGAAGTTTCATCATCTCCGATCTCGGTTTCTTGTTGCATGAGGATCGCTCCCGTATCGAGCCCCGGGTCCATCTGCATAGCAGTCACACCGGTTTTCTGATCGCCGTGAACGATCGCCCAGTTAACCGGAGCGGCACCTCGATACTTCGGCAATAGCGAGAAGTGCAGATTGATCGCGCCCATCGGGAAAGCCTTGAGAAAAGTTTCCGGGAGTATGCGCCCATAGGCGACAACCACGGCAACCTCCGCGCCGAGAGCTGTGAACTCCGCCAGAGCTTCGGACGTTTTGATCTTGGCTGGCTGGAGAACCGTAAGATCATGATCAATGGCAAAACGCTTTACAGGCGAGAACACGATCTTGTTGCCACGCCCGGATGGCTTGTCGGGTTGTGTATACACTCCAATAACCTCATGCCCATCGAGCATGAGTCGATCCAGACTCGCAACCGCCGCGTGCGGGGTTCCCATGAAAACTACTTTCATTGTCAAAGCAAGCTAATCATCATAAAGAAAAAAGGCAAAGCGTCCAACTTTGCCCTTACTTTCATTCGCTGTTTCCCGACGGCTCAAAATGCACAATGATAACGATACGCTTCGAAAGTCTTTGTCCATTTACCGTCAACCAATTTGTAAACATAATAATTGTTCCCTTCGAAGGCCTGGCTGATCGTGAAGATCTCCTTCACTCCGTCGTCGTCGTAATCCAACACATCGAGCAGCAATTCGCTCCCACGACCGTCGTCAATGTCCTTCAACTCGCCGGTCATAACATCCTCCGGCGTTATCACCTCGACGTCGCTGAGGACCATCTCAAGTTTTTCGGAAGCGTTCTGAGCGGCGATAAAAAACATCCGCATTCGCAGTTTGGCACTCGGTGCGATCCAGTAAGATCCGACAAACTCGGGTATTCCGTCACCGTTCACATCTATCGACGTGAAGTTGTGGTACCGCAGAACGCGCATCGCGAGGGCCTTTGCCCCTTTCTTCCTAAACTCTTCTCGCACCAGCAATTCGACATCGCTTCGTTCGTCGGGCGTAGGCCTTCGCCTGTATTCGTCTAATCGATCAGGGCGTTTGAGATTGGTCGCGAGAGCCATCACAAAACGCGTCAGCCTAGCTTTTATCGGCCTCGATACAACCTCCGCCGTCGCTCCGCCACACTCGCTTCCGAGATTCGAACGAGTGATCGTCAATGCTCCGTCCAGAGCTCCTCCGAAAACTATCGGGTACGAAGACCTCGGCTTGTAGTAACGTTCGCCAAATACCTTTGACGGCGACGCGTCCGATGATCCGCGATCCGGCTCTACCAGCTTCCCTCCCGAAACCGAGGCAATCGGTTCGACCAGCTTTCCGTCGTTGATCACGGCGAAGATGATCGGAGGTGGAGGTAAAGGTTTTTTTTGCGCCGCCGCTAAGGAAACGACGAAAAGCGTCGCGATGACCATCGACGACGCTTTCAGGATATTGAAATCAAAAGGTACGTTCTGCACAACCCCTATGTTTTCTGCGAAACCAATTTCCCCTGCATGAACTGCAAAAGATACTCACGGCCGCCTGCTTTCGAGTCCGTTCCGCTCATATTAAATCCGCCGAACGGATGTACGCCGACCAGCGCGCCTGTACATTTTCGATTCAGATAGAGGTTTCCGACATGAAATTCTCGCCGGGCTTTTTCGAGATTTGCCTGCGTCGTTGAATAAACCGCACCGGTCAGACCAAATTCAGTGTCGTTCGCAATCTCAAGCGCGTGATCGAAGTTCCTTGCCTTGATCACCGCGAGCACCGGAGCGAAGATCTCTTCCTGCTCAATGGTCGAGCCCGGCTCGACATTGTCGATGACCGTCGGCTCGATAAAGAATCCATCGTCGTCGACTCCGCCGCCGCCCGCGACGATCTTCCCACCTTCGCTTTCGCCCTTCTTTATATATTCAAGCGTTTTATCGAACGAACGCTTGTTGATGACCGCCGCCATGTTTGTGTCGCCTTCGGTCGGCTGGCCGACTTTGATCTTCTTCGTCAACTCCACAACTCTCTCGACTAGTGCATCGTGCACTTTTTCATCGACGATCAGACGCGAGCAAGCCGAACATTTTTGTCCCTGGTATCCGAACGCCGCTTGTACGGCGCCGTTTGCCGCCGAATCCAGATCAGCGTCGTCAGCTACGACGATCGCATCCTTGCCGCCCATCTCAGCGATCACACGTTTGATCCAAATTTGTCCGTCGCGCGGCTTTGCAGCGACTTCGTTGATGTGCAGACCGACCTGCTTGGAACCGGTGAACGAAATGAATCGCGTCTTTGGACTCGTCGTCATCGCTTCTCCCGTAGCCGAGCTTCCGGTAAGGAAATTTACGACGCCAGCAGGCAAACCGACTTCTTCCACGATCTCCATAAACTTCGCAGCGATCGTCGGTGCATCAGATGACGGTTTAAGGACAACCGTGTTCCCTGTGACGACGGCTGCCATCGTCATTCCGGCCATGATCGCGAGCGGAAAATTCCACGGCGGAATCACGGCACCGACACCAAGCGGGATGTACTCGAGCGAGTTGTGCTCTCCCGCTATCGGCGTGATCGGCTGATTCTCCGACCAACGGAGCATTTCGCGCCCGTAGAATTCCAAAAAGTCGATCGCTTCCGCCGTATCGCCATCCGCCTCACCCCAGGTTTTCGCAACCTCGAAAACCATCCATGCCGAAAGCTCGTGTTTTCGCTTCCGCATGATATCGGCCATCTTGAATAAATACTCAGCCCGTTCTGCGGCCGGAACATTTCGCCAGAGTTTGAACGCTGCCGTAGCCGCGTCTAAAGCCTTTTCGACAAGCGAGGTATCGGTATCCACCTCGGAAAAGACACCGACGACCTCTGTCTTCTTCGCCGGGTTTCTACTCTCGAACTTCTTTGGAAGCGAAATTTTCTCTCCGTTGATGATGACCGGATACTCGCGGCCAAGCTCACTCCGCACTTTCTCGATCGCCGCTCGCATCGCCGCTGCATTTTCGGGCGTCGAATAATCGGTAAAAGGTTCGTTCCTAAATTCGTCCATCACTTTTTGTGTCTGCATAATCTTTTCTCTTATCGATACTTTTCCTTATCGATCTCGTGCAGTTCCCACTCGTCGAGAAGCTCCGGCCTGACGGGTTCGGATTCCTGCTGCCAGCCGACGACGAACCGCGGCTCTTGCGTATCGTGCGTATGCTTAATGTAACTCAGGATCAGGACCCAGCCCTGATCAAGATATTTGTTCAGTTCGCGCCACGACGACGCTTCGGCAGTTGTTCGGGTCTTTTCCATATCCATTTACCACTTTCCCGTTTTCTGCAGGGTCTTTATTTTACGCTTCGCAAGCTGACGTTTCAACGGGCTCATCCGGTCGAGAAAAACGATGCCGTCACAATGGTCTGTTTCATGGAGGACGCACCGAGCGGCAAGATCTTTCAGATCGAGCTCAAATTTCTCGCCTCTGACGTCCTGGGCCTGTACGACTACGCGCATCTCACGCTGCACTACCTGAAAAAGGCCCGGAAACGAAAGACAGCCTTCTTCACCGACCTGTTCTCCCTCTACGGTTATGATCTCTGGATTAACAAACGTGATCTTGTTTGAATTACCAGCGTCGTCCGGAACGTCCATAACGAATAATCGCCGGGAATCGAAGACCTGGGGAGCGGCGAGACCGACGCCGCCCGCCTCGCACATCGTCTCGAACATGTCGCTAACAAAGCGTTCGAGGTCGTCGCCGAACTCGTCGTCGGCAACCGGCTTACCGATCGTCAGCAATATGGGTTCGGGATAGTGGGCAATGCTAAGCAATGACATTGACGTCTAGTTTAGCGTAATGGCGAGGCGTTTTCGAGGATGGACGCTGTGGGTGCCCGGACGGAAACTAGTCGTGAGTAAAAACCTGTGTGATGAAAATGCTGCCGTCGTGTGCAGTGGCGATGCCGATGCCGGTCGCCGTCCAGTTTCTATCGAGCAAATTCGTTCGGTGCGTAGACGACTTCATCCATCCGCGAACGGCTATCGTCGCAAAATCTGGATGGGCGTCGCACACAAAAAGATTTTCGCCGATGCTTGACCAGTTCTTGAGCCGGTCCGCCCGGTCCATAACGGTCTTTCCATGGGGATCGAAGTGATCGAAAAAACCTTCGCGGGCCATCCGGAGAGAATAGTCTCGTGCGACTTGAGCAAGCCGATCGTCCCACGCGAGACCGGCCAGACGGGTACGCGTTCGTTCGCGGTTTACCAAATCGAATAGTTCGGCTTCGCCCCGCGTTTGGCAAAAACCGGAGCCGCTCGTCACGGAGATAACGACAGCGATGAAAACCAACGAAGAAAATAGCTTTCGCATCATCACATTCTCCGAAATATGGATTATAGGATTGTTGGGGAAAGGACTGACCTGGATCGATGATACCGCACGGCTGGATCTGGCGGCAATCAAATAATTACTCGATCGCCGGGTTTGTACCTTTGATCCGAGCGCTCTCAGCCTTCGCCCAGGAACAGAGAAGATTGGCCTGAGATTCGGACAAAACAGAGTCGCGATGTATCCACAAGTACGAAGGCAGCGGCATCGCGGCGGACTCAACCTGCTCACACAACTCTTCCAGCTTGCGGATCTTCTTTTTAGGCGTATAGGTGTTCCAGACGCTGAGGTTCATTTCTTTACGCCCATCTTCTATGTGTCCGGCAAGGAACCAGCTAAAGGGGGAAACCTTCGAGTACCATGGGTATAGTGTCTGATTCGAGTGACAGTCATTACATGAACGCTCAAGAACCAGTTTTACATCAGGCGGGACCACTGTGCTCGCGGCAAGGGTCTGTGTCTCGACGATCGGCGGGTTGGAGAAATCCGGGCGAATGAACTGGACAACAACGAACGCAAGCACAATTACGAACAGAGAGATCTTGAGGATTTTGCGTAACATCTGTTTTTGGCTTTTTTCTCTATCCGAAACCATACTAGAATATCGTGTTTGAATGTTAAATCCGACTGCCCTCGCAATTCCGCTGTTTGCCGTGATGATCGCCCTTGAGGCATTGATCGCACGCCGCTCCCGACCCGAATACTACGAGTCTAAGGATGCGTGGATCAACATATTTATCGGGTTCGTCAGCGTCGCGTTCAGCATCCTCTTCAGCGTGCTGTTCATCGGGGTCATTTACGCATTCGCATACGAACTCGCTCCGTTCAAGTTTCCGGCCGATACGTGGTGGACGTGGGCGATTCTCTTTTTCGTCGACGATTTTGCCTATTATTGGTTTCATCGCATCAGCCACGAATCGCGTCTGTTCTGGAACTTTCACGTCGTACATCACTCTAGCGAGCATTACAATCTCAGCGTCGCCGTGCGGCAGAGCTGGTTCTCGGGCACACTGCACTGGATCTTCTACGCACCCCTTATGCTGCTCGGCTTTGCTCCATGGATGTTCGCGCTGATGCATGGCTTCAATCTCATCTATCAGTTTTGGATCCATACCCGCTTCGTAAAGCAGATGGGCTTTCTCGAATACGTTCTGAACACTCCGTCGCATCACCGCGTCCATCACGGCGTAAACGAAAGTTACCTCGACAAGAATTACGCCGGCGTACTGATCATTTGGGACCGAATGTTCGGCTCGTTCATCGAGGAGACCGAAGAGCCGCGATACGGGATCGTCAAACCTATCGCGAGTTACAATCCCCTCTGGATCAACACACACGGCTGGGTAGAAATGTGGGCCGCGATGAAAAAGCGCAAATCGATTCTTGGTAAGGTCCGCTGTGTGTTTGCATCGCCGAATATGGAGATGAGAAGTGAGGTTGGTCAATGAAGCTAACACGTCCACTATTCGTCGCCCTGATCATGTTGCTCGCTTTTGTGTCCGTCTCTGCACAGTCGGTAACTGTGCGGCCGCGGAAGGTCGTTTACAAGAGGACCGCGAAGAGGGTCCCGGATTTCAAGCGCACATTCGACGTTCGATATCCCGTATTCTCTGGAAAGCTAAAGCCGGCCGTGCTTCAAAAGCTGAGATCGGGCACGGATTATTGGAAGATCTTTAGGATAAGTCTCGCCAACAATCTCAGGGACGATCACTGGCTTTCGAGCCTGGATTATGGTGTTGCCTACAACAGGAACAATATCCTCAGCATAGCTCTGACCATGGAAGGCGTAGGAGCTTATCCCGACGGATCGACCAAACACCTGGTCTTTGATCTCCGAACCGGAAACCGCGTTTCACACGCTGACGTTTTCACCGCTGCTCGTTCGGCGGACCTCCTGTCTAAGATCCGCTCCGTCATGAAACAGAAAGAGGACGAGGCGACAAAGGAATCCGAAGATGTCCGCGAAGCACTCACGCACTACAGGACGTCAGAAGATGAGTTTTACCCGCATATCGAAAAGATCCACTTGAAAGACCTCGATGGATTTTCTATCGGTGATAATGGAGTTACATTCTACTACGACTACAAGTACGCCCACGTCGTCAAGGCTCTCGAACCATTCGACCGGTTCGTCCTTTCTTATAAAGACCTCAAGCCGTTCATCCGAACGGACGGTTTGCTTGAGAGCTTCGTTCGCTAATATACTCTTCGCAATATGAGTCAACGAAAGATCCGGGTGCTGGTCGCAAAACCAGGGCTCGACGGCCACGACCGGGGAGCAAAGATCATTGCTCGGGCGCTTCGCGACGCTGGAATGGAAGTCATCTATACGGGCTTGCGCCAAACGCCGGAGATGATCGCGACCGCCGCCGTTCAGGAAGATGTCGACGCGGTCGGGATCTCGATCCTTAGCGGTGCACATAAAACGCTCTGCCCACGCATCGTCAATCTTCTTCACGAGAACGGAATGGACGATACACTTGTGCTGGTCGGCGGAATCGTGCCGACGGAAGACATCGCCGACTTGAAGGCGAATGGTGTTTCCGAAGTATTCCTACCCGGCACGTCGACCGAAGATATCGTTAAATTCATCAATGCCAACGTAAGAAATTAGGCGGGCGTGGTAGACTTGGCATGCAAAACGAATGATGGGTAGTAAATAAGGAGTTCGAATGAAAAAAATTTTAGCAGTCATTTTTGCCGTAGCGATGCTAGCATCGGTCCCGTTCATCGGGTCAAGTATCGGATCATCGGGCGACGCGTCGATCAGTGCTCAGACCGTCACCGTGAAACGTAAACGCAAGCGCGGAATCGCCCGGCGGACCTACCGCGGAGGAAGGTATGTTGTCCGACGCACGTGGGACGGAACGAAATGGGTTTCGAGGAAAGTATGGGTCGGAACCAAGTGGACAGGCCGTAAGACCTGGAAAGGCGGACGCAAGGTCGTAAGCCGTTCAAAGAAAATCCTCTACTAAACGGACAACGGATTTTAGACCTGTAAAGAGAACGCGCTCGGAAGGGCGCGTTTTTTTCTTGGCATAATTCGTGCACTGTAAACTTTTTGGATCTCCAGATTTATTATCTTTTTCAAGAAAGAGGCTAACTTATGAATTCAAAGACATTTTTGAGTGTCGCAATATTCTTCGCGGCTGTCCTGTTTGCGTACGGTGAAACGAATGCTCAGGTCGTGGACAAGATTAAAGACGCCGCCGGCAAGACCAAGGACGTTACCGTCGATGCGGCGAAAAAGACAAGAGTCGTGGTCACGGACGGATTGGAAACGGCGGTAGATAAGACCGGTGATGCTGCTTCAGCCACGGGAAAGGCCGTAAAATCTACCAGCAAGACAATTGGCAGCCACGCCGTAACGATCACCGACAACGTTGCCGGTTCGGCCTACGAAGGCGGAAAGTGGTTCGTCGTAACGACGTGGGACGGTACAAAGTGGGTTTCGAAACGCACCTGGTACGCAACCAAAAAAACGGGTACGGCAATTAAGGATGCAACTCAGCCGTAAGCAATAAGAATCTAGGCCGGGGTTTGGATTCGCAGTCCGAACCCCGCGACACTTAAGATTTCGGATTTGGGATTTCGGATTTGGGATTTCGGATCTCCGCCTAATTCAGATCGATTTGAACCCCGGATTTGATGAACCCCGGATTTGAGCGCCCGACTCTCTTAAATCCGAAATCCTACATCCCAAATCCCAAATCGAATTGACCGCCCCGTTTTTTTATCTTCTAATCTAGACCTAATGAAACAGAAAATCAGGGTCGCAGGTGGCCAGGGCTTTTGGGGAGATCTGCTCACGGCTCCGATCGATCAAGTGCGCCGGGGACCGATAGATTATTTGATGCTCGACTATTTGGCCGAGGTCACGATGTCGATCTTGCAGAAGCAGAGGGCACGCGATCCGAATGCCGGGTATGCGCGTGATTTCATTTCGCTGATGCGCGAGATCCTGCCGGACTGTGTTGAGAAAAATATAAAGGTCCTTTCAAATGCCGGCGGCGTCAACGTTACCGGCTGCGCGAATGCCATCAAGGATGTCGCCGTGGAACTCGGCCTCTCAGGAAAAGTAAAGATCGGCGTTGTTACCGGGGACGATGTTCTCGAACGTCTTGATGAATTCATGGCCGATGGCGTCGAGATTACGAACATGGAAACGGGCGAATCGTTGGCGACAATTCGTGACAAGGTTCAATCGGCGAATGTTTATCTTGGAGCCGAAGGGCTTGTCGAAGCATTAGACAAAGGCGCTCAGATCATCGTCGGCGGTCGGCTCACCGACACTGGATTGACGCTCGCACCGCTGATGCACGAGTTCGGATGGAAGTTTGACGATTGGGACCGCATCTCGGCCGGCACGATCGCCGGACATATTATCGAGTGCGGTGCACAGTCTTCCGGTGGAAATTGTCAGTACGATTGGGAAAATATTCCGGATCTCGCGGACATCGGCTTCCCGATCGTCGAGGCGTCCCCCAATGGAGAGTTCATCATCACGAAACACGACGGCACGGGTGGGCGGGTTAACGTGCAATCGGTAAAGGAACAGCTTCTTTACGAGATGGGGGACCCGAAAGCCTACATCACGCCCGACGTCGTCGCCGATTTTTCATCGATCAACCTCTCCGCCGACGGTGAAGATCGCGTTCGCGTTTTCGGTATCACGGGCAATCCAAAGACTGAATTTTACAAAGTCTCGATCGCATATTCCGCCGGCTGGAAGGCGGTCGGAACCCTTGTTTACTCGTGGCCGGACGCTTACAAGAAGGCGAAGGCCGCGGATGTTGTCCTCCGAGAACGTCTCGAACGACTTGGCTTGAAATTCGATGTTATGTTGACCGAGTTTGTAGGTGTCAACGCGACCCACGGCCATCTGGCGGGTGAGCCCTCGCCGGACATTCCCGAGATTCAGATGCGTTTCGGCGTAAGGGGACAGAGCAAATCCGATGTTGAAAGATTTACAAAGGAGCTCGCGCCGTTAATTCTGACTGGCCCGCCGGCCGTTACGGGCTTTGCCGGCGGTCGGCCCAAGGTCGAAGAGATCATGGCGTACTTTCCGACGCTGATTCCGAAGGATTTGGTCCAGACGAAAGTTGAGATCGTCGACGCGTGACTGGAGCGCAGGCATCCCTGCCTGCATGAGTGCGAAGCACGAACAAAAAACTAGCACCTACCCTGAACGCAATCGGTTGACGCCGCTGGAAAACGCAGCGTTGCAGGCAGGGATGCCTGCGCTCCAGTCATTCCCTATTCAGAAACTTCGCGATTCCCTTCTTACAATCTTCGGTCATACGCGCTTCGGCGTTCGCCTTTGCTCCCGCCTCCATGGCCGCGCCAAAGCCGAGCGAATCTATTTCGTAGAGCAGTTTTTTAGTCAGCCCTACTGCTGAGCGACTCACTTTTTCGTAAACCGAAGCATAGCTCGCGACATCCGCATCAAACTTGTCGTCCGGGAAAACCCGATTTACTAAACCGAGCCGTTCCGCCTCAGAAGCGGAAAATTCAAAACCCTGCGTCGCTATCTCAAACGCCTGTTTTTCCGATATGTTTCGCCGTAGGAACGCCATCACGATCGCCGGAACAAAACCGATCTTCACCTCCGGATACCCAAACCGGGCTGATTCCGCGGCGACGACCAGGTCGCATGCCGTCGCCAGTCCACATCCGCCAGCTAGCGCTCGGCCATGAACCGCCGCGATTACAGGAACCTTCACCCTTCGGATCAGTTCGAACAATTCCGCGAGGCTTCGTGCGTCTTTAAGATTCTCCTGATACGAACTCTCGCTTATCTTTCGCAACGAGTCGAGATCGGCACCCGAGCAAAAATCCTTTCCCGCGCCGCGAATAACGATCGCCCGCAACTTTTCATCGGCGTCGACGTCGGTCAGTGCGTCTTTCAGCGCGAGAATGAGCGCGTCGTTCAGTGCATTACGCTTCTCCGGACGGTTGAGCGTCAACGTTCGCACGGATCCGATAGTCTCGATCAAAAGTTCACTCATTGCTTTTTGCTGTAGTTCGGATCGAATTGATTAGCTTAGTTACTTCGACACGATCCGCATCGATCGACTCAAATTCTCGTTCACTTAAAAGTCCGGAACGCAGAAGAAGTTGAAGCCAGTATTCGGCATCGGCAGATTTCCGGCGGGCAACGCCAAATTCCGATACGAAAACATCTCTGGACTCGGCATACACTGCCTCTTTAACATGCTTGCCAAGATTAGTTCCCGCGATCAATAGCTCCCTACTTAAAACGAATTCTTTTTTTTGCTCAACCAAGTGCCGGTAAACCGCTATAATCCTCAATGCGAATGCGAACGACTTTTCAAGGACAATGTTTTTCTTCATGGGAGATCTCCTTTTTTGTAGTTAATTGTGTAATGGGGTAGTTATTAATTTCGTAATGCCATTACATCATTACTAATTACCTCATTAATAATTACTGGGCAAAAACTCTAGCTGCCTTGTCGATATCTGACGCTACCCGATCGATAGCCGCAGCCAAGATCACGATTTGCTCTTCAGCCTCCTTCCAATTTCTCTGCTCGATCGCTTCGCGAATGCCCGGTAAGGTTTTCACGCCGTAACCGGTATAGAAGCCCGGCGCGTATATCTGATGACGAAACCAATCGCGTCGCGGAAGCCCGGCCGTACGGGTCAACGCACGTTCAGTCCTATACAGAGCAACGTCGAGAGCCGAGGACGACACAGTTTTGCCCATAGCAGCGTTCTGATAGTTCTTCACGCTCTCATTCAAACGCGCAAGACTGTTCTGGAGCGGTGCAAAATTCACAAACGGAACTGATGATTTTTCCGCCGGTACTATGAACGTCTCCGTCGGATCCTGCACCGCCTTCAACATACCCGAAGAGATCGACTGATTAAAGGTTTTCGTGTCGTCACGCATCGTGTCTACAAGCCGCGTGACTTCGTTTACATACTGACCGACCGTCTCGGCGAAGTTCGAGAACTCGAACGGAAGCATGTCGGCGTTCGCGAGACGCAGCGTCGCATGTCCGCAGACCTTCGAAAGTGCGACACCGTACGCGAATCCGGGATCCCCATACTTAGTAAAGTGATCGAATGAGTCGTAGATCGAGTGGTATGATCCTCCGCCGTCCTCGCCGCCAAAGCCTAAATTTAGTGAAGCGATCCCGAGATGCTGCAGGAATGGCGTGAAATCCGAGCCGGAGCCGAGCGGGTAGATACGAAGGTCGGTGCGGTCGAGGGCCTCTTTGCGTGCCGTGGACGAGCCGTTGACGATCTGATTTGCTCTCGCACGCTCCCAGACATTCATCTTCGTCTGCGGATCAGGCACCGACTTCGCTACTTCGTTCATGAATTTCTCGAGCGTGTGCGACCCGCCCATGCCGAGAAAACCACGCCCGTTCGAATCGGTATTTATATAGACCGCGGCTTTTTGTCGAAGCTCGTCGGCGTGTTCTTCTACCCATTCGGTCGAGCCGATAAGCCCCTCTTCTTCTGCGTCCCATGCCGCGTAAACGATCGTCCGTTTCGGCCGCCAACCCGTTTTTGCGAGTTCGCCGATGCCCCGGGCCTCCTCCATCATACTGACAAGGCCACTGATCGGATCGTCGGCGCCGTTGACCCAAGCGTCCCGGTGATTGCCGCGAATAATCCACTGATCAGGCCGCTCGCTACCGGGCATTTTCGCAATAACGTTATATATCGGCTTGATGTCCCAGTTGAATTCGAGCTTGAGGTGGACTGTCGGCGTTTGCCCGCCGAAGTGATACGTGATCGGCAACGCTCCGCGCCAACTGTCCGGAACGACAGCTCCGTCAAGATTTCTCAAGAGCGGCAAGGCGTCAGCATACGAGATCGGCAGGACTGGAATTTTTGTCAGGGTTTCAGCGTTCTTTATGTCGATCCGCTTTGCACCCTTCGTCGCTCCGATTCCCTTCGTCAAAGGATCGCCCGGGTACAAAGGCATATCCATAACGGAACCGCGTTGCACACCATGCTCATTTTTCCAGGCACCCTTCGGATAGACATCGCCCTGATAGAAACCGTCGTTGCGCGGATCGGAATAGATGATACAGCCGACCGCGCCGTGTTCCGCCGCCACCTTTGGTTTGATCCCTCGCCACGCCCCGCCATATCTCGAAATGACGATCTTTCCCTTTACATCGATGCCGCGGCGTTCCAGCTCCTCGTAATCAGCGGGCACGCCATAATTCACATAGACGAGCGGTGCAGTAACCTCGCCGTCAATCGAATAGGCGTTGTAAGAAGGCAGCTGTTCGGCGGTCTGTCCCGATGTGGAATCTTCCTTTAACGGTGGTTCCTGAAGCTTGAGGCGAAACTTTTCCGGCGCGGTCATCTCAACGATCCGCGTTTTCGGTGTCGGGAACAGGACCTCGAATTCCTCGAGTTTCGTCTCGTAGCCCCACGAGCGAAATTGCGAAGCGATGAAATCGGCATTTTCCTTGTTGTATCGCGAACCAAGATGGTGCGGGCGTGCCGAGAGACGTTTCATCCAGGATCGGAGATTATCCGCGTTGAGTCCGGCGTCGAAACGAGATTCAAGAGCGGTCTGGATCTTCGCGGTCTCGAATGAAAATCCCAGCATGGGCGCCGGCATCGATTGGCTGAACACTGTCGAGACGACGAACAGAGAGATGACACATCGCGTTAACGATCGAAGCATAGAACTCCTTTTTTACGAGCGAAAATAGATATGAAAGATGAGGTATTGTAAGCTAACTCGCCGAATTTATTCCAATCCGAGTCGAGCCGCGTCGGCGTCCGGAATTTCGACGTTCATGCGAAGCAGAGCCGTCGAGAAGGTCTTTCCCTGGGCGTCGGTCATAAGGCTGAGCGTACCGCCGCCGCCGAGGCTGCCGTGGAGAAGGAAATTTAACGCTCCGAGATTCGGCAATTCGAAACGCTCGACTTCGCCTTTTACCATCTCGCCAAAATGCTCCTTCACTTTTTCGGCCGTAACTTCACGAACCAGAATCGGAAAGTACTCATCTTTTAAGGCGATAACGCCGACGTTGGCGGTGTCACCCTTATCGCCGGAGCGGGCGTGTGCTAGTTTTAATAGTGAGATCTTCATAAAGTCGAAAAAGGTAACCGGCCGCTGAAGTAAATTGATCGATGGCAAAAGTATATTCGAATAGCGTACGCGGCGTAAATCAAGGGGACGAAAACATGCAGTCGACAGCAATCAAGCGGTTGAGCCTAACTTTCGTAGTAATGGTACTGTTCGGTACGGCAATCCTAGGCCAGACGTCGGCGAAGAAAAGTGACCCGCTGACGATCGTCGACAAGGCCGAGGCCGAAGCGAAGAATTACATCGAAACGTTTCGCAACCTGCTCGCGGACGAAACCAAGATTTTTACGATATACAAGCAGAACGGCAAAGAGAGGACCCATCGAACCGTACGATCTACCTTTTTTGTCTATCCATTCACAAAAGAAGAGGGACGCGTCGCCGAATTCCGAAACGTCATCTCAGTCGACGGAAAAGAGGTCGATAAAGGGAATACTCGTGCGGAAAAATTCTTCGAAAAGGTCGCCAAAGCGGCGACCTCGATGGAAGAATTCGAACTGCTCCGCACTGAGAGCCTGCGTTACGATCCTGAGCTCGATATCACTGGTCTCACTCTTTTCACGGCAGTTTCGCTCGACAGTTCTTTTCGATCGTACTTTCAGTTCTCAGTCGGACCGCGAACTGAGTTTAACGGACGGCGGGTTCACGAAATTCTATATCGACAGATCAGGGAGACCCCGGATATTGCCGTCAACAGCCCGAAGTCGACGGTATCGCTGAACCGCGCGCAGGATTATGAGATAGATGTCGACAAACCCGTGCCGCTAAATGCTCGGATGTACGGCTCACTGCTTATCGATGCGGAAACTTTCCAGACGTGGCACGAAACGCGAACTATCTCGGTCCAGCCCGCAGGTTTTGCGACGCCCGTGCCAGTCATTACCGATGTGTTCGAATTTCAAGCAAGCGATTTTGGAATTTTGACGCCAAAGGTGATCACGCATACGCAATTTAGCATCAATACAAAGCGTGCGACCGTCACAAAGGAAGCCGATATTCGTTTCGAATATACGAACTTCACCCGTCCTGATGTCGACGTTAAATCGTCGGAAGTAAAACCTAACTGATCAGCGGGCGGATACTTGTTTCAGCAGCTCCGTAGCTTGCGTCCTGTCCTTCAGCGTTGGGGGCTCTTTCAAACTCGCAGTTGCGGCAAGAAACTCTTCGAGCGCGACCTTTGATTCGCCCTTCCGGCCCATCTCCGCGTATAACATTCCTAGACGTAGCAGCACGCGCTTAGAAGCGGCCAGCATTTCCCTCTTAGCCTGCTCGCGAGCAGTCTCAAGCTCGGCAAGAGCTTCGGGCTTCCGGTTTTGAAGATACAGGATCACCGCGATCTTCTCGGTCAGCGCCGCGCGATATATCGGCAGCCTCTGGCGGGCCTCTCGCAGGATGCGCTCAGCATCGGTGAGTTTATTCGACTCCTGAAACGCAACCGCGAGAGCTTCATAAAGCTGAAACATCGTATACGCATTAAAGCTATCGGCTGGCTGCTCGAGGGCTCTCTGGAGATCGCGAACCGCGCCGTCAAGGTCGCCTTTCATGATCAACCCGCGGGATCTTCCCATCATTGCTAGCGGGTCTTTCCTTATTTCGAGCGACCTGTCGTAAGCGTAAAAAGCCGCGTCGAGATCGGGTCCCTCGGCCAACACCGCACCGAGCTGTAGCCAATTGCTTGCCGATTTATCATCGATCGTCACGGCGTGTTGCCAAAGAGCGACATCGGTACGCCAGACTGAGTTGTAGGAGAACGCAATCCATCCGATTAAAGCCGCGAGTACAACGCTCACGGCGAGTATATATTTCTCGGCCTTCCCGAAACGCCACGCTACCAGACGTTCCGACACAAGTGTTACGACGACGATCAAAAATCCAAGCAGCGGCAGATACAAGTACCTGTCGTGAACGATCTGATCGAACGGAAAAGCGGTTGTAAAGAATGCGGGCAAAAGGGTCAGGAAAAAAATAGCGGTGCCCATCGTTCGGACAAAGGACCGACGCGCCGCGAAGTATGATCCCGCGATGATCGCGAGCGCCAGAATCGCCGGAACTACGACACTGAACATTCCGATCGATTCGACCGGGCGGAGAGGATAGTTCGGTCCCAGCCACAACGGAAAGATCATCTGCCGAAGATAAAATACGAATATCGCGGGTGCGGTCAGAATAGCCGAGACGATATCCGTGGCATTATCGGCCGGCCGCGACACATAACCCAGAACGGCCATCCGCACAAAAAAGTAAACGGTAGCGATCGCGAAAAACGGAACTGCGGTTCGCCAAGCCGGCTCGCCTATCAACGGACCGATTGCGTCTTTATGGTCGATTTTTTGCGCGAGCACAAGTGCGAATAGTGGCGCACAAATCAGGCCAATCTCTTTCGACCCGATGGCGAGCGTGTAAAAGACCAGCGAGATCAAAAGGTAACCGGGTCGACGTTTTTGCCGCACGTCTGCCGCCCATTTATCCGCGAAAATGATCGACAGCAGGAAGAATAAGGCGAACAGGATATCAGGCGAACCCGATATCCACGCGACCGATTCGGTATGCACAGGATGCACGGCGAAGACCAAGACAATCGCCGTCGCAAGATACGGGGAAATGTCCCACCGCCGCAATAAATAGAAGGCGGCAAAGCAGACGCCGGCGTGTAGAAGAATATTCACAAAATGCCAGCCCATGGGATCGAGGCCGAACAGGGCGAAACACAATATGCACAATGCAGTGAATACCGGACGCCAGTAATTGCTTGCCGACACCGTCCCGTCACCTTTGAACGCCCAGACATCAGAGGTCAGTGCGGTCGTAAACAAAGCGCTGTCTTGTATCAGCGGATTCTTGACGATCTGACGGCGGTCGTCGTAAACGAATTCGCCCCCGAGCGAGTTGGAAAAGGTAAAGATGACGGCAAGAAAGATAACGCCGATCCACAGCCATTCCGATTTGAGGTTCATATTAATTACCACGCCCGAGCGCGGTCTCGAGTGGCTCGGTAGCGACTGCATCGATCAGGCCGATTCGCAATGCTTCCTCGGCACCAACCCGCCGTGCGGTGAAAAACATCTCGAGCGCCGCCGCTTCTCCGATCAATTTCGGGAGACGCTGAGTTCCACCCCATCCGGTGATAATTCCGAGACCGACACCGGGATGTGAGAATCCCGCCTGAGGCGATGCGATCCGGTATTCGCACGCGAGTGCAAGGTCGAGGGCTCCGCCGAAACATACGCCGCCAATCGCCGCGACGGTGCGGACGCTCATCTCCGCGATCCGCATCATCAGCCGCTGACCCTGCCGTGCGAATTCGCGCGCCGAGCTTTCGTCCGCGATCTCCGCGATCTCACGAAGATCGGCACCGGATGCAAAAACGTCGCCCGCTCCAGTGAAAATAACCGCGTCCAGGTCGTCGCGACCGTCAAACGCCACGACTATCTGCGACAATTCCTCGAGAACCTCAAGCGACAGCGGACTGCGAATCTCCGGCCGGTTGAAGGTCACCACCAATGAACTCTCCATTTCCTCGACGATCACGGCGTTCGACATTTCTATTTCCGACCTAAATAATAGCGTTATGTTCCGTACCGATAAAGCGCATCCGTGGCACGGCATCGAGATCGGCGAAGGCGCTCCAGCAGAGGTTACCGTGTTTGTCGAGATCGTTCCGCGCGACACCGTGAAGTACGAGGTCGACAAGGAGACCGGTTATCTTAAGATCGACCGGCCGCAGCAATATTCGAATGTGGTTCCGGCAAACTACGGCTTTATCCCGCGGACCTACTGTTCTCGACGCGTTGCCGATCTTGCTAGAAGCAAGTCGAGCCTGAAGATCACGGATGGCGACGGCGACCCACTCGATATTCTCGTCCTGAGCGAACATCATATTCCGCGCGGCGACATAATCCTTAAGGCGAGACCGATCGGCGGCTTCTGCCTGATCGACGATGACGAAGCGGATGACAAGATAATTGCAGTGCTAAAAGGCGATAAAGTTTTCGAGCAGTACACCGAGATCGCCCAGCTTCCGAAAGGTATTCTGGAGCGCTTTGAACACTACTTTCTCACCTACAAGTCACTGCCGGACCAGCCGGACGTCTGCGAGATCCCGTATTCGTATGGGCGTGAAGAATCTTACCGGGTCATCGGCGCGGCCGTCGGAGACTACGCCGATCTCTTGAATAGTGGAATCGTTCATGTTTAACTAGCGATCCCCGTCGACGATCCCTAAACGAACATCGCCCATGTCGCAAAGTCCTCAGTGAACTCTTCAAAGTGGTGCGGCACCGTCGCGCGGACAAAGAATACATCGCCGGAGCGAAAATCGAATGTTTCATTATCGATCACAATCCGGCCCGAGCCGCGGGCGATAAAATAAAACTCGTCCTCGTCATGAAAGGTTTGATAGTCGACCAAGCGAGGGGCAAAGAAAACAAGCTTGACACCGTTCCTTTGAAGGGGCTCGACATCCCAAACCCCGTCCGTCCATTTCTCAGTTGCCGAAAGCGGGAGCTTTGCCAAAAATTCCTCGATAGTAAATTTCATCTGAGCTCCGTTGAGTTCATCGAGTTGATGAGATGGCTAAACAGTTTTATGCAGTCGTCCGGCGCAAACCAGCTCGCGCATCTTTCCGAGCGCGGGCTGGTTTACGAAAGCGTTGTACCGCAATGAATCGATCAGATAGTGGTTCATTTCCGGGATCGAAGCTTACAATGCCCGCTCACGTTTGAAATAGCCCTGAACGATCCCGATCACGGCCCCGCCCGCCGCACCCATCGCGGTCGCGATCAAAAGATGGACGAGACTCGGCGCCAAGCTTTTGTGGATGTTCATGAACGCTTCGAACTCAAAGAAAATGCCCAGGCTGATAGCAAAAAGAACTATCGCACCCACCTTCGCGCCTTCGGCCCAACCGCTGCCTCCGCCATAGTCGAGCGCCCAAGAGATAAGCCACGCAAATGTCACATTGAACAGAAATATCATTGCGATCATCGGGGGATCTTTTACCAGTCCCGAATACGCGATCATGTCCGCCTTGAAATAGTCAGCCAGCAAAATACCAAAAAACAAATAGCCGAGCAGGAACGTCACGATTCCGCCGGCCACGGCGCCTAACAAAGTTCCGATCTTCATACAATTCTCCTTACCTGGGGTTTATGAAAAAGCCGAATTGTTAAATGAAAAAATGGTGAATGCTGAAGATGGTATGTCGAAGCGCGGGAATCTACAAATACGGGAGGTCCGTGAACTCTCCGAGATTTTCGCAAGAGGTTACCCCGAACTCGCGCTAAACACATCGCGGGAGGCGCAGGTACCCGATGCAAACCGTGAAACTATATATTGAAGCCGTTTATTGTTCTAGGATCTAAACCGGGGATTCGTTGGGCGTGAGGTCTGGGTTCCAGCTGTCGAGCTGTGAGCGGCGATCTCGATCTTCTGCGTCGTCGTTCTCGCGGCGTTCGGTTATCCAGTCTTTGACCGTGCCTTCCATGCTGCGTTGTTTCTTCCCTTTTTGATTCTTCGCTTTCTTTGAGGCCGGCGGTTTGACCACGCCGGCGTCGGCTCGTTTGATTACCTTGATCTTGGTCATAAAAGTGATGAGGTCCGCCGGGCGGCCCGGGCCGGGATATCTCTACGTTTAGGTCTCTCCTTTTTATCCGGATCGAGCTCCATCAGATCGCCCGGGCGGCAGTTGAGTGCGACACACATCTTTTCAAGCGTCGCGAAGTTCATCCCGAGTGCCCTGTCCTTTGTCAGACGCCACAGCGTCGTATAGCTGATCCCTGTCGTCCGAGATAGCCAATAGAGTGACTGTTCGCGCTGCTTTAGTACTTCTTCGATTTTGAATGTGATCTTATGGTCCATAACTATTCGAGTTACCAGTTTCTCGCTTCTTGTTTCGGCTTTCTGGATTCTGGATTCAGGATTCTGGATTCAGGTTTCTGAATTCTGAATTCTGAATTCTGGATTCTGGATTCTGGATTCTGGATGTATTGCACATCCGATATATGTTACATACGCAATATATTGCGTATTTGACATATAGTCAAACGGGGAATAATCTTTAGCCCATAGAGTCCAAAGCTCACTCTTCTCAGACTGTTACGGGAATCCGCCCGCCCTCGTCTGAAATCCCCAGCTTCATAGTTCGGAGAAACTAGCGATGAGCACACTGATCATCAGTAAGCGTCGGAAGGACGGCATCATGATCCTCGATCTGGCCGGCGGCATAAAGCTCGGCGAAGAAAACGCGTACCTTCACACCACGATCAAGGACCTGGTCGGGGCCGGCGAGAAAAAGATACTTCTGAACCTCGGCGAGGTAACGAAAATCGATTCGAGCGGCATGGGCGAGGTCATCGCAGCGTGGACCACGCTTCAAACAAACGGCGGCGAAGTGAAATTACTGAATCTGACAAAGAGCGTCGAAGAGTTAATGATGTTGACAAAGCTGCTCACTGTTTTCGAAACCTATGAAAACGAGGCCGACGCGATCGCGAGCTTTACAGCAAAGACGACAAACCCGCTCGACAAGCAAGTTTGGAAGAACGCAGAAGTTAGTTTCAGCTAACCTTACGTTAGGAGTTTGCATAGTGTGATTTTGAAGGACTTGGGACTTGAGACTTGGGACTTGGGACTTGGGACTTGGGACTTGGGACTTCGGACTTGGGACTTGGGACTATTTAAGGATCGACAGATACTCTTTCCACACCCCGACCTCGCTGTCATACCGCTTCGCCATCGCCGTCACGATCTGGCGAACGTGATTCAGATCATGGACGACCCACGTCGCCAGAAGCTGCCGGAGAGTCACGCGTCCGAGTTCGGGATGTATGCCCTCTAGATCGAGCTGATCATCATTCAGTTTCCACGATCGAAGTGTTTCAAGATTTTCGCCGCGAAGCTTTCCGAACTGACCCAGCAAATGCATCACCGACTTCCCTTTCGAGTTTCGAACTGAGCGAAACGGTCGAATGGAACGAATGTGAGATTCTCGCCCTGCTCGAGAATTATCCGAGCACGCGGTATCCAGTCCGTCTGTTCGCCGTGGATCAAATGGCCGACAACATCGAATGCCGACCATTCGGTTGAATCACTCGCGCCGGAAGTCCACTCTCCCGACAACTCGGCGAGCATTGTCCGCAAAATCGCGGGCGTAGTTCGCAATACCTCAATCGAGTTTTCTACTGAGAATTCCATAAGTTCAATCTACCGAAAGCCGAAACCCTCCGCAACAAAAGAGGCCGCCTCTTCAGACGGCCTTTGCATCATCTTACTGAACTCCGATTAACCGGAGCACTATCTCGATCTTTGGCACTTCAGGGCCTGTTCGCATTCGAGTTTGCATTCGAGTTCGCGTTGGTATTCGTGTTTCCTGTGTTCGTATTGCTGTTGGCGTTTGGATCGAGAGCCATACAACACTCACCATTCGGACAGACGACCATCGGATATTCGCATGAGCTCCATTCAAACCCGGGTCCGTCATCCGCAGTGGGCGCCGGTTGAGTGGGCTGGAAAAATATCACTCGCAGGCAGTTTTTCTTGTCCTGGAAATCGTTGAGAATGTCGCTCAGATCTTTCAGATTGTCATCGCCGCTTACCTTCCCCTTTATATAGCCGACGTAGTACTTCCCATTTGGTGCCTTCTGTACTTCAAGCGTGAACGTGCCATTGGGGTTGTTTTGATTCTTCAAGAGCTTCTTAAGCGAGGAACCCATCTTTTTCTCGATCTCGTCCTTTATTGCTTTCGCATGCGCTCCGTGACCGGACCCGTAGTCATCGCAAGGGCTCAGGTCCTTCGATGCTATGTTCGCGTCTGCCTGATTCTGATTTAGGGACAGGTTCTGATTCTGACTAGAGTTATTGTTTGGCACAGGCGGAGTGCAAGCCAGGAAATAGAGTAACCCGCCTAGCGCGACAACTCCGACCATGATCCTTATCGATTGAGCCTTCATACAGTTTCCTCCGTTTCTATCTATTTGGTCAGCATCGAAAGCAGGTTTGTACGAGTCTGTTTGCCGAAAACAATCGAGCTTCCGTCAGGCGACCACGCGAGACTTGAGATCAGAATCTTGGGATCGTTTTCGCCGACCATCTTACGCGGCGTGCCGCCGCTGACCGGTACAGTCCACAGTGCTGTTGTGTCGTCCGTTCGCGAAACGAACGCGATGTTCGTTCCGTCGCGTGAAAGGTGAATGTTGTGAAAGTACGCGTGCCTTAGAGTATTTACTTTCCGTTCCGCGCCTGATTTTAAAGAAACCGAAACAATATTCGTCGTTGCGGGAGTCAGCGAGAGGTCTGCAGGATCCGCCTTTTGAGCGATTATCGCATCGCCCGTTCCACCGGTGAATCCGAGGAATCGAAATCGCTCGGCCGACTCGAATAGGATTCGAGACTGGGTGCTGACGATGTCGTAAAGCCCGAGCCGGTGCGACGACTTGCTCTGTCCAGTGGTGTCGTCATCCCAGGACACGAAGACGATGCTGTTCCCGTCCGTCGTCCATACCGGACAACAATACTTTGCGTCCTTATTCTTGCTCTGAGTTATGACAGCGTTGCGTGCTCCATCGAAACCGACAACCCATATATTAAGCACTCCGTCGGTCCGAGCTGAATAGGCGAGAGTGCTGCTGTCGGGTGACCACGAAATATGGTTTGTGCCTATCTTGAGATATGGAGTTGGAGTATACGGTAGAGCACCGACCTCACCATCCGCGAGCTTCATCGCATCATCTCCGGTAGGCCGGACACGCCATAACGCGATACCGGTTTCGGAACGCCGAAGGAATGCTATCCACTGTCCGTCCGGCGACCAGAGAGGCGAAAACCCTTCTGACGAAACAACGATCGGAGCGTCACCGCGCTCCATGTTTCGAACGTTGATCGAACCACCATAGGGCCGCTCGGTCAGTGTCACAGACTGATAGGCGAGATTCTTTCCGTCGGGCGAAAATTCGGCCCAGAATTCGTTCGCCACTTCGTTCGCGATCGACGACTCCTTTGAGTCCTGCGTGTCGACCATCCAAAGGTCCGATGTCTCGTTTACTGAGCCGTACAAGATCCTCGATCCATCAGGCGAAACATCCTTGACGAACAGATCGTTGTCGCCGGTGGAAAGCTGAACCGGTTCGCCGCCGCCGAATGATTTCTCAAAGATCTGATACACGCCATCGACCGAGCTGCTAAAGATGACCGACTTCCCGTCCCGTCCCCACGCCATGTCGTCGACCTGACGTTTCGATGATGCGATCTCATCCACCGACTCGGTCTCCTGCCGCTTGACCATGACCTTCCAAATCTCGCCTTCCTTGATCGAGTATGCGATGGACGATCCGTCTGGTGACATGGTTATCTGCCAGGGCTTCAAACTATCCGAGCTGAATTTCGTTATCTGCGCGATCTTTCCGGTCGTCGCATCAGCCGCGAAAAGCTCGGAGCCGTCCTGAAAATAGATCTGGCCGTCGGTCGACCATCTGACCGGTCTGGAGGTCGGACCGATTCCGTCCGCGATCTTGACCTGTTCGCCGCCTGTAAACGAAGCCCTCCATATCCCTCGATTCGCTCCGCGACTGGAGAAGAAGGCGACATCCTGCCCGTTCGGGGACCAAACCGGATACTGGTTATAAAACCCGTTCTTTGTTACCTGGATCGAATCGCCGCCAGCGATCGGCTTGACCCAGATCTCGGTCGCCTCGGCCTTCGTCGCGGCGTACGCCACCATCCGCGCGTCAGGTGAAAACGATGCCGCCGCAACTGACTCACCGGCGCTGCTGCTCCAGCTCGTGACCGGAACCGTGGTCTTAGACGGCGCGACCGGCCCGGCCTGAGGCGTTCCGCGCGAATTCAACCAAAAATAGAATGCGACGGCTCCGACAACTGCGAGGAGTACAAGCAACGCTTCGACGCGAATAAATTTGCTGGCGAAAACACCGGATACCGTTTTGTGAAGTGTGCTACGCGGCTCGATCGGGCCCGTATCGACCGCGTCCTGGCGCGGGGCGGAGACGAAGAGCTCCTGCTGCAGCTGCTGTAAGTCTGCGAGCAGGTATTCCATTTTGGCGTAGCGTTCTTCCCTTTCTTTTCGAAGAGCTTTGTCGACTATGCCTATCAACCTCACCGGCGGATCGACCAGAAAGTCTTCAAGCCGTCTCGAGTCCTTGCTGATGATCGCTGCGAGTATGTCGGCCATGCTCTTGCCCGGAAAAGGCACATGCCCCGTCACCATTTCGAAAATTATGTTCCCGAGGCTGAAGATGTCTGTTCGCGGATCGAGATCGATGCCACGCGTCTGTTCCGGCGACATGTATTGCGGCGTGCCGAGGATAAGGCCGGGTGATGTCGACACCAGGTCGAGCGTCTTCGCGTCCTTGTTCGACATCGACAAGATCTGTTCTGTCTCTTTTGCGAGGCCGAAGTCCAAAACTTTAACGCTACCATCCGGCCGAAGCATGATGTTGTCCGGCTTAACATCTCTGTGGACGATACCGGCCTTATGCGAAGCCGCCAGCGCCGACGCCGCCTGGATCGCGATGTTAACGGCCTCGACGAGTGGGATCCTGCCGCTCCGGATCCGCGAACCGAGGGTCTCCCCCTCAACGAACTCGCTGACGATAAATTGACCGTCGTCACTCTCACCGATGTCGTGAATGATAAGAATGTTCGGATGGTTCAACGCCGAGGCCGCCCTCGCCTCGCGCGTGAACCGTCGTGTGCGATCCGTATCCTTTCTGAACTCGCCGCTAAGAAACTTGATGGCAACGCGCCGGTTCAGCCGCGTATCTTCAGCAAGGAAAACCTCAGCCATGCCCCCGCGGCCGATCGTTTCGATCAAACGATAGCGTTCCGGAAGAACCTTTTGATAATCGGTGGGGAAAACCTGGGTCGTTGTAGATTGCGGATCGGTATGCGCTCCAACCGTTTCCGTCTCGCCCGGGTTGATACGCACACTCTTTGCCGCCAGCTCCTCAGCACGGCGCGGCTCAGGGGCATCGTCGTTGGTTCGATCCAAGGCATCATTCATAGGGCAAAGGTAGGATTCTGCGGAATTATGCCACGAAATCAGCTCAGATCAGCAAGTTTTTCAGAAGGGAGGTCATTTCCGACGATTTGCTCATCCTGGATGAATCACGCCGCTACGTCTGAGGCCACGCGCAGCAACACGACGAGACGAATCGGCTCACAGCCGTTTCTCTTGCCACGCTGCCGCTTTTCCCATATTATCTTCGCTCTTTCAAACACGATAAACTTATGAAAAAGACATTCTCCTTTGCGATCGTTTTCACAGCAATCATGGCCTTCGCCTGTACCTGGAACCCATCCGTTGCCGCTGTCCCGATAACGGCCCCGTGGGATTCTTTGAACCTTCCGGTAAAGGAGGACGCTCGAGTCTGGGGCAGCACGCCGACCGAGCTCAAAGTCGCTCACAAAGCCGGTAAAGCAGAGGTCCTCGCAGCGTACGAAAAAGCGCTCAACACCGGCGGCTGGAAACCAGCGGGTACCAAAGATGGAATAGCCCTTTTTAATAAAGACGGCAAAACGATGGACGTCTATGTCTACGATTTTGAGAATACCGGGGTGATCCTGACGCTGAAATAGCTTCCTTGGATCACGCGGCTATTCGGCCAGGTTCGCAGGAAGGACGAAGGCTCCGATGTGTGGGGTCGTCGTATTCAGACAAGTTTGGAGCGACAGCATCAGCGCATCCCGCAGGTTCTCTGGCGTGACGATCGCATCGAGGAGGCCGCGGGCGGCGGCGTGTTTGGCGTCGAGTTCGCGGTCGTAGGTTTCGCGCACCTTGTCCATTTCCTCGAGCATCTCGGGCGGTGGTTCTTTTCCCTCTTTCCTCAGCTTCTCGATCTGTGTGCCGTAGATCGCCTGAGCGGCGCTGTCGCCTTCCATCACGCCCATGCGGCCGGTCGGCAGGGAGAATATAAAGTCGGGATCGAACCCCTGACCGGCCATCGCATAGTAACCCGCACCCGATGCGTGATTCACCGTTAGCACTATCTTCGGCACTTTCGCCGTCGCCATCGCTTCGACGAAGCGCGCACCGGCACGGATGATGCCGCTGTGCTCCGCTTCGGCACCGACCATGAAGCCTGAAACATCCTGGACGAAGAGCAGCGGCGTTGAATGACGATCGCAATTCTCGATAAAGTACGCGGTCTTCTCGGCGGACTCTGTGTAAACGATGCCGCCGAATCGCGGCGGCGTTCCAGGCTTGCCCTTCGACATCCCGCGCGAGTTTGCGATGACACCGACGAGTATCCCGCCGATGCGGGCCGTCCCGCAGATCATCTCCTTTGCGAAATCGGCTTGAAATTCGTTGAAGTCGCCTTCGTCGAGAAAAGTGTCGAGGACTGCCCGCATATCGTAAGGGGCACGGTGATCGTCGGGGAGAAGATCGTAGAGCTTAGATGGGAGAACCACCCCGTCAGCCGCAGCGGCTGCCACCCCTCCTTCGGAAGGAGGGGAGCTATCTCGATTTTGGATTTTGGATTTTGGATTTTGGATTTCGCCGAGCGAGACTCTTGATACTTCTGGTGCGGGCAATTCACTCACACGTTGTCGGATCTTCTCGATGCACTCCTGCTCGTCCTTTGTTCGATAATGCGCGACTCCGGAGATGGCGTTGTGGGTCATCGCACCTCCAAGAGTTTCGTTGTCGATCGTCTGGCCGGTCGCGCCTTTTACTAGATTTGCTCCGCCCAATCCCATGAACGAGGTGCCCTCGACCATCAGGATGACATCGCTGAGAGCCGGGAGATACGCACCGCCCGCGACGCACATTCCCATGACGGCGGCGATCTGCGGCACCTTCAGGTAGCGGCGCATTATCGAGTTGTAGTAGAAGATCCTCGCCGCACCGTATTGCCCCGGGAATACTCCGCCCTGATACGGCAGATTGACGCCCGCCGAGTCGACAAGATACACGATCGGGACACGATTGCGCATCGCGATCTCCTGTGCACGGAGGATCTTTTTTATCGTCTCGGGATACCATGCCCCGGCTTTGATCGTCGCATCATTCGCCACGACGACGCATTCGCGACCCTGGATCTTCCCGACGACGGTGACGACCGCCGCAGCGGGTGCCTGGCCGTTGTACTCGTCATAGGCGACGAGCAGGCCGAACTCCTGACTGTACGTGTCCTTATCAAGCAGCAGGTTGATTCGTTCGCGGGCCGTGAGCTTCCCTTGCTTGTGGATCTTCGCGATCTTCTCGGGCCCGCCGCCGAGCATCAGTTTGTGCTCGAGGCGCAGGTAGTCCTCGGTAAGTTTGCGGAGGCGGGAAGATGGATTCGATATTGTCATTCGTTGGGCGTGTTCGTTGATCGTTGATGGTTGTTCGTTGATCGTTGATAGTTGATCGTGTCGGTGTACGCTGCCGCCTTCCGTGTCAGTGGATTTTTCTTTTCTCATTCGTGTTGTTTCGTGTGTTTCGTGTGCTTCGTGGT
>JBGTIQ010000060.1:0-22793 GCA_041745575.1 Pyrinomonadaceae bacterium
GACCTTTTTCGCGACCTCTGCGAATGAATCCGAAAGAAGCGAAGCCGAATTCGGAGTTTGCGCGGTAACGCCGACTATCGACGAAAGCGCAGTGATAAGTATTAGAAGCGGATTGAATGAAATGCGTGCCCGTTTGTTTAAAAACATAAGTGCGTCTCCCAAAAACCGAGAAATGCGGGGTTTATGTGGGTTCAGTATAGCAAACGCTTTTAAGAACACGACATAAATTTGGGGCCCGCTACATTTTGAGCAATACCTTCAGCACGCCCTTGATCTGAGCCTCTGCAATCGCCTCGACTCCGCGTGATAACGACACCTTTGCCGAGATCATGTCGCGAAGATCTATCTTGCCTTCATCAAGTATCTTCAACGCGGGCTCAAACCTTCCGCAGCGTGATCCGACGATCGTGATCTCGTCAACGACCACTCGCCACGCCTCCCATTGAGGTTTTCCGGTGAAGGTCGATTTCAAGACGATCTTCCCACGCGGCTTCACCATATCGAGCGCGAGTGCGAATCCTGACTCGGAACCACTCGCCTCGATCACGACGTCAAATACCGGTTCGAATTTCCCGATCGTCGGCAGCCACACCGCCTCGATATCTCGCGACTCGGCCAGCTCAAGCTTCTCTTCGTGCTTGCCGACAATTATCAGATTCTGCGTGCGCAGCGACATCGCGAATGCACACAACAAGCCAAGTTTGCCATCGCCGATCACGGCCGCTTTCGTTTCAGGTCCGACCTCGACTTGCTCGGTGATACCGAGCGCGGCTGCCAGCGGCTCGACAAAAACTGCGTGCTCATCCGGAACGCCCGACGGAATCTCGATCAAATTGCGAGCAGGCAGCGTTAGGTATTCCGCATGGGCGCCGTCGCGGCCCTTTATTCCAAGCACCGTCCGATCGGGACAATGTCGCGTATCGCCCACGATGCACAGGTCGCACGTGCCGCACCCCGCATTGATCTCGCCGACGACGCGCTTTCCGGCTAGCTCCGGGGAATCTTCACATGCTTCAACGACGCCAACAAACTCATGGCCGATCGTTCCATTGAAGCCGGCGTAGCCGCGTGCGATCTCAAGGTCGGTATTACAGATCCCCGATTTGATAACGCGGACCAACGCTTCGCCATTCGTCTCGGGTCGCGGAACATCGGAGAGATGGACATGCCCGTCGATGACGCGTAGAGCTTTCATAGTTTGGTCGAAACTGAAACGATCCGTAATTTACTTACCGACGAGAGTCTTTTATACTTTTCAGAACTAGACTTATCAACTTACAAATAGAAGAATTCCGAAACTGAAATTATGCGAAGTTTACTTTTTACTACACTCCTGACAGCCCTGCTTGCGTTTATGCTTGCCTGTCAGCCCGATGCCACTGGCAATAGTAGTACCGGCGACGGTACGAAGGCCGGCTCACCCACTGAGGCTTATAAAGATTTGTACGCCGCGGTTAAATCGAAAGATACCGAGAAGATAAAAGCCGTAATGTCGAAGAGCACGTACGCTTTTGGTGAAATGGCCGCGGGAAGGCAAAACACGCCGATCGAAAAAGTTCTCGAGAACGGATTTACGGCTACGACATTTGCCCCATCGCTTCCCGAGATCCGCGATGAGCGTGTCGATGGCGATTTCGGCTCGGTCGAAGTATGGAACGCCAAAGACAATCGCTGGGAAGATCTCGGGTTCGTTTTCGAGGACGGTCGATGGAAGCTTGCGATCGGTGAAATGTTTGGCGGCACTTTCAAATCCCCAGGCAAGGGCCGGGCGGTCAAGGAGCAGGAGGCAGCTAATCTGCTGAGCAACAACATGATCCCGGCAAACATCGGGAACGCGAACATGAACGGCAACATTAAAGTCATCGTCCCCAAAGAACGGCCGGAAACGAACAGCAGGAAATGATCGGCCCGGTTGCTGTTGGTGAGATCATTACACAATATCTAAAGCACGGTTGGACACTTCGCCGTGCTTTACTTTCGCGAGAGCGACAAACGATCTTGGCGAATATTCTAGGCGACGTGGACGTCGAGCGCTCCGACTTGGACGCACTCTGGTTCACACGACAATCAAAGCCGGACAGCGAAGCGTGGGAACTGCGCCGTTTGACGGCAATGCCGTTCGCACTTGTCGCCGTCATTCCCGCCTTCACGAGCGTCGACGAAGTCGAAGCAACTCTCTCGCAAGTCGTCGAAGAAATGCGCTCGAAAACAATCGCTTGACAAGACATGCTCGCGATTGCAAACTTAAATCGGTTGAAATCGATGATCAAAGACCTCGGATCCGGAGTCGTTAGTGTTTGGGAAGGCTTGCGGCCGATTACAAAAAAGATGTTGGAAGGCGTGATGAACGCCAGCAGCACCACCCAACCAAACAACTCCGCACAAAAATTTTCTTACGACGCTCACGCAGACTTTGAACTGAGCCGTCTCCTCTCTGCGCTCGACGAACAATCGAAAAAGCCTGCCGCCGCGAAGAATGCCGATGTCCTGAGTGAGATCGCGCAGCTTGCCGAAACATGTGCTCGCGTACTCGAGGCTCAGAGCGGCTCGGCCGAAGTATTTATTCAACTCGCCGAACGTGCGATAAAACAACACGATTACAATAAGCTAGACAAGCTGGCCGATAGGTTGAGTGAAAGATTTTCAGCCGCTGAGATCGCTGAGATCGTTCGGCAGACTGAGCTTCCGCAGATTCGTGCGATCGCGTACGAAACGCTTGCCTTGCTGCCCGTCCCGATAATCCTTCCTTTGCTAGAGGACCCGCTTTATTCGGACATCGCCGCCAACGCCCTGGAACAAAAAGCCTACGAGTACGACTCTGAAGAAGCTCGCGACCTTCTCGATCAGTTCGATTCGGAGACCGAGGTTAGGAACGAGTAGGGAGTCTGGTGAGTCTTTCGAGTCTTTCGAGTCTATCGAGTCTTTCGAGTCTATCGAGTCTATCGAGGCGATCGAGTCGATCGAGTCTATCGAGTCTATCGGGTTTCGAGCCTATCGAGTTTCGAGTCTTTCGAGTCTAGTGATGACTCGCAGAGTCGATAGACTCGATGGACTCGCTAGACTCAACGGGATACATCGGGAATCGGGATGTGATCTCCGCCACTTCCTTTCGAACTCGATCTTTCACACTTTCGGATTCCGGCTCCAACATCACGGCAGCGATCATCTCCCCGATCTTCTTCATCTCAGGTTCCTTCATTCCCCGAGTCGTTAATGCCGGTGTGCCGAGTCTTATGCCCGACGCAACAAAAGGCTTGTTCCTATCGAACGGGATCGTGTTTTTGTTGACCGTGATGTGGACTTCCTCGAGGGCCTTCTCGGCGACCTTGCCTGTAATTCCTTTTCCATCCATAAAGACATCGACGAGCAGAAGGTGATTATCCGTGCCGCCGGAGACAAGTCGCAGACCCGCAGCAGAAAGTGTCTCAGCCAACACGCGGGCGTTGTCGATGATCTGCTGCTGATAGGCCTTGAAATCTGACTGCAAAGCTTCGCCGAACGAGACCGCCTTTGCCGCGATAATGTGAACAAGTGGGCCGCCCTGAACACCCGGGAACACACTGCGATCGACATCCTTCGCAAACTCTTCGCGACACAGGATCAATCCCCCGCGCGGACCGCGCAATGTCTTATGCGTTGTCGTCGTGACGAATTCGCAATGCGGCACCGGTGAAGGATGCAGCCCGACCGCCACGAGTCCGGCAATATGCGCGATGTCGGCCATGATCTTTGCATCGACGCTTCGAGCGATCTCGCCAATGCGAGCGAAATCGATCGTTCGCGGATACGCCGACGCACCGCAGATCAAAAGCTTTGGCTTACTTTCTTCGGCGATCTTTTGCAGTTCGTCGTAATCGATCTGCTCGGTCTCTTTGTTTACTCCGTAGTCGGCAACTTTGTAATTGATCCCGGAAAAGTTCAACGGATGTCCGTGCGTCAGATGGCCGCCGTGTGAAAGGTTCATCCCGAGAATCTGATCGCCGTGCTCGAGTGCTGTCATCAATACAGCCATGTTCGCCTGCGCACCCGAATGCGGTTGTACGTTCGCGTGTTCGGCACCGAAGATCTCCTTCGCACGGTCGATCGCTGTCTGCTCGACGACATCCGCGAACTCGCATCCGCCGTAGTATCGCTTGCCCGGATATCCCTCCGCATACTTGTTCGTAAAGACCGTGCCCATCGCCTGTAGCACGGCTTCGGAAACAAAATTCTCTGAAGCGATCAATTCGAGCCCGTTAGTCTGGCGGCGAACCTCGTCGTCGATCGCTTCGCTGATGATCGGATCGACATCTGAAATGTTTGCTGTGAAAAAATTATTCATCATTCGTGTGGATTTCGTTTGATCTTATAGTCGGGGAAGGATCGCGCTTTTTGAAAATCAGAATAGAGCTAAAGTAGACCGCGGCAAAGAATGCTAGGCTTAACACTAACTCGTAATGATTCCGAATTTGGCTAAACTCTTCCCTTTGTTCTTTGAGCTCACGCTCAAGAGACTCGATCCTGAGATGGTGCTCACGTAGATATTTTCCAGGATCCGCAACCTCTTCCCCGTTCACCGGATATGCAAGCTCATCTGAGGAATCGTCGTATCTCCCCGCATAAGGAACAGTCGCCCACCAGTAGGCCGCCGAGATTACCAGGATGCCGATCAAGACCCTTTTGATCAGGTCTTCGCGTCCCTTAAGACTCTGCCGCATCGGTCCGGTCATCACGCCCGCTAAAAGTGCGAGGGCCATGATGGTCAGGCCATAGATAACAATTCCAATCCAACTTAATTCAGACAAGGCAAATTCTCCTAGAGCTTAGAAAGGAGTTCCTGATCGATATCGAGGCGTCACCTTCTATCGGGCATGTCGAAGCCGTATATCTCTTTGAATACGAAACGCTTCATTTCCTCTTGGTCAAGTCCCTGCGGTGCACGAGCCTCGACAAAGCGTTTTGTCACTTGAAACATTCGCCCGCATCGGCGGTACCTCTCTTCTTCAGAGAGCGTCATCCAATAGGCCTGCTGAAGGGCTCTCATTTCTTCGCTCGTATCTTCCATTCTAGGTAAGTCTCCCAAACTTGGTTCAAGCCTTGAGCTTCAACTTCCTTATTGATCATTGCTGCCTCGGCACCAGACTCAATCAGTCTACGAACATCTTCAAACTGGCGTTCAGAATGCGAGTCCCTGGCCCACCACAGTTTAGACAGTATAAGGTCTTCCTTCGAGATTACCCAGAACTCCGTTTCACCGATCCTCGATAGCCGCCGCCGGTTAAACTTCGCCGCCTCAAAGGCACTTGGCTTCCTGGTAATGAAGTCAACTTTTACACCGGTTTCGAAGTTTAAGACATTGAACATCGAATGCCGCTCTTTAGCTCGGCGTATCGATTCAAGACTAACGTAGTAATCACCCGCAAACCTTCCCTCAAACTTTTGTATGTCGGACTGCTCAATTTCGATTATGACATCGATGTCCATCGTCGCCCTCGCCGTTACATAACTGCTCATTGCAACAGATCCGGTCACCATGTATTCGACGCCGAGGTCGTTGAGACGAACGACCACGTCGTTTAGAGTGTCAAAGATTTCGTTGATTTCCATTTCGGGATTCTCTTTGTCTAAGCGGTCTTAAGCAGTGCTCCGAACCCTGCTTCGTCAAGCACCCTCACTCCCAAACTCTCCGCCTTCGCAAGTTTCGATCCTGCATCGCTCCCCGCCACTACGTAATTCGTCTTCTTGCTCACGGACGATGAGACGCGGCCGCCGCGATCTTCGATCAGTTTCGCTGCCGCGTCGCGCGTGTAACCTTCAAGAGCTCCGGTCAGGACAAAGGTCTTTCCAGCAAACCGTTCGTCGAGTTGGGATGTGCCGCCGCCCTCGGTCTCCATCTTCACACCGAAGGCTTTCAAACGATCTATTAATTTTTTGTGACTCGGATCGAGGAACCATTCATAAACACTTTCGCCGACGGCCGGCCCGATCTCGTGGATCGCGACCAGTTCTTCGACTGTCGCTTCCGCCAGCTTGTCGATCGATCCAAATTGCCGGGCAAGGACCTTCGCATACCGTTCGCCGACGTGCCGGATATCGATGCCGTAGAGCAATCGTTGCAGCCCGCGATCTTTACTCGCCTTGATCTGTTCGATCAATTTCGTCGCCGACTTCTCCGCTTTACGATCGAGGTTCGCGATCTCGTCGACTGTGAGATCGTAGATGTCCGCAACGTCTTTTAGTTTAACAATTTCGCCATCCCTCTCGACTCCCTTATCGACCAGCATCTCGATGAGGACTGAACCGAGACCTTCAATATCCATCGCCTTTCGCGACGCGAAATAACCGATACGGGCTTTGATTTTCGCCGGGCAGTCGGGATTGATGCACCGGCGAACGACTTCGCCTTCGGGACGGATCGCGTCCCATCCGCATTCCGGACATTTTGTCGGGAATTCGTATTCGCGCTCGCTACCGTCGCGTTTCGCTGTGACGACACTCAGCACCTGCGGAATGATCTCGCCGCTTTTTTCGATCAGCACCGTGTCGCCGAGCCTTATGTCCAGCCGCTTGATCTCGTCCTCGTTGTGCAGCGACGCACGTGCGACGGTCGTTCCGGCGAGCAAAACGGGTTCCAGATGCGCGACCGGCGTCAAGGCTCCGGTTCTTCCAACCTGCACCTGGATATCGAGGAGTTTCGTCGTCGACTGGCGAGCCGGATATTTGTATGCGATCGCCCAACGCGGAGCTTTCGTCGTCGCTCCAAACTCTTCCTGCAGCGACGTCGAATTTACTTTGACGACGACACCGTCGATCTCGTAATCGAGTTCGTCGCGCACAGGCTCCATCTTCTCGACAAAAGCGCGGAGGTCATCAAAATCGATACATAGTTCACGGTGCGGATTCACATGAAAACCGTTGGCTTCGAGCCACGCAAAATTCTGCCAGTGTGTCGGGAACATCTTCTGCGTTCCGCTCAAGACGTCGTACGGAAACATGTCGAGCTTACGCGACGCGACGATCGCCGAATCCAGCATTCGCAACGTACCAGAGGCGCAGTTACGCGGATTCGCAAATATCTTCTCGCCCTGCATCTCGAGTTCTTCGTTGATCTTTTTAAACTGGCTTCTCGAAAGAAACACTTCCCCGCGAACCTCTGCGTGCGGCGATTTATCTTTTCGAAGTTTGAGGGGAATTTTTTTTATCGTCTTTACGTTGGGCGTCACATTATCACCGCGCGATCCGTCGCCGCGCGTCGCTCCGGTGACTAGAATGCCGTTCTCGTAATGAAGTGCGACGCTCAACCCGTCGATCTTCAATTCCGCCACGTATTCGAGTTTTCGTCCCTCTGCAAGCCGCTCGCAGCGCTCGGTAAATGCTTTGAGTTCATCGAGATCGTACGAATTGTCGAGCGACATCAGCGGGACGACATGTACGAACGGCTTCAAGCTTTCGGCCTTCCCGCCAATCCTCTGCGTAGGGCTGTCGGGCGTGATCAGCTCGGGATGCTCGGCTTCTAGCGTCTTTAGTTTTTGAAGCAGTTGATCGAATTCGGAATCCGAGATCTCGGGCTCAGCTTGCTGGTAATAGAGATCGTTATGCCGCTCGATCTCAGCACGAAGATTTTCGATCTCGTTTTTTACTTTTGCGTTAGTAACCATCAGCACGTCTTCCCTGCCCTTATGATTTTTCGTGTCTCTTTCGGGTGATTCGCGTGATTCGCGGTTCAGGCTTTCTAAGAGAACCACTAATCACACCAAGCACACGAAGAGAAAGCGATGCAGTAGCTCTAACCCATAAACTCGGCGATCAGACGATGAAAATGATGGGTTCCCTGCTCCCGCGTCGGCGAATAGCGTCCGTGCGAATAAAACCGTGAACGAATTCCGCGCTGCACACTTTCAACCACAGCTTCGTCTTCGAGCTCAACGCGATCGAGATCGGCTCCGGCGCCGTTGCCGAGTTTGGATTCGTCGGAAACGTATGTCATGAACTCGACAACAGATTGAGACGGCGAAACCGGACGAACGACGTTCACCGAGATTCCCCACGGATAAAAGTTGAACATGAGGTTCGGGAATACAAACAAATAGCGCCCGGCGATCTCACCTTTCTCATTATAGGCTGTCTGCAAACTCGAGAACCTGAACGTCTCGGTGATGTACGTGCCGTAATCGACAACTTCATTTAACGAATGATGGACGAACGGAATGTGAAAGCCTTCGAGATAATTTTCGCAATAGAGAGCCCAGTGCGCATTTACCTTGTAGTCGCGTTTTGAGGTAAATTTCAGGTGAGCTGGATCGACATCCACGAGCCGCGCGGCGGCGTCATCGACAAACTCTTCGAATGGCGCGAACGGATCGATCGATGCAAACGCGAAGCCTCCGCGCGTGGCAAAAGGAACCCTCTTCAAGTTGTCGTCCTCCGACGGGAAATCCAACACGTCGTCAAATTCGGGCATCGAGAGAAAGGTCCCGTCGAGAGCGAACCGCCGGCCGTGATAACCACAGCGAATCAGACGTGCCTCACAAGGCTCATCGATCAAGATCTTGCCGCGATGCGTGCAGACATTAGAAAGACACTCAACGCCATCCTCCGTTCGTGATAGCAGAATCGGTTCATCCAAAACGCCGGGCAAAAGCGTGACAGGCCGCAGACCGTCAAATTCGTCCACCCGTCCGGCGAACTGCCACGACCGCGCAAATATTTTCTCTTTCGACGATTCAAAAAACCGCTCGTCCGTATAGAAATCCGAGGGAAGCGTTTTCGCTCGCCGAATGTCTGGGTCGATGGTGAAGTCGGTCATCTTTAAAATGTTTTTGTGAAGCTTAATTACTTAATTATGTAATTAATTTAGTAATTACTCTCAAAAAAGCAGAAATTGTGGCGAGTTAGCGTCGCGTACAAAACCGCGTCCAACCAAACCGGCTTGGAACGACTCTGTAAACTCCTTTCGCACCCGTAGCTGTTCCTCAAGCGCTTTTCCGGGGTTCGCTTTCACGAGCGCCGACCAATCGCCAGGGATCACGACAATGTGTCTCGGCTCCGCGGTCTCCAAAAAGGCTTCTCCGGCGGCGAGAGCTTTCACCTTCTCGCTTTCGAGGTGCCATTCGGCAAAAAGGCGATCACTGGCAAGGCCAATCTTTTGATCGGGTAAAGTCGAGTAATCGGTGCCGTAAAAATTTTCCCGATATTCGGCGACTATCGCACCAAGCTTTTCGAGATTGAAATACGCGTTTCGCGCTTTTACCGGCTCAAATGTCCACTTTACGACTTTTACACCATCGGCGAGGGCTCGATCGCGCTGTGCCCACTTCAACTGAGCACCGACGCCCGATCCCTGAAACCGTTCACTCACCGCGGTCATGTGCGAGTAGAACGCCTTCTCACCGCGCAAAAAAGCGGGAACACTCAGCACAAAGCCGACAAGCTCACTTCCAGCGAAAGCTCCGAGAGCAAATCCACCCGCATTTTTCGTGACTACGAAGTGTCGGACAGGTGAGATCTCGATCTCCGGCAACGCAAACACTTCGCGTTGAAGATCAACACACGCCGCAAGCTCATCAAGTGTCTTGCACTCGCGAATTTCGATTTCGTTTTTCACAACAAAATGCGGAAGAGGTGGTTCCAATCGTTTCCTTTTCAGCCCTCCTTCTCGGTCGGGCATCACCAAGGTTCCCGGTAACGGTATTTCAAAAACTTTCGCAGTTTGTTTTCGGGGTGTCAAACCACCGGTTCGACGAAATAAACTCTTAACTTTCAGGGTTCGGATTTGGTATTATAGAATGGCTCACTTCCCCGCCTTCCGGAGCCGCCTTCTTCTAATGACGTCCCAGAAAAACCTTGATCTAAAGGGAAATATCCACCAATATCCGTTCGCTGAGCTGCTTGTCGAAATCATTCACGCCAAGCTGAGCGGCAGCTTGCGGCTGGCCCGCGATAAGCAGAAGAGCATAATCTACTTTCGGGGCGGTGCAGTGGTTTACGCCGTTTCAAATTCCCGAGAACAAAGGTTGTTCAGTGTGTTGCTCAGCCGGAGAAAGATCGATCAAAAGACTCTCGCGCGGTTTCCGAACCTGGCGAACGATCTTGAACTGGCGGTGGAGCTCGAAGAAAAAAAGATCTTCACGAAGACCGAACTGACCGAGGTTATCGAAATGCAGGTCGAATCGATCATCGTTGACGCTTTGACATGGCCGACAGGGGAATGGGCATTTAACTCTCTCACGCGCTTTCGTGAGGATCTCATTTACAAGACCGACATTCACAAGATCCTGATCGATTACGCCCGCTGCTTGCCGTCGCAAGAAGTTTATGACCGCTTTCGCAGTGTACAGGAGGCATTCTGCCGTCAGCCCAACCCCAGCTCCGGAGTGCTCCTTCAGCCTCACGAGCAACACGTCCTCGACCAATTCGAGGGAGCCCAATATACGATCGAAGAGGTGCGTCAAATTTCCAGTCTGCCGGAGACCGCGCTGCTTCAGTCGCTCTATGTTCTGTGGCTCGGTGGGCTGCTTGTCCGTCGCGATTGGAATTCTGCGTTCTCCGCAACAAAGATCGGCGAGATTCTGACATCCAAGGTTTCACTGGTTAAACGTGCCGAAGACCTTGCGAAGAAACCCGAGATAAGCACAAAATCCGAGGAACAGACGGAACAAATTACGGCACAGGTTGAAGAATCTCCACGTCCCGAATTAGAACTGTCGGTCGAAGATTATCTTGATCGCGTCGAAAAAGCGGAGACGCTCTACGACGTTCTTGGTATTGCGGCTAATGCCGGGCCCGGAGACATAAAGGAATCGTATTTTGCGATGGCAAGGCTGTTCCATCCGGACCGCTTTCATCGCGAAGAGGCTGTGAAGCTTCGCCGCGTCCAGGTTGCGTTTACCAAGATCGCGAATGCTTATGAAACGCTGAAGACCAACGAGAGCCGTGAGAATTACAATTTCAAGGTTCGGAAGGAACTCGAATATCGCGAAAAACGTCGCGCCGCGGGTCAAGCCGACGCCGTAACATCCGCCGATCACCAGGCCGAGGAAGGACTCGGGAGCTTTGAACAGGCAATGGAGGCGATCGGCGAAGAAGAGTTTGCGGCGGCAGCCGGCCATCTCTCGCGGGCTGTACATTATAGTCCGCAAAACGCGCTGTATCACGCATATCTCGGTTACGCTTTGTCACATCTTGAGAGGCAACATCATAAGGCCGAGGCTTCCCTTCAAACTGGGGTGAAGCTTGATCCAAAAAATCCGAAGATCAGGATGATGCTGGTCGAGTTTTTCGTGGAAATGAAAATGGCGAAGCGGGCCGAAGGCGAACTCCGGCGGTTTCTCGAGCTAGTACCGGATAACGAAGACGCGACGAAGATGCTTGGCGAGATACAGAGGGAAGTGATGAGTAATAAGTGATAAGCATGCGAGGGGTCTTGTCTCTTATCACTTATCACTTATCACTTATCACTTATCACTTATCACTTATCACTTATCACTTATCACTTATCACTCATCTCCACTCCGCGCTTGAAACTTCACCCTGGAAACCGGAAACTATCAGCTATGCAAAGCACCCACGCAGCTGAATCGCGTTTTGATGAAAAGCTGCTCGAGCTTTCTTCCGAGATGGACGAGTTCGAAGGATACTCGCATGCCCACGGTCTGCGCATCGCGACGATCGCCGATGCGATCGGAAAGGAATTCAGCCTTGCCGCCCACGATCGTTTTTTTATGCAGCAGGCGGCACTCGTGCATGACATCGGCGAGGTAGTCATGAATCGCGAGTACATCAAAGAGAGCCGTGGCCTGACGCCGGACGAGATTCTCGATGTCCAACGCCATCCGGTCATCGGTGAGCAGGAAACAGCCCGTCGCGGAATGTCGCGCGGCGTTCAGCTGCTCGTTCGATGGCATCACGAGTGGTGGAATGGCGGTGGTTATCCGGATGCTCTCGATGGCGAGCAAATTCCTCTGGCCGCCCGGATATTGCGTGTCGCTGACAGCTACGCGGCTTTGACCGATAATCGGCCGCGTCGCGTTGCAATGCACGACGACGAAGCAAAGCAATACATGGCCGAGTGGGCAGGGCTGGAGTTCGATCCGAAGGTTGTTAAGGCTTTTCTGGCAATCGATACGACAATTTATGTGACGTCAGCCGCAGCCCCGACGGAGGCCGAGCGGAAATTTAGATTTTCTTGAATTCTCCACAAGCCGAGGCTCGAAAATAAAACGAGCGTGTCCGCGGTAGCCGGTGAAGCTCGCTCCATTTTCAGTCGCATTTCTCCCTCAAAGCATTATGACGCACGCACCAAAAGCGACTCCCGCAAGCTGGCTCGCTTTCGAATTAAATATTCTTCGCCGCTTCGATTTCAAATCCGTGGCGATACCATTTACCGGCGAGCCGACGCTCGGTGCGTACCTCAAGAGGCGCGACGTCCGGGTGTTGGCAAACGATCTGCTTCAATCGTCGTGGACAAAAGCCGTCGCGACGATACAAAACAATAGCGAAAAGCTTTCCGATGTAGACGTAAACAACGTCCTTGAAGATGTTTACGTCCCGAGGCATAAGCTGCATAATCCGGCATTGCGAAGCTGGTTCAACGAAACCGACTCCTGGTGGTTCGACAATCTCCGTCAAAATCTGGATCGTCTGCAGTCTCCTTTCGCCTTCGCCGTGGCCGCCAGCCTCGCTATGCAAGTTGGCGATTACGTGATGTCGTTTACGGCAGAGACGCTTGAGCTTCGCCAGCCGCTATCGACGGTTTATCGGCGGTTATGGACGATCCAGCCTGAGCCGGTCAACAACGGCCAGAATAATTCCTGCCAAAACAAGAATCCGAACGAGTTCCTGGCCGAGAGTTTTACCGATCTCATGTTCCTTCGCCTGCCGGCGTCCGGGGCCGGAACAATGCGCGGGTTCTCCGACAAAGTATTGTGGCGCGAAGAATGGCTGCGCAGCGGTGACGATTTTTGGAGCGATGTTGAGCAGACGCGAAATGGAAAGCTTGGCATGCCGGTCGAAACAAAATCGCAGTATTTGCGCTTACTTGAAGAAACTCTGCGGACGGCTTCCCATATTAAAAACTGGGCGATCGCCCATGTCGAAAGCGGATTTATCTCGACGCAGGATCTCGTCGAGGTCATCGGCCGTATCCGTCGCGTCGACACGATCTACACCAAAGACTTCTCCGAACTAACCGGCACCAAAGCAGTTATTATCACGGCGTAAATTCATGTCGCATCGCCGGTGGACCCGACGACTCGCTCCTGCACACCCGTCGAAAAGTCCTCGCCCTTGTGCCGAACGAACCAAAGAACTCCAGAGCAAGCGGAAAGGATGCCTGAAATCACAGTTAGGGTCTGCGGCAAAATGTAGTACATCGCCTCGCTGGACAGGTAACTTGATACGCCGAAAACTGTCAATTCGGCCCCGCGCTCGAGCGTTGAGATCCTTCCGCGTATGTAGTCCGGCAGACTTCGCTGGAAAAGTGTTTCCTGGATAGCATATTCGACGCCGACCACAACGCGGGATACGAATGAGAAGATCGCGAACAGGAACAACGTCGGCATGATGCCCGCAAGCGAGAACAAGATCCCGTGAATGATGAGCGTCCAGCCGATAAAGGAACTGTGGCCCTTCTTGAAATCGAGCCACACAGATGTCCTGTGCGCGATCAGCATGCCGAATGCGAGGCCGAAGCCGGCAGAGGTCCAGAGCAGCGCGACGCCGATGTCGGGATTCCAACCTTCCACCTGAGGAAAATGGATGCCGCCCATCCGTTCGAATACCACGTTTATCGCACCGCCACCAGTCGCCCAGATCATGTTCATGACGATGATCGTCAAGGCAAAGCGATTCAGACGCGTGTAGATAAATCCTTCTTTCAGCTCGGTCACGAACGTCGGCTTTGCGGTCTTTCGCGCCATCCGCTCGCCGGTCTCGGCGTCGCGAGTCGCATCCTCGGGAATGAGCCATACTGTAAACGCCGAAGCAAGAAACGATGCTGCGTTGATAAGGAACGCGACGTCGTAACCGAATATCGCCGCGGCCCATCCGCCGAGTGCCGAACCCACAGCCATTAGCAAAAACCGCGTTGAGAACATCAGCGCGGTGCCGGCCAGAAGTCCTTCATTCCCGGTGAGATTTGGCGTCGCGGCGTTCTTTGCTCCTTCGAAAAACGCACCGAATGTCGAAAGAAAGATTGTCGCGAGATACGCGATCCATAGATCATCCGGGTCATGTACCAAAAGGAACATCATTGCGACCCCGACGCGTGCGAGATCTGTGATAATCATTACCTGGCGACGCGAAAACCGGTCAACAAAAGTTCCGGCTATCGGTGATGCGATCGCGAACGGAAGTACCCGACAGACGAAAAAGATCCCCGCCGCGGTCGGCGATGCATCGCTCACAAGACGCACTAGTCCAAGCCCGGCAATAAAGTTGAACCAGTTTCCCAACTCGGAGATAAATTGCCCCGCCAGAAGGTTGCGGAAGTTCCGATTACCTTGGATAAGCTGCTTATATGTAAGCGATTCCATCTGCCTAAGAATATACGGAAACTATCGTCCACAGACCAAGAACCGCCTCGCGCGACGACATTTTTTATTCGAATCGAGTTCGTCCATTGACAACTCGCCGCCGAGATTATAATCTGAGTTTTCTTATTGAAAACGACATTCATTTGCATTAGAGGAATCTCATGTTTATCTTCGCGCGATCAATTAGTGCTTTATTCTTAACCATCTTCTTAACGCTCGCCGCCGCGAGCCAGCCACAATCTTCGAAGACGCCTGTGCATGGTCGAATCGTCGATCAAAATGGCGCATCGGTCGTCGGGGCTCATGTCATCGCCAGGACACCCACAGCTAAGCTATCGATCCTTGTTTCGTCCGACATGGACGGAGAATTCTCTCTGTCTCTGGATTCTGGTGAGTACGTGCTGGAAGTACAGGCTGACGGTTTCAATTCCTTATCGCAAAAGATCAGTGTTACGGGGTCTGAAAAAAGCCCGATCGAACTAAGACTGGAAATCGCTGCCGCGACCGCGACAGTGACTGTTTCCGATAGCGGTGATTTTCAGGGTGCGACAACATACTCGGCGACAAAAACTCCGACCGCGCTTCGCGACCTTCCTCAGACGCTCTCGATTATCAGTCGGCAGCAAATATCCGACCAGTCCTTTTCCAGCATCAGCGACCTGGTTCGCTATCAGGCCGGAATCTCCAGTCCACAAGGTGAGAACAATCGCGATCAGTTGATCATCCGCGGACAAAACTCGAGTGCGGATTTCTTTTTGAATGGAGTTCGCGACGACGTTCAATATTACCGGGACCTCTACAATCTCGAAAACGTCGAGATACTACGCGGTCCCAACGCACTCGTGTTCGGTCGAGGCGGAGGTGGCGGTGTCGTTAACCGAGTTTCAAAAGAAGCCCGCCAATCCCGGTCATATGAAGTCACGGCTCAAGGGGGATCTTTCGGTAACCGGCGAGGAACATTCGATTTCAATACGCCGCTCAACAGCAAGATCGCCTTTCGGCTTAATGGCGTTGGCGAGGTGTCAAACAGCTTCCGTGATTTTGTTAACCTCCGCAGGTTCGGTTTCAATCCGACCGCGACAATCAAACCCGATTCCCACACACGGGTGACACTCTCGTACGATCTTTTTCGCGACAGGCGAACCGCGGACCGAGGCATTACGTCACTCGACAATCGTCCCGTCGACGTGCCGGTGTCGATGTTCTACGGAGACCCGTCCAACAGCAGAGTTCGACTCGGCGCAAATCTTTTCACTGTCGGAATCGATCGCGAATTTGGTTCGCTGATACTTCGAAACAGGACAATGTATGGGGACTATGATCGGTTCTATCAAAACTATGTTCCCGGAACGGTAAACCCTGTCACGAACCTAGTCGCTCTGACCGCTTATAACAATCAGACGCAGCGTAGGAATCTGTTCAATCAAACTGATTTCATCCGCAGCGTGGTTACAGGTGGTATCAAGCACATGATCCTCGGCGGGTTTGAGGTCGGCCGTCAGCACTCAAACAATTTCCGCAACACCGGTTTCTTCAACAACACCTCGACTTCGGTCTTCGTTCCCTACGACAACCCGTTGATCTCAACTCCGATCACCTTTCGCCAAAATTCCACGGATGCGGATAACCGGGTGCATCTCAACCTGGCGGCGGCTTACGTCCAAGACCAGATCGAGCTATCGCGATTTGTTCAATTGGTTGTCGGCGCACGGTTCGATTATTTCGACCTGAAATTTCACAACAATCGAAACAATACGAACCTCGGCCGCATCGACCGCCTGATCTCGCCGCGATTCGGAGTTGTGGTCAGACCGATCTCTCGACTCTCGGTGTACGGAAACTACGGCGTTTCGTATCTGCCAAGTTCGGGCGACCAGTTCAGCCAGTTGACGTCGATAACTCAACAATTGAAGCCCGAGAAGTTTACGAACTACGAAGCCGGAGTGAAGTGGGATATAAGAAACAACCTTTCACTGACGTCTGCGGTCTATAGACTCGACAGGAAGAACACCCGAGCTAATCATCCAGCCGATCCGAATATTATTCTTCAAACCGGGAGTCAGCGAACGAACGGATTTGAATTCAACGTGGACGGCAGTCTATCTCGAAAATGGAGTGTTACCGGAGGCTATGCGTTTCAGGACGCATTTATCTCAAGCACAACCACCGCCGCACCCGTAGGCCGTACCATGGCGCAGGTTCCACGCCATAGCTTTACGATGTGGAACAAGTATCAAATCCTCAAACGACTGAGCGGCGGATTGGGATTGATTCGCAGGTCGGATGTTTTTGCGAGCCTCGACAACACAGTCGTACTCCCGGCTTATACCCGAATTGATGCGGCGGTCTTTTATTCGTTCAACGAGCACTGGCGGCTGCAGGCGAATATCGAGAATGTTCTTAACACTCGCTACTACCAAAACGCCGATAACAATACGAACATCTCACCGGGGTCACCGCGAGCGGCAAAGGTGACGCTGGTTGCGAGATTCTAGCAACTTCTACAAAGGCAAAAAGCGATGTGCCCTTTCCCGGGTGCATCGCTTTCGCCTTTTTGTTCGTCTTAGAACGTCTAGATTATTCGCCCGAAAATTTCGGCGGTCGCTTTTCAAAAAATGCCACCACGCCTTCCTTGAAATCCGGGGACTGGCCGGACTCAACCTGACAATCGGCCTCGAGTGTCAACTGCGAAGTGATGTCATTCGCGAAGGTTGCATTCAGCATCCGCTTGACGCGTCCGAGCGCGGCGGTTGGGCCGGCAGCAAGGCGCGAAGCAAGTTTGTTCGCGTCATTCATAAGATCGCCTGCGGGAACTACTCGGTTGATCATCCCGATCTCGGCCGCGCGTTGGGCCGACACGGTCATTCCGGTCATCAACATTTCCGCAGCCAGCTTTTCCCCGATCGCTCGCGGAAGAAAGAACGTACCGCCGCAATCGGGGGACAGTCCGATTCGCACGAATGCTTCGTTAAAGCTCGCGTCGTCGGCTGCAAGTACCAGATCGCACGCAAGCGCGAAGTTTGTGCCGGCTCCGGCGCAAACGCCATTGACAGCGGCGATAAAAGGGATCGGCGTTTCACGGATAAGTAAAATCACCTTGTGCAGGGCCTTTAGCGGTTCGTCAAGAAAAGCATCGATATTTCCCCCGGATTCGCCCATGGCGCGCATCTCGCGAAGATCTCCCCCAGAACAGAAGGCTCGGCCGGAGCCTGTCAGTATGACGGCGCGTGCTTTGTCCGAAATGGCGTGCGTGACGGCGGTAGCAAGGTCTTTACCCAACTGAAGCGATAAAGCGTTCAACGCTTCCGGCCGATGCATCTGGATCGTCGCGACATCGCCTTCGAGGCTATAGATTACCGTCTCGAGATTCATATCCGTGATGAGAATTTATCGGAGAAATTGAGGGACGTGCGTCGGATCTTATGCGAATCTGGCGCGCGACCGGCTGGCTTCGTGGCATTCACGACACAAGACGGTTCGGCCGACTTTCGGTTGAAAGGGAACCTGATCGTGTTTGCCGCAATGGTCGCAGACGATTTCGTATCTCTTCGGTGCGTCCTCACCCTCGCCCGCTTTTTTCGACCGGCATTTCGCACACCGCTGTGGCGGCATCATGTTGCGCTGGTAAAAGATCTCCTGTTCCTTCTCGGTGAAAAGAAACGTCTCTTTACACTGCACGCACGTAGTTTCGACGTCCGGCATACTTTTTCTCCTGGTTACGTGTTGTCTATAAGGGTGACGCCGCAATTCTAGCACAAGCCCCGGAACAATAGGCAATTATTACGTCCCCGCAAACGCTGCGACATGGGCCCGTGCCGTGTTCCCTAAAGTTTCCAGGTTATATCCGCCTTCCAAACACGAGACGATACGCCCGCCGCAGACATCGTCTGCCCACTGCATAACGGTTTTTGTCATCGATGCAAAATCGGGATCTTCAAGTTTCAGTTGGCCCAAAGGATCGGTCAGGTGCGCGTCGAATCCTGCCGAGATAAAGATCAAATCGGGCTTCATCTTAGCGGCGACATCGCCTGTTGCGGCCTCAAACATCCGCGTTTGCTCCTCAGCGATTGTCGACGCCTTCAAAGGAATGTTCAAAGTTGCTCCGAGTCCGCGGCCCTGACCAGTTTCGCCTCGAGCACCTGTGCCCGGATACCACGGATATTGATGCATCGAGAAAAAGAAAACATTTGGATCCGAGTAGAAAATTCCCTGTGTGCCGTTTCCGTGATGTACGTCCCAATCAATGATCGCAACGCGCTCGACCTCTTCGTATTTATTTAACGCATAGCGCGCCGCGACAGCCACGTTGTTGAAGAGACAAAATCCCATCGCGTTTTCGGATGTCGCATGGTGTCCCGGCGGCCGTGCGGCGACAAAGGCATTTTTTGCCTCGCCCTGCATGACCGCGTCAACAGCGGTGATCGCACCGCCCGCCGCAAACAGCGAAGCATCGAATGACTGCATGGATATGATCGTGTCTGCGTCGAGCCGACTGAGCCCTTCTGCAAATGCGTTCTCGATCCGCCGAAAATGCTCCTTAGAATGCGTCGCCTGCACGATTCCCTGCTGTGCCTTTTCGGGTGTGATCTCAACAAGCTTTCTTCCGAGCGCTTCATCGCCATTGATCGCATCGATAACAACCCGATAACGCTCCGGCGACTCCGGATGGCCGGGACCGGTGTCGTGTTTTTCGTAGATCGGATGATGGACGAGAGCGGTCTTCATTGTTTGATTCTAACGCAGAGATCGCGGAGGACGCAGAGGGAGAAGCAGAAACAGTTTTTCTTTTCGGCGACCCCTGCGGTCCCCGCGTTAAATAAAGGCAGTCTCGTGAAGCAGCTCGCCTTTGGCAAAACGGTCGATCGATAAGGACGAAACATCCAGGAAACGTGCTTGACCGTCGAGAATTATCTCCGCCAGCGCACGCCCTGTTGCCGGAGAATGCATCACGCCGTGACCGGAAAAGCCCCCTGCGAAATACAATCCCGCAATATCACAGCCGCCGAGAATCGCGTGATGGTCTGGCGTGTTCTCATATAATCCGGCGCGGCATTTTTCGCGAACGACGATGGATTCGCCGAGGAAATTCGCGCGGTGCTTCGCTCGTTCATAGACCTTAACAATGAAGGAGTCGTCAAAGCCGGTGTTCGTCGAACTTGGCTCGTCCGGATCGGGATATGCGAAGAGGATGTCCCGGCTTTGAGTCCCGCATTCAGGAGGGTTTGCTTTAAAGTCGATCGCCGGTCGAAAGTGAAATCCCGTTCCGATGTCGATGACCATCGGAAGATCAGCAGGCAAGGCCTCTTGTGTTCGCGCCCACACGATCTGTCTCCTCTGCGGTTCGACTGGCAGATCGACACCGGCCGTCGCCGTCAGTCCTTTTGCAAGAGCACCGGCACACAGAACGACAGAGTCGCATTCGACAACGCCGCGTTCGGTCCGCACACCGCGGATGCGGCCACCGTCTAACTCAATTCCGGTGACACGCGTTCCAAATTCAAACCGGGCGCCGAATCGGACAGCTCCCGTTGTAAAGCCGCGCATGATGGCGAGGGGATCGACAAACCCGTCGTGCCTTCCAAAACTGCCACCAGCAATGTCGTCACAGCTCATTCCCGGCACAAGCTGAGCGATATCCGCCCTGTCGAGAATTTCGACATCTTTCACACCGAGTACTTTCTGTTTCTCGACGTTTCGCTTCAGATACTCGAATTGATCCGCGCTCGTCGCGAAAAACAGATAGCCTTTCGGATCGTAACCGCAGTCGAATTCCCAATTCTTCAGAAAGTCGATCGAATACAAAGAGAGTTTTATATTGATGTCGGTTTCGAACTGCGCTCGGACGCCGCCGGTGGCTTTTCCTGTCGATCCTTTCCCCTGCTCTGCTTCGGCTTCGAGAACAAGTACATCTTTGGCGCCGCGCTCAGTTAGATGATACGCGACGCTCGCGCCGACGACACCGGCACCGATGATGACGATCGAAGTATTTCTAGTTTTCACTTTTCAGTTTTCAGTTTGTTGGAAAGCCCGTCTCGGACAAGCTGAAAACTAAAAAGTGAAAACTAAAAACTATTGCGCGAAGATTTGCGAGAAATCGTTGAAGCCCTTAAATTCGAGCGCGTTACCGCTTGGGTCGAGAAAGAACATCGTCGCCTGTTCGCCAACCTCGCCGGCGAAACGTATCTTGGGTTCGATCACAAAGTCGACCCCTTTCGCTTTGAGTTTTTCGGCGAGATCTTTCCATTCCGGCATCGGAAGGACGATGCCAAAATGCGGGACGGGAACATGATCAGCATCGACGTGATTCGACGACTTAGTTCCCGCGACTTCCGGCGCAAGATGCGTCACGATCTGATGTCCATACAGATTGAAATCGATCCAGCATTCCGAACTGCGCCCTTCTTCACACTCGAGCACACCCGCGTAGAACTCGCGGGCCGCATCGAGATCGTGAACAGGAAACGCTAAATGGAAAAGGTTATTCATCGCCTTCGACTGATTTCGCGATCTGTCGGATCGCTCCCAGATGATATGCCGTGTGTGCGACCATGCCAATCGCCATTCCCGTTCGATCTTCCGTCCAGTCCTCGACTGATGCAAGACAACGAAGGGTATTTTCGTATGCCTTGCTGACGCTTTCGCGTAGAGCATCCCATTCGGCATCGTTGACCGTCTCGATCAGCCAACTGTCTTCCCAATTGACGCGTTCGGTACGCCCGTTGATGAACTCGCAAAGGCGATCGAGATAAAACTTTGCGTGTTCGGTCTGCGCGGCGATCGTCGTGCCGGTGAATTCCTTCGAAGCCGCGGACGCTGACAAGGCCTCGAGCGTCGTAAAAAAGCCGACACCACGATCGAGATATGCGCTCGGTTGGCCTTCGGTCGAGCCTTCGAAACTCTCCCGCAATAGATAAGCGACGGCGCCTGTGAACTGCTTCTCCGAGATGTGTCCGTTGTCGTTAGGCATGTTACTTTTAACTCGTGTCAGACCCCGCCGTACAATTTATCGATGAACTAGGCCGAAGCCTTGCGGCGAACGAGTTCGTTAAGCTTACGTTGAGCAATTATAAAGGCACTGAACCGCATCTGCAAAAAGTTGCAGTTCGTCCCATCGAAACAAAGAAAGGCCGGCGGCTCTTTTTTGTATATAGCTATGACACTCGCGACATTACAAAGAACCACGAAGAGCAAGAAGCGATCGTCGAAGTTCAAGCCCTTGTTACTTCCGGTTTCCGTAGTGGACATCTATTTACCACGTCAAAAGATCACCAGCTAACCGTCGGAAAACGAAGCTCGCGTCTCGTAAGCGGCAAGGCGACCTTCCCGGAAGCCATAACAGGCGGGCACGATCGAAAGAAGAATACTCTTATTGATCCGCACGCCTTCTATCTGAAAGCCCTCGGTATTACTACGGACAAGGGCGAAATTCGTGCTCCTCAGCAAAACAAATGGCGGCAGATAAACAAGTATGTAGAGATCCTCTGGGGCCTTTTCGACAAGTCATCTCTCAGGGATAAGAAAGAACTGCGTGTGGTCGATATGGGTTCCGGAAAAGGTTATCTGACGTTCGCTGCTTACGACTATTTTTCGAACGTTCGCGGGTTGGATGTCGCGATGATCGGCCTGGAAGCACGACCTGAATTGGTCGAACTATGTAGTCGAATCGCCGATTTTGCGGGTTTCGAGGGATTGAGATTCGAAAGCGGCACCATCGATGGATTCGAAGTTCGCGATACTGACATCCTGATCGCCCTCCACGCATGCGACACAGCCACGGACGAGGCTCTTTACAAGGGCATTGCGGCGAAAGCCGAGATAATAGTCGCGGCCCCGTGCTGCCACAAGGAGGTTCGTCTCCAGATCAAGCCTCCCGACGTGCTGAAAGATATTCTAAAACACGGGACGATGCTGGAACGCGAGGCCGAGACGATCACGGACGGGCTTCGTTCAATGCTCCTCGAGCGGAGCGGTTATCTGACAAAGGTGTTTGAATTCGTCCCCGTCGAGCACACGCCGAAGAACAACATGATCGTGGCGACCCTAAACCGAGAGAATCGCCCCGAAGCCGAGCGTTTACAAGGCCAAATTGACGCTATAAAGGCCCTTTACGGCATCCGCGAGCAACGACTGGAAAACCTTCTTGCCCTATTGCCTCATTAAAAAATCTACTTGAACGAGTATTGGTTGCCTCATCAAAAATCTACTCGAAATGTTTTTGATGTTTCAGGCCGCCACCCGGCTGACGCCATGGATGTGCCGGGCCTGCATTGGAGTTTTTTCGCC
>JBGTIQ010000061.1:0-1525 GCA_041745575.1 Pyrinomonadaceae bacterium
ACGAAACACCGTCAAAACAGTTGCCGTGATAAAGTATCCGAAGTTTCATAAGATTGGTTTGCACCCGAGGGCAAAACATTTTAGGCTAGATTACGGACACAGCCCGCGTCAAGTAAACGATTATGAATATTAGAGTTGCCATGTCACGTGATGCCGACGCATTGATCGAATTTAACCAGGCGATGGCGCTCGAGACCGAAGATAAGCAACTCGATCCTGATGTGCTAGGGCCCGGTGTGCGGGCTGTGTTTGGCGATCCGCAAAAGGGGTTTTATGTCGTCGCCGAAGACGAAGGGCACATCATTGGAGCTCTGATGGTTACCTACGAATGGAGCGACTGGCGTAACGGCTGGTTCTGGTGGATCCAGAGCGTCTACATCCGGCCGGAGGCACGCGGCCGAAGGATCTATAGCCGGCTTTATGAATTTGTCAGAGAACGTGCTGCCGAGGCTGGCAACGTCTGCGGTTTTCGACTTTACGTCGAATCTGACAACAGCCACGCGCGTCGCGTTTACGAAAATGTCGGTATGGAAGCCTCGCATTATCTGATGTACGAGGAACCCGCGTGACAAGCATCAGCGAGGCCGAATTCGTCCGAATCGTCGACGGCATTCGGGAAGACCGCGAGAGCATTATCAAACACAACCCCATCGGGCCTGACGACGAGGTATTGCTGTGGATGCTGCTGAGCTGCCTCGTAAGCTATCTCAACCTCGAGGAGATCGAAACGCCGTGCTTTAACGGAAAGCCTGACGCTAAAACGTATCGCGATGCGATCCTCTTTGTGCTGAACGATCGACGCGAGCCCGTTTTCGACCCCTCTCCATACCTGGGCGAGTTGACCACAAGTTAATCAGGCGGCTTCAGACCGCAGTCTAAACGGAAACGCAAGGGGATATGCGTTAGAATGAGTAAAACTATGCTCGTCGAAAAATTTACCCTTACTTCATTTCGGCAGAACACCCGTGTTGTCGTTTGCGAGGCGACTGGAAAGGCGATCTGCATCGATCCCGGCGCGGGGTCGGACGAGATCGTTGACTTTCTCAACGAGAATTCCTACTCGCTGCAGGCAATTACCTTGACGCACGGACATCTTGATCACGTCGGCGGCACGTCGGACCTTTCGAAAATCTTTCCCGATGCGGAGATACTGCTTCACAAGGACGACGAGGACCTCTATTATGGCCTGCCGCAGCAGCCGTTGTTTATGGGCATTCAGCCCCACCAGATGCAGTCGCTAGGGATGGCATATGACGATCCGCCGAAGCTCACGCGAAACTGGCAGCATGGCGAGATCTACGAGGTCGGCGAATTGCGTTTCTCGATCCGCCATTGTCCGGGCCACACCCGCGGGCATGTGGTGCTCGCTGAAGAAACCGCGCAGAAGGTCTTCGTCGGCGATTGCCTGTTCCTGGGTTCGATTGGCCGCACTGACCTGCCCGGCGGCAGCTACGAGCAGCTTATGGAATCCATCTTCCAGCAGATCATGACCCTGCCTGACGAAACCGTCGTCTACAGCGGTCAC
>JBGTIQ010000062.1:0-79905 GCA_041745575.1 Pyrinomonadaceae bacterium
GTTCCGCAATATCAACGTCGATACCAAAAAGTTCGATCCGGACTACCTTAGTGAGATCGTGCCCGAAATGGCGGTTGCCGTCGGTTTGGCCGTAAGGGGAGTGTAATAAAACAAGATGATCAAGATCAATCTATTAAATTCTGTTACAGAACGACAAAGCGGTGCTGTTGTCGCCGTTGACCGCAAGATATCTAGCCCGGGCTCGCGGCTCGCGTTGACCTCGGTAGTGATAGCTGTGTTGCTAGCGGCCGTCGTCGGTTGGGACATCATCAGCACGCAGATGGCCAAAACCGAAGCCGAACGGCAGCTAAACGAGCAAAAAACGATCGCCGCCGAGCTTGAGGTCGTGATGAAAGAGCAAAAAGAGCTTGAGCAAAAGATCGCTGGCATTGACAGCCGGATCGATGCTATCAAACGGCTTCGCTCGTCGCAGGCCGGGCCGAGTGCGGTGCTTGATGCTATGCGCGAACGCATCGCAATGGTTCCCGGACTATATCTCGACAGCGTCGAACAATCGGGAGACAGCCTTGTATTTAAAGGCAGTTCGCCGGACGAGTCGCAGGTCACACAGTTTGGCCGCAGCCTCGAATTTTCGAACGGGCTGTTTTCAAACCTGAACATTGAGACCGTCCGGGCCGAGATCCAAAATCAGAACGCGCCGCAAAAGGCCAGCTCCGAAGGCGATACGCCAAAGGTGCAGATCGTGAACTTTACGATCCGGTGTGCATACACGCCATCGAAAGCAGCCGGAGCTGACAACGGAAACCCGACCACTGCTCAGGCGGCCCCAAATGCCGCCGGCCAGCCGGCCCAGATCGCAAAAAAATAGTCAGTTGACCCAGCGAATAAATAAGGTAAACAACAATGTTAGAGAAAATCAAAAATCTACAATGGCACTACCAGCTCATTCTCTTGGTTGGTATCGCATCCCTCCTCTACTTTTCGGTCTGGTATTTCGTGACCAGTGTGACGCGTGAAGAAGTCCGCGTTAAGAACGAGGAAGTGGCGGCCCTTCAGGCAAAGAATGAGGCGGCCCGCGTCGCTACGCAGCGAATCAACGAATTTCGCGCTCTCTACGCGAGCAAGGCAGTTGAATATGAGGAGCTGAAAGTGCTGCTTCCCGAGCAACGCGAGATCACGAACGTCCTTCAGGGTCTCCAGGATAACGCACGGGATTCACGGATGATCGTAATGCGGTTCAGTCCCCGTGACGATACGCAGCAAGACGTGATAATGGCCAAACCCGTTGAGATCGAGGTGGACAGCAACTTCAATAACCTCCGTGCATTCTTTGACAAAATGGCCAAGCTACCGCGAATCGTGTCGGTAAGCGATTTCAAGATAAATCAGTTGGAAAAGCAGACGGCGGAGAAGACGCTTCACGCTCAGTTCCTGCTGACGGCTTACTATGCCGATCCGGAAACAATGAACAAACCGGCAGCACCCGGCAAACCGGGAGCTCCCAAAAAACCTGGCGCCGCTCCAGCCAAGCCGGCTACCGCACCTGCAGCCCAGTAGAGCACGCAACACTAAGATCGCACATGTCACGAGAGAGAAAAGCCATGACTAACAAAGAAAAGATTGTACGCTTCCTGAGTCTAAGTCTCGCCCTGGTCGGATTTATTCTCATCAGCGGAAGCCTTAACGAACTTGACGCGCAAAGCCGTGACCCGTTCTCGAAACCGGGTTGGGCCCGCAAGCGTGACGCCGGTCCGGGTACCACAAAGGACCCGAAGAAGAACGGCCCGCCGGCGGATCTTGGCGCACCCAGGATCGAACAGCGAGTTGAGTATTACAAACGCCTTCGCGAAACCGCCGCGGCGAGCGGCATGCCGGTTCCCAAAGTGACATCGGTGTTGACGCTGGACGAAATGTCGGTCACCGGAATTTTCCGGACGCCGCGTGGTTATGCTGCGATGGTCGAGGCGGTTCCGCTCAAGCTTTCGTACACGATCTATCCGGGGGAAAAGTTCTTTGACGGACAGCTTGTTGCCGTTGAAGAAAACCGGCTCGTGTTTCGGCGTGTGGTTAAGATGAGTAACGGCAAGTTTGTTTCGTCCGTCGAAAACAAGCCGTTGCGAAAATATACCGATCGCGAACAGATTCAGGGTACGGCTCCGGTAGAGACTGCCAGTCGAGGATCTGCGGAACCCTCAAACGCTTCAGCTTCGGAAACTGCCGAAGTTCCCGTCGTAAAGAAACCGACACCTATCATGTCCCCGCTGGAAGAAATGAACCGACAGGTCCCGGCGGATTCGGACAAGGAAAGGTCTAAGAAAGATGCCAAGAAAACGGTCAAGCTTGCGAAGAGCAAATAGCTTTTTCTCCCTGACCAGTTCCCGCCAAGATTCCCAATATTGCAACACACCCTAACAAGGCCATCTCTTGATCCGAAAGAAATGGACTCAATCTGTAACGGAGGAAACATGAATTCTCTTCAAATTATTAGCGGTCATGCCCAGAAAACAATGATCGCATTACTTATCACCGGTTTGCTTGCAGTTGCGGCGGCCGCTCAGAAGGTCGAACCGCAACGTCAAGGTGCCATGTACGGCGACGCTGGTTTTCGGGGCGAGCCCATCAATCTGAATGTTGTTAATGCCGATATTCGGGACATTCTTAACTACATTACCGAGCAGTACGGTGTGAATTTTGTGATCGACAGGTCGGTCAAGTCCGTGCCGGTCACCGTAAACGTAAGCGAGGTTCCCTGGAATATCGCCCTTGACTCGATCCTTCGCTCACAGGAACTCGGCGTTCAAGTGAACGGAACGATCCTCAGAGTAGCGGACGCCAAGGCGCTCGCGACCGAAGGCGAGTTATATCGCGCCCAGATGGACAATCAGCTGGACGGCTCTCCGCTATATACAGAATTTATTCGCTTGAACTACGCACGCGCAGCCGGCACGATCGGTCGCGGCAGTTCGACTAGCGGCACTTCTACCGCTGGTGGCCAGGGTGGCAGCAGTGGCGGCGGATCCTCGTCATCGTCCAATGCCAGTGGTGGTGAAGGGCTTCTTCCGATCATCAAACGACGCCTTTCGCGTCGCGGATCGATCGAGGTTGATGGACGCAGCAACTCGCTCATCATCACGGACGTTCGACAGAACATCGACGCGATCCGTCAGTTGGTTTCGATATTGGACCAGCCCGAGCCGCAGGTTGAGATCGAGGCCCGCATCGTCGTTGCGACACGCAACTTCAGCCGCGATATCGGCGTCCAGATCAGCGGTATGGTCTTCGGTCCACGCGGCAGCGGAGCACAGGGCGGCACGCTTGACGGAGCTCCGTCGGCACAACCGTTCCCGGCCAGCTTGCCTACACAGGGTCCGAACGGCAGCTTGGCCTCGAGCATTCCTAATACGGTTATCGGTCTGACGACCGGTTTGTTCGGAACCGCTCAGATCAACATGCTGATCACAGCGGGTGAAAAGAAAGGACAGGCGAAGATCATCGCGACCCCGCGTGTCACGACTCTGAACAACCGGAAGGCGAAGATCGAGAGCAAAACTCAGATCCCCATCTCAACCATCCAGCCGGGCCAGGGTGGCGGAGACCCGATCGTGACCACTACTTACATAGATGTACCTCTGAAACTGGAGATCACTCCGCAGATAACTGACGTCGGCACGATCGTATTGGATGTCCTCGCCGAGAACGCGTCAGCGGCAGCATCGGTTTCGGGTGCGAACCCGACGATCAACACACAGATCATGGAAACGCAGGTTACCGTTCCGGACGGCGGAACGACGGTTGTTGGCGGAGTTCTGTTTGATGACGAGCGTGAGAGCCAGGATCGAACCCCGGGTCTCTCGAAAATCCCCATCCTCGGATACTTGTTCAAACGCAAGGGCGTCGAACGAAATACCAACGAGATTCTGTTCTTCATTACCCCAAGGATATCTCGCCCGGATTTCGGAACCGCATCAGGATCTTCCGGAGTGAAAGCGTCGGCAACTATCATTCAGCCGGTTCCGCTCGGCAATCCGACTTCCAACTCGGAAACGGAACCCGCGGATTCGAACCGTCCGTTGACGAATCCTGGACAGACCGTCATATCGGTACCAGGTCCCGCAACGGGCCCCCAGAGACCGTAGCTCTGCCTACTACGGACATGCGTTGACGTTCCTCCTTTACAGTAAACCCGTCAGAGACCTAACCAGTCTCTGACGGGTTTTTCTAGTTAAGGGATTTCTTTATTGTGAGATATAGCCCGCCGGGACAGGGACGTCACCGGCCAATCCAAAGCTGGCGATCGTCGCACCACCGTCCGTGCTCCGGAGTATGTACCAGACGCCGTCGCGGAAAACCGAGATATCGGTTTTGCCGTCGCCGTCGAAGTCCGCCGGCGCCGGCCTGTCCGTCGAAATACCGAATTGAACGGCGGAGAACCCTTGGGTCGAGCGGTTCAGGTACCAGACGCCGTTCGAAGGCCTGAATACTGCGACGTCCGCTTTTCCGTCGCTATCATAATCGCCCTGAACCGGGATATCGCCATTAAGGCCGAACCCGAGGATAGAAAAACCGGAATCGGTGGTACGCCAGATATACCAGACGCCGGTCGAGGGCCGCCAAACGGCGAGGTCAGTCTTACCGTCGGCATCGAAATCCGCTTGGGCGACTTTGTCCGACGAGATACCGAACTGACGAATATCGTAAGCTCCGTTTGAGCTCTGGGCGATGTACCAGACGCCGGTCGATGGCCGCCAAACCGCGAGATCGGTCTTGAGGTCGCCGTCATAATCACCCGGCACAGGGATATCACCGGTTGAGCCAAATTGTGAGATCGCAACGCCTCCGCCGCTCTTTTGTATGTACCAGACACCGGTGGATGGCCGCCAAACCGCACGATCGGTTTTCCCATCGCCATCGTAATCGCCGGGTACGATCTTGTCTTCGGTGATGCCGAACTGGACCGCCTGAAAACCGCCGTCTGTCGTATTCAGCGAGTACCAGACCCCACTTGAAGGGCGATAGAGCGCAATGTCGCTGAGGCCGTCTGAATCAAAGTTTGAGATCGCGCTGCCCGAAAGGCTCGCCGCAGATTTCGTGTAGATGTAATCGCCGCCGGTGCTCCCGTCACTGTTTGCCGCATTTCCCGCCGCGTAAAAGCCAACTTTTCCCACCCGAACTGTCGGGGCTGTCCAGGTGAAGGTCCAGGTATTAAAGCCGAACTGCTGGGGAATAATGCCCTCTACCGTGTGCTCGATGTAAGTCCGCTGAATTCCATTTACGAGCCCCTCGACAAGCTGCATCTTCGGAGGCGACTGCGGTGGCAAGGTATATGTACCCACCTTTTGTCCGCGCGAATCGACGGCTGTCATCTGGAAACCGTACACGACGGCATCCGCCTGGTTGACGCGCACCGTGACGGGAATCTGTTGATTGGGCAGATAGTTTGCTGGAATGCCCGTGATAAGAATATTTCCAATTCCACTGTTGACCGGGAAGTCTGAGTGGCAGGACGTGCAATTTGCTTCGTCTGGAGCACCGGTCTGCGATGGCGAGGGACCACTAGCCGATGCCGACACGTTGGTGCCCTTCCGCGATGTATTCGTCAACCCTACGACGGCGACTATGCTGAGCGCGATGATAGCGAGCAACTTGGCGGTCCGAGGCAGGCTAGATCTTTTTGTCATAAAGGTAATTCCCTGAAAAAGTATTGGCTGTTAATTTGACGACACGTCGGTGCGGAAAGTCCAACAAAAAACAGTGAGTATCGAAAACAGGCTGGGTTCGGATCACGAGTTGTCTGACCCCGATCAAACTCTAAATAAAAAAGGCCATCTTCTCAGACAGCCTTTCCGATAAATGAAAAATGGGAACGGCTGCCGTGTATCGGCCGCCGTTCCGCGTGTGATTATGGAATGTATTTAGCGGGGATGGGCACATCGGTTGATATACCGAAGGGCTGGACCATAAGTCCCGCCGTCGAACGCAATACAAACCAGGTACCGCTCGAAATACGATAGATGGCAATATCGTCCTTTCCGTCACCGTCGTAGTCTCCGGGAACCGGGGTGTCCGTACTGTTACCAAAAGGTGTAATTGATACTCCACCCGTACTCTTCAATACGTACCACGTTCCGTTGCTCGGTCGATACACAGCGACGTCGTCCTTGTTGTCGCCATCATAGTCAGCCGGAACTAACTTGTCACCAGCGATTCCAAACGGAATAGCGTCGAAGTTCGTCGCCGGTGTACCCGTCGGGCGGGCAATGTACCACGTATTGTTCGACGGACGGAAGACAGCTATTTGTGCTTTCCCGTCGCCACTCGTATCCATCGACATCGGTATGTCGCCCCCCACGCCGAACGGCTCGATGTAGTTCGATCCGTTACTGCTGTTGAGCACATACCAAACGTTCGTTGACGGACGGAAGATCGCAAAATCGTCCTTGCCATCGCCGTCATAGTCCCCGACAACCGGAAGGTCGCCCGTATTTCCCCACGACACGCCGCTGACGGTGAACCCGTTGCTGTTCAGGACGAAGAAGTCCGTTGCTCCAGGCGTATTAGTCGGACGGAATACTGCGGTGTCGGTCTTACCGTCACCGTCGTAATCGCCCGGCACCAGAGTATCGGTCGAAATACCCCAGTTGATCGCCGCGAACCCTGCCATTGAGCGATTGAGATACCAATTGCCCTCTGACGGACGGAACACCGAAACATCGGTCTTGCCATCGCCATCGAAATCGGCTCTCGACTTCGGGGTAATTGAACAAGCATACTCATCAGATTCAAAAGTGATGGACCAGCCGCCAGAAATCGAACCTGAGTCGCCGCCGGCATCGTCGTCTATCCACAACTTCCAGTCGCCGTTCATCGTCGAACCATTAGTGCCGAAGACCGATGTGAACGTATCCGTTCCCGCCGGTGCCGCATTTGTATACGGTCCTGCCGGAGCCGGAGGATCAAACAGATCGTTTGCGCCAGTGTTATACGGACGAAACTCTCCGGCAACCCACTGAGTCGTTGAAGGCTGTGCCGCCGCCGAGTCAATTAAGCTAATGTTCAGTGTGAACACATCGCCGCCGCCGCCCGAATCGGACAAGAAGATATATTTCTGTCCGCCCGGACCTTCTAGAAGCATATCTAGGTCAGACGGGAAGGTGTGCGAAACATTGTTCAAGCCAACCTTGATCAGTTTTGTTCCGGTCAATCCCGAAGTGGTAATTGTTGTCGGATACGGACCTGCCGGACCTGATGTCTGACCGGCAATTGCCGGAATGGTGATTGCCGCACTGTTAGTAAACGTCACCGGAGGACCACCAACCGGCGCGCCGAGACGGAACTCGTATGTTTTAGGTGCCTGCATACCGACATCACTGCTGGCGGTGATCATCACCTGGTGGAAACTGCCGCATGCCGCTCCCGCCGGGACTGTATAAGCCAGTTGAACAGGTGTCGTTTGGCCATCGAGCATCGTTCCGACAATGGAACTGCCGCCGCCCGCTACGCTGACAACGACATTGTTTATCGTCCCGCCTGTCTGGTTAGTGACCGAAACGGTCAATGTCAGGTTTTCACCCGGCTCGGGAAATCCGTCATTGTCGCCCGGAGCATCAGATACCGAGAACGGATTGACCAGCTGCACATTCGGGAAGTCGAATGCTTCGACTACAATGGTATTATTCGCGCCTGTTCCAGCATTGCTGACGACCGCGCCAAAGCCCATGCCGCGTCGGCGGAAACCTTCGCGGACATCGGCAACGTCAGCCGAGGCCTCTGGAACCGCCGGTAAAGCGGACGCGGCCATGATGATCGCATCTCGTTCTTGCAGGAACGTGGGTCCGTTCGGGGCAAGTTTCATCCCGTCGGTAACGACCTGCAGAACTCTTTTTGTTCCGGGGGTGAAACCGAGACGGGTAACCATTAAGTTGCGAACTTCCCACAAGGCGCTCGACCAAATTTCACCGAGATTGTGAACCTGATCGCAAGTTGCCGAGCCGACCGGCCCGCGCGGGAAAGCACCGATTGTGTTGATGTCCACATTACAGTTCGAATTGGCGTGTCTGAATGTCAACGGGTTATGCGGCAGATTGCCGGCGCCGCCCGTGAAAGCCATGACCGCCTTCGGGAATCGGCGGATACCGTAGTAATAGTTACTCGTATCCGTCGCCGATGTTAAAAGGTAGGTCGCATAGCCGCCGGTCGTGTAGATACCGTTCACCGGATCACTAGGTTCGGCAAGCATCGTATGAGCATACCAGTCGCCCCAGCCCTCGCCCATTCCGCGTGCCATATTGGTTGAAAGACCGGACGTATTTCCGTGCAGACGGTTGGAAAGTCCGTGGGTGATTTCGTGAATAATGACATCCACATCGGTCGTGCCGTCATAATCCGGTGTCGGACCCGTCCAGATATACATTTGCATCCTGCCGCGTGTTCCGTCGGGTAGCGTCTGCATATTTGCATTGTTCGTTCCCGAGGAATCTTGTCCTTCCGCCCGAACTCGGTCGCCAGCAGCTCCGCCGCGGCCGAAGTTATCGTTCTGGAAGTTGAATGCCGGTTCGGTCCAGCCAAGATTATAGAGAACGTCGTGATACAGATTCATCACATAAAACATCTGGATGACTGCACCGCGTTGTGCTGGTGCGGTTAATGGTGCGTCACCAGGCGTCGGATTTCCCGGCGGCGGATTCCATGTCGAAGTAAATACGCGGCAGCCCATTCCCGGACATGCACCGTCACCCGGTTGCGGCGCGTCAACGCCGTCCGGTGCAACTCGATCAATTCCGGCTTCGAGGTTGTTGCCGTCGGTATGATTTGTTCCATCGGTCATCCAGCCCAAATTGTTCATTCCCAGATTCGGTGGCTCATTACCGATCAATGTCCGAAGAGTTCTCGCAGTAATGATCGCTCCTTGCGTTCCGAGAGCAGGATTGAGCGGTCCGGGGGTCAGAGGTGCCGGTGAATCAGCCGAGTTGATATATGCATTGGGGTTTGCATAGATCTCATAACTGGCTGTTTGGAGTTGATCTTCACCGGCGTTCTTTCGCCATAAAAGCGTGCCGGTTTGGGCATCAACGATGACCATCCACGCCGTTACCGGCTCCCAGATGACCACGCGCCAGGCCGGACGTGCTACGCCCGGTTCGGTCGGGAAATACATCTTCTCAGCCGTCGTGGCATTGTCGCCGTTTCCGAAAACAGTCTTCAGATCACTCGAAGCTGCTTCATTGGGCTCGATGTCGAGTTTGGTCGGCTCGCTGTTAATATGACGAAAAGCCGACTTGACCGCGTCCGCCGGATTTCGGAACTCCCGTGAAAGTGATTCATAATCAAGACCCGGCGCGAGATTGTTGATCACGCGGATCATACTGCCGTCTTTGGTAAATCCGGCCTTTACTTCGCCCCGAAATACCGGAACGTCGTTAATAATCTGCTCTAAATGAGCAAACGACAGGTAACCGTTCGGGTTGGTGTAATCAGCCAAGACTCTCAAAGAATCGGCTTGGGCATCGGAAACACCAATCAACGAATTGTTTTCTTTAACGAAGTTACGCAGAATTTCCGAGCGCTTCATTTGCGAAGGAGCGGTCAGACGCTCGATGTTTGCTTTATAGACATCCGGCGTAATGACTTCGGGGGTGCGAATATCACTATTGTATTCGACTTTTAATGAAGGAACTCGTATGCGGAGTTCGTTTTCACCGCTGACGAAGCCGTCGCGCAGATCGGCCAAAATAGCCGCATCCTTGCCGACCGACTGTCTCGCGGTTGCGAAATATTCATCAAGACCATTTTCCTTGGCCGAACGGATATCGTAGTTCGGCAGTAGTTCGTCATGGCTGGTTGTTCGTGAGATAAGACCGACGCCAGTATCGACGCCCGCCGCGGGACGGAACTGTGCCGGCACAAGAATAAGCGCCGTGACAACTCCTAAGACAAATAACGTAAGTAGAAGACCACGTCGGGTCCCTGAGAAAAAAGTGTTCTGCATTTACAATCCCTCCTACTAACCTAAAACAGAAAATGACGCCCCGCAGTGCGGGAGCAACCCAGATCACCTTAAAGATATAAGGACGAGAAATTTATAGTTATTAGTCAGACGAGCGAAAAACGTCTGCTCTAAATCCACGGTAAAATGGCAAAGATGTACGCAATTTTAATAATGCCCGTGATGAAAAAAAGGCCGTCCACCAAAAAAATTTTTAGGTATGAAAAAAGGTAAGTAATTATTAGCAGAAAAGCGTGGCCTCGTCAACGCTCAGCCGGGCCTCGCGTACGGCAGCGTCTCAGAGACTGAAAAAAGGGCCGTAAGAAACGGCTAAAGCCGCGAATCCGCGTCCCAAGGGCTATCTTGGAACGGCGAATCCGCGGCTATGCCTATACGGCCGAACGAATTACGGAATATACTCGGACGGAATTGCTACGTCCGAAGACAATCCGAACGAAGTCGCCAGGAATCCCGAGGTCGAACGGTTCAGATACCAAACGCCGTTTCTGTAAACAGCCTGGTCGTCCTTTCCGTCGCCGTCATAGTCTCCCGGAACCGGAATGTCCGTGCTGATACCGAACGGTATGAAATCGACGGCTCCGTTGGTCGAGCGAAGGATATACCAGGTGCCATTCGAGGGTCGATAGACCGCGATGTCATCCTTGTTATCGCCGTCGTAATCAGCCGGCACCGGACGATCGGTCCCGACGCCGAAGTTCGTCGTCGTTACCCCGCCTGTACTTTTCGCGATCCACCATTGTCCCGCACGATAAACTGCGATGTCGGTTTTCCCGTCACCATCGTAATCGCCAGGGACAACAAGATCGCCGGAAACGCCAAAAGTACTGATGATAATTCCGCCGGCGCTCTTGAGCACGTACCACGTGTTGTTCGACGGACGGAAGACAGCGATGTCCGTCTTGTTGTCTCCGTCATAATCGCCGGCAACCGGCAAGTCGCCCGAGACACCGAATCCCGTCGAGCTGAATCCGCTGTCCGATGAACGCAGGATCCACCATGTTCCCGTCGAGGGACGAAAGATCGCGGTATCGGCCTTGTTGTCGCCGTCAAAATCGCCCGGTGCGAGTTGGTCGCTTGAAAGCCCCCAGCCGACGACCGTGAATCCGGCGGTCGAACGGTTGAGATACCAGTTTCCTTCAGACGGTCGGAATACCGAAAGATCGGTCTTGCCGTCGGCGTCGAAGTCCGCTCTCGATCTCTGCGGTACAGGATTAAAGGAACATGAGTAGCTTCCAACTACTCTTATTCCGTCAACATACCAGCCCGGATTCGGACCCGCGCCCGTCGTGTTGTCGTCAGCTCCGAAACGCCATTTGAGTTGGACATTTTGTCCCGCTGCTGAAGCGGGAAGCCGGACCGTCGAATCAATGTAACCGCCGGAGTTGCCATTCCATGCATTTCGACCGGATAAAGGATTATTTACGCCGTTCGATCCTAAAACACCGTTATATCCATTCTGGATAAATCGTCCGCCGGCCGTGATAATGTCCTGGTATGGGCCGCCATTGATGCTGATTTCCAAAACAGAGCCATCCCATCCCGGTTCCGTATCGTAACGGTTCCGGAACGAAACCGTCCCCGCCGATGCCGTAATCGCAGTTGTCGGGGAGATCAAATCCGCTCCGCCGCCAATCGTTATCGGATCGAGTGCGTATGCTGAATTCGGCGCGGTATCGGGATTCAAAGTTGATGTAACAAAGTTCGTTCCGTTCAGAATCGGAGTCGCCGTCCAACCGGCCGGAAATGCCGGAGCTGTTACGCTGTCAAAGTTTTGGATCAGTGTAGTTATCGGAACCCCGATAATGATCTTATGAGTGAAACTTGTCGCACCTAAACTACTATTCACATTAATGGTCAGTGTGACTTCACTTCCGCAAGGCGTATTTAGCGGAACGGTAAAGGCCGCAGTCTGGCTCGCGGTTTGAGCATTTGCGATCGTACCGTAGTTTGCCGCGGCGCCACCGACCACTTGCAGTGTCGTGCCGGTTGCGCTGTTGCCGGTATTGTTTGTAAGGGGAATTGTTAAAAGGAGCGGCTCTCCCGGTTCGGGAAATCCGTCATTATCACCCGTTGAATCGCTCACCGTGATGGTTGGCGTTTGAACCAAATTCGCTAGGTCAAAGGCTTCCGTTACACGAGTGTTATTTGCTCCCGTCCCGGGAACGGTAACTGCGGCACTGAAACCCATTCCGCGTATGGCAAACCCAGCCCATGTATCGGCAACATCGGCAGCGGCTTCTGGTACCGCCGAACTTGCCTGCGCCGCCACAATAATTGCATCACGCTCCTGAAGCATCGTCGGACCCAAAGGAGCGAGTTTCATACCGTCGGTGACCAGTTGTAATACTTTCCGGTTTCCAACGGCCCAACCAAGCCGCGTAACAAATTTTGCGCGAACTTCCCAAAGAGCAGAACTCCAAATTTCGCCCAGATTATGAACTTGGTCAGCGGTTGCCGAACCGAACGGTCCGCGACCAAATGCACCGTCGCTGATGTTGAACTGAGTCGAGTCAGCATCGGCAAATGTCAAAGGATTGTGCGGCCGGTTCAACGGTCCGCCTGTAAATGCCATAACGGCTTTCGGAAAACGGCGAATCCCGTAATAATAGTTTCCCGTAAATCCGGTGGTTCCCAAATAGGTTGCATAACCACCTGTCGTGTAGGTTCCATTTATCGGATCACTGGGCTCGGAAAGCATGGCATGACCATAGAAATCACCCCAGCCTTCACCCATTCCGCGCGCCATATTCGTCGACAGGCCGCCTGAGTTCCCATGCAGACGATTCGATGTGCCGTGCGTAACTTCGTGGATGATGATATCGGCATCGGTTGTGCCGTCATAGTCCGGTGTCGGACCTGTCCAAATGTACATTTGCATTCTTCCGCGTCCGCCGTCTGCGGGTGTTGAGAAGTTTGCATTATTTGTTCCCGACGAATCCTGCCCTTCCGCCGAGACTCGGTCATTGCCGACGCCGCCGCGTCCAAAATTATTATTCTGGAAGTTGAATGACTGCTCGGTCATTCCGAGGCCATACATAATATCGTGATACAGATTCATAATGTAGAACATTTGAATAACTGCACCGCGTTGAGCTTGCGTAGTTAACGGAGCATCGCCCGGGCCCGGATTTCCTGGCGGCGGATTCCATGTCGAATCAAATACGCGATTCGGACTTCCGATTTGCGGCGCATCGACGCCGTTTGTGCCGTCGCGGTCAATACCCGCTTCAAGATTGTTACCGTCGGTGATATTTGTTCCGTCGGTGATCCAACCCAAATCATTCAATCCCGGATTCGGGGCTTCATTGCCAGTTCGTATTCGGTTTGTTCTTGCAGAAATGACCGATGCTTGTGTTCCGAGGGTCGGATCAATGATTCCAGGTGTCAAAGGCGCCGGACTGTCGGCTGAATCCAACATCGCATTTGAATTTGAATAGACTTGATAAGTAGAGGCTTGCAACTGATCTTCGGTAATATTCTTACGCCACAACATCGTGCCTGTTTCGGCATCGACGATCACGTAATATGCATTTACGGGCTCCCAGATCAGGACGCGCCACGCTGCACGAGCTACGCCCGGCGCGGTCGGGAAGTACATTTTCTCGGCCGTCGTTGCCCAGTCACCCGTGCCAAATACAGACTTGAGATCGGTTGACACCGCATTGTTTACTGAAGTGTCGGACGCTTTTAAGTCATAGTTTATGTGGCTAGCGGCTGCCTTGACGGCGTCAGCCGGGTTCCGAAAGTCCGTGGATAAGGTCTCGTAATCGAGTCCGGGTGCGAGGTTGTTGATCACGCGAATGATCTCGCCGCTCTTAGTGAACCCCGCCTTGATCTCGCCGCGAAACACGGGAATGTCGTTGATCCGCTGTTCGAGATGCGTGAATGAAAGATTGCCATCCGGATTCGTGTAATCGGCAAGAACCTTGAGTGAGTCGACCTGACTGTCGGTAGCGCCGATAAGATCGTTGTTCTGCCTAGCAAAATTTCGGAGAGCGTCGATGCGGGTGCCACCTGTGGGGCCTGTCAGGAAGTTACGCCCCAACGAAACACTCGGACCGATCACTTCAGGAGTCTTGATGTCCGAGTTGTATTCGACCTTCAGATTCGGGACTCTCGTTCGGAGATCCGCCTCGCCGCGTGCAAACCCATCGCGGGCATCGGCGACCGCAGATGCATCTTTGCCGGCGGATTGTCGGGCGGCGACAAGAAAATCAACGGTATCGCGGGTTTTCTCTTCCCGGATGTCGTAATTCGGCAGCGACGGATCGTGGCTGATGGTCCTGGCCACAAGGCCGTCACCCTTAGCGTTGGCTTTCGAACCGAATTGTGTAGGGATGAGGACAAGCGTCGTGACGAGTCCGAGAATAAGTAACGCCAGTAGCAGACCACTGTGGGTCTCCCGGAAAGAACTGTTCTGCATTTACAAAGCCTCCAAGAAAGTTATATCTGAAAAATGGTGACGTTCAGCGGTGCGCAGAACGGTTGGTTAACACTGCGATTTTGCGAATTGCGTAGAAACCCTGCGGGTTGGCGAAGAGCAAGCAGTTTCGACACCCGGACGAATAACGACTACAATTTGACTAATATTTTGAAAAGCTAAGATTTCCGGGGGATGCGCGTTTGCATACGAGGAGATCCAGATCCTAAGCACCCAAATATAAGACAGAATCAAACTGAGTTTGTACCAAAAAAGCGGTCGCCAGTCAATTTATCTCCTAACATGCCTGACAGCCTCATCGACAAAGTATTCGGCACCGGCGGCTTGATCGCAAAGTCTCACGACAACTACGAACATCGTCCCGGCCAGATCAAGATGGCGGAGGAGATCGTGCGGGCATTCGAAGAAAAACGGCATCTGATCGTCGAGGCGGGGACCGGTACGGGAAAAACCCTGGCCTATCTTGTTCCCGCCATCGCCGCCGCTCTCGCAACCAAAAAACGCGTCATCATCTCGACCGGTACCAAAAACCTGCAGGAACAGTTGATGGAGAAGGACATTCCTTTTCTTCAGAAAGTGCTACCCAAGAAATTCTCAGCCGCGTACATGAAGGGCCGCTCGAATTACGCATGTCTGTATCGGATCTCGAAGGCCGAACATCAACCGGTCCTTGGCGGGCTCGACGAGATGGACCATTTCGACGAGGTGCGTCGATGGGCATACGAAACGAAGGTCGGCGATCGTCGCGAGCTTACAAATCTCCCCGAAGATATTTCATTCTGGAGTCGTATCAACGCGCGTTCCGAGATTTGCCTCGGTCAAAAATGTCCCGACTTTGAGCCGTGCTTTATCACCCGGATGCGTGCCCGGGCCGAGGACGCCGACATCGTCATCGTCAATCATCATCTCTTTTTTGCCGACCTCAGTGTTCGCGGCAACCAATACGGCCGTGTGATCCCGGATTATTCGGCTGTGATATTCGACGAGGCACATCTGATCGAGGACATCGCGGCGGATTATTTCGGCGTCCAGATTTCGAATTTCCAGATCGACGAGCTTGTTCGGGATACGGACGCGCTGCCGATCACCGATGCAGTGGTGACACGCGATCTGACGAAGATAGCCGCCAAGATCATCGGCCTCGCCGAACAATTCTGGATCCGTTTCACGCAGGCTCGGTTCGATGGCCGGTACCCGATCTTAGAGGACGTCTTTTCCTACCGCACGAAGAACGGAGAAACGGCGCCGACGCAGCTCGGTGAAGCATACGAAGCGCTCGATGGATCTCTGTCGCGTCTTATCGCGGCGATCGATCCGTTCGCGGATACGATCCCGGAAGTGGAGAGCCTGGTCCGTCGCACGAAACAAACTCGTGCGGATCTCGATTTTGTCGTGCACCAGACCGAACACAATTACGTTTACTGGCTCGAGCGTCGCGGGAAGGGAATGTTTCTTCGAGCTTCGCCGGTAGATGTTTCGGAACTGCTCCGCGATAAACTTTTCGAAAAGGTCGAAACGTGTGTTCTGACGTCCGCGACGCTTTCGAGCGGCGGCTCTTTTAATTTTGTGCGCGAGCGTCTCGGATTGGACACCGGAAAAACCAACGTGCTTCATGCATCGTCGTCGTTCGATTACGAGAACCAGGCGATCGTGTATTTGCCGAAATCGATGCCCGATCCGCGTACGCCCGAATTCACACAGCTTGCGGCGGGTGAGATCGTGAAGATCCTGCAAGTCACGAACGGACGCGCGTTTGTTCTGGCAACGAGCCATTCGTCGATGAACGCATTGTATGAGCTCGTTTCGTCGCGTGTTGGTTTTCCATGTTTCGTTCAGGGATCGATGTCCAAGACGGGATTGCTCGACAAGTTCCGCGAGACGCCGAACGCCGTTCTGTTTGCGACGGCGAGCTTCTGGCAAGGCGTCGATGTGCAGGGTGATCAACTTTCGTGCGTCATAATCGACAAGCTTCCGTTTGCAGTTCCGACCGATCCGATCGTAGCCGCGCGTTCGCGGTTTATCGAAGAGAACGGCGGCAAATCATTTTTCGAGTATAGTGTTCCGCAGGCGGTCATCGCATTAAAGCAGGGAATCGGGCGTCTGATCCGAAGCAAGACCGACCGTGGCGTGATCGCCATCCTCGATCCGCGTCTGCGAACGAAAGGATATGGAAAGGATTTTCTGACGAGTCTGCCGCGTATGAGGATCACGAGTGATTTGAATGACGTGGCAGAGATATTTCGAGTTGAACGATCCACCAATGCTTAGAAAGATGTTTTTGATCTTTGGTTTATTGGTCGCTGGGTCGGCACTCTATCTAGTGACGCCTTTCCCTCGAACCAGCACAAACGCCTTTGAAAATCACGCTGTTCCTGAAGTCGCTACGGCGTTCGTTCCCGAGTTCGTGAATGAGCGGAAGTGCGCAGATGATGAGTTCTACATCGAGCAAGACCAGGCGGGATACTCAGATGCTGAGATAGTAGATCCTCGGTGCGCGAGCTTACAACGAGAATTGGCAAATGCTGCAATTGACGGTGATCTGGTTCAAATGCGTGCGGCTATTCGGAAAGGCGCGTCTGCGGTGTCTCCGGCTTTTTCAAAATCCAGCGGCGATGCAACCCGGCCTATCATCCAAGCGGCATGGAATAAACAAACGGAAGCAGTAAGCCTCCTCCTCGATAACGGGGCGGACGTTAACTCTTCTTACGTCTGCTGTATGAGCTCCATGTCTTTGTTGATGGTGTCGGTTTCCATGAATGACGAACGAACAACAAAATTACTCATCGATCGTGGAGCCAACCTTGGTTTTACAGATGAATTCGAAGGCGGGGATGTTTTTGATACCGCGAGCAGAATTAACAATCCTTCAATTACCGATTTGCTGAATGATGCTTGCGAACGTTCTGTAAATTCTCGTGTTCTCTGTCGAACGAGAAGACTACGGAATTTTGTACTAGGAGTATTACACCCAAGGTAAAAGAAGAGCAGGGCCGGCGAGATAGCACCAAAGGTGCGGCCGTAATTTAGCCAGGGGCAACGCCCAGGGCAACGCCCCTGGAAACGCGTCGACATTTGTTGAGCCGCAACGCGGCGGAGTAATACGAAGAGTTGGGGAGAAGGAGAAATACCTGTGCCCCAATCTCTGTCTCAAATCTATATCCATCTAGTCTTCTCTACCAAGAACAGACAACCTTTCATTTCAGACGCAGTCGCACCTGATCTCTATGCATACATGGCAACGGTTTTCTATGACGAATGCCGTTCGCCGGCAAAGCTGATCGGCGGTGTTGAAGATCACATTCATGCTTTGTTCAATTTAAGCCGAACATGGTGCATGGCAGATGTTGTCGAAGCGGTCAAAACCAGCACATCGAAATGGATGAAAACGCAGAACGTGAAGTCATTTGCATGGCAAACCGGATACGGCGCATTCTCGGTCAGTCGTTCCAATATCGAAGCCGTTGAACATTACATCCGGAACCAACGCGAACATCATCGTAAGCAGGATTTCAAGAATGAGTTTCGAGGATTATTGAAAAAGCACGACGTAGAATACGACGAACGTTTTGTTTGGGATTGAGGGACGGTTCGTCTAGTGCGCCGAGAAAAGAGCACCAACGCTGCGGGGTAATTTAGCCAGGGCCAACGGCCCTGGTAAGCGCGTCGATTCATTGAGCCGCAACGCGGCGGAGTAATACCTTTCGGGTTACGCCGCCGCGTTGCGGCTCACCCTTTTTAGATCGCCTGTCCAGGGGCGGTGCCCCTGGCTAAATTACGGCCGCACCTTTGGTGCTTATGAACCCCTATTCTCGGACTGTTTCGGCGCTCGTGGCGCCCTGACGTATAATCCCCACATGCCGTCATTTTACGAAGTAATGATCGAGCGCAATTTCTCATCGGCACATCAGCTGCGCGGGTACAAAGGGAAGTGCGAGAACCTTCACGGACATAATTACAAGATCGAGATCTATGCCCGCGGCGAAGAGCTGAACAACATTGGTTTGTTGATCGACTTCGGCGACCTGAAGTCTGCCGCGGATGAGATCGTGAAGTATCTCGATCACCGCAACATAAACGAGCTCCCGCCGTTCGATGAAGAACTGAATCCATCTGCCGAAAATCTGGCGAGATATATCCTCGAATATGTGAACGGCCGCGTCGCTGACGAACGTGTTCAGGTTTACAAGGTCCGATGCTTCGAGACACCGACGAGCGTCGCAACCTACCAAGTTGAAAAGTGAAAAGGTGAAAAGGTGAAAAAGGGAGGAATCATGGAACGTAAAACGGCCGACGAATATCCGCAGGAACTCTTAGATCTATTTCACGAATATCAGCACGGCGACATGGATCGCCGCTCGTTTCTAAGCGGAGTCACGAAGTTTGCCGTCGGAGGGCTCACCGTCGCGACGATATTTGCGAGCCTCAAGCCCAACTACGCCTGGGCACAGACTGTACCGAAGGACGACAAGGACCTGAAGGTCGGTTACGAGACCGTCCCGTCTCCCGCCGGCAACGGAACGATCAAGGGTTATCTCGCTCGCCCGGCAAAAGGAAAGAAGTTTCCCGCTGTTCTTGTCATCCATGAGAATCGCGGGCTCAATCCGTATATCGAAGACGTTGCTCGCCGTCTTGCAAAGGCGGGCTACTTGGCGTTCGCTCCGGATGGCCTGACGTCGGTCGGTGGCTATCCCGGAAGTGACGAAAAAGGCGCCGTCGCCTTTCGTCAGGTAGACGGAAAGAAGATGACCGAGGATTTTGTCGCTTCGGCGAAGTGGCTAAAGGCGCGGCCTGACAGCAAACGGAAGTTAGGTGCCGTTGGATTCTGCTTTGGCGGCGGGATGGTAAATCAGCTTGCGGTCCGCCTCGGCAAAGACCTCAAGGCGGGCGTTGCGTTCTACGGCCGTCAGGCCGGTGTCGCAGACGTGCCGAAGATCGAGGCTCGGATGATGTTCCATTACGCTGGCAACGATAAGGGTGTCAACGCCGGCATCGAGGCCTACGAAGCTGCTTTGAAAGAGAACAAGAAAAAGTTCGAGACCTTCACTTACGAAGGAAAGCAGCACGGTTTTCATAATGACACCACGCCACGCTACGACGCCGAAGCTGCGAAACTAGCATGGGAGCGCACGCTGGAATTTTTTAAGAAGAATTTGAAGTAGCTGAACCGAACGTAGCTAGACTCGCGAAGAGCATCCGGAGACAAAAAGACTATGAAGACATTTCTTTCCGTCGTTGTTCTGATACTTGCAATATCGTCGATCGCACTTGGGCAGTATAAGAAAGGCAGCGTCGAGGAAAAGTTGATCGAGATGGACAAGGCTTGGACATCGGCCGAATTAAAAGGCGATAAGAAGACAGTCGGCGATCTGATAGCGGCGGATTTCGTCGGTACTACCCAGCGAGGCGAAATTCAGAACCGATCCGAGTATGTTTCCTCCGTGGTGCCGAATGCCGATTTCGTTAAGTCCGACGATTACAAGGTAACGATCTACGGCAATACGGCGGTCATGACTCATCGCTCAACCGTATCGGGCGTAAGGAACATGCAATTCCGCAGCACGCACATCTGGATGAAACGCGGCGGCAAGTGGCAGATCGTTGCTCACCACGGTAGCCAGATCTTACCGGAAGAGGAATGACTCGAGTTCAATTTGGAATTCGTTCGTGTGGCTTCGTGTGATTCGTGGTCTGCTTTACGAAAGCCGAACCACGAAATACACGAACCCACACGAAAAAGAACACGAAACAAGAAGGTCTAGATTCAGCGATGACTTCATTGCTTCGTGGTCTGGTTTTGAAGCAAGATAACCGCGAAAACAGCGAAAGACACGAAAAGAAATATAGGCTGAAACTGGGGAGCTAAACGGGGACCCGAGCGACATAGACGGAGTTGACGGAAATTGAGTTCGTGTACGGATTCGGGAACTCGACGTTGTAGGCCGTCGCGGAGCCGAACACATCACCAAGGCGCTGGGTAAAATCATCACTAGCCGGATCGTCGGACCAGAGAGCGAACGAACCGCCGGATTTTATTTGATTGCTAATCGAGGCGAGCCCTTCGGATGTGTAGAGAGATTTGTTGGTTGGATTCAGTAGATGTTCGGGCGAGTGGTCGATATCTAACAGCACGGCGTCGAACTTTCTCTCGGATGCACTGGCATCGAAACCGGTTCGTGCTAACTCGAAAAAATCTCCTTGACGCAGCTCGCAGCGGGAATTATTGGCGAGCACGTTCCCGATCGGAACTAAACCGTCGCGATGCCAATCGATCACAGTCTGAAAAAGATCGATCACGAGCAGCCGGCCGACCATTTTGTTTTTCAACACTTCGGCGGCGGTGTACCCCAATCCCAAACCACCGACCACGACATCCAGCTCACCATCTAGCCCCGACAGTCCAAACTTCGCGAGCTTCCGTTCGCTCTCGGTAAATAGGCTCGACATCAGATATTCGTCACCGAGCTTTACCTCGAACACTTCCCGGTTATCCAAAAGCGGCTCCAACCTCCGGCGAAGCGTGAGGTCGCCGAGTGGTGTCTCTTGATATCCGAGTTCTTCAACACTCATTTGAAGTCAAATAGAAAAACGGCTGCCAAGAAGACAGCCGTTTTCAGTTAAATGGTCGGGGCGAGAGGATTCGAACCTCCGACCTCACGGTCCCGAACCGTGCGCTCTACCAGGCTGAGCCACGCCCCGTCGAATCAAGTACTAAAGTCTAGGTTACGAAGTGAGATAAGTCAACGGACGTTCCGACGGAGAAGGAATTTTGCCCGCGAATTACGCGAATGGGAAACAGGTTAGCTCGCGAAATACGCGAATCACGCGAAAGGGAAGGATAGTCATTCTTGTTCGCGTCCTTTCGCGTAATTCGCGGGCAAAAAATATCCGGCGCCTCACAGCCCCGCAGTATCGTCTTCGACCCCGTCGATAACTTCGACCTTCTTTCCGAACTTATGCTTCAGGAACTCGATGATCGGTGGCAGCAGTGAAAGGAAGACTACGACGATCACTACTTTTTCAATGTGATCTTCGAGTTTGATTCCCAACGCCGACTCGATCACACCACCCAGAAAGTAACCGCCAAGCACCATACTCGATATCCAAAGTGCTCCGCCGATGATGCTGAACATCAAAAACTTTGGGTACGGCATCTCGGCAGCTCCGACCACGAGCGGAGCGAACGTGCGGACGATGGGGACGAATCGCGCGAGGATGACGGTCTTTACGCCGTACTTTTCAAAGAAATGTTTTGCCTTCAGGACGCGGCTCGGTTTAAAGATGAACGAGCTTTCCCGATTGAATAGCGTCTTGCCCATAAACCGGCCCGTCCAATATCCCGTGCTGTCGCCGATCACCGAACCGAGAAAGAATGCGAGCATAACGAGGAGCACATTCAGCTTTCCAGCCGCCGCGAACAATCCGGATACGACGAGTAGCGAATCGCCGGGCAGAAAAAAACCGACGGCAAGTCCTGTTTCGGCGAATACAATGAACCATAGACCTAGATAGACCCACGGCCCGAGCAACGCGAGCATCCAGTCGATAAGGAATTTGGGATTTAGGTAATCCTTGACTTGATAGATGAGGTCTAATATTGATTCCATAACGAAGACAACTTCCTTCGGAAAAACTAAAAACTGAAAATTAAAAACTAGAAAGTGAAAGATGATAACGGCGGCGGAATCTGATTTTTAAGTTTTTAGTTTTCAGTTTTCACTTTGTCCGAAGCAATCAATCTTTCTTTCCATCCCAGCCGTGGTTTCCTATCAGAGGCACGAACGCACACGGGCCAAAATTCTCGGTGTCAAATCCCTTTTCTGTTCGGGTGACGCGGACGAGCATCTGCGTTTTTTGATCGGCACCGATCGGGATCACCATCCGCCCACCGATTTCCAACTGCTTCACGAGCGGTTCCGGAATGGTCGGGCCGCCCGCGGCAACGAGCATTGCATCAAAAGGCGCGTATACCTCCCAACCGTTCGTGCCATCGTCGCAGCGATACGAAATGTTCCGAAATCCGAGCGACATAAGCTTCTGTTTAGCTTCGGCGTGGAGACCCGGGAGGCGTTCGACGGCGAAAACCTTCCTCGCGACCGTAGCGAGAACGGCGGTTTGATAACCGGAACCGGAACCGATCTCCAAAATGCGTTCGCGACCCTTTAACTCCAAAAGCTCGGTCATACGGGCGACAATGAACGGCTGGGATATTGTCTGGCCGCCCGAAATGGGAAGGGCATTATCCTTGTACGCCTGGGCCTTTAACGCATCCGGAACAAAAGCATGTCGCGGAACGCGGTTCATCGCTTCGAGCACATGCTCATCCGCAATCTTGTAGTGAGATCGCAGATGCTCAACCATCCGCGCACGCGGTATTTCGAAACCATCCGAGCCGTTTGTTTTTGGTGCGAAACCCATCCGATTTGGGATTTTGGATTTTAGATTTTGGCTTGAAGAACTGAAGTCGGATTCAGCAAGCATGCTCGAAAGAGAAAAAATCCAAAATCCAAAATCAAAAATCCAAAATCAGTCCTCCCAGTCCTTCATTCCTTCAATGGCCGCGTGGTTGGTCAGGTCGCTCTTCATGGGAGTAACCGAAACGTAACCTTCGTCGATCGCTTCAAAGTCGGTGCCACCGGCGGCACGAAATCCTGCGCGAACCTCGCCGATCCAGTAATAGGGTTTACCTCGCGGGTCGATGTGCTCGCTGATCACCGGCCTTGCTTCCTTGAATCCTTGTCGGGTTACGCGGATCCCATTTGGAACACCCTTCGGAATATTTACATTCAACAGGGTCCAATCCGGAATGCCGTCGGCGAGGGCCTTTCGGGTGACGTCTATGGCGACGAGCGCCGATTCTGTGAAGTCATGACTTCGGGTGGCGACAAGACTAAAAGCAATTCCGGGAACTCCTAATATCGTCGCTTCCATTGCTCCGGCGACGGTCCCAGAATAGGTAGCGTCGTCGCCGAGATTCGCTCCGTGGTTGATGCCGGAGACGCAGATGTTCGGGCGTTCACCGTCAGACAAGATCCTATTCAATGCAAGCGTGACACAGTCGGTAGGCGTGCCGTCGATAGTCCAATGGCGATCGTCGATCTGCCGGATTCTCAACGGCCGACCGAGGGTCAAGCTGTGCGAAGCCCCGCTCATTTCCGATTCGGGAGCGACGACATATACGTCGCCGATCTGTTTCATCGCCGCCTCGAGCGCTTCGATACCCTCAGAGTGAATTCCGTCGTCGTTTGTGATTAAGATACGGGGTCGGTTTGAATCCATTTCGTAAAGTGAAAACGTTTAAAAGTGAAAAAGTGAAAAAGTGAAATGCAATAGAGCTTACACTTTTCCACTTTTCCACCTTTTCACTATTGAACTTTTAACGTGGTCCGCCGCCCATCGGCCTTGATCCTGCGTTCATCGGACGCTGTTGGCGAAAGCGTCGGCGATTGCGCTTGCGCGCATTAACCGATTTAAGCTTTGCCTTCTGTCCCGGCGGGATGAAGTGAGCGTGTTTCTTCAGATCCTTGATGATTTCTTCCGAGATCACTTTGCGTTTGAATCGGCGCAATGCGCTTTCGATCGATTCGTTTGCATTAACTGAAATATAAGCCATTTTTTGTCTCACCTCCTCTCGGCCGAGATTTCCGCCCTTAAAGCGAACTGTAATTAAACCATTTCCCCCGTAAGGCTGACAAGTCAACCCTGCATTTTAACGGTCCCCAAGCATCAACAAAAAGGCCCCGCCAACAGTGTGGCGAGGCCCAAAATATAGCCAACGAGGGCGTTAGCCTCTCAGGCTAAGCACGCTGCCCAGTAACAGACTTACAAGATCTACCTCTCCGCCACCTGCGAGATCGAATTCGTCCCGTTGGCGTAGGGCATCGTTATAACCCATTTCGTAACCCTCACTAAAATAGCGTCGATTATCACCGATACTGGTCGAGTAGGGATCGTAGATCGCCTGCTCATACAAGTACGGATCGGAATAGTAACGATCTCCCCAACCGCGTTGCTGTGCTTGTTGACCCTCCAGCAAACCCTGATAGTACCCGGTTCCGAGTGCTCGCTGGATCAACTCGCCGGCAAGGCCGCCGGAGTAGATATCCCGCACGTCGTTGTAAGGAAGCACACCCTGAAATGCATCGTATGGTATCCCGTTATTTGCGTATTCGTCATAACCGTAATACGTGGCCGGTTCGTAGTAGGCGTACGTCGGCGGATAACCAAACGTGTTATATGACGTTTGAGAATACTGCGGAGCATAACCGTAGTCGTTGCGGTCGTACGGCTGGCTATCCGCATAGTCATCGTAATAACCGCCTCCTATTCCATTCGAGAAAAAGGACGCGATCAAACTTCTGATAAGCGGTTCCACCCAACTGCTTCGACCACTGGAGTAATACCCGTCGTCACCGTTGTAACCGTAGTTCGGTGAGTAGTCGTAAACGCGATATCCTGGCTCATTGTACGGCTGATATGCCGGCTCATAGGATCGGTAATCCTGGTACGCCGGTTCATACGTTCGATAGTCTCGGTACGTCGGCTCGGATGTTCGATAATCTCTGTATCTCGGCTGATACAGACTGTTGTTTAGCCACTGGTCGCGCTGCTCATAAGCGTATGGCGCGGTCTGCCGATATCGGCGGCCGGCTTTCCGGAACGCCTTGTCATCAAAATGCTGTTGTTTTTTCGCGTACTTCTCAGTGTCACGAACGGAGCGTCGCTGTGATTTCAGAGAGTCGCGTTCCCGCTTCGCTTCGAAGGCCTGCTCTCTTCTGATCTGTCCCCAATTCTGTTTTGGCTGCTCATAGACGCGCCGCTGCTCGCGCTGTGCATTTTGCCACTGACGCTGCTGCTGCATCTGCTGCTGCATTACGTCACGCTGGTGTCGATCCTGCTGTCGCAATGCGTCACGTTGTCGATCCTGCTGCCGCACTGCGTCACGTTGGTGCTGGTTCTGCTGGCGTTGGACCTGCTGCCACTGTTGTGACTGCTGACGCTCAGCCTTCTGCGCGTGCTTCTGCTGGCCCTGCCACCCACCTCTTTCGACCCTTTCTTTTTTGACTTTCTCCTGACCGCCCCAGGGATTTCCACCCCCGCGCCGTTCTCCTTTGTTTCCGTCGGGATTGCCGCCGCGGTGCTTCTCCTGTCCCTGTGAGCCGCCGCGATTTCCGCGCTCGCCTTTATCTTTTCCGCCACCGTGGCCCTTACCCTGACCGAATGACATACCTACGAGTAAGATTGCCGTCGTCAGAACGGAAAATATGCGTATAAATAGAATGTTAGATCTCATTATTCGTCCTCCTGGTCGAAAACCACGGAATTCGCAGTTTTAGTAATGCTGTAGTTGAAAGCAATCACCGTTCCTCTTGGATAAAGTGTACGCCGATGGCGAAGTAGAGCGGTCAAGAAGCCGATATGGTGTGCGAAAAGACAATATGCGGCGTAAAGAGGTATATTTTTAGAAAATCATGGAAATTTCATCGATCGAACAGGCCCGCACGAGGATCGAGCCTTATATAAAACGTACGCGACTCGAACGTACCGAGACGCTGAGCAAGCACGTCGGTACCAATGTGTTCGTGAAATTGGAGCTGTTTCAAAAAACTGGTTCATTCAAGGTTCGCGGTGCGTTTAATAAGCTCTTGAGCCTTTCAAGTGACCAACTGGCTAACGGTGTGGTGGCTGTCAGCGGTGGAAACCACGCTCAGGCGATCGCCTACGCATCAAGTATTCTCGGCCTCGATGCCGTCGTGGTGATGCCTGATTCGACACCGAAGAATTATGTAGACGCGACGCGTGGTTACGGGGCACGGGTCGAATTGTCACCAACGATCGCCGCGGCCTTTGCCGAAGCCGAACGTTACAGCTCACAAGGCCGTGTATTTGTTCATCCGTTCGATGACGATCTCGTGATGGCCGGGCAGGGAACCCTCGGCCTGGAGATCTTCGACGATCTTCCGGAAGTAACTGATGTGATCGTAAGCATCGGTGGCGGCGGTTTAATGGCCGGTGTATCGTCGGCAATAAAGGCGCGGAAGCCTGAGGCGAGAATCTGGGGAGTTGAAACTGTCGGCGCCGATGCGATGTTCCAAGCTCTCGAAGCAGGGCATCCGGTTACGCTGCCGGCTATTACTTCGATCGCAAAGACACTCGGCGCACCATCTGTCTCGAACGCGACTCTTGCCGCAGCGCAGAAAAATCTCGAGAGCGTGACGGTCGTCACCGATGCTGAGGCCGTTGCCGCTCTTCGGATCATTCTCGAGCGCCTAAAAATTCTTACGGAACCTGCCGCGTCGTGCACCCTCGCGGCTGCCGAGAAACTAAAAAGCGATCTGGGATCACACGTGATTTTGATCCTCTGCGGCGGAAATCTTGCGCTCGACGATCTTTGTTCTTTTCCGCAATAATTTTTCGCGCATTGAAATTTCTATTTTGCTACACTCGAACTCGTAATACTTTTATTCAATACGGGAGCAAAATTTATGGCAACAACTAAAAAGACTGCGGCGAAAACTGCCGCAAAGAAGAAACCCAGCACTGCAAAAAAGCCTGTCGCGAAATCCAAACCGACGGCAAAGAAAACCTCGACAAAGAAACCGGCGGCTAAAAAACCGGTAGTTAAGAAACCGGCGACAAAGAAAGTCGCGACAAAGAAAACAGCTAAGAAGCCAGCCGCAAAAGCGACGACGAAGAAGAAAACTACTGCAAAAGCACCGGCGAAGAAGAAAGCAGTCGCCAAAAAGCCCGCCGCAAGGTCATCGGTGAAAAAGACGACCGCTAGATCGACCGCGAGGAAAACTCCGGCTCGTCCGAAGTCAGCTGCGAAGAAAACTTCCGCCGTCTCAAAATCGAAAACGTCGAACCGAGCAAAGACATCGAAGAAAATTACGGCTAATGCTAAGCCGACAGCAGCGACAAAAAAACCGGCGGCTAAGAAACCCGCGACAAAGAAGCCGGCGGCTAAGGCCAGGACGATCACAAAAAATAAACCGGCCGCTCGAAAAGTGACTGCCGTCGCGAAAAAGAAGCTAACGACGACGGCAAGAAAACCGGCACCGGCGGCGAAGAAACGTCCGTCGCCCAAACGCGTCATGAGCAAGGCGACCGAAGTTGTAATTGATGCTCTCCAGGGGGCGATCAGCGGTGCGGCAGCGGGGGCTCTCGGCGGAGCAGTCGCCGCGGTTGGTACCCATGTCGAAGTACCTGTTGAGGATCAATCGACCGAGTCTACAAATGAAAACGACTCGCCGAAAATCGACGAGTCGACAAATGCAGCGGCGGGTTAAGCCGCTGGTCGAGTGTGCAATCTAATCAATCTTGTCTGATGTCACGCCCGGATCCATCGGTGGTGATAAAGAAATCATAAACGGGCGAGCCAGTAGGGCTCGTCCTTTTTCGATAGAAGTGTGCTCGCTCCGCATCCGGGGACGCGTTATCTTGGCGCCGTCTCGTCGGCAACTCAGATCGCTCTCTCGGGTCGAATACGGCCGGTAATGCATATTCAGGTTTAGCGATTGGCCTCTCGGCCTCTTTTGCATGACTTCGATTTCCGTTCATTGTTCCCTCTACCTTGGCGTAACGTTTCCGTACGTTTGAACCTTCTCACTGGCAGTTTTGCAATAGGTGTTCCACAAAAATCGCATTCCGAACTACGGCACATTGCTTGCTGAAGTACAGGTTAGCAAATATATTTCAACACGAACGAGGGACCAAAAATGATCAGATTTTTAAGACAAACAATATTACCGTTAACGATATTTTCGCTGATGGCTTTTTCCGCGGCAGCTCAGGACAAGGACAAGAACAAGAACAAGGACAAAAAAGATTCCGGGCCGATCACAAGCCCGGTCCTCTGGGAAGAGGTTGACAGCTCAAGCTTGGATCTCTACAACGGACCGGGTGGAGTCGAGATGAAGCCGGATCTCAGGAAAGTGATCTTTGTGAAAGAAGACACCCAGGGCCACAACAAAAAATACCGAATAAAGGATGCGAAAGGGCGGATCTGGGTAGCGAAATTCGGCAGCGAAGCCCAGCCCGAAACCGCAGCGGTTCGCCTTCTCTACGGCCTCGGTTACAAGACGGAGATCAACTACCTTGTACCGACGCTGAAGATTCCCGGCAAAGGAACATTCAAGAACGCCCGGCTCGAAGCTCGCCCGGAGAACGTCGAACGGCTCGATGAATGGAAGTGGAAGGAGAATCCGTTCGTTGGGACCAACGAGCTCCAGGGGTTAAAGATCATGATGGTCTTTCTGACGAATTGGGACCTTCTCGATCTCCAGAACAAAGTGATCCGCGTCGACAACGGTGGCGTGATCGAGCATCAATTTATAATCAGCGATCTGGGCGCGACCTTCGGCAAGCTTGGCAATAACAATTTGCCTTTCTTCTTTCGTCTTGGCCGCAAGACGAACGACCCGGGCACCTGGTACGAAGCCGGCTTTGTTAGCGGTGTCAAGGAAGGACTGATCGACTTTGATTTCAAAGGCAAGGGCCGCAGTCTGATGGACGACATCACGGTCGAGCAGGGACACTGGCTTGCAACCCGCCTGGCACAGCTTTCTGACAAGCAACTAGATGACGCGTTTCGTGCGGCGAATTATGGTCCGGAGGACATCAAGCTGCTTCGACAGGGTGTCCGCGAACGCACGACTGAACTCTATAAGGCGACGCGGACAGCGGTCGCGGCAAACTAGCTTCAAAAACGTTAGCTAATAACGGGCGGCGGTCCTTATATGAGGGCCGCTTTTTTTCATGCAACTCGCCAGGTGGTCGCAGCAACCAAATTCGGTTGCTTCTCGGTCTGACTTGGACGGGGTTTTATCGCCTGTCCGTTTCGTGCCGGTTGAGCAGATCTCACTCACAAATCAAAAAGGACAATCTAAAAATGAAAATAACAGGACATCTCTTTCTCGCAATATCCGTGTCGATGCTTTTTGCGATGACTGCGCTCGGTCAGGCTGCGGCGTCTAATAAGCCATACAAGGCGATCGAAGTTGAAAAATTCACTGTTCGCGAGGGTGTGGAATTTCCCGACAAGGATCTCGATGAATTGGTCCAGGCGACAATCAACAATTTCAAAGCGTCGAAGCGATTCGACAGCGTGACCATGGCCGGCGAGTCAGCCGACGCCGCTCAGCCGACACTCAAGGTCTCAGGCGAGGTCACCAAATACGTAAAGGGAAATCGAGCCGCACGGTATATGGTCGGGCTCGGAGCCGGCAAGACGAAGATCATGGTGGACGTCAAACTTACCGACACCGCGACCGGTGAGGTCGTTTTTAATCAGGTGGTCGACGGAGACGTTACCTGGGGATTGTTCGGGGGTGACTCGGACGGTGCAAAAGGCGGAGTGGCCGACGAGCTCATTCGTGAAATGAAGAAGCGCGGTCTTGCGGGCGATAAGAAGAAGTCCTAGAAGCAAGCGGTGGTCGGTGGTCGGTACAAAACTACTGACTCCGACTACTTATGCCGATAGGTAATGCGCCCCTTCGAGAGATCGTAAGGCGATAGTTCGACGTCGACGCGGTCGCCCATCAGGATTCGGATGCGATTTCGACGCATGCGACCCGAGATCGTCGCAAGGACGATGTGCTCACTGTCGTGGATTTGGACCTTAAAAAATGCATTCGGCTGCTTGTCTATTACTACTCCAGCCAATTCGATCAGTTCTTCTTTCATCTAGGTACCAGTCTCAATTTGTCCGGCCAGCTGGAGGAGACAGCCTCAGACATTCTTTTTAGTCAGAGATAAATAATAATGCCCCCAGCCGATTTGTTTTCGGCCGGAGGCGATCATACTAACGCTTCAAAAAAGCGAAGCGCCTCCAATTCTACCAGCGGTTTTTGCCGCCGCCGTAACCACCGCCGCCGCCGTATCCGCCGCCGCCGCCGCCGGCACTTCGGTTCTCACGGGGTTTAGCTTCGTTGACTTTCAGGCTGCGTCCGTCGAGTTCTTTGCCGTCAAAGTTTGTGATGGCTGTCTGAGCTTCTTCTTTGCTCGACATTTCGACGAATCCGAAGCCGCGCGAGCGACCTGTTTCGCGATCTTCCACGATGTTGGCTGACTGAACGGTACCGGCCTCTGCGAACATTGTTTCGAGGTCCTGCGATGATGTGTTGAAGGAAAGATTTCCTACGTAAAGTTTCGTTGACATTAAATTTGCTTTTCCTTTCCCTTACCGGGAATGTCTAGAGAAGTTGGAAACGAGTTGGTCTTCGAAGAAAAACGGTGTGCAACGAAGGATCGGTTCGGATGCTCGAAAATTCAAGAGCGACTTCTGTGATTATGAAACGAACCTGCTCTTTTGAACTATCCAAAAACCGTCTTTGACGAATGAGACCGCACTCGGGCGAGCCTCTAAGAGTAGGACTACCGTAATAAGATGCTCTATTTATCGTATTGTTGCAAGTTTGTTAGACAAATAGGTCCTTTTTTATTGCGGAAATTATCCTGTTCCATATTCGTGCTTACCTGCTCAGAACAGGCTAGTTAGCCGGATCAGTCCCCGTCGATAACAATACAAAAAGACTTTCGCGTGATTTGTGGCGAGGCACACTGAGCTTTATTGTTTGTAATCTCACACAAGAATAGAGGCTTTTCGCCAACGCGGGTTCGCTACCGCTTTCGAGCGAAACAGTGAAGTCGACACGGATCACCCGAGCTTTACTGGCCCGCGAAGTTGTATGTGATGACGCCGTTGACCTTCACGGGTTGGCCCGAAAGTTTTGTCGGCGCGAATCGGGCCTGGCGTGCGGCCTGCACCGCCGCGGCGCGGAGCAGGGGATGGCCGCTGAGCGCAGTTGCCGAGACGACTGCGCCCGTTTCATCGACCAATACTTGAACCGTCACGCTCCCTGACGCTCGGACGGCGCGAGCGGCCGCCGGATATGCGGGCTGCGGAAGACTGATCGCCTTTTCGTTGAGCACACCGCCGGAGATCGTTTTGGCTCTCGAATTCGAGTTTGTATCCACGGCGCCGCGGTATGTATTGTCGACGCCGTTCGAGAAGTTGTCGTCTTCGTAGCTGTTTCCATCCGGAGTCTCGAACGAGGATTCACTGTCCGATTGAACCGCTTCTGTTTCGTCGGTGCGCACCTTGTCTCGCTCCACGATCGACGTACGGGCGTCCCAAAAATAGACGCCGATCATTACAGCGATGATGATCTCGACCAGCATAAGGCTGGCGAGCGTTGACGCCTTTCTGCCAGCCCGTGACCGAAACGGGATGAACGAGAATGCGAGCATCGCGAGAGCGATCACGCCGCCGGCCCCGATCGCGAAATAAGCCACGGTCCTAACGGTGTCTGCAACCGCCGACACACCGCCATCCGCCGGGATCGGCGACATGACAACTCCTTTCATTAAACGAATAGCGTAGTGGAGAGCAAGCGTCGGTACGAGGCTCACCAAGCCGGTCATCAGGAATAATATGCCCGGAGGCGACGCCGTCGTGTTTGTCGTGAACAGCCTGATGGCCGATACACTAATTCCGATCGCACATAGCACGGCCGCGAAGACCAGCACTACTCCGACGGCAAATTCGATCTCGGCCGTACCGCCAAAGAACGCGCCGTATCCGGCGTTCTCTGATTGTCCGAGAAGGGTAAAAAACCTGATCAGCATCGCGCCGCCGACCGCACCGCTCATAGCGACAATGGCGAATGCAAGCGAGGGCACAAGCCGCTCGAGGATCGATACCCGTACTGAACCGGGAATATTTGCGTCGGGTGTCATCATGGTTGGCGAATACTAGCGCGCTCGAATTGGTTGAGTCAATGGGCCGCGCCGCTCCCGTTTGTGACCGGCGCGGGCGGCCCACTTTCCACTTTCAATGATGGCTCACGGCTTTGGCCTGATGACCTCAGACCCAATGAAGTCGGAAAGAATCATCGGTGGGCTTTTTTCTGAGACCTAATGTCACTGAGGGTTGAGTTAGCAACAGTTGCAGCCGATCAAATTTCCCATGGCAAGCGTAGTCTTGGCTTAGCATCTTGGAGATGCCTGCAGATGTTGCCCATACGTGATACTCTGTGCGCGATGAAGAAAGAGGATGAAGTCGATGAAGCCAGTGCGGGGCGATTACAACGCTTTGCAGAAATATACCGTGAGAAGATGAAGGCTCGTCCGTATATGGAACTGCTGGCGCGTTACGATTCGATGACCGAGGCAGGCTTGCTGGTACGCGAGCGTGTCAAGGCGGACCTCTACCTCGATACACACCGCATGAACGAACTCCTATATCCGGCAGCGAAGATCAAATTGGTTGGCGAGAAATAGGCGGCCCACCCGACTACAAAATTCCGGCGACGAATTCACGACGGTATGAAAGTCCAGAGTCTAGTGCGCCGAATCAACACTTACCGCACGACGGATTTCTTTATACAGCTTTTGCCCGTCCCGGCAGCTTGCTCCATTTCGCAGGTCTCCAGATAACCCAGACCGATAAACGCCTTTAGCTGGTCACTGTAGAAGGTCTGATCGATCGTAGTGATTTGCGGAAAGTTGTAATTTATCCACGGAAGGAACTCAAAGAATTTCCCCCATCGCCAGTCTTTGTTCAGATATGAGGAGTATGCGAGCACGTCGCGCCTGAGCGTCTCGTACCCGACCTGTTCCAGCGGTCCAGAGCAGGATGTTGGGCGAGTCTTGTCGTGTTTTCCCGGCTCGTTGCTACGGGAAACAGACTTAAAGATCGAATCCGGCCGGGACATCTTTATGTAAAATATGTTGCTGGCGCCGTCGGTGGAAGTCGCCCTTCCACGTGCGACAGAAGTCGCAGTAAAGATCCTGTCTTTCGTCCTGTGTTTTTTCTTGTCGCAGTCGAAAAAGTCATCGATCGCTCCTATCGCCAACTCGATGTTTAGAGTCTTCAGGTGTTTACGCAATTTGCAGTAAGAATCAAACTTATAGCCAGGGTCATTTTCGGCGTCGACGATGACTATGTTTTTGATCCCGCGCCTAATCAAGGGAAGTGCGGCGAGGTTTTCGGAGAGACCGCCATCGGCCAGATCAATGAGTTTCTTTGTCGGTGGTTCGAGATAGTCGTCGACCTTCCGCGAGAGCTTGAAACGGATGCCCGCACCGGAAATCGCGGTGGCGTTGCACCAGGTGGCGATATCAGTCTTCTCCGATTTCCATTCCGAAAAACCGAGCGCGGTGCTGCCTCGGTAGGTCGGACCGATCTCAAACGTCTTGGCGACGTCGGACAGTTTCTCGCCCGTCCGTCCTCTCTTATTCTTGATAGTCGTATTGATGATGAAGTAGGGGATCCTCGCTGTCGTAATCTCCGGCAGTAGATACCGAAGCGGACGCATCCCCGGTTCACCCGCTAGGCGTATCTCTTTTCGCGATTTCCAATCGCTGGCACCAAAGCTCCACTCGATCGAATCGCGATACTTCCTGAATGCTCGATCCCGCGGACTAAAGGCAGATGCGATCATTCGGCGAAAGGGGAAAAATTCACTTTTCGAACCCAGTGTGCAGACGTTGCGAGTGAACAGCTCACCGCTGAATGCGGTATCGCCGAATGGAAGGTCCGCGTCTGGGTCAAAACGGGAGTAAAGCCAGTACGAAGCGTATCCGCCCCCCGATACGCTGGAAATAACGTCGATGTCATCGAGCAAACCGAGATCGTACAGGGCCTTCATCGCACCGATACTGAAAGCCGCCGAACGCAAACCGCCACCCGACAGAGCGAGTCCCCAATCGACATCGCCGCCGCGAGCGGGAAACGTAACAGAGTAATTTTCCGAAACGGGTTCGCCCGCACTTCCCGGCAACAAAGCATCGAAGTTGGTCGTGTCCGTCGGCTGTGCGAAGGGCCGCGCGACCGCCAGCAGCATGCAAAAGAAAAATGCGGGTAATCGAAATGCGGGTCTCAAGAGTTCGAAATTTGAAGCGGGTTTCAGTAGTGTTCGGTTCAGAGTCCAGCGTCGAAGATCCGAACACTGAACTCTGAACCGTCAATTTGCTCACCCGAAGGCGAGAAACTTACATCTTACCAATCGGCGATTCGAAAATGTACGTCACCTTCCACATGTCGCCTTCCTTTACGAAAACGGATGTGTTCCAGAGCGGCTCAAGTTTCGTATCGCCGCACGTTCCGACGGCCGTACCCTTAACCACAAGGATCGCAGCGTCCTTTGTGATCGAGGTACCTTTGCCATCCGACAAGCTGACGCTCGAGACCGTGCACGGATTATCGGTCGTCCACATCTTCATCACGTCGGCTCGGTTAAAGGTCGCTTTACCCATCGTGTCAACAAAAACAAAATCCTTCGCGGTGATTTCTTCCAGCGCTTTTGCATCCTTTGCTTTCCAGCCTTCCCAGCCTTTCTTTTCCAGGACCATCAGAGCGTCGGTCAAGGCAGCATCGGTTGACGACGCGGTTGAATTACTGTTCGAAGCGGTGTTGCTGTTTGTTGCGGTATGAGTCGGAGCTTCTTTCTTTTCAGAGCTTGCGGCCGGAGCTGTCTCTTTTTTCTCATCCGCAGCGGGAGCCGCGTCTTTCTTCTCATCCGCAGCCGGAGCAGCGGAGTCCTTCTTGGCAGAATCACCACTCATCTTTGCCGCCTCGACGATCGCGACCTCGTTGTGATAGACAGCCTTCCAATCCGAACCATTGCGGACGAAGACGGTCGCAACCGTTGCCGGGCTCGGGATCGGCTTGCCATCTTCAACGCCGTCAACCGTGGCCTTATACGTTAAAACTACGGCGTCGGCACCAGCGAGAGTAACGTGCGGGTCGGAAAGCGAAAAGCTTTTGACCTCATGTTTGCCTTCCGAGATCATCTTCGCGACATCGGCGCGGGTCATCGAGCCTTCGCCGTGGCCGCTGATCATGCGGTCGCCGAGAAAGCCTTCAAAATATTTTCCGTCCTTATTCTTGTAAGCTTCCCAGGCTTTATTCTCGAGGGCCATCAGCGAATCGGCCGTCGGGGCTGCCGCTGTCGGGGCGGTGTTGACCTTTGTATTCGTATTGGTATTCGTAGTGACCGCCGGCTCACAACCAGCAAGGGTGAATGCGGCAACCGCAAAAAGCGAGACCATAAATATAGTCTTCATAAAAAATCTCCTTAATTAGCTTGATTTAACTTCAAAAAAACAAAAGTGTGTGCCGCGAAATATGACACAAAAACATGAAAAAGGGAAAAGGGGAAAAAGTGAAAAGGTGAAAAAGTAAAAGTGTGAAAAAGTGAAGTGTGAAAAAAGGGCATAGTGCTGGACTAGCTTCCTGGTTAATGGAAAAAGCGAACCTACCAAAGCGACGGGCTTTTTCACTTTTTCACCTTTTCCCCTTTTCACTTTTATACTTTATGCATGACTTCTACTCGACTCGAGGCTTTTTCCGACGCGGTCATCGCCATCGTGATGACGATCATGGTGCTCGAACTCAAGATCCCGCACGGAGCGGACTTTGCCGCCCTTGGTCCGCTGCTCCCGGTCTTTTTAACCTACGTGCTCAGCTTCGTCTATCTCGCTATCTATTGGAACAATCACCACCACATGCTCCAGGCGACTGAGAGCGTGAGCGGTAAGGTGCTGTGGGCGAACATGCATCTGCTGTTTTGGCTGTCGATGGTGCCGTTTGCTACCGGATGGATGGGCGAGAATCATTTTGCCCCCCTCCCGACGGCCGTCTATGGAGTCGTCCTTTTGTGTGCGGCGATCGCATACACGATTTTGCAGACGACCATCGTCCGGCATCACGACGGCAAGAACGAACTTCTCGCATCGGCGGTCGGGAACGACCTGAAAGGGAAACTTTCAATCACCCTTTACATCATCGCGATCCTCGCCGCGTTCCTCCATCAATCGATCTCACACGCACTTTACATAACCGTGGCGATCATATGGTTGGTTCCGGACCGGCGGATCGAGAGGAAGATCGAAGGAATGGTAGAGGGAAGCGGAAAATGACAATTGATAGTTGATAATTGACAAGTGGCGAACGAAAACTCGAAACCAGAAACCAGAAACTGGAATCTATTGAGCAAGCAACCATGTCTCAGCTTCGGACTCGTCGTGAAAGGCTTTGCAGGTAATCCCGCGGTTAGTGCCGATCAGAATACCGAAATCGTTTAGTTCCTGGTGGCTGCTGTAACGATCTACAAAGGCGACGGTGATACCGATTTTACCGAGTTCGGCAAGGCGGGTGACCAGCCTGTAAACATCGACCATCGCACTCTGCTCGGCGATGTCTTCCACAACCAGAGCCTTTTTTTGCTCAACCTCGACGAGCTTCTCCGCTATCTCGCTCCAGTATGCGAAGCTGATCTCGAAATTGTCATGCTCCCCTGCGACATACGCGTACAGATAGCCGTCCCGTTCCTCGAACTTGAGGTCATATGGTTTCAGGGACATAGCAGTATTCCCTTACAAACTTGCCGAGGGTCGCGCTAAGTATAGGACGGAACCGAGGGCATGGGAAGTGCGAATCTGTGGCTTGTAGCTCGCACAAAATATGTCCGGTTGAATTAGCAAGTTAGATGTCCGCATTCGGTGATCGAGGGCACGAGACGCGCATGTTTGCCGCAGGCTCGAGGCCCACTGCTAAAGAATCTCGTCGCATCGCAATCGCTCGAACGAATCAAATGCACGGCGAAGCGCCGTCTGCCATGTGCTATGGTGCTTGCCCTGAGCCTGGAAGATCACGGGAATATTCAGGTTCCTGACGGCGGAGAAACGGTAGTCTTCGTAAAGCATTCCGCCGGAGTAATCTTTCACGCCGTTATCAATGAGGGCGTCGTGATAGATGCGCAATAGATGTTCTTCGATCTCCGGACGCGGCTCGGCAAACCCGCCGAGTGCGAGCAGGAACGCGAGATCCCGCGCACCGAGGTCGATGTGCCAGAGATGCCAGTCGAACACAGAGACTGAGTCCTTCGAGAAATCTTTTGGAAACAGGAAATTCCACCAGTGCATATCGCCGTGCGTGACCGTGAGGTTCGTCGAGTCCGTCAGTCTCCCCCAGATCTTCGGCGCAGCCTCGAGCATGAGCCGATATGCGTCCTTTTGCCTGGCCGTCAATTCCGCAATCACCAGAAACTCCGCCACGCTTCGATTCAAATCCTCAACAAACTTAAGCAGCCATTCGCCATCGAAGATCCGTCCGATTCCGTTTCCCAGCATGGGACTGCTCCACCAGAAAGCGTGAGCTTTCCCAAGGGCCTCGACCGCACGACGGCTCGCATCCGCGGATGGAGCCAGGTTCTGTTCCGTCTGAGTGTGTGTGTCAGTTAGATCTTCAAGAAGGATATGCGAGCAGCCGGTCATTTGGTCGAACGCCGCGTCGTAGCATTTCACCAGCGGCGGACAACTCATGGTTGGCGCGACGAGATTGTAGAACTCGACCTCCGCTCGGCCAATTTGCGGCTCGTACGCAAAGGGGACCGGCCCGCCGAGTTTGAGAAATAATGAAACTGGCCCCTCCATTCCGTCAACATACTTGATCCCCACCCGATGCACGGTCGAAACTGGCAGGTCTTTCGAAAGCAGGACCGTCACGGCGCTTACATCGGCTTCAATTCCGTTCTCGTGCAGGATCTGGGTCAACCACTCCTGGCTTACCCTTCCGGTGAATTGATGACAGTTTGTGATTCGTTCGATGTGATATTTGGAAAACGAGCAATCAGATTGAATTGTTCGATTGTCTTTCACTTTCGAGACGCCGGGGCAAGCTTACCCGCTACCGAAGGTCGTGCCGACTCTTACCTTGACGCATAGAAAAAAGAAAACCCGCGGCTGCCCGCGGGTTTTCTAGTTACTATTGAAGATTTACTACTCAGCAACCGCCATTTCCTTGTCCTTTTTCTTGACGCCGCCGATCTGGACGAGATTCTCGCCTTTGATCTGGTTCTTCTCGAGGACCATCTGGTTGTAGAGCTTACGCATCATCTGCATTTCTTCAGCCGCCGTCTTCGGTCCTTCCATTTCAGGTTTGTTCGGACGCGAAAGATCGACTTCGTTCAGGATCAGATTATGCGACTTGTCGCCGAGATCCACTTCCTTGCCGCGGGCGAACACTTCGTGACGGCCATGGTCTTTGTACCACTGTGCGACCGTTGCATTCTGATGCATGTGCTCGATGATGTTACGCCAGCCGATGCCGGTGTTGTATGCACAGAACGAGATCTCGCCTTCCTGCGTACCGTACGGGATGATGCACATCTCGGTTCGGCGGAAGTCGTAGTTGAACAGATCCTGAAACCACATGCCTGCTATAAAGAGGAAGTTCCAGGGATCCTGACGACGTTTCTCAATATCTTCCGCGGTTCGGTCCGGACCAACCTTTCCGTAGTCCTTACCCGACAGCCCAAACGACTTGTCGAACTTCTTCAGGATTCCGCCGAGCGTCAAGCTGTGCGGAGCTCCATACGGGTTGTAATTCTTGAGAAGCGCGAGCCCCATCATCAGATTCGAAAACCATTTGCCGCGGTTAGTATCCGTGATGTGCTGCATGTCGGTAACGAGGCCCTGAATATTCAGGAACTGCGGTACCGGTGCCATCTCCTTCGTTTCCTTGTTGACCATCACCGCCGTTCCGACACCGCAGTTCGGGTGGCAGCCGCACGAAACTTGTCCCCAATCCGACTCCGGTCCGTGAACCACATCGGCGAAATCGGCAAACGCTCCCATCAAGGAGAGCGGGAACCAGTCTCGCGTCGGTTCCGTGATGCCGACCTGATCGTGAACGTCATGCGCAAGGTGGGCAAGCGTGTAGCGCTGCTGAAGGCGACGCTGTTCCGTGATCAGTTCGTCGCGGCCGGTAAACGAAACCGGTTGGAACGCGATGAATGAGATCTTTTTCGGATTCTCGAGTGCAAAACGGATGATCGTACCCACCTGGTCATTGTTGATCCCGTTGACAAGCGTTGTCACAAGGATGATGTCGACACCCGCTTCGTGAAGGTTATTGATCGCACGAAGTTTTACGTCGAACAAATTACCGATCTGCCGATGAGAGTTCGCGTCGTTACCGATACCGTCGAACTGAAGATAGACAAATCGAAGTCCAGCTTCAGCAGCTTCGCGGCAGAATTCTTTCGACTTCGCGAATTCGATCCCGTTCGTCGCGGCCTGTACCGAGTTGTATCCGACCTTGCGGGCATATCGAACAGCGTCGAGGAAGTAAGGCGAGAGCGTAGGCTCACCACCCGAATACTGAACGGACATCTGACGACGCGGTTTGATTTGGATGGCGTTGTCGAGGATCTCGCTGACGTCTTCCATGGACAACTCGTGAACAAAGCCGACTTGATTAGCATCCATGAAGCACGGATCGCACATCATGTTGCAGCGGTTCGTAAGATCGACCGTTAACACAGCTCCTCGACCGTATTTGACCGAAGACGTCCCGTGATTGTGCAGTTTCTCATCGTTGTGAGCGTCGATGTCGCGGCCCGGAAACAGCGATTCGATGTGCTGCAGGAATTTCGAATCGATCGCCATCATATCTTCGAAATGGCCGTGGGTCGGACAATCCTTGATCATCCACACCTCGCCATCACGTTCAATGATCTGCGCCTTGATCTCGCCTACGTTTTCGTTGATGAGAGCCGAAACTTCTCGGCTGCCACTCAAGATCTCTTCGCGGGCTTCGATCACGCAGTTCGGACAAAGCGAATCCGTCTGCCTGGGGAAACCAAGTGTCGGTTTCGATTTTTGCCACGATTTCAAAAGCGGCTTGTCCGACCATTTCGGTGTAAACGACGGATTCGGCTTGAATTGATTTATGGACCTGATCGCGTTGAACGCGCCTTTTGCGACGTAAGTCAGTCCCTTTTCTAAGTGTTTTACTGGTCTCATTATATATGTATCCCCAAAAAGCGTTTGTGCCTTCAAAATCTCAAATTTAAAATTGGTTCGATTGGGCAGCGGGTCAATGTTGACTGAATTTCTCCGTGCAATACCCGTGCCCCCGAGCCGTCGCCAAAGTAATGCATATAACTTCTTTAATTCTTACGTTTAGCTATATTCTGCCGTGCCCTCCGAAATTGAGGTGGTGAAGCAAAATGACACAACTAGCACATATAGTCAATCTGGTGTCGTTTTGATACGGGGTCAATCGGCCCGGGCAACTGATTTCTCGGCCGCTCCGCTTTCCTGTATCGAGATTAAGCCATCGCTTAACCAACGGCTTCTCCACTACGTTCGCATGAAAAACAAGCCCGCATCGACTCCAGTCTTTTCGGTCGCAATCGAGGGACATCGGGAATCGGCGGTAAATTAGTTCACTTGACGTTCACTTTAAGCGCCCAAGTTAGCTTGTACTTGAGAGAAAATCTCTTAACATACTCAAAAGACACGAGATACAAAATTACGGAAGTGCTTTACACGCCTAACCGGTTATGCTAAATTTTCAAACACTTCAAGGGAAATTGGGTCGCTTGTTCGCCCGAACAAGAAAGATATTCAACCAAAAGGCGTTGAGAAGAGGAAAGGTTTTCGAGAACTGTTAATAGAAGTTTTTCGTTCCAGGGGTAAATATGTCTATCCGCTTCGGGACGTCGGGCTGGAGAGCAATAATTGCCGACGAATTTACGTTCGACAACGTTAGGCGGGTAACTGAAGCAGTTTGCAGCTATTTGACAACCGAAAGAACCGAGCCGGGACAAACGCTGATCGTCGGCTGTGATTCGCGCTTTATGGGCGAGAAGTTCTCATCTGTCGCCGCCGAGCTCGCAGCTCGAAAGGGTTTCAGAGTTTTGCTGTGTCAGGGGCCGACGCCGACGCCAACTATTTCGCATGCAATCCGCAGCGAGCGAGCGGCAGGCGGACTGAACTTTACTGCCTCGCACAATCCGCCGGAATATCAGGGCATAAAGTTTTCGACCTCCGACGGGGCACCAGCATTACCCGAGGTTACGAGGAAGATCGAAACCGGGATCGAGAGCTCTGCTTCGGCAGCCGACGCCGCCGGCGGTTCGGTCGAACCATACGACCCGCGACCGGCTTATCTCGAAGACCTTAGATCGAAGATAAATTTTGCGGCAATTGGAAAAGCTCGATCCGCATTTGCTTATGATGCCCTCTGGGGTACCGGCCGCGGCTACCTCGACAGAATTCTTCGTGAGGCCGGATGCGAAGTCGAAACTCTAAACGACTGGCGGGACGTAACATTCGGCGGCAGATCGCCGGAACCCGGCGAAGATCATCTGGACGAGCTTAGGGAAACCGTCAAAGCGAACGCTCTTACACTAGGCATTGCGACTGACGGCGACGGTGACAGGTTCGGGATCATTGACAGCGACGGCTCGTTTATTACGCCGAATCAGCTTATTGCGATATTAGCTGACTATCTGGCGGAGAGCCGAGGTTGGACAAACGGAATAGCTCGCAGCGTCGCAACATCACATCTGGTTGATAGAGTCGCGGACGAACGCGGACTAAAACTTTACGAAACACCGGTGGGTTTCAAGTTCATCGGAGAATTGATAAACAGGGACGAGATCATTCTCGGCGGCGAAGAATCTGCGGGTCTTTCGATTCGCGGACACTACCCGGAAAAAGATGGCATCCTTGCATGTCTTTTGGCCGTCGAAGCCGTCACTGTAAGACAAGCTAGTTTCAGGGAACAGCTGGACGACCTCTACCAACGGGTCGGTAAGCTTGAGTCGGGACGCATCGGAGTAAAGCTCAATGACGACGTCTCGAAACGTTTGAAAGAAAAACTTGCTCAAGAGCCGGCGGAGATCGCAGGACGGAAAGTTGAAAATATTATTCGGATGGACGGCGTTAAGTTTTTATTCGCCGGAAACAGCTGGATGCTGATGCGGCCGTCCGGAACCGAGCCGATGGTTCGGATTTACGCGGAAAGCGAGAGCAAGCAGGATCTGGAGGAATTACTTGAAGCAGGGCGGCGTTACTTACTCGAATAGATCGCGGAGACCGAGAAATTCGGCCAAGCTTCCCCGGAAGACCCGCTCGATCATGCCGCGTTGGGTGCCATACGGATTTACTGCTTTGTTTGCTTTGGTTCTTTGCTTCACGATCAATTTCAGGGCTTTTACCGAGCTGAATCGCGAAGCTGAGCAACACGAAAGTTTGAATGAGGAAATTGAAAAGTTAACGAGCGAGAATCTGAATCTGCAGGAAGAGATCTATTATCTGCAGAATGATTCGAGCGTTATCCAACGCGAAGCCAAGAAATTTGGTTTTCAGCGCAAGGAGAAAAAAGTTTCAGTGCCAGTGGATAGATAAGCGGAGAAATTTGTCTGCCGGCACAATCACCAACCAAAAACAACTGCCTTTTGCCTATCAACTCCGCACTGCCAACAGTTTAGCCTTCCGTAAAATTCGCGGCTCGTGTTTCCCGAACACGAGCCGCACCACTTTTAAATTTTGGATTTTAGATTTTGGATTTTCGATTGGGAATGCGCCGTTGGTATCAAGGGAGAAGAACGTACCCGGATTACAGTTTCCGGATTTCAGACATCACGTTGTCGAGACTGAGGCTACTCCCGTCCTCGGTCGTGGCGCAGAGCTCCATCAATAACCTGTCCTGAGCGTTCCCGCTCTCTTTTGCGATCGAATACGGAAGATCTTCTCTGAAGGTAACCATCGAGTATTTCGAAAAATAATCGGGATAGGTTTGTTCGAGACTTGTTTCCAGCTCGCGCTTGCGCTGGAAAACGGGATCGGCTGTCGCATCGCGCATCTCGTAAAAATTTTCCTCGGCCATGTCGGCGATCGCGTCGGTATTTATTTTTCTAAGCTCTCCATACTCGTCATAAACAGTTGCCCAATCGGTGCCGTGTGTGTCGATGAGCGAATCCAGTATGCGAACATCCTCGAACGCGCAGTTCATACCCTGGCCGTAGAAAGGAACTAGAGCGTGGGCGGAGTCGCCTAGCAGCAAAGCTTTTCCACCTACATTCCAGGGCCAGCATTTTACCGTTCCGAGCTGGCCCGTTGGATTGGAGAAGAAATCATCGACCAGTGTCGGCATCAGCGAGACCGCGTCCGGGAATTCGCGATTGAAAAATTTAAGCAGAGAGTCGGCGTCGACGAGTTGATCGAAAGAGGCGGAAACCCGACCGGTAGGGAGGGTGCTATTCGATTCTGGATTTTGGATTTTGGATTTTGGATTTGCAGGAGTGCTCTTCGATTTGGGATTTGGGATTTCGGCTCCGAAATTTGAAATGTCAAATTTCGAATTTGAAATTGATTCCGTGTTCCGCATTCCCCGTTCCGCGTTCCGCATTTCCGACGAGTCACCCTCCCTACCGGTCGGGTTTCTGCCTGTGGGGGCCGCGTCGGCTTTGTGCGCCAGGAAGAGCGTACAGGTAAAACTCCCATCGGCGTTCGGAAGCGCGATCATCATGAACTGATGGCGCGGCCAGATGTGAAGCGCATTCTTCTCGAGTTGAAACTCGCCTTGCGGTCCCGGTGGAATGTGGAGCTCTTTGTAGCCGTGCTCAAGAAATACCGACGAGCTTTCAAAATGCGGCAGTTGTCGTTCCATTGACTGTCGAACGATCGAACCGGCTCCGTCGGTCGCGATCACCGTATCAGCCCTTCGACTACGTCCCGTGTCGAACATCACCTCTCCCAATGCGCAGTCGAAGTCGACGCACTTTTGATCGAAAAGAAATTGAACGCCCGGATATTTCTCCGCTTCGTTTATCAATGCGATATTCAAACCCGCTCGCGAAACGGAATTGATGTATTCTCCCTCACGGCCGCTGTACGGAAGTAATTTCGTTTCGCCCGAGACGGAATGGATCATCCGCCCGTACATCGGGACGGCTTCGGCAAGCATGTACTCGTCCATTCCGACTTCGCGAAGCGCCGCGATCCCGCGATCCGACAGCGCGAGATTGATCGAGCGGCCGGCGTCTACCTCAGAGCTACGCATGTCGCCGCGTGCTTCGAAGATGTCCACTTCTATTCCCCGCTTCGCGAGGTAGATCGCAAGCAGCGAACCTGCAAGACCTGCACCGATGATGACGACTTCCGACATATCAGATTTCTAACGCAGAGACCGCGGAGAACGCCGAGCCCGATCTTCTTCCCTCCGCGGTCTCCGCGAGCTCTGCGTTAAATCACTTCCCCAGACAATCCTTCAAGATCTCCGCAAAGCGATAAACATCTGCGAATGTATTGTAAAGCGGCACCGGAGCGACGCGGATCACATCGGGTTCGCGCCAGTCCGCCGACACACCGCGTGATGTGATCGCACTAAACAAACTCTTATCCGCATTTCTTACACGAATCGAAAGTTGGCAGCCTCGCGCTTCAGGATCCGACGGGGTTATTACCGATATCCGTTCGTTACCGATTTCGTTTAGAAGAAATTCCAGATATCCGGTTAACTTCATGGATTTTTCACGGAGAGCTCTCATACCCACTTCATCGAAAATCTCAAGCGACGCACGCAATGCGGCCATCTGCAGAATTGGCGGATTTGAGATCTGCCAGCCTTCGGCGCCGCGGATCGGATGAAACTCCGGACCCATCAGAAAACGCGTTTCCTTGTCATGTCCCCACCAACCGGCGAACCGCGGGAGATCAAACGCGTCGGCGTGGCGTTCGTGAATGAATGCTCCTGCAACCGCGCCGGGTCCGGCGTTCAAATATTTATAAGAGCACCAGACCGCAAAATCGACGTTCCAGTCGTGCAGTTGCAACTCGACATTTCCCGCGGCGTGAGCAAGATCAAAACCGACGACCGCTCCGACTTCATGACCAGTGGCGGCGATCGCTCTCATGTCGAAAGCTTGGCCGGTGTAGTAGTTCACGCCGCCTATCATGATGAGTGCGATCTCGTCGCCTTCACGTTGGATCGCATCGACTATATCTTCGGTACGTAAGGTCGATTCTCCTTCACGCGGCTCGAGTTGTATTAGCCAGTCAGAACCGCCTGCGGTAGCGGGCGGTTGAATGCGACCGTACATCGTGTCTGCCCCGGTGTCGACGGGCTGACCCAAACCGCCCGCTACCGCAGGCGGTTCCGACTGATGAAACCGTATATGAGATTCGACTGCGTACTGATCCGAAGGAAATGAGCCTTTCTCGATCACGATCTTTCGCCGCTTTCCCGTCGGCCGATAAAACGAAACCATCATCAAATGGAGATTCACCGTCAGTGAATTCATCACGACGGTTTCGATCGATCTAGCTCCAATGACGCGGGCCATCTGATCTGTCAGAAATTCGTGATAGGGAAGCCACGGATGTCGCGCGCTGATGTGGCCCTCGACTGCGAGCGTTTCCCAATCTTCTAATTCCTGTTCGACATATCCGCGAACACTTTTCGGCTGCAGCCCGAGCGAGTTGCCCGTGAAATAGATCACATCAGAACCGTCAGCCGCTTTTGGCCGGGAGAATTTTTCCCGCGAACCTTCTAGGGGATCGAGCTTATCCATTTCACACGAAAAGTCCGGCGACGCTTCATATTCGATATGCGATGTCTTCATCATTGCTGCTTTGAATCTTATTGATAACCTGCGCTTTTGAAAAGCCGGGCCGCGGCGAACATACCGGCCCTGGTTTTCGACGAACGGGAAGAACTTGATCCGAAGCGTTGATATCGAAGTTGCGAACTTTTCGCGTAACGGGCTTTCTTATTTGAAGTTCATCGCTTTCAGATCCAGCCAGTTTAATGCGGCTCCGTGAGATAGCATCGATTTAGTCGCATCGTCATACGGCATCGAATCGATAAGTTTTCCCGGCTCCGCCTCACCAAGCGGGAATGGGTAATCGCTCCCGAGCGCGACCTGTTCGGCTCCGACGAGCTTGATCAGGTAGTCAAGCGTCGCCGGTTCGTGGACGAGTGAATCGAAATACATTCGGTTCAGATATTTTCGCGGACTGTGGGGGTTATCGACGGCGCACAGGTCTGGCCGAACGTTGAATCCGTGATCGATACGGCCGATCGTCGCAGGGAACGAACCGCCGCCGTGCGCAAAACAAATGCGAAGGCGTGGCAACCTTTCAAGTACGCCGGAAAAAATAAGTGAGCAGACCGCACGCGAAACTTCGGCGGGCATCCCGACCAGCCATGGGAGCCAATATTTCTGCATGTTGGCTTCGCCCATCATGTCCCACGGGTGCACGAAGACGGCCATACCGAGTTCTTCGCACGCCGCAAAAAAATCGAAGAACTGCGGCTCGCCGAGATTCAGTTGATTTACGTTCGTTCCGATCTGAACGCCGGCAAGACCGATTGACTTGCATCGCCTTAGCTCGACGATCGACAGCTTTGTATCCTGCAGTGGTACCGTTCCGAGTCCGACAAAGCGAAGCGGGAATTCGGCGACAATGCCGGCGATGTGATCGTTGAGAAATTTTGCCACTTCCAAGCCGTCCTTCGGTTGGGTCCAATAGCTGAACATCACCGGCACGGTTGAAAGGACCTGAACGTGAACACCGACTTCGTCGATCTCTTCGATACGTTTCGCGGGGCTCCAGCAATTCTCGTCTACGTCGCGGAATGCTTTTCCGTCATCGCGAACCATCCGGGCGCAGCAGGGTTTGTAATGATCGAGCGTGATGAACCCGCCGTAACCGAACTCGCCTTTCCAATCGGGGATATCTTTCGGAAGAATATGTGTGTGGACGTCGATCGTGAGCATTTGTTAAGACCTTAGATTGCACTGGTTGCAATATGTCAAAAGGAAAATAAGGCCGTCGATAAGTTCGACGAACCAAGACTGAATTAAGGCCCAACTCGGTGGAGATTCATGGCAGATCCTCGGCTTTTGCTTTCGAGTCCGTGCATTCTTCTCCCTTTTTCGCTCGGATCTTTGCCGCTTGTTCCGTAGAGAGAGGCTTTGCTTTCATCAGTGCAAGACAAAGGTCGCGTAGCTGATCTACCTGCCTCAGCCTACGCAGTATTGCCTTTTCTGACATATCAAGCTTCTTCATTTTCCATGCGGTGTATGTCGGCGAGGTCTTGCGGCCGACCAGCGAGATTCTTCATTTTGATCAAGCCGTCTCGAGAAACAACGGTAAGGACTCGTCCTTGAAATTCGACTGACTGACGCGACTCCCAAACGTCTTCAACCTGAGGCGTGACGAGTAGCAGATCCAAAGGAAGAATATCTTCATCAATGATCTTTGAAATCCGTCGAATTTCATCCGCCCGTTCTTTAAACGAAACATCAAGTCCGCGAATATCGAATCCAAGTTGTTTCCCGATCTCGTATGAGAGTTCCAGCGATTCAGGCCTGATAAGGATATCAATATCCATCGTAGCCCGTGGAAACCCAAGGATCGCCATTGAAAGCCCGCCACAGATGGCATACTCAATTTGGTGTTCGTCCATCAGCGATATGATGTTCTTTAGCTCAGGAACGAGATCGTTCATACTCAGGTGCCGACGACGATCGGCGGCTGCATCACCGATCCGCAATTCTTACACGTTCGCAATTCTGCCGATTCGTAAAATTTCGCGAATACGCCCTGAAACTGTGTTGTGATGTCGGCCAATTGAAAATATTCTTCGTAAAGTTTCGTGTTGCAGTTCTCGCAAAACCACATCAAGCCGTCGAGCTCACCCTCGCGCCGTTTACGTTCAATGACGAGGCCGACCGTATCTGCTCCGCGTATCGGGTTATGCGGAATCCGTGGCGGCAACAGAAACATTTCACCTTCGCGAATATGAACGTCGACAGCTTTACCTTCTTCCTGCACCTGAACCTTGATATCGCCTTCGAGCTGGTAGAAGAGCTCTTCACCCTCGTCCCAATGGTAATCCTTTCGCGAGTTCGGACCGCCGACCACCATCACAATGAAATCAGCGTCATCGTACACACACTGGTTCCCGACGGGCGGTTTTAGCAGATGTCGGTGCTCATCGATCCATTTTTTGAAATTGAACGGTTGCCTCAACGACATATTCCTCAATACCTTCCTCTATACGGCTAAACGGTGTACATTATAACCCTATCAACCAGTAAGCAACACGCAGGCGGTAACACGCGGGCACTGGTTCGACGAATCGTCCTCAAGGAATTCGTCAGAGTCCATGACCATGTTTCGTTTTCCGACTGTGCGTTTCAACACGCCACACAACCTCAAAACCTAAGGAGATCAAATTGTGAGTATTAACGAAGAGAAATTGAATAGCCTGCTTGGAAAGTTTGTAGGTGATCTGGGGGCAACAATGCACGCTGGCTCGGTCGTGATCGGAGAGAAACTCGGATTGTACAAGGCGATGGGAAAGGCCGGCAAGCCGCTTACGCCGGCCGAACTGGCGGAGCAGACCGGGACGAATGAGCGCTATGTGCGGGAATGGCTAAACTCGAATGCTGCGAGCGGATATATCGAGTACGACGCCGCGAACGACCGATACTACATGACGGATGAGCAGGCGTTCGTGATGACGAACGAAGACAATCCAGCCTATCTTCCTGGGGCATTTATCCTCGCGACCTCGGCCTTGAAGGCCGTCCCCAAGATGATCGAACGATTCAAGACGGGGGATGGACTGGGTTGGCACGAGCATGATCCGGACCTGTTTTGCGGAACGGAGCTTTTCTTCCGTCCGGGTTATATAGCTAATCTCGTGACTTCCTGGATTCCCGCCCTTGATGGCGTCGAAGATAAACTAAAATCCGGGGCGAAGGTTGCCGATATCGGCTGTGGGCATGGGGCGTCGACGATTTTGATGGCGAAGGCGTATCCAAAATCGGAATTTGTCGGATTCGATTATCACGACAAGTCGATCGAAGCTGCGAGCAAGAAAGCGGCCGAAGCAGGCGTCAGCGACCGGGTTAAGTTCGAGGTCGCAGCGTCAAAAGATTTCCCGGGTACGGACTACGATCTTGTAACCTTCTTCGATTGCCTACACGACATGGGTGACCCCGTCGGGGCGGCAAAGCATGTTCGAAAAGCGCTAAAGGACGATGGCACGTGGATGATCGTTGAGCCTTTTGCGAATGACAAGACCGAGGATAATCACAATCCCATCGGGCGCGTCTACTATTCGGCATCCACGCTTATCTGCACGCCGGCTTCACGTTCTCAGGAGGTAGGTTTAGGGCTGGGAGCACAGGCGGGTGAGTCACGTCTCCGATCGGTAGCGACCGAAGGTGGATTCTCTTCGCTGACTCGGGCCACCGAAACGCCCTTTAACCTGGTACTTGAGGCACGCCCATAAGCTATCTCAATCGAGACTGGCGCACCTAAAGTTCGGAAAGCTTCTGAACCGTGCGCCAGTTTCGTCCTGTGATTGTAACCTTCAGCTTCTTGTCGATGAATCCCTTGCCGAGTAGGCTGTCGGCGACTCCATCTTTCAGCAGCGCATAGATCTCGCGATCGACTATCTCGAATTTCTCATTCTCAGTCTGGGCCGCCATTAGCTGCACGGCCTTATCCTTCGGCATTTTCTCCTTCATGAAGAGCACGTGCATCTGTTTGTGTGATTCGTACGCGTCGTGGAAGGGATTATTCTTGAGGACCTTTTCGATCGCAGTTTGTTCGCGGATCATCACCGGGATCTTTTTTCCAAAATCTTTCTCGATAGCTTTCTCGATCTTCGTGCAGATTTGTTCTTCGGCAGCTTTCGGAGCGTCAAATGCGAGGTTACCGCTATTGATATAAGAGACGACATTCTTGAAACCGAGTTTCTCGAAGCTCGATTTCAACTCGGCCATTTTTATCATCGTATTTCCGCCGACGTTGATCCCGCGGAGAAGGGCTATATATCTCATCGAGTCGTGTAAGAAGGTGAGAAAGTGAGAAGGTGAGACTGGAGCGAGAGGCTCACGCTCTCATTTTCTCACCTTCTCACTTTCTCCCCTACGCGTTCTGCATGTCAATGACGAATCGGTACCGAACATCCGATTTTACGGTTCGTTCGTATGCCTCTTCGATGCGATCCGGTGTAATGACCTCGACGTCCGAAGTGACATTGTGCTTGGCACAGAAATCGAGCATCTCCTGAGTTTCAGGGATACCGCCAATCAAGGAACCCGCAAGAACCTTGTTTCCCCCGATGAGCGAAAATGCGTGCAGCGCGGTTGGCTCGACTGGAACACCGACCACGACCATCACGCCATTCAGGCCGAGCAGGCTCAGGTAAGCCCCGTAATCATGCGGAGCCGAGATCGTATCGAGGACGAAGTCGAAACTGCCGGCGGCTGCCTTCATCGCCTCGGCGTCTTTCGTCACAAGAAAATGCGAGGCACCTAAACCGCGAGCGTCACTTTCTTTCGAAGGCGACGTGCTGAGCACCGTTACTTCGGCTCCCATCGCTGCGGCGATCTTAACGCCCATGTGACCGAGACCACCAAGACCGGCAATCGCTACTTTCTTTCCGGGGCCGACGCCCCAACGTTTGAGCGGCGAGTAAGTCGTGATACCGGCACAAAGAAGCGGCGCAATGCCTGACAGGTCGCCAGTCGCATTCACTTTCAGGGCGTAGTTCTCGTCGATAACGTATTTATCCGAGTAGCCGCCGAAAGTTGGCGTCGTGCGATCCATCTCGGTGCTGTTATAGGTCTGCGCCGAACCTTTCACGCAATATTGTTCGACACCGCTCGTGCATGCTCCGCATTCACCGCACGAGTCGACAAAGCAGCCTATACCCGCCGCATCGCCGATCTTAAACTTGCTCACTTCGCTTCCGACCTGCGACACGCGGCCGACGATCTCGTGTCCCGGGACCATCGGATAGATCGACGGAATCATCGGCTCCCATTCGGCTCGTGCCTGATGAATATCGGAGTGGCAAATTCCGCAAAACTGGATATCTATTAGGATGTCCTTTGGTCCGACCTCGCGTCGGGCAAACTCGAACTGTTCGAATTTAGCTTCAGGTCCTTTTGTCGCGAATCCCTTCGTCGGGGTCCCCTGTGTTTTTGCTGCTGTCATTCTGTCTCCTCTAGTGCTACTCGATCGTAGCAATCACTTTTAGCTCAACTGCTATTGGCGTAGGAAGTTTGTTTACTTCTACTGTTGTCCGGCACGGGCGGTTGTCCGAAAAATATTCGGCATAGACCCGATTGTAGGTCGCAAAATCATCATCCATATTGGTCAGAAAGACCGTGACATCGACGATCTGGTTCCACGACGAACCGGCGTCTTCCAAAATGTAACGAACGTTTTGAAAGACCGAGCGGCACTGCATTTCAATATCGTACGAGACGATCTCGCCCGCATCGCTTAACTTAACGCCAGGGATCGATTGTGTTCCCCGTTCACGCGGCCCGACACCCGACAGGAATAGAAGATTTCCGACACGCCGGGCATGCGGATAAAGGCCGACCGGCTCAGGTGCTCGTGGGGAATCAAACTCTTCGGACATAATTCCGGTACTCTTATGAAACCGTTTCTGCGTTATTATCGAATAATATCGGAACAGCAGGGAATAATGAAGTTGATGCGTATTCTAGTTTTCAAAATTTCAGGCCTCGTCGTGATTTTATTGGCTCTTTCGGCTTCCGTACTCGCCGCCGAACAGAAGGCTGTATTTGCCGGCGGATGTTTTTGGGGCGTTGAGGCCGTTTTCGATCATGTTAAGGGCGTGATCTCTGTTCGGTCGGGCTATGCCGGCGGTTCGAAAGAAACCGCGATTTACGAAGATGTCAGCAGCGGTAGGACAAGACATGCGGAATCGGTCGAGGTGCGATTCGATCCCGCGAAAGTCACATACGAACAACTGCTGACTATCTTCTTTGCCGTCGCGCACGATCCGACCGAAGTCGATCGGCAAGGGCCGGATGTAGGTCCGCAATATCGATCCGCGATCTTTTATGCGGATGAGAAACAGAAGAGATCCGCCGCCGCATTCATTGTCGCGCTTAATGAATCCAAAGCTTTTGATAAGCCTGTTGCGACCGAGGTTGTTCCTCTCGCCGAATTCTTCGAAGCCGAAAAGTATCATCAGGATTATCTCAAACATAATCCAGACGATCCGTACATCGTCTTCAACGACCTTCCGAAGCTCAAAGATCTGAAAAATAAATTCCCAGGGCTATATCGGCCCGTTCCCATGCCTTAGGTTACGGTTGGACGGCGGACGGAGTTGCTCCGAATCAATTGCCACAAAGTAAGTAGTTCGCAAGAGTCTGAGAAGGATTACGATTATTTTGAACGCGGATTGGTCGGACCTGGCAGATTATACGGATCTGAAAAGCCTATTTTTCAGATCGGTAAAATCCGCTCGATCCGCCCAATCCGCGTCAAAAATAAACTTTGTGAGACAGAACGCCGCGAACTAATTTCCGCCTTTCTCCGCCCAGATTTGCACTAGATTGACTAGGGTTTCAGTCGACTTCTCGAGGCCCTTTCGCGAATTAAATTCGAGCTTGCCGTGGAAATTGTGTCCGCCCGTAAACAGGTTCGGTGTTGGTAAACCTTCGGCCGTGAGTCGTGATCCATCGGTTCCTCCGCGGATGGGACGAAGCTCGGCGGTAATTCCGGCGCGCTTCGACGCTTCGATCGCATAGTCAGTGAGCTGCGGATAATCTTTCAGCACCTCTTTCATATTCAGATATCCAAGCACACTGCCGTATTCGATCTTCACCTTCGGGTATTTTTTCTGCGTCGCAGCCATCACCTTTCTGATAGCCGTTTCCTGAGCTGCAAGCCCCGTGATATCGAAATCGCGTAAAAGGATTTTCACCGTCGATGTCTCAATATCGAGATTGCCGACGTACGGATGAATGAACCCGATGCGGCCCTCAGTTGTCTCCGGGCGATTCTTCACGGCCTTTGGAAACGCCGCGAGAAAATCTCCGGCAGCATACATCGAATTTACGAGAATCCCCTTCGCTGTTCCCGGATGGGTCGATACACCGCGAAATGTTACGGTCGCCGTGCGTGCCGACCAAGTCTCGTTCGAGATGTCGCCGAGCTGCTCGCCATCGACCGTGTATGCGAACTTCGCTCCCCAGCCTTTAATGTCAAACTTGTCGACCCCGCCGCCGACCTCTTCGTCCGGTGTGAATGCGACTGCAATATTGCCGTGCTTGATGTTTGGATTTTGCCTCAGGATGTCGATCATCGTCATGATCTCGGCGATACCCGATTTATCGTCCGAGCCGAGCAGCGTCGTCCCGTCGGCCGTGATGATATCGTCGCCGATCAGGTTTTTTAGATCCGGATTCTGTGCGACGGTGATGACCTGTGTCTTGTCGTTCGGCAGAACGATGTCGCCGCCTTGATAGTTCTTATGGATGATCGCGTTGACGTTTGCACCGGACACCGCCGGCGATGTGTCCATATGAGCGATAAAGCCGATCGTCGGAACCTTGCTGTTATCCGGCAGATTTCCCGGCACCATTCCGTAAACGATTCCCCATTCGCTAATGCGAACGTTCTGTACATCAAGTGCCTTTAGCTCGCTTTCAAGAAGCCGCGCAAGATCGAGTTGTTTCTTCGTGCTCGGCGGCTCAGGCTGATCCTCCGCCGATTGCGTGTCGATCTTCACATAGCGAAGAAACCGGTCCATCGCGGACTCGGTTGGTGGTGTTGTTTGGGCGAAGGTTGTCGAAAATGCGACTGACATTAGTACAAGTGATATGAATATTTTCATGGTTAATCTACAGAGCTGGTCGTTCAGGTCAGTACCGCCTGCGTGAGCGGGTGGTGCGGCGCAATCCATTTCTCAATCCCCTTTTCCTTGTTCGTTCTTCCAGTTATCAAAGTCCCTAAGATCGTGACCTTGTCCGTTGATCACATAGTCGCACGCATTCACGACACTAACTTCTGTCCACAGCCACCGCTCACTGCCCTTGTCGGCCCAAGGCGAGTGATCGAAGGGCCATAGCCCGCGCTCGCGCACTTTTCGAGTTCCGTATGCCTTGAACGCATTCAATGCCATCGATGGTTTCTGCGAACCTATGGATACGACACTATGAGCATGGTTTGTCCTTACATTAATTGCTCGCAAAAGCCGGCCGCGGTGCTCACAGACTTCTGTTATCGCGGCCCCGACCGCCTCTCTTTGGATGCGATCTAAGAAAAGAGGTTCGCTCTTTAGCTTCTTACGGTGTTGTTGTTCGAGAACTGGATTAGCCGGAACACGCGGGCCACGATACGAGTTGTGGTACCTATCGATCGAGCCCCGCTCGTCGCCAGGCAGCCATGTACCGTACGTACGAATCGTTATGAGATAACCAAGTGGGATTTCGTTATCGTTCCAGAACACCGATTGCTTATGTGAGAGCCGTCGTTCGACCACCCGCTTACGCAGGTGGTACTGACCTGGTGCGGCTACCTTGAAGCTCTTCTAAAGATCGGGACTATTGTACCGCAGTTTCGCCATATTCGTCCGGAGGATGGGCATCTCTGGATCCCGATCGACGCGATTGCGATCATCGCGAATCATTCCCATTTGTGCGTCTTCATCACCTTCGCCATCAACTCGGTATGCGTTCTCAAATCTTCACACAAACATTCTTCTCTTCGGTAAAAAATTTCAGCGCTTCAAATCCGCCTTCGCGGCCCATACCACTGTCTTTGACGCCTCCGAATGGCGTACGCAGATCGCGAAGCAGCCAGCAGTTGACCCAGACGATACCCGATTCGAGAGCCGCCGCGACGCGATGAGCACGCGAAAGATTTTCCGTCCACACCGTTGCCGATAAACCGTAGCGGACCGAGTTTGCATAACCCAAAACCTCGTCTTCCGCATCGAACGGCATGATCGAAACGACTGGGCCAAAGATCTCTTCCTGATTGGTTCGGCAGTCGTGCGAGAGGCCCTCGACAACAGTCGGTTCGATGAAATAACCATTCGCACATCGCCCTCCGAGGTTCACTCGATTTCCGCCGCAAAGGATCGTACCGCCCTCCTTCTTCGCCAGTTCAACGTACGACAGGATCTTTTCCATGTGCGCTTCGGATACGACGGCCCCGACATTCGTCGAATCCTCCAACGGATCGCCGATCTTCATCTCAAGCGCACGCGCGACGAGATCGCTCTTGAACTGTTCGTAGATCGGACGCTCGACAAAAATTCGCGAACCGCACAGACAGATCTGCCCTTGGTTTGCGAATGAAGAACGCACTGTCGTCTCGAGCATCTCGTCGTAGTCGCAATCTGCGAAAATAATATTCGGATTCTTTCCGCCAAGCTCGAGCGAGAGTTTCTTAAACATCGGAGCGGCGATTCGCGCGATCTCTTCACCCGTCTTCGTGCCACCGGTGAATGAGATCGCTTTGACGTCACGGTGCCCGACAATAGCAGCGCCGACTTTCGGACCGAGACCGTGAACTATATTCAATACGCCGGGAGGGAAGCCGGCCTCGATGCAAAGGTTAGACATCAGGTAAGCCGTCATTGGAGTGATCTCGCTCGGCTTCGCCACAACCGTGCATCCGGCGGCGAGCGCCGGTGCGATCTTCCACGTAAATAAATACAAGGGCAGGTTCCACGGGCTAATACATCCGACGACGCCGAGCGGCTGACGCAGCGTGTAATTTATCGCCTCGCCAATCGTCTCGTGCGATTCGTTCGCCGTATGCATCGCGGCGGTCGCGTAGAAACGAAAGTTCGACGCGGCACGCGGAATGTCCATGACACGCGCCAGCGACAGTGGCTTCCCATTATCGATACTCTCGGCGCGTGCAAGCTCTTCGGCGTCGCGCTCGATCAACGCAACGAGCCGCATCAGGATTTCGAATCGTTGTTCGGGTGGCGTCTTTGACCATTTCGGGAAGGCCGCACTTGCCGCATCGACGGCGAGATTTACGTCGCGGTCGTCAGAGTCGGGTATTTGTGAATACACATTTCCAGTCGCCGGCTCCACGTTATCGAGGTATTGGCCGGACGCGGGCTGAACCGGTTCACCACCAATGTAATTCTCAAGCGTAAGCATATTTGAGATGAAATGTTAGCATCCTTTCGGCTGAATCGAATGGTTGCCCCCGACAAGATAAATATCCACCTTCTTGATGAGTCGGGAACTGGAATGATTAGGTAAAGGAGCTATTCGGCCCTTGCTACGCCGCGGGTGAGGCTGCCGCGACTGTTGCCCGGGTTCCGACTGAGACAAACATCCCACCATCGGATTCCCTATTTGATCTTTCCGTACTTTCTCAACAGTTCTTTTACACGTTCGATCGGGAGACCTTCGATAGTTCGTTTGTCGTTTCCAGTCATCGTCGTCGCCTTGAACATCGAATTATAGATTGCCTCCTCCGTGGCTTCGATCACCGCTTGAAAAAGCGGCGACATCGCGTCATTGCCGAGCACGCGGACACTTCGCGCGGTGTCCGCGGGGTTGATGCGATTCGCCGTCGAGAAAGCAATTGCATAGTCGCCGCTACCATTGGTCATCGCCGAACCGGTTCTGGCGAGACCCGACATCGAGCGGGCGGCAAGGCGTTTCAATTGGCGATGATCGAGCGGCGCGTCGGTGGCTATTACGATAATGATCGAACCGTCCGCCACGTCAGACGGGGAACGCGGAGCGTCTGCCGACACCGCGTCCTTCAAATAATATTTTCCAAGTTCGACGCCGACCGGAGCGCCGTCGATCGTCAGCACCCCGCCAAAATTCGTCTGCACTAAAACACCGATCGTGTAGCCGCCGAGAATCGCGGGCAGTTTCCTCGATGAGGTTCCGATACCGCCCTTCCAACCGAACGCGACAGTTCCCGTCCCCGCCCCGACTGCTCCTTCGTCGACGACTCCGCCTTTCGCGTTCTTGAGCGCATTGAAAACGTCTTCACGAGTGATGTGTCGTCCTCGAATATCGTTAAGAAATCCGTCGTTCGTCTCCGCGACGAGCGGGTTGATGGATCGGACATCCGTATTCCCAGGAAGCGCGAGCATGTGATCCAGGAGAAAGTCGGCGACCCGCGGTACTGCGAGGGTCGATGTGAGGAGGATGGGCGTTTCGATCTCGCCGAGCTCATTGACCTGTGTCGAGCCTATAAGTTTGCCGAAACCGTTACCGACAAAGACCGCGCCCGAAACCTTTTCTCGAAATAAATTTCCGCCATGAGGGATGATCGCCGTGACGCCCGTCCGAATGTTTTCGCCTTTGATGATCGTCGTGTGTCCTACCGCAACGCCGTCGACATCCGTTATTGCGTTGAGCAGGCCGACCGGCAAGATGCCGATCTTGATACCGATATCGCGGACACGCGGTCTGGAAGCTCCGTCGCTTGACTGCGCAATTATCATCGAGTTTGCCACCGCAGTGAGTGCAAACAAGGCAAGCGCCTTCAGCGCGCGACTTCGATTAAACTTACGTAAAATCCACATTTTTCGTTAAGATAAACGGACAACACAGCAATTGAGGCGAAACGACTAGATTATAGAAGATGGCGAGAGTGAAAACGAAGCAGGCGGAGCTTGAGGAACTTAAGAAAGACGAAGACGTCCGGCGGGCCCTCGATCAAGCGGGAGCGGACAAGCCGCGGAGACGAGTGAAGGTCGAAGCGAAGGAGAAGTTCTTTTTTGGAACCTACGTCATCTTATTGCTCTTCGGAGGAGCCGTTTACTATCTTCTTCGCCTTGGTTATTTTGACGTCGTCGGCCGGTTCGTTCCACTCATGGAGCGGGCCACACTGGGCATGATGGCGGTCGTCCTGGTATTAATGGCCGGCGCGACGGTTCGCAATTATCTCATCAATCCCCTCGATGACGACGTTGCACGTTTCAATCTCAATCGGGTCACGACCCTCTTTATCGGCCTGAGCATTTTCTTTATCGGATTGTCGCTGCTATTTGCGAACTGGTATACCGCAGTTGTATCGCTTGGGCTGATTTCGCTCGTCCTGGGCTTTGCGCTCCAGACCCCGATCACAAGCTTTATTGGTTGGATATATATTCTCGTAAAGGTGCCCTACCGCGTCGGCGACCGCATTAAGATCGGCGAAGCCGCCGGGGATGTCATCGACGTCAGCTACTTCGATACGACACTCTGGGAGTTTGGCGGAGAGCATCTTTCGACAGATCATCCGAGCGGCAGGATCATTAAGTTTCCGAATTCAACGGTTTTGAGCGCGGCCGTTTTCAACTACTCGTGGCCGCTGTTCCCATACGTCTGGAGCGACATCAAATTCCAGATCGCCTATCAAAGCGATCTTGAGTTTGTCGCTCGCGTCATGCGCGAAGCAGCCCAGGAAGAGGTTGGGGAAGTGATGATGGAACGTGTCGGAACGTATCGTGAGCTACTGCAGCAAACGCCGGTCGACGAGCTCGAGGTTCAGGAGCGTCCGGTTGTGGTTTTCAGAGTCGGCGAAAATACCTGGATCGAAGCGATCGTTCGTTATCTGGTCGAGCCGCGACAGGCCGGGCCGGTTAAGACGCGTCTGATCAAGAAAATGCTTGAGCGACTAAATGCCGAACCCGAGAGAGTAATGTTCCCGAAAGGCGAGATGCGATAAAACGATCAAACCTTTGCGTAGGTGAGTCCTGTCTGGCCCTGATATTTTCCGCCGCGGTCCTCGTAGCTCACAGCGCAATCCTCGTCAGATTCGAAAAAGAGGATCTGGCCGATGCCCTCATTCACATAAACGCGAAGCGGCAGGTTGGCAAGATTCGCGATCTCGACAACAAGACGGCCCGTCCAGCCGGCCTCAAGTGGCGTTGTGTTGACGAGCAATCCAGCCCGTGCGTAGGTAGACTTTCCAAGCGCGATCCCCGTTACGTTGCGGGGCATTCGAAACGTCTCGACCGTTACGCCGAGTCCGTAGTGATGGCCGGGCAAGAGGTAATACTTTGCGCCGTCTTCGGCGGTCCTGACCGGAGGCTCGATCAGCGACGACGCCTCATCGAAGCGTTTCGGATCGATCTCGTCCCCGTAGACGGACGAGAAGATCCTGAATCCGTCATCGGCGAGACGCATGTCGTAACCATAGCTCGAAGCACCGGCTGAAATGATCCGGCTGCCGTTAACCTCGCGGACGAGTTCGGGCAGAAACGGATCGATCATTTGCCGCTCTTCGGCCATCCGCCGAAGCCACAAATCTGATTTAATCGTCATGTTTGGAATGCCGGCATCGGCCGGCAGTTAGATATTACCGCGCAATTTCGGATATCAAAAAGACCGCTGCCTAAAGGCGTGACTCCAAACTGTTGATGGTGAGGGTGCCGTCGCCGACCGTGAACTTGAGCGAAGGTCCACCGACTCCGGATTTCGCGACGATCGATTTGTCTGTGAATTCTGCCTTTCGCACCCGCGGGGTAAATCCGGAATAGTCGTTCTCGATCTTTCCGGTTCGTAGGATGGTCGCGTCTAACTCCGCATTCATGCCGTTCGGTAAATGTATATTCATTTCGCCGGAGACGAGCTGGACGTCCGCGAACCTCCCGCGCCAGCTCGCACTTGGAACGGTCAGATCGACGGTCCCTTTTCCGAAGACCGCTGTAATTCCCCCGCCTTTTAGATCGAGCTTCGCGTTCGTTTCAAGATAGTTGAGCCTAAATGTTCCCTCGACACCAGTGATGACCAGATCACCACTGCCGCCGTCGATCTGCAGATCACAGTACTGTGGAACCTTGATCACGTAATCGATTCGGAAGGGCAGCCCGAGAAGCTGCTTGGGGAATTTTTTTCCGAGTTTCTTTATGAACTTTTTATCATGCGTGCCGACGCTGATGATGCCGACGCGTCCGAGACTCTCTTCAAGAACAAACGTCGTAATGTCGCTGAGCCTCGCGAGGTCCGCTTCGCTGCTTGCGCTCACCTCGATCTCGGCTGAGATCTCGATCTCACGGCTCTTTGTGCCTTCGATGCGGATCGACCCAACCGGGGCACCGGTTACGGAAAGCGTGCCACCGACGCCGAAATCGAACTTGTCACTCTTATAGGTTGTCCGTTTTAGAAGTGGTTTCGACTGCGAAAAAGCACTGATCGAAAAGGCGGCTACCAAAAAAGCCAGCAAAAGCGCATTTTGTTTTTTCATTTTTGTTTTGATCGAATCCAGCGGAAAGATTCGGAGAGGCCGCTCTTATCTTATGGAGAAGTACTCGGCGGGTCAATAACTTTCTTGTTTCTAGCGGCGGATGAAAGCTATGGTGCCCCGTTGATTTGTCACCGTGAGATAGGAGCTGCCGTCACCGACCTGCCCGGTCACGCGTCTGCCATCGCCAATGAACCGCAGGTTGCCGCCGGAGAAGGATCCGAGATTTATGCTCCGCGTTGACGGCGCCGTGGCGATGAGCTTGAACGAAGAGTTAAAGGGAACGCGGAGGTTGATGTCGCCGCTCATCGACGTGAACCGGTAGTTACCACCAGACAGGATATCGCCGTCAAAAAAGATGTTTCCGATCCCATTCTCCGCTAGTACGATCTGGGCGCTGATGTTCGTGAGTGTAATGTCGCCATCGCTGGAGATCTTTGCACGCACCAGGCCGCCACGTACGTTGCTGACGTTCAAATTCCCGACTTTTGTTTCGATGTCGACCCCTGCATCGAAGGGGACACGGATCGTAAAGTTCACACTACCGACGTCACCCCGGCCGTAGTTGTCCTTCACCATGTTGACGAAGATCGTTCCGTCCACTAGTTGGGGATCGATGGCTGCAGATGGAGCTTCGAGATATGCCTGGATCTGAACCTCCGGGCGGTTCCAACCTTCGACCGTAACGGTTCCCGAGCGGTTTGTCAGGGTCAGACGAACACCGCGCGTCGCGGGATAAGTTTTTGAGAAACGTCGCTGTGCCGACGCCTCGAAAGGCGCAAAGAAAAAAACTACGCTCAACAAAAGAAGAATCGTAGTTTTTCCGGCGAAGGAGTAAAAGCGATCTTTCAAAACACGGGCCATTTTGCCAACTAAACTAAAGGTCGGAAAACTCGCGGAGCAAGTCCATCTTGTCATTCAACACAGCGTCGAGCATTTCTCCCGTCAAGTCGTCTTCCGGGTTTTCCTGCAGAATGATCTTATATTCGCTGACCGACTCATCGATAAGATGCAGATTTCTATCAAAAGCATCGCGGATCTTTACGTCCCACTGTCCGCGGCGTTGCTGAACGCGCTTTGTCCAATATTCGATGGCAGCTTGCTGCTCTCTTGTTCGTCGTTCTCTGGCTTGCAGCGGAGTTTCCGTCAAGCCGACTTTGCTGAGGATCTTTTCAAAGGTCGTTTGCGACGCAGCCGACCTCGAGGTAAAATCTTCGCCCGACGGTTCAAAATAATTGCGTATCCCGACGATGGTCAGCAATGAGCTGATCATGGCAACCGCCAGGACCGCCGCCCCGGCTTGCGAGAACGTCATGTTCCATCCGCGTGTGAACCAACCCTTCTTGGGTTCCTCAACCACCTCAGGCTTTATTTCGCTTTCGATCAGATTATTTATGCGGCACCAGAGAGCTTGGGAATTGGGCGGGATGATCTCGGAAGGGACATTTTCGCGACATGACTCAAGGATCGCTGCGAAGTCTTCGCAAAGCTTTGCACAGCCGGTGCAGACGCTCAAATGCAACCGCATGTTACCCGACTTTCTTTCATCAAGCTCTCCATCCAGGTACGAGCTGATATATTCTAGACACTCCGTGCAATTCATTCTTAAGCATAGGGTCCGAGACCCGTCTAACTACTTCCACCTTGTTCGCTTTTCAATCTAGATAGATTAGTTGTTACTGCAAAGGGTTGCCTTAACTGACCAACTTCTCACGGCGGCAGGGTGCCGACCTCCAAACGCAACTCCGCGAGCAGAGCATCAAACACCCCACCGACAACGAGACCTGCGATTCTCTAATTGTTTTCTTTGATCAACAGCCCACGCAGCTTAAGCCGCGCCTTGTGAAGCTGCGATTTTGAAGTGCCGACGGAGATGCCCATCATTCGCGCGACTTCTTCATGCTCGTAGCCCTGCACATCATGCAGCACAAAAACATTTCGATATCCGTTAGGCAGCTCAGCGATGGCGTTCTTCAGTGCGATCCGGTCGACGACCGGCATTTTATTCGGATTGGCGGTTCCATGCACCGTCTGCTCGGGCATCTCTCCGCTATCGGAAACTTTTTCGTTCTTTACGCTGCGTCGGCGGAAGTGCATCAACACCTGGTTGACAGTCAGACGGTGCAGCCATGTCGAGAACGCCGAATCTCCACGAAAGCTTCCAGCCTTGCGGAAAAGTTGTATGAAAACTTCCTGAGTAAGATCTTCGGCTTCGGACGCGTTGTTTGTCATACGCATCGTCAGGCTATAAGTGCGTCGATGGTATCGCTGATAAATTACCTCAAAAGCCGGGAGATTGCCGTTGGCGGCAAGCTGACACAAGGTCAGGTCGGACGCGTTAGGATCGAAGGCTACTGCTTGTTGTGTCGGAATGACTTGTGAAACGGGCGCGTGAAGTAGAGGAAGCTCGGCTGCATCCTCAAAAGCAAAGGCGGCTTCTTGTTCGATCGCCGCGGTGCTTGAATCCATAGTTACTCCTGGAAAACTACCGGGATTAATTACTTTGTCCGCGTCTTTGATGAACCACCTCCAGACACAAGTTGCATGACCACGGGAGAATTTTATGACGAATTGCCCAAAAGGTAAAGAAAATACTGCCTAGTTTTGCGTCCTGACGCCTTTAAGGGCCGTTCCCCAGGCGATAACTTGATCGATAACGGTATTGAGAGTTTTTTCATGACGCTCGTCCGGTTTGAAGGTCGTGTGCTTTTCGAAATCGGTGAATAGCGACAGCATTACCTGAGCTCGGACGTCGGCGATCATCAATTCGCCCATCACCAGACGAAGGCTTTCGACTGCCCGTGCGCCGTACGCGCTCCCGTAGCCGACAAAGCCGGCGGCCTTGTTGTTCCATTCCTTGAATAAGAAATCGAGCGCGTTTTTCAGGGCGGCGGACGTTCCGTGATTATATTCGGGCGTGACGAATATGAACGCATCGAATGAGTCGATCTTCGCCGCCCATCGTTTTGTATGCTCATGAGTGTATTGGCCCATTGACGGAGGAACAGGCTCATCGAGCAGTGGCAGATTCTGATCCGCGAGATCGACGAGCTCGAATTCCGCATCGCTTCGCTTCGAAGCTATCTCGAATGTCCATCGCCCGACCGCTTCGCCTTTACGTCCGGGCCGAGTACTGCCGATAATTATGCCGATCCTGATCATAGGTTTCCTTTACCTCTTCTTGATTGTATTTTGAGCTTTCGGCGAGTGTAATACATTCGAACCTCTATCTGGAATCAACGTCTTGGAATCAAGAAAGGGCGGGCGTTTTCGCCCGCCCTTTCATCGAGGTTGCGAGGAGATTACTTTTTACAGAAACCTTCGTTCCCTTTTGTTACGACCACGCAATTGGTCTCCTTTTCAAAACCCTTCATTCCGGTTTCAGCGCCGGAAGCAGTCTTGATTGTTTCGGTCTTTCCGTTGCGGGTAAACTCGATGACGTCGCCCTTCGCCGTTCCGTCGAAGGTTTTCGCGCCGTCCAGATTGGCGATCTCGACCGAGTAATTGTCGCCCTTCTTTGTGATATTGAGGTAAGTTCCCTCAACACCCGGCCAGCGTCCGACGAGTGCGTCGGCTTTCCCGGCGCTCACACTCGCCATCGGGCTTGGCGATACAGCCGGCATTGACGTTGCCGCCGGGCTTGGCGATGCCGTAGGTTTCACTTCCGGAGTGCCGCTGCACGCCGACGCCGCGACCAGCATCGTCGCGAGCAAAATCCCAAATCCCAAATCCCAAATCCCAAATCGAGCCTGTCTTCTCATTATTTTGATGTTCATTATATTGGTCAGAGCCATCTTTCAACGATGGAATAACCGACTGCGAAAACGCGGTTCTTTCAGCCGAAGCAGCCTGTAATTCGGCTCCGCAATTCATGACCGGTGCCATCCGCAGTTCAGTCTTTCAATTAGCTCAAACAAGTGAAAAACATCTTCTGCCGATTGATCACCGCGAATGAACGAAACGGCCTTACGAACTTGCAGAAAATCGTTGGAGCATAACTCATCTCGCTCGCAAAGAAAAGGGCCCGCACCGGTTAAGGCAGCGGGCCCATTTCATCTTATTTCTACCCTATTTCAAGTCAAGAGCATTGCGCCGACATGACCTTCACGAGTGTCCCTACCGAACGTTGGTCTCAAAGGCTACTTTCCGGACCGGATTTTACCAGTGAGCGAACAATAGGCCGGGAAACGGGCAACCCGCCCCCCTTTTTGGCTACTAAAAAACGTTTTTAGTGGGACAATCTTAACCGAGCCCCAAGGGCAAAGTCAATAACTTTTTCCCGACGATTTCTAACTCGTTTTCGGGGGCAATTTAGCCATGAATTTCGCGTATTCATAAGCTATTTCCTCACCGGTCCGGGTGTTTTTATACGCCTTTTCCCGATGCGAGATCTTGGTCAATTGAGTGGCCGACAGCTCGCCAAACGTCTCGAGGACCCAGTCGAGGGACTGTGTTTCCTCGGGACTGAGGAAATCAGGCGCAGAATTCTCACCCGAACGCACCAATTCTGCCGAATTAAGCTTGGAAATATCGATCACACCATAGTGATTTAATGTTTCCAGGGTTTCTTCATAGCTGTCCGGCACAGGTCCGTACGGAAGGTGCACGTATCGTGAACCTGAGATCGACGAACCATGAAGGTAGTAATTTGCAAAATCCGCGTAGAAAAGCAGTTTGTTCAATTTCGTTTTATAAAGGTCGGACGTCCGAAGGGCCAGATACGACACCATCGCCGCCATTTTTTCTAACGAAAACGCACGGTATCCGGTAAACACCGTCGCTTCGTGTCCGGGCATCGCGACGACCGGCGAACGGGCCGGAACCGCAACGCCTTCCGCCTCGTCGAGCATCCGTGCAAATTCTCGTGCATCTTCGTAAGACGGCGAGGTTAAACGCTCAACTGCGTCTTCGAACAGAAGATCGAGCCGTGCTCCGAGCCAGTCGACTACCGAATTCCGGATCGCCGATTCGGAATACTCGGTTCCGCAATCGGCTTTTATCGACTCGCGCAACTCGCCGACCAACGGCTCCAGACGTTTTTCCGGGATCTCAAAAGTTATTGTGCCAGCTTTCATAATACGGAACCTGCCTTCAGACGAAGCATCCTAGCGCACTTGAACAATGACTGTAAATAGCTAGTTTGAAAGGGTTAAGCAGTATGCCCCTGCTTAAATGCTCGGGCGATAGGTCAGGTTATGGCCGCTAACGTTTTCAATTCTTGCGCGGTTTCAGGCTTCGGCAGATCATGGTCGCGAGCATCGTCGCGCAAATTTTTCCATCCGCGACGGCGTCCGCCGTGCAGACGGTCAGCGTCCGGCCGTAGCGTTTGACCTCGGCCCGAGCGGTGATCAGATCTCCCTTGGCAGGAGCGAGCAGGTTGACCTTAAATTCGACGCTTAGCACATAAGCATCGGCGGGCATCAACGTAAACGCTGCATAGCCGCATGCGCTGTCGAGCACGGTCGTGACAATGCCGGCGTGCATAAACCCGTCCTGCTGTGCCAGGTCCTCGCGCGGAGCGATCTCGATCTCAACGATTCCGGGTTCGACGACCGTCAACGATGCTCCGATCAGATGCATCACGCGCTGCCGCAAAAAACTGCGGCGCACGCGGCTCTCAAAGTTTGCGTCTTGCGGTTCGAATACGGTTTTCATTTCGTATCAAGATGATATACAATCTCGCAAAATTAAATAACTATGCTGTTCCTCTCCCAGTCGGCAGCCGTCTATGGCATCGACGCACTCATAGTAGATATCGAAGTAAACCTTCAGCCTGTCGCGAAGGAAAATGAAGGCCAGCCGGTGACGATCGTCGGGCTCCCCGATACCGCGATCCGCGAATCACGCGAACGCATCCGGGCCGCGATCACCAACAGTCGATACTTTTTCCCGATCCACAAAACAACCATAAATCTCGCTCCGGCGGACGTTCGAAAAGAAGGGGCAAGCTTTGACCTTCCCATCGCCCTCGGCATTCTCGGTGCCCACGGCGATCTCGGGAGCCTGGAGAATCTGACCAACGTTCTGAGTGTCGGTGAGCTCTCCCTCGACGGCCGTATTCGTCCGGTACGCGGAGCACTCTCGATCGCGTTGACCGCACGCGGAGCCGGTATCAAGCATCTCCTGCTTCCGGAAGAGAACGCCACCGAGGCGGCCGTCGTTCGGGGGATCGATGTCTATCCGGTCCGCGACCTGCGTGAGGCCGCCTTGCTCGTGCAGGAGATCGGATCGGGAGATCGGACCCGCGTACCGCCGTTGATACTCGACATTGCGGAACTAAAGCAAAGGGCGATCAACAACCGGTTCGACTTTTCCGAGGTTCGCGGACAGGCGACTGCGAAGCGAGCGTTAGAAGTCGCGAGCGCCGGCGGTCATAACATTCTTTTTGTCGGCCCGCCGGGATCTGGCAAGACTATGCTCGCGAAACGTCTGCCGACGATCCTGCCTCCGCTCGAATTTGAAGAAGCGCTCGAGATCACAAAGATCCATTCGGTTGCAGGGCTAACGGGCCGTTCGGGATTGATCACCGACCGGCCATTCAAATCGCCGCATCACACTGTTTCGCAAGCCGGACTCATCGGCGGCGGATCGATCCCGCGGCCCGGTGAGGTCTCACTCGCGCATCTCGGCGTTTTATTTCTCGATGAGCTGCCGGAATTTGACCGCAGCGTTCTCGAAGTTCTCCGTCAGCCGATGGAGGACAAACAGGTGACCATCTCGCGAGCGGCGACGTCGCTGACCTTCCCGGCGAACTTCACACTCGTCGCGTCGATGAATCCGTGCCCGTGCGGATATTTCGGATCGAACCCACGGCGCTGTACGTGCAACGAATTTCAGATCCAGCGATATGTCAGCAAGGTGTCCGGCCCGTTGATGGACCGCATCGATATTCACATCGATGTGCCGGCCGTAAAGTTTGAAGAGCTCAGAGGAAAGAATGTCCCGGTCGGCGATCCGTCGGAGAAGATACGAGACCGCGTGATCCACGCACGCGACATTCAATTGAAAAGATTTGAAGGCGACGGCGTCTTTTCGAACTCGGCCATGTCACCGAAGCAGATCCGCATTTTTTGCCCGCTCGATTCGGAATGCGAAGCGCTTCTCGAGAAGGCGATGACCCGTCAGGGCCTCTCGGCCCGGGCCCACGACCGCATCCTGAAAGTGTCGAGAACCATCGCAGATCTCGCCGCGAGCGAAAATATTCAACCCGGTCACATCAGCGAAGCGATCAACTATCGTTCGCTTGATCGGAATTACTGGGTTTAATCCAGAAAACCACAAACGGCTTCTGAACCGGCTCGAACTACGACGAGGCGGGCGATTTGTTTGGCGGCGGTGGTCTAGAGAAAGACCGCTATCGGGTAATGGTAAGTTTCCGCAAGCTGTTTCGCCTGCCGGCCGTTGATCTCGCGCTTTCCCTTCAGGACGTCTGAAACGACCGATTGTCCGCCGAAGATGGGCGCAAGATCCGCCTGCTTGAGCCCGCGCTCCTCCATAAGTACTTTTAAGCTTCCGACTGGCGAAGTAAGTTTCCCGATCGGGTACGCCTCGTCCTCGAATTTTTCCACCAGACAGGAAAGCAGTTCGAAGATGCGAGCTTCCGCCGCGGTCCAGTTCTCTTCGCCCTTTTGGATCAGGCGGTCGAGCTTCATCAGCGCTCGCTCGTTCTCCTTCTCCGAGTTGATCACCGTCGGCAAGTACTCAGCCAGGAGCTCCGAATATCCGACAATTTCTCTGTTTTCAGTTCTCTGTTTTCGTATCGCGACCATACTGCCTCCACCGACGCATCCGCTTATTCACAATCGGACTTCCATTTATCCTTGTCGTATTCCTTATGGCTCATCACCGATCTTAGATACACCGTCTGAAACCTGTAAACGATTTTCGCAATCACGCGGTACTTGTTACCGCCGACGTTGAAGACCGTGCATGTCCCCACTTGATCCATAGTCGGGAATGTGAGCTTTAATTCAGGGAAGTTTTTCGCCGCCGTTGCTCTCAATCGACGGAACCATTCGTCGAGCGGTTTCTTCGCCGCAGGATTGCGTGCCCCGTATTCCCGAATCATCTTGCGAGAAATTATTCTCATCGCAGTGGCGTGTCCCCGAAGCCGTGAGCAATATAGCAAATTGCTATTTTACGTGTCAAGAGAAACATCGCAATATGCTATATCCACAAACACCTGATCGGGATCCGATGAAGAGACCGATTCTATTGTCCCCGGGAAAACCCTCGCTGCCATCGTGGTCGGACCCGGTTGGCCGCAGATTGAGGTGTTGGACTTAAAAGGCTCACTCTGCAAGAATAATATTCGATCCGAATACTCCGCCCTTCCCCCAAGCGAATATAGATGAACGCTGAAAATCTGATCGGCTTTGAGAATATTCCTCAAACGATCCCTCACTTTTGCATCGAGTCCTTTCGTCGCAACAACAAACCCGACGCGCTGGCGTTCAAGGTCGGCGACACATGGAACCGAATATCGGGTCTCGATGCGATCGCACGCGTCAAACGAATCGCACGCGGACTTGCTTCGCTCGGCGTAAAGGCGGGTGATCGAATCGCTATTATCTCCGAGAATCGACCCGAATGGTCGCTTGTCGATCTCGCGATCCTATCGCTTCGCGCCGTCAACGTCCCGATCTACACAACGCAGGCGGTCGAGCAGATTCGCTTTATCCTCGAGGACTCCGGAGCAAAAATGCTCTGCGTTTCAGGGACCAAACTTTTCAAACACGCGGAAGACGCGATCCAAAGCGTCGAGCGTCTCGAGAAGCTGATCTTCTTTGACAGCGATGCGCTTCCGGAGAATGGACGGAGCTCGATCAGTCTCGAATCTGTAGAAGATCACGGAGACGCGGCGTCTGAGATAGACTTCGAAGAAGAACTTGCGAAGGTGGACGGTGACGATCTGGCGACGATCATTTACACGTCGGGAACGACGGGTGAGCCGAAGGGCGTCATGCTGACCCATGATAATTTCGTCTCTAACATCGTTACTATCTCTAAAGGCCTTCCGATAAAAACGTCGGACTGCAGCCTGGCCGTTCTGCCGCTCTCGCATATTTTCGAGCGGACGGTATTTTATGTGCTCTGTGCAAATGGCGTTTCGATAAGTTATTGCTCTGCGTTCGACCAGATCGCAGCGCATCTGCAGGAGGTCAAACCGACGATCATGTCCGCCGTACCGCGTCTGTTCGAGCAGGTGTATCACAAGATCGTCAAGAAAGGTAAGGCAGCCGGCGGATGGAAAACCAGATTGTTCGAGTGGGCACTCGAGGTCGGGCAGGATTACTGGCAGGCTAAAGACATGCGTGGTTCGATCTCGCCGATACTGGCTGCAAAGCACGCTCTTGCAAGCCGCATGGTTTTCTCCAAATGGCGCGCCGGCGTCGGCGGCAGCATCAGATTTTTTGTTTCCGGTGGTGCGCCGCTTTCAAAAAAATTGTCATACGCATTTTGGGCGGCGGGCATTCCAATACTGCAAGGTTACGGGATGACCGAAGCGTGCATCGCAAGCGCGAATCGGCCGGACGATAACAAGGTCGGTTCGATCGGGACGCCGTTTGAGGGAATCGAAATGAAGATCGCCGAAACCGATGGCGAAATACTGATCCGCGGCCGGAATGTGATGAAGGGGTATTACAACAATCCGGAAGAGACGGCGAGGACGATCGACGCCGATGGTTTTTACCACAGCGGCGACGTCGGATACGAAGATAACGACGGCCATTTTTACGTGACCGACCGTCTGAAAGATCTTTTCAAATTATCGAACGGAAAATACGTCGCACCGCTGCAGGTTGAGAGTCTCTTGAAGCAGAGTCCGCTAATTTCGCAGCCGGTGGTCGTCGGCAGCGGACGTAAACAAGTCGGGGCACTCATCGTTCCCAATTGGGAAGAGCTCAAGGAGCTGCTGAAGGAGAAAAAGATCTCGGCTGAGGAGAGTCGAGAGGAGCTCTGCGAAAATCCGCAGGTCGTAAAACTCGTCCAGCAGGACGCGATCGATCTGACCCGCGGGTTGAACGATTACGAACGGGTCAAGAAAATCTACTTACTGCCGAGGGAATTCTCGATCGACAAAGGTGAAATGACCCCGACGCTGAAGATCAAGCGCGGGGTCATCGACGAAAAATACGAAGAAGCGATCGACGAGATCTGCGGCAGCTAACCGCCTCGGCGGGCGAGTTTGTTCAACTCAGTCAGATCCCGTCGCTTATGCAGTAGGGCGTCGGCCAGCTCGAATAACGGCCCGGGAATCTTTGAGGGCTCTACGTTTTCATGGCTCGGCGGATATTGGCGATAAAGCTCAAGCTCGGCCGAGCAGAATTCACACACCGATAAATGACCGCGCAGCTCTCGGCTATCGACCGCGGAATCGCCGAACGCGACGAGTTTCTCGGACGCCGGACAATCTTCTGTTTTGCAAAAACTTTCCATCGTAATATAGGAGCCCGAAGATTCGCGCGATACAGCTCGCACACGAATCCGGGAGTCGTTCGAATTTTTTGCTACATTCGAGTAAATCCGTAATCGGCACGCGCTTCCAAAAGTGTCGGCCGAAAAAGGGCGTTTCTGAAATAAACCTATCCGCCCCTAATCCCACTAACCACGGGCTTTGCAAACTACGTTAAACAACACAAAAAACTGTTGCCCAAAATTGGAATAATTGCTAGTATCTAAATGTCGGTAGTGAGGAAGACCGAGTCCCGCGACCCACCAGCCAAAATTGACCCAGTAGCTCGGCAGTCGATTTTTCAAAAGTTTCTTCTACAAATTCAGTTTGCGACATATGAACGAACGGCAGCACAGCCATCGTACGCGTGAGCTTCGCTCAAGCACCGCCCACCCGGAATCGCAACCAGCCCTTATGAACTCAACCAAATCGCCGGAACGTCTCCCGCGATCAATCCAGAATAAACAGGTTAAGGTCGGGAAATGGAACGACAGCCTTAACGCGTCTGATGTTAATCAGATTTGGATCGAGCTTCATCGTATCGTGTCCTCGCACCCGCTTGTCCGAGCGTCGAAGCGTGCGGGCTTTCTGGTCGAAGAGGGGCGGTACAACGCTTACACGGATCTCACACAGGAACTGTTTGTCGCACTCCTAAGCAAGGAAAGATTTCAACATTATCTCGACACCGGAATGTCCGACGCCGAGGTCGAAGCCGAGATCAGCCAGATCGAGCTTACGAACATGCTCACGGCCGAGCTCCGCAAACGTTACCCGGAGTCTTATCGTCTGGCTCGTCGGATTTCAACACTGGTCCAAAACAGCGAGACGTTCAAACGCTTCGACAACGTCGGAAATCCGGAAGCTCATCGCCGGCTGGCGGATCGCTTGTATGGGCTGGCCGATTGGAGGATCGAAAAGACTCGACGCGACGTTCAGGAAATGGACGAGCGTGTCAAAGCCGTCTCATTTCAGAAACGCGACACTCGCATGGTCGGATGCACCGGGGATGCGCAGATCGTGATCAGCAACGTCGAGCTTGAGAAACTGATCGTTCGTGTTTTCAAGGCGATCGATTCGCCAGTCGATGTTCGATCACTGCGATCGTTTGTTATGTCGCGGCTGCCGATCATGGACATTCATCTTGTTCCGGTTGGCGGGTCAGGCGACAGTGATGACGATGACAAGGCGCATTTCGAAATACCGGATATTCGGGAGACACCGGAAGAAGATTTCCTGCGAAACGAAGCCGAGCTCGAAGCCGCAGGTTTTGTCGAAGGCTTTTTAAATAATCTCAGCAAGTCGGTCCGCGGAAAAGAAAAACAGTACGACCGGATGATCAACGTGCTCTGGCATTGCTACCTCATCGCCGATAGCGGCACTCAACTCGAGGTTGCCGAGATGCTCGGCGTGTCTGACTCGCTTGTCTCAGATTACCGAAAACGCATTGAAGCCAATCTCGCACAACTTTCATTTACCGGCGTCAACGAAGCTCGCCAGTTCGAAAGAGCATTGAAACGACGAGTTCGCGAAATGATCGCCGTCCCCACCGAAAAGGTCCTTGCCTGATTTCCCAGGCTTCCACTGTCGCGAAGGAGAACCATAACCTCGCCCCTCAACCAACCTCACGACGACAAAGCGATCCCGCCGAAGATGTACTCCGGCGGGATTTTTTTGCGCGGAGACCCCACCGCTACCGCAGGTGGTACTGCGCCGTAGAGACTTATCGTTTTGGGGAACTTCTACATCCAGTCCGGTATTCCGTTCAACTCTCTGGTCCCGCATCCGGTCTATGGAAACAACGAAGGGTTTGCGGTTCCGCGTGGCACCGCGATCATTCCGGACCTGACATCGATCAATGGGAACAGCGGCATCTCGAGTGCGATCGGCAGCAATCGTACGCCGACGACCTGGAATCTTGATCTGGGTGCTTACTACCCGATCAAGTTTTCGGAGCACATGCAGCTCCGCTTTACGGCGGATTGGTTCAATGTGACGAACACACAGCGTGCGGTCGTGTTGGATCAGACCCAACAGATCACGCTGGTGTTGCCGGTACGCCGAATGTCCCGAATCCGTTTTTCGGAAGCGGACAGATATTCCAATATCCGTCGGCATTCAGACTAGGAGCGAAGTTCAGCTTCTAGAGTTTCGTTTCATGCTTCGGAATTATTCCGGTTACGGGAAGGCAGACCAGCCCTTCCCGTTTTTTTGGTACGCCCGACATGGCGTGCTTACTAGGGAGTGAGAGTCTCCTACAAACCCTACAGGGGGAATTGTTAGCCGAACAGCAAGGGTGTCCATCGCGAGGTGGGATCTGAAGGAAGCTGTAAGCAAAAGGCTGGCTCGACGAACAGGAAGCGTATGAGAGGCGTCAAGACTTGGATGAGAGGGCCAAAAGACTCAAAGTCCGATACCTGTACGGAAGGTTTTGGCGTAGATACGACGGGCATCAGCCGGAAAGTAAGCACATCTTATTCGGGGAGGTCTGTCAGTCTGCCCTTCGGGGCTAGAGTCGTCGAGAGGCGATTCGAGGGGATGGCAGAAGTCAGCAGAGAGCATAGTAGCACCGGGAATGATGATGGACGGAGTGATAAGTCGAAGGACTGAAGGGACGCCGCAAGGCTCTCCCTTGTCACCGCTGCTGTCAAACATTCTGTTGGACGATTTGGACAAGGAGCTGGAAAGACGAGGGCACAAGTTCTGCCGTTACGCCGATGACTGCAACATCTATGTTCGGTCACTTCGTGCGGGGAATCGTGTGCTGGAGTCGATCACAAGGTTCCTAGCCAGAAGCCTTCGCCTGAAGGTGATCGAGGAAAAGAGCGATGTAGGCCGAGTTTGGAGCAGGAAATTCTTGGGCTACACAATGACGTAGAACAAACCACCGAAACTGAAAGTAGCACCAGAATCCGTAAAGAGACTAAAAGCGAAAGTGAGGGCAATAATGCAAAGAGGACGAGGGAGAAGCATCCGACCGGTCATCGAAGAACTAAATCCACTGCTTCGCGGCTGGGGTCAATACTTCCGTCGTGCAGAAGTGAAGAATGTCTTTGAGGAACTGGACGGACGGATTCGCCGGAAACTGCGCTGTATAAAATGGCAGCAGTGGAAACGGCCTTCAAAGCGAATAACGGAACTGATGAGACTCGGTCTTGCCAAGCAGCGTGCCTGGAAAAGTGCAAACAACGGGCACGGAGCATGGTATAACGCCGGGGCTTCGCATATGAACGAAGCGATGCCCAAGCGACTGTTTGATTCAATGGGTCTCGTCTCACTATTAGACGAACTGCGGCGATTTCAACTATCGTCATGAACCGCCGTATGCGGAACGGCACGTACGGTGGTGTGGGAGGACGGCGGAGGTGACTCCGCCTCCTACCCGATCCAGACGATCGAGTCGCGTTTACGTCCTATTTATTCCCGGCTTGCGTGCATTTAATCGGTTTGCCTTGCTTTCGCAGGTTTTCGCAGGCGTCAAAGCCTTGTTTGCTGGTACAAAGAAAACTGCCCGCGCGACCTAGAAAGTATTTACATCCCTGGGGTGACAGGATTTTCCCCAATCCAAGCCAGCCGACGGCGTAAGGCTCTGATTCGTACTTTGAATTATTTAGTCTGTCGACCAGTGTTATTTGCACTCGGTCCGAATCTTTTAGCGGAAAAGCGCTCTCGAATTGAAGGCTCTTAAGATCCTGTTGGCTGTTGAGCGGCTTGCAGCCCGCGTTTAGCGGCATCCCCGTTTTGATAACCGAGATGCGCGCCTGTAAGCGGGCGTTGGTGTAGTTGCCCGGGCCGCACGGATTCGGCGGCAGCACGTTTTGCAGCGACTGAAACCATTCGGGTTTGAAAGACTCCCAGTTCGTGACCGACAACAGGTAAAGAGTATTTTGCCCCGAGGGCTGCGCCGCGGTTATGGCAAACGTCGGCGCGCGTAATTTGTTTGCCTGCTCTGGATCTATGTTGAGTTTCACCTTGGGGGCGGGAAACTCCAGCACCTGTGTCTCGTTGTTAGTCTCGTCGGACTCTTTTACCAGCTTGGCGGGGTCAATCACTACCTGATAACTTTTTCTGGTGAGATTCTGGTTGCCCAGGTCGAAGGTGATCGTAGCGGGCATATTCTGAAACGTAGCGCCCATTTTCTTATCTAGATATGAAACCTGTTTTCCATTCTGGTCGAGAATGCGAATCCGCACCGACAAATCGGGAGAACCCACCTGACCTTTGTTGCGGATCTGCGCCACAACGGAAGAGCCTTTGACGAAAGTGTTCTCGATTGTTAGATCGGGGAGCGGGGTCTTGGGCGCTTTTGTCCAGACGTAGCCGAGAGAGCTGGATGTCCAGCCGGCGTTAACCGCTTTATCTTTTGCCGCCGTGTCCGTTGTGAGAAAGATCTCTTCCGGGGCCTTCACTGTTGCAACACTATCCAGGTGGCCGCTCCACTCGATTTTCGCCCGTACAATCAACCTGTAAAGTCTTACCATGTCGGGCTGCTTCGTGGGTGATACATAAAACGCGACTCCTTGATTTTGCCACTTACCTGAGGCGTCAACGCCGACAGTATACAAGTTAACCTCCTTAGGAAGTAACGCATAGAAAAACCTCGCGCCGAAGCTGTCCAACTTTACGAACTGATAGACGGGCATCAAACCCGGCGCGGCGTTCTTTGCGACAATGCAGATTGGACCGTCGTTTTTCCAGGGACCGTCGCTTACATCTGGAATCTGCGCGTTTGTCCGATAATATCGCTGATTCCTTTTGCTAAGGAACGCGTAAAGCCGTGAGTATTCTATTGCTCCGACCGAACCGGCGACTTCGGCAGCCGCATCCTTCTCGGTGGAACCGAAACACAAACTGCCGAAGACAACCGCCAGCAATGTTATCGAGCAGATCAAGCGTGTGTAATTCATAGTTTTTTCTCCTTAACTTTTATTTGAGCGGCCCAGCCAAGAGACCCGCCGCTTGATATCTCGACGCCTCTATTTATTCAAATTGTTCTCCACCACTTTCTTCGCTTCCTTTTTGAGCTTCTTCTTTAGCTTGTCTGCCAAGCCTGACTTTGTAGTCGTCTGCTCAATGCCCGAGGTGGCGGGTGTCTCCGTGCTTGTGGTCTGTTCGGTCGGAGGCGTCGAAGTCGTTTCATCAGATGCCGGTGTTTCGTCGCTCACGACCGGAGGAGCTTCGACCTGCACGGCGCCGTCGAGCTTTATCTTGTAGGTGAGCAGGTTCACTTGCGGATCGTCGTCCATCCTGATCCGTACGACCACTTTTGTCTCGCGGACAAATCGCTTTGTTCCGACTTCGCGCTGGCCGGTACCTTTTGCGACCACGTATAGGGGCAGCAGCTCTTTGCCGTCTTCGTCCATCAGCGTAACTCTCAAGGGCGTCGAGCGGTCGTCGGTTTTCGCATCGACGGTCACTTTCACATCGCCCTTCGTCGCTGTGAAGCTGTAGTAAACCGTTTCGGCTTTTCCATCGCCCTCACCTTCGATGATGTTTGTCGTAAGGGCCGTGGGATTATCCTGGTCCGCCGATTGTGCCGATGCCGCGCCGATGAATGTCAGGGACAGAATCACCAGCAGAACTAAAGTCAGTGCGTTAGAGTTTTTATTGCGTTTCATTTTCTTCTTATTCTCCTTTGTGAATTTCATTCGTTTTTTTAAGATCGGGTTTGTTCCTTTTCAACACATGGCGTCGGTAGAAATCATTTTCCGGTTTTGATAATCGACTGCCGCTTGCAGATGGTTACCTTTTTGTTTTTCAAAAATCCTTCGCAAGCGTCGAAACCTTTTTGTCCGACGCACGAGTATTGACCGATGCCGATTCGCTTGCAGCCTTGTGAGACGAGCGCTTTGTCAACTTCCTCGTTGACGCCCGCGAGACGACAGCGTTCAATCAAACCTTTTCCTTCTTTTTTCAGCGTTTCGCACAGAGCGAAACTTTCCTGCGTGGTGCAGAGATAATCGTTTTTGCGTCCGAGAAAAAATTTACAACCTTTATCGACCAAAGCTTTAACGCCCTCCGTTTTTGGTGCTGCTCTTTTCGCGAAAACACTTTTGACCCAAGCCTCCTTTCTCGCTGACTCCGCCACGGCTATGCCATGGATCGTTTTCTGCCAGCCGTTGGCATTCATACTGCCAATATGGTGATTTATCACATTCTCACTTTCCGGCTCGCGGAAGAGGAAATGGCGATACATAAGCACGACGGCTTGGCGCGGCGTTTGTTTTTCCACAAAACGGCTTATGTATTCTGGCGAGCTGCCGAGAGAAAGGAAGATCTTCCAAGGGCATGTGTTTCCGTCGCCATTGCTTATCAATCCGGCAAACGTCACGAGCCCGCCTGGGTCCGCTTCGCGTTCCAACACTTGTTTGTAGATCTCATTCACGAGGTAAGCTGCGTCTTGTGGCGAATAGTTTGGGCAAGGGCCTAGTCCGAATGACCGCGCGTCAGCGGCGCCGCCCGCCACAACGAATAAAACTATGGTCAATGCCGACCGAAAGATAATCCTGCATTTCATCTGTTGTTCTGCTTTTTTCATTGTCTTTCTCCTTTAGGGATTTACTTATGTTTTGAATGAGCGAGTTTGTATTCCGTAATCGTGACTTTGACTTACCGCTACTGAACGGTCCTTCTCACAATTTGTCTAAAAACCCCACTCGGAAGCTATTGCTTTCCGCCGGCGACATTGAATGTGACCGAAAAGCTGTTGTTTCGTTCATTGGTCTCGGCAGTCTTCTTGTAGGGATCGATCGTGAACGTCACGCGATTTGCTCCGGTCTTCAGCTTCAGCGGAAGCACCGCCTGCTTTACGTTTTCCGCCGGGGCGAAATAAACGGTATTGCCGACGAGACCGCCGTTCGCGACCTGCAGCAGCCCGTATGAAGAAAGCGCCGCCGTAGTATTTCCAGATCGAAATCCGATAAATCCGATATTGAATTCGCACCAGCCGTTGCTGCAGTTCGCGCCGTCCGATGCTTTCAACTCCATGGTTCCGCCCGATGCGACAAAGCGGTCATTCTTCAGATCTATCTGGGTGGTTTTCGATCCGGTGAAATACAGGGCACCCCGCATTGTCAGATCTGTTTGAGCGGATGCCGCGGAGGCCGAGAACATCAAAAAGGCGATCGAGGCAGTGAATAGAAGTGTCAGTTTATGTTTCATGGTTTCTCTCCTTTTTTCTAAAAAGTCCGTTAAGTCGGTCTTCTCGACCGGGTCATCCGGTCGGTGTGTTCCGACGCACGCCATCATCGTCCAGTTGTGAGCCCGGAGTCCTTTGTGAATCCTTGTTTGTGCCTTTAGTTTTTCTTTATGAATTCTTAGTGCTCTGTTAAGTTGTTGATGGGAGCTACCTTTAACAGATTTACGGAATGACAACGGCTCGTTCGAATTTTTATCTTTTCAACGAATTTCGTTTCGATCCTGCCACGCCAGCCCTGTTCCGCGACGGAAAACGTATCGACGTGACGCCGAAAGCGCTCGAGATCCTGCGAAGTGCTAGTCGAAAATGCGGGCGAGGTAGTCGCAAAAGGTTGCTCCGCGTCGCCCGTCTAGGTTACAAGTACATCTATCGGGCGGCCGAGGATATGGACTCCAACACAATTACGTCGCTTCGCAGGGAACGTTCAAAGCCGAGTAGCTTGCCCGACCATCCCTGTTACAACCAAATGAATAGTCCGGTCGAACATACTACTGCAACAACCCAGCAAACTCGTCGCGTCTGGTTTGCGCTTTTCATTTTGTTTGGCGTCAACGCGATGAATTTCTTCGACCGTCAGATACTTGGTGCGGTCGCCGAACCGATTCGCAAGGAATTCGGTTTGAGCGATGCATCGCTTGGCGCGCTCAGCACGGCCTTCACGCTTATTTACGCTTTGGTCGGAGTGCCGCTTGGGCGTTTAGCCGATCGATCTTCGCGCAAAACGATCATATCTGCAGGTATTTTTGTCTGGAGCCTGATGACGGCCGCTTCGGGTCTTGCGACGAATTTCTGGCAGATCTTCGTGTTGCGTCTGGGCGTTGGCGTTGGCGAAGCGTCGTGTGCTCCGGCCGCGACGTCACTCATCGGCGACTTGTTTCCGCCCGCTCAGCGTGCAAGAGCGCTCTCGATCTTTATGCTCGGGCTGCCGGTCGGTCTGGCGCTGAGCTTTGCGGTCAGCGGAATCGTGGCGCGTCAGTACGGATGGCGTGCGGCGTTTGTGGTTGCCGGAATTCCCGGCGTCTTGTTTGCGATCGGGGCCCTATTCATCAGAGAACCGGAACGCGGCGGAAGCGAAGAGTACAATGTCGGGACGCAAAAACGTCCGGGCTCGCCTTACAGACTGGTCCTGTCGTCGCCGACCATCTTGTGGTTGATCGCGTCCGGAGCCTTGCACAATTTTAATATGTACGCCATCGGCGCATTTATCACGCCGTTCCTGATGCGCTATCACGGTGCCGATATCCAAACAGCAAATATCGTTTCGATGATCGTTTATGGCGTGCTCGGAGCACCCGGACTTCTACTGGGCGGTTACATCGGCGATGCAGTAATGAAGCGTCGCGCAAATGGCCGCATGCTCGTCGGAGCGATCGCGATCGTGATCTCGATTCCATTTATCATCCTTGCCCTGGGTCGTCCGGGCGGCGATCTCGCGGGTTTTATGGTCCTGATGGGTCTCGGCTGCGGGCTGATGTATTTCTACTATTCGACGGTCTACTCGACGATCCAGGATGTCATCGAACCCGGTCTGCGCGGGACGGCAATGGCACTCTATTTCATGGCGATGTATCTCTTGGGTGCGTCGTTCGGACCCTACATCATCGGGCTCGTCAGCGATCATTTCACACAGCAGGCCGCGTTGGGTGCCGGCGTGACAATCGTCAACCAGCAATCTCTCGAACCCTTCCGCGCCGACGGTCTCCACTCCGCGATGTACATCATCCCCGTCCTTAGCGTCCTGTTAGCCGGCGTAATGTTCGCCGCCTCCCGCACCGTCGCGAAGGAGATCGCAGCTTTGAAAACGTGGATGCAAGATTCGTTTACGAAGGAGTGAGTTAAAGTGCTCCTGGCACCCTCGCGATTTTTTGTCAACGTTGGCCTAGGGATCCGTCGGGCGCGTCAGTTTCAATTCATCGACGCCGATTGCTTTGAGAAAGTCGTAGGTTCGATCGTAGAATTCAGGCTGCCGAGTCAGGTCTGATCTTTCGCCGTGGGGAACCGTGATGACCATTCCTTGTCGAGCTCTCGTCAACAAT
>JBGTIQ010000063.1:0-29536 GCA_041745575.1 Pyrinomonadaceae bacterium
TCCCGACGGCGCCGGAAACGAAAGAACCTCTCCGATATGGTTAAGATTCCGAAAGGCAAGGCTACTCAGTAAAACGCGCGTCAGTCTTCCGCTCGTTAGCCGCTCGCGGAAGCGTTCATGTTGTAGCGAAGGATAGCTCCGACACCCCCGACATCCCTCAGCAGCGATTCATCTTCGATAAAGACGATTTTCGCGTCGGTGTTGATCGCTCGGGTAATCAACTCGTCGGCCACTTCGCCGGCGATTTCGACTTCCGGCAGCGTCTCGACCGACGAATTGTCGTCGCCCGGTGCATAATCTTTCAAAATCCTTTCAACCTTGCCCGCATTATATTCGATTGTTCCGATGTCGGAACATATCACAAGTTCCTGGACTTGTCCGTTTGAAAGTGCCTTCAGCGTATCTTCGACGCCCAGCGTGCCCAAACGGGCAGCCGCTTTTGCGGCGTCGAATACCCGTTCGACCCATTCTTTGTCTCCGACTGCGTTCCGAACACCCATCGCTTCGTGTGTCTGCGAGCGAATCTCCTCAACTGAATCGTATTGACTCAAATTCAGCGTGCCGACCACCTTGCGCTCCAGTTCCTTTGACAGCTGAGGCCGAAGCACCGGCATAATCGACGTTTCATCTCCGCAAAGAATAAAGTGGTCGATGTCCTTTTCCCGCATAAGCGATTCGAGCTCCGCGACAACCTCTTTGGCATGCTGCAAATGAAAGTTCTCGATATGCCTCTGGTACCGGCCCTGCGACCAACCGCCGACTTGCGTCTTGTTAGTAACCTGGTTTTGTATATTTTCGACCTCTTCATCGGCCTGATTGTCGGAGCGAATCCGGTCCTCTCCGCCGAAAATGTAGATGTCGGCCTTGTTGGTATCCGCCCAAAGCACGGCATATTTCGGATTCTGGTCGAGCGCGCGCGCCAGCGGGAAAATGTGCGGGCGGTCGTTAGTGAAAAGCTCGTTCTTCGGGAACGAAACGTTTAGCTGCATTGCCTCGAAAAAAGCCTCGTTTCCGACACTCGTGAAAATCGCGATCCCGTTGGCGGAATCGTCCGCTTCATTTTCTAAATAATCATTGATACGCTTTTCAGCCGCTGCGAATTTCGCCGTGCGTTCGGTATCCTCATCACTGTTCCGCCCCAGGTCTTTCAACTCTTTCTTGAGCCATACACGAAAATCCTCGCGCCCGGTCTTATTTGCCTCCGCATTTATGTAAAGACTGATAAACGGAAATCCGTCGGGCTCAAATGCACCAAGCTTTTTAATCAAATCTGATATTTTCATATATTTTGTTTCCGGCTAACAGCCGGCAGCAGAGGGAGGGCTTTACGAGTCGCCCTCAGGTTCGCCGCGAAAATTCTCCCGAAACGTTAAGATTTCTTTCGTCCCGATCCGCCCGGGTTCTTGCCGCCGCCGTCCTGTTTATTTACCGTCGCCCAGGCTCGCTTTTCAGCTTCCTTCTCCGAAACGCCCTTTTTCTTATAGCCTTCTTCTATGTGCTCGGCCTTGCGTTCCTGTTTTGCCGTGTACTTGCTTGTCCCGTCTTTTCTCATCGGCATAGTCCGATTTCTTCCTTCATAACTTAAAAAATACTCACCGCCCGTACAGGCCTTTGACGTCGGGCCCGATAGTAGATATTTCGGGCTCGGACGTAAATGTCGATCGCCTCGCGTTGTTCCACGGCACGAACATTATTTCGCTGGATCGAACTCGCCATCGGAACGGTCATCGCCGAATCGGTTATCGACAACACGAGCGGACAGGCTTCTTTTCGTATGCTCCTTATGTACTTCGTAAACATCGCTTGATTCACTCCCCGGTTCTGAACTAACTTTCTTGTAACGTTTTCGAACTCTGCCGATTCTTTTAGCAATCATCATGCCAATATTTCAATGATTGGATTTGAACTTTTTCCGTGTCATCGAATACCGAAGATATTGACAGTCGAAAGTCGTTCAGGTAGCCTCAGTCATTAGCCAAGTTCGCGGTAAATGGGACAATAACATTTGAGCAATCTTCGAAAACTCGAGCTGCCACCCCAGGGCCTCAACACGCTGTTCGGCGTACAAGATCAAAACATCAAATACCTCGAATCTCTTCTCGATGTGAATATCGGAGCGCGCGGGAATGAGCTTCTGATAGACGGCGATCCCCGCGATATCGAGACGGTTGAAACGATCCTCCGCGATTTCGGCGAACTGTTGGCAGAGGGTAGTACATTTTCTGACAAAGAGCTTCGCGACGCCTTCAAGCAGATCGCCGAAGATCGCGCTTATAGTTTGAAGGATCACTTCCTCAAGGCCCGTTTTAATCCGTCGGGAAAAAAACAGGTCGCTCCAAAAACAGCGAATCAGCGAAAGTATCTCGACGCGATCGCTTCGAGAGATCTTGTGTTCGGAATCGGCGTCGCCGGAACGGGAAAAAGTTTTCTGGCGGTCGCGATGGCCGTCGACGCTCTGTTTAAGAAACAAGTCAGCCGCATCATTCTTACGCGCCCCGCGGTCGAGGCCGGCGAGCGTCTCGGATTCCTGCCCGGCGATCTTCAGGACAAAGTCGATCCATATTTGCGACCATTGTATGACGCGCTGTTCGATCTCGTCGACGGCGAACGCGTTACGAAAATGCTTGAAAAGCGCATTATCGAGATCGCACCGCTTGCGTTTATGCGCGGCCGTACTCTGTCCGACGCCTTCATCATCCTAGACGAGGCTCAAAACACCACCAGCGAGCAGATGAAAATGTTCCTCACCCGAATCGGGTTTGGATCGAAAGCCGTCGTGACCGGCGACAAAACGCAGATCGATCTTCCGCGTGGCCAGAAAAGCGGCATTAAGGAAGCCGAGATCGTGCTTGCCGGTCTCGAAGGGATCGAGTTCGTCTACTTCACGGATAAGGACGTCGTCCGCCACAAACTAGTGCAGATGATCGTTAAGGCCTACGAAACTCATTCCAACGAATCTGACGCTGAGGATCAAGATGGCGCTCGTCGTTAATCTTCAACGAAAGACAAAGCTTGACTCACAGCTTTTCTCCGAATTTACGGATCGGCTCTGCATCGCGACCGCCGAAGCTCAAAATAGAACTTTCTCCGTCGCCTTCATCTCCGACCGTCGGATGCAGGAGCTCAACAAATTCTTTCGCGGAAAGAACTCTCCGACGGACGTACTCTCATTCCCGCACGAACCCGACGAATTCGATCCCGAAAATCATTCTCTTGGCGACATCGTGATCTCCGTCGAGCAGGCTCAGCGACAGGCTGTCGAGAACGGCCTGACACTCCAAAACGAGATCAAGCAGCTCATCCTTCACGGCCTCTTACATCTTTGCGGTTACGATCACGAAACGGACGGCGGCGAGATGAATAAGAGAGAGCTGGCGCTGAGGAGAAAATTAAAGGTCTAGCCACAGAGCACACAGAGAGTTTTGATTTAAGGTCCCGCAGCGAAGGCACCAAGAAAACCCACCTTCACTCCTCTGTGTCCTCTGTGGCAAATCTTCTTACTGTGGCAAAATCTTCCTGATGTCCGAAACTCAAAAAACCGCCGAGCCGTGCGTGATGGTCATCTTCGGTGCTACCGGAGACCTCACGAAACGCAAGCTCTTCCCTGCACTCTATAATCTCGCTCGCGACAAATTTCTACCGGCAAATTTTGCGATCGTCGGCGTTGGCCGGCAGGAAATGGAGTCCGAGCAATTTCGCGACGAGATGCACGCGAACCTGAAGGAATTTGCGGGGGCGAATCCGGACGACGAGTTGCTTGATTGGTTCTGCAGCCGGACGTTCTACACGGGCGGAGATTTTGATGACGACAAGAAATTGTTCACGGACGTGAAGGAACTCCTCGCCGAAGTCTGCTCCAAACACGACATTCCTGAGAATTTCTTTTACTACATGGCGATCCCGCCTGAACTGTTCGCGAACGTCGCGAAAAAGATCGTAAAGAACGGTCTCGGGCGTGAGGAAAACGGAAACTGGCGGCGCTTCATTTTTGAAAAACCTTTCGGCCGCGATCTTGAGTCGGCAAAGAAACTGAACTCCGACCTGCTGTCGATCCTGAAGGAGCGACAGATATATCGCATCGATCATTATTTGGGAAAGGAAACTGTCCAGAACATTCTTGTCTTCCGTTTTGGCAACAGCATTTTCGAGCCGATATGGAACCGCAATTTCATCGACCATGTTCAAGTGACGGTCGCCGAACAACTCGGAGTCGAACAACGCGGCGGATACTACGACAAGGCTGGTGCACTGCGCGACATGGTGCCGAACCACCTGTTCCAGCTCGTCACACTGACGGCTATGGAGCCACCGGTGTCGTTCGAAGCCGACGCGGTCCGCGACGAACAGGCGAAAATCCTCGCCGCGATCCAACCGTTCTCACCGGAGGACACGCTGCAGAAAGTAGTACGGGGCCAATACGACGCGGGACAGGTAGACGGAAAGAAAGTCGCCTCCTATCGGGACGAGGAAAAGGTCGCAAAAGAATCGAATACGGAGACATTCGCCGCATTGAAACTGTCGATCGATAACTGGCGCTGGGCCGATGTGCCTTTCTATCTGAGAACTGGAAAACGGATGCCCGCACGACATTCGAGCATTATCATTCAGTTCAAGAAGGCGCCGTTCGTTCTGTTTCGCGATACGTCCGTCGAGAGGTTGAGGACCAACCGGATCGAGATCCACATTCAACCTGACGAAAGAATCACCCTGCACTTCGGCGCAAAAATTCCCGGCCCCATCGTCAAGCTAGGCGCTGTCGACATGGATTTCAACTACGCCGAACACTTTGGCGTGCAGCTCAACACCGGTTATGAGCGACTGCTCTATGACTGCATGGTCGGTGACGCTACGCTGTTCCAGCGCGCAGATATGGTCGAGGCAAGTTGGGAGATCGTGACTCCGATCCTCGATGTATGGGCGGCGATACCGGCACGCGATTTTCCCAATTACGATTCGGGTTCGTGGGGTCCAACGGAAGCTGACGAGCTCCTGGAACGGGACGGCCGGACATGGAAAAATCCGACCGAAGATAAATGAGAAAGATTCGTGTCTTTGAAACCCCGGATGAGTTGAACGCCGCGGCAGCCGAACTTTTCTTCGAGATCGCTGAAGCCGCTATTTCTCAACGAGGACAATTTGCCGTTGCATTATCTGGCGGCTCGACCCCGGCACCCGTTTACAAAATTCTTTCCGAACGTTACCGCAGCCGCCTCGACTGGAAGAGTGTGTTCTTTTTTTTCGGTGACGAACGGAATGTGCCGGACGACTCTCCCGAAAGTAATTATCGAATGGGGAACGAGGCACTTTTTTCTGCTTTACCTCTTCACCATGACAGCGTGCGCGCATGGCCAACCTGGCGCGAGGTGCCCGAGAAAATAGCCGAGGACTACGCCGATGAGCTCGACCATTTTTTTCGGGGCTTTCCCCGGTTCGACTTGATCTTGCTTGGCCTGGGAACAGATTGTCATACCGCCTCATTATTTCCACAAACCTCGGCTTTAGCAGAAAAAGAAGAGATCGCCGTCGCGAATTGGGTCGAAAAGCTGAGTGATTTTCGGTTCACCCTAACCTTCCCGCTCATCAACAACGCGGCCAATGTAGTGTTTATTGTCTCGGGAAAAGAAAAGGCCGAAGCTGCCGCCCAGGTTCTCGAAGGCGAGTTCCGCCCGGATGAGTTTCCGGCCCAGTTCGTAGATCCTGAGAACGGCACTCTCTACTGGCTAGTCGACGAGGCCGCAGCAAGTCTTCTCAACCGCAATAAGTTTTAAACGCGGAGCTCACGAAGAGCGCAGAGAAAAACATCACTGGCCTTCTCTGCGATCCCCGCGAGCTCCGCGTTAAAGCAGCACCCGAGGAGGTTGCATAGTTGCGTTCTAAGACTGTGAAACGTAACATTAACAGTCGTTAGCCTATGGAGATCGAGATCCTTCTCGCGGTGGTCATTCTCATCGCCATGATTTTTTTGGCGACCGTTGATCTGGCCTTCTCGCATCTTTCGGATGTTGGCCTTCGCCGCCTTGCGTCCGAATCTGAAGATTCACAGAACGCAAAGACCGCAACCTTTCTCCGGGAAATTCAGGAATATCGTCCGCGCTTTCGTCTCGCCCTTTCGTCAGCGATCCAGATTCTCTTAATATCGTTCGCTGTCTTAACGACGTTGATCGGCACGCGCCTCGACCTGTCACGCACCGGACTGGTTCTGTTTGCCCTGGTCATAGGTCTTGTCGCGACGGTCGTTTTTCGTCAGATAATGCCGCGTTTGATGGTCCGCAACAATCCGGAAAAAAAGTTTCTTCTTCTTTTGCCCATAGTTCGTCCTTTCTACAAATTTGTTTACGCCCTCACGGTTCCGTTCTTAAACAGGCGAAGATTCAAAGAGCAGCAGAGGCTTGAGTCGACGATCGCTCCGGATATGGCCGAAGATAAGGCGGACGATAATGACGAGGACTTTCAGGCGTTGATGGAGGTCGGCGAGGCCGAAGGGATTATTGAAGAGAAAGAGCGCGAGCTGATTGAGTCGATGGTCGAATTCAGCGAAACGCGGGCAGGAGAAATAATGACTCCGCGAACCGAGATCTGCGCTGTCGACATTGAAACAACAGTTCGGCAGGCTCGTGACCTCATGACCGAGGAAAAATATTCGAGGCTCCCCGTCTATCGCGAAAGCATCGACAATGTCGAAGGCGTGATTTACGTTCGCGATCTGCTGCAGGCATGGGCCGACAGCAAGGAGGACGAATCGATCGGCGGACTGCTGCGTGACGCGTACTTTGTTCCCGAGACGAAAACCGCCTCGGAACTTCTCAAGAGCATGCAGGTCAATCATGTCCAGATCGCGATCGTGATCGACGAATACGGCGGCGTCGCCGGTATAGTTACCGTCGAAGACATTGTCGAAGAGATCGTCGGCGAGATCGAGGACGAAGACACCGAAGAAGAAGAGATTATTGAGATCATCGAAGGTGACGACGGCTATTGGGACGTTCTGGGCTCAACTGAGATCGACAAGATCGAAAGGCTGTTTGATATCAAGCTGGAAGATGACGACTACAATACAGTCGCCGGAATGATCACCAGCGAGGCCGGCTATGTACCGCAAACCGGCGACATGCTGACACTTCGCGGTCTCGAGGCTCGGATTCTGCGGGCCGACGAAAAGAAGGTCCGACTGGTGCGGCTTCGAAGATTCGACGCCGACGACGAAACACACGCCGAATCCGCATAGGGTGAATGCCTTGTAATCCCGTCTTACACTGTTTATAATTCTCGCAAAATTCACTCTGGAGGAAACATACATGGCTATCCGTTTAGGCGACGAAGCGCCGGATTTTACTGCTGAAACAACCGAAGGCACGATCAATTTCCACGAATACCTCGGAGATGGATGGGGCATTCTTTTCTCGCACCCGAAAGATTTCACCCCCGTCTGTACGACGGAACTTGGCTATATGGCGAGTCTCAAACCGGAGTTTGAGAAACGCAACGTAAAGATCGTTGGCCTTAGCGTTGACCCGGTCGAAAACCACAAGCGTTGGTCCGCGGACATTGCGGATGCTACCGGTCATTCGCCCAACTACCCGATGATCGGCGATACCGACCTGACGATCTCCAAGCTTTATGACATGCTGCCCGCCGCCGTTGAAGGCAACAGCGAGGGCCGGACGGCGGTTGACAATATGACGGTGCGAAACGTGTTCGTTGTCGGACCGGACAAAAAGGTAAAGCTCGTCATCGTTTACCCGATGAGCACAGGGCGGAACTTTGATGAGGTGCTCCGCGTCATCGACTCGCTCCAGCTCACTGCGCAGTACAGCGTTGCGACGCCAGTAAACTGGAAGGACGGCGAAGATTGCATTATCGTCCCGGCCGTGACAGACGAGCAGGCGAAGGAGAAATTCCCTGCCGGATGGAAGACCATCAAACCCTACTTGCGTGTCACGCCGCAGCCGAATAAGGTGAAGGGTGAAGGGCAATCGGCATAGCTTGCGGTCGATCGCAATTTTTGATTAAGAGTGGGGGCAAGCCCGCCTTCCCGACTTGCGAATGATGCCGGCGCCGAACGTCAACAGATGCTCGGGCCATCTAAAGATCAAATCGCAAAAGAGTTGCAGGTTTGGAAGGCGGGCTTGCCCCCGCTCTCTAACGGATGCGGTTTCGAGAGATATGAAACTCCACGCAGAGATCGGTGGCGACAAGCGCGAAATTGAGATCCGGCAAGAGGACGGTCGAGTTTTCGCCGACCTCGATGGCCAGGAGTACGATCTGGAAGTTTCGGAGCCGGAGCCAGGGGTGTATCTCTTCAAGCATGAGGGACGCGTCTACGAAGCCTCGGTATCCCGTTCCAAATCCACGACCGAAACAACCCACGTCCGGATCGGCACTGTCGAATTCGATATTCGACTGACCGATCCGAAGCGGCTGCGCAGTGCGGCAAGCGGTACGGAACATGCCGACGGCATTGCCGAAATAAGGACTGCAATGCCGGGAAAAGTTGTTCGCGTTCTGTTGCAGCCAGGTTCAGAAGTCGACGCAGGAGCCAGCGTACTCGTCGTCGAAGCGATGAAGATGCAGAACGAACTGAAGGCTCCAAAAGCGGGGACGATCAAAGAGATCCGCGTTAAAGAAGGAGCGGCTGTTTCAGCCGGTGACGTCCTTGCGACAATCGAATAGCTAATACACCGCAAGGTGCTCGCGCACCACGCTTCGCATCGGCGATCGCAAGCCATCCATCAGCTCTCGAAAATTCTCAAACGTTAATTGCTGTGCGGCATCCGACAACGCCTTTTCGGGCTCGGGATGCACCTCGACTATTACTCCGTCCGCACCGATAGCGATCGCCGCTCTCGCGCATTTCGCCACGATGCTTCGCTTACCAGTCGCATGCGATGGATCGACGATAACCGGCAAATGGGTCATTTCTTTTACGAGAGCCACCGCCGCCAGATCGAGCGTGTTTCGCAAGCCGGTATCGAAGGTTTTTATTCCCCTCTCACACAGGATCACATTCTCATTTCCCCCGTGGAGCAAATATTCAGCCGCGGAAAGCCATTCCTTTACTGTCGCCGACGGGCCGCGTTTCAGAAGTATCGGCTTGCGCGTCCTGGCTAGCTTTTTCAAAAGCGCGAAGTTCTGCATATTTCGTGCACCGACCTGGAGCATGTCAGCATATTCGCAAACGACTGACACATCGTCTTCGCTCATGATCTCGGTAACGACCGGCATTCCAGCGGCGTCACCGGCCTCGCGTAGAAGTCGTAAACCTTCGACTCCGAGTCCCTGAAAATCGTACGGTGAAGTGCGAGGCTTGTAGGCGCCGCCGCGTAGAATGACGGCACCAAGTTCCTTGACCGCAAGGGCCGTTCGCGTCACTTGATCTCTCGACTCTACCGAGCATGGTCCGGCGATGACAACCGCGTCGCTGCCTCCGATCGGAACGTCGCCGACCCAAACGACTGTCGATTCGATTCCCTGCCGCGCGACCAGCGACCCGCACGTCGTGCCGTTTCCATTACCCGCTGCCTGTTTTGTCGTCCATGTATCCAGCATAAGTTTAATTCCCGATCAGATAAAAAACTGTCCAGTTATCGATATCGTCTGCAATGTTTTCGCGAAGTACCTTCGCTCCATATAACTCCGCCGCACGTCGGCTTCCGATCGCCGCCCGTCTCGGATCTCCGTCATTCACTATCCGTCGCACGCTCGATGCCGTGTCCGCGCCGATGACTTGTGTAAGGCTCGGATACGCGCCGAGAAATGTTTGGCATTGTCGTAGAGCTTCAACATGCGACCGAACGGAAACAAAATCGTCGAACTGAGCGTCTAGAGTTCCCACTAGCACATGACGCACCTTCAATGGCAGCTTTTCGAAAATCTTGTACCCACCGGTTCCGAGCAACTGGACCGTTTGTGGAATCTGACCGACGATCTTGTTCTCCACGGGCACGACGGCCCGATCCGCCTTGCCGAGACGCACTGCTTCGAACGTCTCCAGGAAGTCGACGCACTCAACGATCGCCGCGTCGCTTCCGAACAGCACGCGTACAGCTTCTTCGCTGTACGATCCGGTCACGCCTTGTATCGCGACTCGCGTCACTGACACACCTCTTCGCTCGCCGGAGCCACATTCGCGACCGCATTCTGGATCCGGCGTGATTCACTCAATATCTCACGATAGATTACGGTAACCGCCCGATCACTTAGTTGCCCCCCGTTTTCGCGGAGCGCTCGTCGGATCACTGTTTTCTCACGTTCCCGGTCCGCGATCGGCAGCCCGGCGTTTAGTTTTATACTGCCTATGCGACATGCCAGGTCGGCTCGCCGCTTGAGCAGTGCTACGATCTCGGAATCGATCTCGTCAATTAGTTTTCGACTTTCTTCTAGCTTCATCATTACCTTAAAAGACAAAAAAGCCGCGAACCTTTTCAGTTACGCGGCTTTCGTTCAGATATTGTTATTAAGATTTATCTTAACCGAACTTCAGCCGTTTCACCGTAAAAGTAAAAGTAGAAAAAGCTAAAGTTGTTTCGGTCTATGTTTCGCATGTTCTTCGGTTGCGAGTGTTCTACGATAACCGGTCGATGGGAATCGTGTCAAACATTATTTTCGGGCATTCGCATGGGGCATATCACCGTGATGACAGTTCCGTTCCGCAATACTTGCAATAGAGTGCGTCGAGGTCGTGCGGCTCAGCATGACATTCGGGACAGACCTGACTCGATGCAGGCTTTCCTGCGAACGCAAGTTCGGCGGTAACAATTCCCGTTGGTACCGCAATGATCCCGTATCCGAGAATCATTACGAGGGAAGCTAGAAATTTTCCAAGAGCGGTCTGAGGAGAAATATCACCGTAACCAACGGTGGTCATGGTCACTATAGCCCAGTAAATACTAACCGGAATGTTCACAAAACCGTTCTCCTCGCCTTCCACGACATACATCACCGACCCCACCACGGTAACAATGGTCAGGACGGCGAGCACAAAAACTAATATCTTCTTGCGACTCGCCATGAGCGCAGAGGTGATGATGCGGGAGGCAGACGAGTATTCCGACAGCTTCAGAACGCGGAATATTCGAAGCAGGCGGAGGATACGGATGGTGAGGAAAAACTGCGTTCCCGGAACGAAAAGGCTGAGGTAAGTTGGCAGTATGGCTATGAGATCTACAATTCCGTAAAAGCTCAATACGTATCGGAGCGGGCGCCGTACGGAGATAAGCCTTAGCACATATTCGGCGGTGAAGAGTATCGTAAAACACCACTCGGCGATCAAAAGCTCGGGTCCCAAGACATCGCGTGCGCCTCGTACGCTCTCCAGCATCACGGTGCCGACGCTTAAAAGGATGAGCGTAATCAAGGCCACGTCAAAAGCCCGGCCCGCCTTCGTCTCCGACTCGAAAACAATTTCGTGTACCTGGTGGCGCCATCCGCCGGCCGCTTCTTCTTTGATTTCGGTTCGCACAAAAAACTAGTTTAGCAGTCTCGCTCCAGATCACTTCCCACGTCTGGAGCTATTGGTTTTCCCTGAGCTAAGCAGGTTCGCTAGAAACCGATAAGCACCCGGAACGCCGGCCGGAAGCTGTCTGAACAGCGAATAACTGCAGTAGATATACTTCCCTTTCCCGATATCGGCGATGACGAGGCCGCCCTTATTTTCCGGTTCGCCTGCGTCGTGCGATTCGAGAAGTCCGACGTATTTCGCGTCCATCGTTGAGAAGTTATACAGATTCCTTTCCTGCACCCAGCCTTCGAAATCTGCCGACGTGATCTTATTCGGGAAATTAAATATGGGGTGCGTTGGCAGTAGGATGTTGACGGGGGCATTTTCGTCCGCGACCCTTGGGCCCATTTGAGCCGGAAATGGCGGCAGGTTCTGCTGCGAGTAAGTCTGCGGCAGTTGATATTGGACGATCAATATGCCGCCGTTCTTCACAAACTCAAGCAAACGCCCGTTATTAGCCACAACATCCTGACGCACTTGATACGCACGTATACCAACCACTATCACGTCGAAGCGAGACAGCTCGCCCGTGCCGAGCATCCTTTCGTCAATCTCTTCGATCTCAAAGCTCATCTGTTTGATCGCATCGTCGACTTTGTCGCCGCTACCGGTTATATACCCGACTTTCGCCGGCGTCGTCTTTAGATCAATCACAGATATGGTGGCCGTGGCGATCCGGTACGTCCTGTGTGTTTGTATGTGAGGATAGGTGATGACGTTCATGTCCGACGATGAAACGATGTCACCTAAGCGCGCTTGTCCGGTTAATCGATACGTACCGGCTTTTGTCCGCGCCGGGATCTTTGTTTCAAATACAAAGGTCGCCTTCTCGCCGAGCCCGTTAAGCTCAAAGGCCGGCGAGCGCTCCGACGATAAAATAGATGTTCCTTTGTCGGCCCGCAATTCGACCAGACCCCGCGCGGGCAGCCTACCGTTGTTTGTTACCGTCATTCCGACCCGAAGAATTTGCTCTCGCTCGCTGTACGGGACGACAATCCTGTCCTGATCGAGACTCACGACGATCCGGGGCACGACGTTCAATTCTCTTCTTATTTCACCTCGCGTGTCGTCTGCGTAGCGAAATTCCAGCGCCTGTTTGAAGGTTATTTCCGAACCCCCGATCTCGACTGTGACCTCAGCCGTCACGACGGGTGCTCCAAAAGGAAGCGTCGCGGAGCTATCGTTGGCGTCCCAAACAAAAAGATCGCCTGTCCTCGGTTTTTCCAGCCAGTATGGCTGTGTGAATCTCTCGTCACCGGGAACGGAGACGTCGAAATATGCGGTGTGGTCGGCAACGTCCCGGCGGCCCGGATTCTGAGCGCCAGGTGCCGGTTCTGTTGCGGACTTTATCGTCCATCCCGGCGGAGATCTCAAAATGACTTGCTTCGCTCGGACCATTTTTGGATTCGCGAAAAATAGTCTGACTACGGCGGACGAAGTCTCACCTGGCACAACAGTTTCGCGATCCGAAAGTGCGTCGATCTGAACCCCTGCAACTAGTCTTATCAAATCGGCGAATTCCCTTTTCTTGATCCCAAGCAGAAACTTTGTCGCACCATTCCGTGCATTCAGCTCTGCCGCAGACGCCGTTATGTAACCCTTTACCAGGAGATCGATAATTCTCTGCGGTGTGCGCTCGTGATGATAATTGTACGCCTCGACGGCGATCTCCTGCAGGCTCACGAGCTCGGCAACGATCTGCGGATCGCTCTCACCAGTATTCCGCGCGATCCCTGTGAAAGAAGTATCGACGTTGTCGAATATGGTCGTGTCCTCAACATCTTTTTCGAACAGGTTTAGTGCCGAGTATTGCGGCCCCTTTAGTTCCAATACACCCTGCTCCTGCGACCGGTGCTGGCTCCGTGCTTCCATCGCGATCTCAAACAGCGATCTGCCGAACAAGTGCTCATACTGACCGGTGTTGATGCGGAGTGTGGGCTGGCCCGACCCTCGGTATCGCACGTACAACTTTTGAACCTTCCACGGAGCCCCGGCGTCTCGGCACTGACCGGCATCCTCAGCGGCCTTTACCGCAATCGGTGTGATATAACCCGCGAATTGATGATGGCCATGCCCGTCCGCCGGTGTTCCGCTGAAATTCGAAATGACAACAAGCGGCCGAAAGCTTCTTATGACACGGACAACGTCGCAGAGAATTACCTGTTCATTCCACTTCTGTTTCGCTTCGGTAAGAGATTTGGAGAATCCGAAGTCGTAGGCTCGAGCAAAGAACTGTTCAGCTCCGTCCAGCTTTCGTGCTTGAAGGAGTTCTTCAGTTCGAATTACTCCGAGGGATTCACCAAGTTCCGGGCCGATGATATTCTGTCCGCCGTCCCCGCGGGTCAACGAAAGATATCCGGTCCTCGCGTTCTCACCCCGGGCAAGATACGCAAGCAGCGCCGTATCCTCATCGTCGGGATGTGCCCCGATCATCAGTGCGCTGCCCGCGGTGTTCAACTTCTTTAACAGTTGGACGACGCCGATCTCTCCCTTCTCATACGGCGATCGTATCTGCGCAGACGTACTGGATCGCAGACACGTTGAAATACAGATAAGCAGTGTGGTCGCAATCGCGAATCCGAATCGATATTTTTGTTTTGAGGTTTCGATCATTTACACAAGAGTTAATTACGTAATTATCTATCAACTAATTATCTAGTTAGCTTTGAAAAACGTCCCGTCAGTCGAATCCGTACTGACCGTCAACGAAATCAAATAACCGACGGCGACGGTAACCAGACACCCGATGACGTTAAACCAGAGAAACTCGATGTCCGTGTAGCTGCTCGCGATCCAGACCGAAACAATACCAAACAGGAGCCCGAAAAATGCCCCGCGCGAACGCGCTCGCTTGACCGCGAAGGCAAGGACGAACACACCAAGTAGCGAGCCATAGAAGAACGAGCCGAATTTATTCACGACCTCGATGAGCGAGCCGAGATTGGCCGCGAAGATCGCGACAATGCACGCGAAGATTCCCCAGATAAATGTCGAGATCCGTCCAACGAAAACATAATGGGCATCCGTCGCCTCGGGTGCATAAAGGCGGCGATAGAAGTCGATCGTGGTCGCTGTAGCGAGAGCGTTCAGCTCCGCCGCGATCGATGACATCGCGGCGGCAAAGATCGCGGCAATTATTAGTCCGATGACGCCCATTGGCATGTTCTCGAGAACAAATGTCGGAAACACGTAATTCACATCATTAAAACTTTTGTCACTCGTCTCTCGGACAAATGCGATCGCTTCTTTCCGGCTTTCGTTGAACTTCTTGTCGCTTAAAATGTATGCGTCCCGCGCGTGAGGTGAACCGACCTCGCCAATCGTAGAAAACTCGACCGCCGCTTCCCGACGTGCCGCGTGCGCCGCCTGGTAGTTTTGCTCGATGGCCACGAACCGCGGATCGTGCTGTGCCTTCGCAACTTCATTCGTGTTGAAAACAATTGGGGGTGCCGTGAATTGATAAAACACAAAAACGAGAATGCCGATCAGAAGAATGAAAAACTGAATCGGGATCTTAAGAAACGCGCTCATTAAAAGCGACGTTCGCCCCTCATCGACCGACTTCGCGGTCAAAAAGCGCTGGACCTGACTTTGATCACACCCGAAGTATCCGAGCATCAGAAACAGTCCGCCGATCAGCCCCGACCAGATCGTATACTTTTCGCGAAGATCAAAACTGGTGTCGACGGTATTCAGTTTCCCTAAACTCCCGGCGAGGTGTAATCCGTCGGTAAGCGAAACACCGACAGGAAAGCTCGACACGATCACGATCATGCAGACACCCAAGCCGAAAAAGATGATCACCATCTGCTTGACGTCTGTCCATGTCACCGCTTGAACACCGCCAAACATGGTGTAGATGGTCGTCGACATTCCGATCGCAAAGATCGTCACTATCAAATTCCACCCAAACACGATCGACAGGACGATCGACGGAGCTGAGATGATCGTTCCGACGCCAAGCCCCCGCGAAACGAGAAAGAAAAAGCTTGTCAGTGTGCGCACCTTTACATCGAAACGCTTTTCCAGATATTCGTATGCCGTGAAGACGTTAGCTCGGTGGAAGAATGGCACGACGGTCACGCAAAGGATGATCATCGCGAACGGCAAACCGTAATAAAACTGGATGAACCGCATCCCGTCGCTGTAGGCCTGGCCGGTTGTTCCGACAAGCGTGATGGCCGAGAGCTGCGTCGCCATCACGGACAGGCCAACCGCCCACCAGGGCAGACCGCGGTTCGCAAGAAAATATCCTTCCTTGCTTCCGGAATGTTTAGTCATGCGGATGCCGTCCCAGATCACGTAGGCGAGGTATGCGATGACGATAAGCCAGTCAAGAAGTTTCATGCGGAAAATCGGCTCAAGAAAAGTATCGGGAAAAGGCCCACAGCAAAGTCACAACGACCACGGTGGTAAAAATAACCGCGGCGTAAACCTGATTCCAAAACCGGGTCGGTCTTTCTTGGGTGGCAGGAACTGCGTCTTTCATGTTCGGTGAAATCCCCTCTCGATGTCCTTCATCGTCAGACGGAGAATAACCGGGCGGCCATGCGGGCACGTCGTCGGCGACGAAGTAAGAAGGAGGCGATCGATAAGCCACTGCATTTTCTCAGGTGTCAGTTTCATATTGATCTTGACTGCCGCCTTGCATGCAAGACTCGCGGCGATATCGTCGCGAAGCGTCTGCTTTGCCCGTCCGCGTTTGTCGAGCTCGACATGATCGAGGATCTCGGCAAAAAGATTTCGCGCTTCGGCAGGCAGAAGATCGGTTGGAATGGACTTGATGGCCACAGTTCGTCCGGACAGACGCATCAACCCGAAGCCGAGCGATGCGAGATCGTCTTCTATGATCTCGAACGCCTGCGACTGGGCCGGCGTGAGATCGATCGTCTCCGGCAACAGCAAGTTTTGCGACTCGATGTTTCGTTCCGTTTCGCTCTTGCGAAACTTGTCGAAAAGAATGCGCTCGTGTGCCACATGCTGGTCGATAAGAAGCATGCCCTCATCATCGACCGCGATGATAAAACTCTCGTGAAGCTGTGCGATCGGCTGGATCTTATGCGAAGAGATGTCCGCGATCTCGATCGATTTAACAAATCGCTCGGCCGAGTTCACGGGGGGCAGTGAGATCTCCGATCGGGAGTTGACCGTAGATCCATCGCCGCTTGTGAGACCAGCGGAAGATTCGCTCGCGTTGCGGCCCTCCGCAAGTTCCTCAAACTCAGCCGCAAAATTGAAGAATTCCTCCGGCACCGATTCCCCATCTGTGTCCTTGCCCGACGCATCGTCTCCTGCTGCTGTCTCGTCATTCGCACTGTCAGGCGATGCAGCCGAATCATCGGATAGGGGAACCACATCCGCCATCGGTTGGAAATCGATCGCCGGCTGAATCGTCGAAGGCGTGCCCGTCTCCGACCCGGCAGCCGTCGCCGCGGCGTGTCGCTCTCCGCCAGAGCTTTCCGAACGAGCCTCGATCCCGGCTTTGGAAAGCGCTTCGCGGATCGCATCGGCGATGGCGTCCTTCACGGCGTCGGTTCGTCGAAACCGCACTTCAGTCTTTGCGGGGTGAACGTTGACATCGATCTCTTCAAGCGGGACGTCGACAAAAAGAAAAGCGACGGGATAAACGCCGTGCGGCAGGACCGACCTGTACCCTTCGAGCAACCCGCCGGCGATCGTTTTATCGCGAACGAACCGCTGATTCACAAAAAAGTATTGCGCATCGCGTGTCGTACGCCTTTCACGCGGGGCCGAGATAAATCCCGACACCTTAGCAACGAGATCGCGTCCACCCGAAACTGGCAGCAAACTATCCAGCAAACCGGGACCGAAGATCTGAAAGGCACGTTCGCGAAGATCCTTTGCCGGCGAAACGCGCACGACTTCGCGGCCATTGTTATTCAAAGTGAACGCGATCTCGGGATGAGCGAGGGCGTAATGGGTCACGATACCGGTCAGGTGGTAATTTTCAGTCGCCTCGGACCGCATGAATTTTCGACGCGCCGGTGTGTTGTAGAAAAGATCGCGGACCGCGATCGTAGTTCCACGCGCCCGTGCGGCATCTCTCACATCCATGAGACGGCCGCCTTCGACCGATACGAGTGCCGCCGCGTCGCTCTCATCGACTTTGGTGATCAGCTCGACCTTTGCGACCGAAGCGATCGACGCCAAGGCTTCGCCGCGAAATCCGAGAGTCCCGATCGCTGCCAGATCTTCGAGAGTGCTGATCTTCGACGTCGCATGCCGTTCAAAGGATAGGATCGCGTCGTCCCTGCTCATGCCGCATCCGTCATCGGAAACGCGCATCAATCTTCGTCCGCCGAGCTCGATCTCGATCTGCACCCGGCTTGCCCCGGCATCGATCGAATTCTCGACAAGCTCTTTTATAACCGAGGCGGGCCGCTCGACGACTTCGCCGGCGGCTATCTGGTTCGCAAGATTGTCGGGAAGGATCTTTATGTTCATTACAAATAGAGTAGCCGATGACCGCGTTCGCCAAGCTCGATCGAGTCATAGATCCAGTCGATAAAATACGGGCCGTAGCGGGAGGTAAAGCTTTCGACATTCACCGAGCGCTCCTGAAGCTGCCCGCCGGGCCAAAGCGATGCGAAGAGCGATCTAAGCTGCCGATTCACGACCTCGTCACGTTCGATCTGAACGCCGTGAAACTTCTTTCGCAAAGCGGAAATGTGATAGAGAATTTTTCGCCGCCGAGTTGCGAGGTTTGTCGCAAGTGTCGGGTCGATCCGCGAAAGTTCCAGATCGAGACGATCGAGTTCGAGATTTACCTGTTCGTCCGCTTCCGCGAACAGCCGCGAACCCGCAGGATTTACAAAACGCTCGACGATCTTCGGAAGCAAGCTCTCGAATCCCCCGAACAAATCGCCAAAGTCCAGATCGTATTTGTCGAGCGTCCTCGCATGCTTCGCCTCGATGACGGTGAAACTCTGCCGGTGGAGTATCGTCGTGACGGGCCGCTCGAGAATTCTATACACTTCGCTATTCTGCGCGAAGTACGAGATCTCGGCTCCACCACCGAAGTAACACACGGTCGGAAAAAGATAATCCTGGACGACGGGGCGAAGCATGACACTCGGACTAAAACGCGCCGGCTCATTAGCGGCGAGCTCAGCCAGTTCCGCACCTGAAAACTCTAGTTTAGTTTCCGTGACGCGATACTTTCCATCGGTCTTTCGCCGAACCGCTCGACGCACGCCGTCATCTGTGTGATAAAAAAGCGGAAAGTAATCCGGGGTGATCAGCACCTGCGGCGGGAAGCCGTCGGATTCCAGCTCGACAGATCGATCTACCAAAGACTCGACAATCTCCTCATTGCGAGTGGCAGCTTCAGCATAGATCGGGGCTACGAGTTTCTTTAGTCGCACATCGAGTGGATCGACGACTATAAGCCCAAAGTTCTCGAAGATACGCTGAATATGTCGGCAGAACGCCTCGCCGATGGTTCGCCCGGGCATCCAGATCTCAGAGAGACCCTCTGCGAGATCATCTTTGAATTCTGACGCGGGCAAAAGGCTGGAAAGATCTCTAAGCTTTTCAGAAAAGGAGTCGGGGATGGGAATCTCTCCCGCCGACAAGCCCTCCGATTCCGTCGGGCGCCCAAGTTGGAACTCGATCGGTTCGATACCGCCCGGACCCAGCATGATGGCTCGAGAGATCTCATCGAAATCGTGATCTTCGGTCGCCGCCCAGAAAACGGGAACGGCGTTCAGTCCGCGTTCCCGCAAACACGTCGCCATCTTGATCGCGGACAGCGCCTTGTAGATCGTATAGAGCGGCCCTGTGAAAAGTCCGGCCTGTTGACCGGTAAGGATAGCGACAGTGTCATCGCGGCCAAGTAGCTCGATGTTCTCAAACGTCTTCGCTCCGGCCCCGAAGTTCCGATTCTGTTCGTCGAGAATTTTACAGAGCGCTTCGCGGTCTACGCTATACGCACTCAGGACCTCGGGAATTCTATTCGCGACATCGACGTGTGATGCGACGGCCGAAGGATAGTATTTCTTTAGATCGAGCGGATCGCTTTGATAGCGAAGGAACAGATCGGATTGAGCAGGAATGTCGGCAAAATCGACAGTTTCGAAACGCAATTTCGATTTGCTTGTCGTGGGCGGACAACCGGTTTCCTGCATGATTTCGCTCCGTCTTGCTGAAATTATAGAGGTGGACAACCGAACTTCCAAATACCAAACAGAAAGAGGCGGCCCGGTTGGCACCGCCTCTCCCTCAATATGCCCAGACTCTAGTTACCGTCAGCCGAGCTTGGGTTTGCAACCTTAGCTTCGCTAGACGCGGACTCTTGTCGTCTCTCGATGCGATAAACGCCCGACGAATGCGAACCGGCGAAGATAGTTCGTGAATCGCTCGGATCGAATGCCATCGACCAAACGCGTCGACTCGGAATTTTCATGTCCTTCGAATCAACACGCTTCCATTTCATACCCGCATCATCGGAATAGAAAATTCCGCCGTCCGATTCGAGAGCGCTCGCGGCAAAGATCTCGTCCGTGTTATCCGGATCGATCAGTATGCTGACGTAATTGCCGAGCGGCAGAGTGCCGCGGGTTCGCTTCCACGTTCGCCCGCCGTCACGGCTGAGGTAAATAGACTGAACGGTTCCCACATAAAGGTAATTCGGGCGTTTGGGATCGGACGTGATGGAACTGACCGGAATTCCCTCCGGCATCCCTTCGACTTTCGCCCATGTCGCGCCGTCGTCTCTCGAGACTAGTACGCCCGATGACGCGGTTCCGACCCAGATAGTTCCTGGCACCACTGGCGAGGTATAGACAACAAAGACGTTCTCGCTCAGCCCCGCGCCGAATGGAAGCTTCTCCCAGCCCTTATCGATATCGTACGTTCGATAAAGTCCGTTGTCGGTGCCGGCAAAGATGCCGTTCTTCTCGTCTTCAGTATGAACCAGGACTTTGACCTTCTCGGTAAATGCGGCGACCATTTTGGGGCCGGCTTCAATCACCGCAGCCGTTTCCTCCGGTTTCGGCTTCACAGGTACTTTCGCTCTCGCCGCCGGCGGCCTGCCACGCCGCTTAGCTGCCGCTCGCACAGGCTTTGGCTTGGGCGGTGTAATCAGGGTCCACGAGAGCCCCCGATCAAGCGAACGGAATATCCCGACGTTCGATCCTAGGAACATGCGGCTGGGATCGACACGATCTTGCAGTACGGCAAACGGCGAGACCCGATTGATATCGAGGCCCTTTGCCTGAGTCCAGCTTTTACCGGCATCCACGCTCGTAAAAAAGAAACCGCCGCTCGATGCCGTGTTCTGCGTGGTCGCGTACAAGCGATTCGCCTGGGCGATGTCCGGCGTTACTGAATATGTAAAGCGGCTGGTAAAGTTGTCGTTCGTCTGCGTAAAGTTCCGCCCCCCGTCGTTCGAGACCATCACGCCGTAATTATTCGTTGCGATAAAAACGCGATTCGGCTCATCAGGATGGACCGCGATCGAATTGATCTCGAGGTTTCGCTGTGTGGTAAGAGCCCAGGATTTGCCGCCGTTTGTCGTCATCCAAAATCCTTCAGTCGTAGCAGCGTATACGGTTCCCGCGATAGTCGGATGCTGGACGATGTCGCGGGTTCGCCGCGACTGAGAAGGAATCCCCTGGACCTTTTTCCAATTCTCGCCGCCGGTGAACGACTCGTAAATTCCACTGCATGCCGACGCGATGATATGTTCAGCGTCGCGAGGATCGATCGTGATCGCGAAGACGTCCGAGTCGTCGATCATTCCGGCCCGGATAAGACGCCAGGACTTGCCACCATCGGTGGATTTGTACGGACGCCAACTCGTGCCCGCGTATATGGTGCTGCTGCGGCGGGGATCGATCGCCATTGAATTAAGGTTGACCGGTGAGGTCGACGACGAGATCTTCTCCCAGTCATCGCCCGAATCCTTGGACATAAAGATGCCGTTGGTCGTGCCGACAAACAACTGATTCGGATTGTCCGTCGCCTGACTCATTGCATGAATCGCCTCGCCCCTCAGATCCTTGGCTTCTTTCCAGGTCGAGCCTCCGTCCGTACTCTTGAAAAAGCCACCGGCGGATTTACCGCGGTGCCCGGAAGTGTAGATCACCTTTGAGTCGCGCGAATCCACGAAAAGCTGGTCCAGCACAAGCTGGGGCTGGTTAAGATTGACGAGAATCGTCCAGCTTTTACCGCCATCGGTGGAGGTGTGGATCTGGCCGTCGAGGGTGCTTATATACAGTCGATTCTTATCCCGCGGGTCGATGGTGACAACGCGTACGTCGCCTCCGTTCGGGCCGACGACCGTCCAGTCGCTGAATCTTGCCGGATCACGAAAAACATTCCCGTCAGCAAGGGTGTGAACTGGAAGGGCAAGCCCAGCGATTGCAATTACCAAAAGGCCGACTGCGAAACGAAATCTTGTGGACGTGTTGATCATATTGTTACTGCTTTGAAGCGTCCGCACGGGGGCGGCGTAAATTCTGTCTTAGGATGATAAAAACAGCAAGGATGTTTGTATCAAAACACTTACTGAACCAACGATTGACAGGGTATTAGAGAGAGTTAGCTCGACGGCGATTATTTTACAACAAAAAAGAGTTCAAGCAAAACATTAAGAAATAAAGAAACGGACGAGAACCTGATCGATTCTCGTCCGTTTCTGATGTTCGCATCAAAGTTCGATGCAAAGCTGTGACCGTCTTACGGTGCCGGGTTTTCAGCTCCAGGCGGTATGCGATAGAGCTTAGTTTTCACACCTTCACCTGTATCACCGCCCCTCACTAAGGTATATCGAGTCCGATCCTCTCTGCGGAGATTCATGTGGTTCGTGATTAAGCGTTCACGTGCCGCGATCTCCCGATCCGATCCGTAGTTGATGATATAACCCTGGTTATTCGGGTTGTTAGCCATTTCAGCAAAGAAGCTGTCCAGACGACCTCTGACGTCGTCATTGGGCAACGCGCCGAACTCGTCAACCAGATAAGGCTGCGGGTTAGTACCAACCGGTGCCGTTTCAGATGCACTCTTGGGGCAGTTGCAATCAACGTCGAGTCCGATATCAACAGTAGCAGTGACGTTTCCGCCCGCCATTGAGTTATCGGTAGCAACGGTGATACTCGGCGTACCCTGTCCGGAAGTTATGGTACCAGACGATACCGACCAGTTATATGTAACGTTCTGAGCAGATCCACCACTGACATTCGCCGTGAACGTCATCGAATCACCCGGACTTGTCACACCAGCAGGACCGCTAACACTCAAAGTCGGACATTCGCAAACACGGACGCAATCGCATTCCGCAATCGTGATCGTCTCGGTCTTTGTCTGTCCGCACAGTCCGCAACCATCGTCAACGCCAGCAGTGATCGTGTAGGTTCCAGGAGCAAGCCCGCCAACATCCCAGCTGACGTTCGCACCGGTTCCGACAATACGTCCGCCTGACACTGTGTAGTTATATGTCAAGACGTCGTTCTCAAGATCGCTCGCCGAAGTCGCAACACTGATCGAAGAACTATCGTTACAGCTCGTGCCTTCCCGCGGTCTGAACCCGGGTTGGCAACCTAAGGTGATCGTTGTATCGCTGAGTGTCACGCTGTTGACGTTAGCGAACTGGTTAACAACTTCTTCCTGACGCTTGTGGCGCCGGCCAGCGAAGAATTGAACGATGTAACCATGCGGATCCGTAGAGCCCTGGAATCCTGGAGGGAGACCAGTCCAGGAGGTCGTGACCGTTCGTGGAACACAACCCGTGGTCTGCGGCGGACAAGTCACGAGAATCGCCGTGCTTGCGGAATCATCGTCAAAGCTTTCCTTGTCCTGCTCGTTAGCGTGATACCTGTAAGCAAGGCCGATACCAAACCAGCGTTTCGGGAAAATACGAAAGCCGGCGATACCGTCGATCGGATTATTCTCAAACGCATTAGGTGTACGTCCGCCAATGTACTTCTTAGAGGTAAGCTCGAAGATCGGCTGGAAGTACTTATTGATCGGGAAGTCGAGCCCGATACCCGCGTTCAGCTCATCGCCGCGATCAAGTAGGGTAAATGATCCACCCGGGAAGTCGCCTTTAACAGCGCTTGTATATGTGTAACCAACATTACCCGAGAGGTTCGCCCATTTTGCCAGGCGAGCACCCGCGAATAGGGTCACGTCGACGTCGCCGCGATTTCCGCCGCCGCTCGATCCACGCTGAAGCTGATTGAAACCACTGAAATCGCTCGCTGAATCCGCGTACCATTTGTACGAGACGATGACACCGGCGCCGATCGGATTGTTAATTCCAGTCCATCGCCATTTCACACCGCCGGTGAACGAATTGAACGACGACTCACCAAACGTGCGATTAAGAAATGGAGCGTCCGGCAGATACGACGGAGCAAGCGTAAATACGGTGGGAATCTCGATCGCCGGAGTACAGGTCGGGGTTACCACCAGGCAGACGTTGGCAGTCTGAAGCACTATTCCAGGAAGGATGCCGCCGTATACGGACCCGATACCCGGGAAAACATCTGCTCCATTGCCGCCCGCAACCGGGGGACCCATAGTGGCCGGGCCGACCGGGAAGCCGAACAGCGGACCAGGTGTCAGCGGGCCAGCGACGCCAAAGTTACCGGGGCTGCCACCGACGTATGGAAATTGAACGAACGGCTGAGAACCTGTAGGACGAAAGATCGCCTGATTCTTGAAGGGCCCGGCTCCAGGGCCATTGGGTGCCAGAATGATCGCGGGGCCGCTTCTAAGCACGCCTGCAATGTTCAACCTCGAGTTAGGAAGGTAAAAGCCCGAGAGGTTTCTCGGTGAATTCACCTTTATTGCCCGGTAAGCCTCGGTATTAAAAAACAGCTCAACCCGATTCGTCAGACCGTACTGGACGGCTAACGGGATCTCAACAATATCCACATTTCCAGGATCCCGATCACGGTTGCTGTAAGCCACGCTAAAGGTGAACTCACCTTTTCTCAACGTGTCGCCGTCATAAACGGTAAAGAGCCCGGTCGGGCCTACGAGAGTCGGTGCCGTATTTCTGTCGTCCTTCGCTGATCTTAGATCTTTGTCCTGAGCGGATACCGCAAAGACAAAGGTCATAAGAAGTAGCGTAGCGATACACACTCTGTACGCGAGTTTCATCATATTCCTCCGCCGAAAATAAAAAATTAAATTTCAATTTGTAGCTACAAAATAAAATTACTGCAATATTTCAGTAGTCTACTCAATTATTACCTACGCTGAAAGTCTTTCAAACCACAGGCCGCAAAAACCCAGCGCATACGCAAAAAATAAGTCGATATTTACAAATTTCAGGGAACGCATTGACCAAAGGTCAACAAAATCTGTAACTTGGCATAACCTTCCCTTGCATAGACCTTAACGCAACTTTTCCCTAAAATCAAGCATTTTTAACAAATTACACAAATTTTCTTTATGCGTAAATGCCCCGCATCCTTGTGTCGTAAGCGACCCGATCGATGGCCAGCATATATGCCGCGGTTCGAGTGTCGACGTCGTGTTTATCCGCATAATGACACAGTTCATTGAAGCTTGCGACCATCTTGTCCTCTAGCCGGGCGTTTACCTCGCTTTCTTGCCAGAAATAACCCATGCGGTCCTGGACCCACTCAAAATACGAAACGGTCACGCCGCCGGCATTTGCGAGGATGTCCGGTATCACGAAGATACCCTTATCATGGAGGATCTTATCGGCCTTCGGCGTCGTCGGTCCATTCGCACCTTCGGCGAGGATCTTACATTTGATCCGGTCGGCGTTCTCAGACGTGATCTGGTTCTCGGTTGCACACGGTGCTAAGACGTCGCACTCGATCTCAAGAAGCTCCTTGTTTCCCACCTGGTCGGCCTCAGGATAATTTTCGAGCGAGCGATTTTTCTGCAGATAGTCGAGAACCGCGGGGATGTCCAAACCCTTCGAGTTGTAGATCCCGCTGCCGATGTCCGAGATCGCCGTGATCTTGTAGCCCTGCTCGTGCATCAACTGGGCACCGATTCCCCCTACATTTCCCGAACCTTGCACCACAACCGACGTCTGCTCGGGAGTCAGCTTGAATCGTTTGATCGCCTCATTGGCGGTGAATAGAACTCCGCGGCCCGTCGCTTCGCGTCGGCCAAGCGATCCGCCGAGTGCAACCGGCTTTCCCGTGACGACCGCCGTTACAGTATGGCGTGCATGCATCGAGAAAGTGTCCATGATCCATGCCATAGTCTGCTCGTTCGTATTCATGTCCGGGGCCGGAACGTCTTTGTCGGGACCAATGAAATCAATCAGCTCAGCCGTATATCTGCGCGTCATACGCTCCAGCTCTCCGATCGACATCTGTTGAGGATTGCAGATAATGCCACCCTTTGCGCCGCCGAATGGGACATTCACGACCGCACACTTCCAGGTCATCCACGCCGACAATGCCTTTACTTCGTCAAGTGAGACGTCGGGTGCGTAACGAATCCCGCCTTTTGCGGGCCCGCGTGCGAAGTTGTGTTGGACGCGAAAGCCTTCGAAAACCTGTATATGACCCGTATCCATCCGTACCGGAATATAAACCTTGAGCTCACGGCTCGGGACGCGCATGACAGCGTACAGATCGGGATCCAGCCCGAGTAGTTGAGCGGCTCGGTCAAAGCGCTCGCTCATTGCTTCGAAGGGATTTTTTTCATCGCTCCCTTTGAAACGCCGCATTTCGTCTGCCATCGGATTTGCCATCTTTATTCAATTCTCCAAATTAGTGCTGATCAAACAGTAGCGTTAAGATTTCCGGACCGAAAGCCCGAGAGGTCAAGGGTGACGTAGCGAAAACCCAGCGCCTTGAATTTTAAGGAGAGCTTCTCAACCGCATCTATATTAAGGATACGATCCATCTCACCCGCTGCGATCTCAATACGAGCGAGATCGCCGTGAACGCGAACCCGAAACTCGCGAAAGCCTTCATGGCGCAAATACGCTTCGCCGCGCTCTACCTGGCTTAGACGCTCCACCGTCACCGGAACCCCGTACGCGATACGTGAGGAGAGGCACGGACTCGCGGGACGGTCCCAAGTCGGGAGTCCGTGTTCCCTGCTCCGCTCGCGAATGTCTTCTTTTGTAAACCCGATCTCGGCTAGCGGACTTCGGACGGCTCGTTCGGCTGCGGCGGTGCGGCCTGGCCGATGATCTAAAACATCGTCGGCATTCGTGCCGTCGGCGACGAATCGCATATTTCGCTCCACGGCGGTCGCTGCCAATTTGTCGTACAGCTCGGACTTGCAAAAATAACAGCGGTTCGCCGGGTTCGAGACATAGTTCGAATCCTTCAGCTCCGACGTTTCGAGTGTCTCGAAATTAAAGCCGAAGGCTTCAGCAACGCTTTCTCCCTCGGCTCTTTGAACGGCAGAAACGCTCGCCGAAATCCCCATTACGCACAAGGCGTTGTCGGTCAGCTCTTGTGTGGCGATGAGTGCGAGGTAAGAGCTATCTACACCACCTGAGTACGCGACCAACACCGACTTCATTTCATGCATCAAACGGCGCAGGTCGGTTTCCTTTTGCTTTGGTGATTTCGTTGGTGAAGATGTATGGATGGCCCGCTCGTTTTCGATCATTTCCAAGCTAAAATTTTGTGCTCGATCAACTTCCAATAAAGCGAAATCTTATCGTACGCGAAATGAGCAACGCAAACGTTTGCAACGAAAAGTCCGGTATACCGTTCGGAACTTTTTCAGCCGCGATGATAACATCGCATCGTTCACCCTAGTGAGATGTTTTATACCTTCTTTGATGAGGTCTTTCGTAGTAGCCGGAACGCGGTCCTCCCGTGGGTCCTGCTTCTGGTTGTCTTTTCTCTGAACCAAAACACTTTGGCGCAGGATGACGAAGACCTCTCCGGTGAGGCAATCGCTCTATTCAACAAAGGGCAGGATGCTCATGAGAAAAACGATTTCCGGACGGCGATAGAAGACTACGAGAAAGCGCTCAAGCTGATTCCGGATTTTCCGGAAGCTCAGCTCCAGCGCGGAAATGCGTATCAGTCGCTCGCAAAATTGGACGAGGCGGAATCCGCATTTCGGCAGGCGGTCGAACTGCGTGAAGACTGGTCTCTTGCTCGCGCTAGCCTCGGCGCTGTTCTCGTCCGAAAGAATAATTTTACGGAGGCAGAACAATATCTTGTCCAGGCGATCGAGATCGACGATCTCAACTTCCCCGCTTATGCTGCCATGACCGAGCTGCGGCTAAAGACAAAAGCGTCGCCGCAGGTTTTGAATGAGCTTCTCATCAGACTCCGGACACTCACCGAGAAAGCTAATCCGACCGCGTCGATCTGGGCATCGCGTGCCGCTCTCGAAAACTCCGTCGGGGATAGAAAGAATGCTAAGGCCAGCGCCGCAAGAGCTCTCGATCTTGATCCGAAGTCTCAGTTCGCTTTGTCGACGTCCGTCGACATTGCGCTTTTCGAGCACGACCCGGACTCCGCGGAGGTGTTTCTCCGACGACTCGACGCGATCTCTCCACACTCGGAATCGGCGGACGGACTGCGGGCTCGTCTATTCCTGGCCCAAGGCAAAACGCAGGAAGCTCTGACATTATTAAGCTCGATCGCTAGACCCAGCGCCGAGATCGTCGATTTGAGGAATCAAATTCTTGCGGGCTCAACGACTGACGTCGAGCTACTAGAGAAGCAGCTCGCATCGGACCCGAAAAACCCTGTCGCCCTCGCTAAACTCTGCACAGCGTTTCGCGTCGACGACCCTGCAAGGGCACTTGATTACTGCCGACGTGCGTCTGAGGTCGACCCGAATAGTGTGCAGCCAGTCGTCGGCTACGCCGCTGCGCTGGTCCAGGCAAAGCGCTACGACGAAGCGGTCATCGTCCTCCGAAGATTGATCTCGATCGCCCCCTCGAATTCGACTGCCCGGGCGAATCTGGCGACGGCGCTGTTTCAGCTGAAGCGTTATCCCGAGGCGAAGGTTGAATTCCGTTGGCTAACCGACCATCGACCCGAACAGCCCATTGCGTTCTACTTTCTGGCGATCATCCACGACCAACTCGCCGAGTTCCCAGATGCGGCGGCGAATTATCAACAATTTCTTCGCCTCGCCGAGCCGGAATCTAGTAAACTTGAGATCGAAAAAGTTAATTTGCGTCTGCCTGTCGTCCAAAGACTTATAAAAGAAGGGAAAGGTAAAAAGCGTGGTTAGTCGCTTGAAAAAGTCGTCGCCGATTTGCCGTCGTTCGCTGTGGCGGATAATTCCCGCGCTCATCTTTATCCTCGCCGGATCTGCTGTTGCAATCGGGCAGGGGGTGATCGAAGACAACCTTGCTCCACCGCCGCTAAAACTTCTCAGCCAGGAGGAAAAGTCTAAGCTCGGGGCCGAAAGTGAGGTCAAACGGCGAACAAAGCTTGCTCTCGAACTGATGGATGGGCGATTGAAGCAAGCCGAGAAATTTCATGTGTCGGAGAATTACGACGAGATGTTCACGCAGCTTGGTGCGTTTCACGGGCTGATGGACTACATGCTCGATTTTTTGAACCGGAGCGATAAGGACAATCACAAAGTCCTGAATAACTTCAAGCGTCTCGAGATCGGGCTTCGCGGATTCACCCCTCGCCTCCAGATGATCCATCATGACGTCCCGACCAGATACGAGCAATATGTTCGGAGCCTGCTCAAGAATTTGCGGGCGGCCCGGGCAAAGGCGGTCGAGCCCCTGTTCGATGACACCGTGCTCCCAGACGAGAAACCAGCCTGACTGTGAACTGTGAACTTTGAACTGTGAACTATGAACTATGAACTGTGAACTATGAACTGTGAACTATGAACTGTGAACAGTGAACTATTAACGGTGAAAAATGCAGCTCGAGAATCGAAACCTCTGGCAGCGTGTCCATAGTTCGCAGCTCACAGCTCACAGCTCACAGTTCACAGCTCACAGTTCCTAGTTCATAGTTCATAGTTCATAGTTCATAGTTCATAGTTCATAGTTCATAGTTCATAGTTCATAGTTCATAGTTCATAGTTCATAGTTCATAGTTCATAGTTCATAGTTCATAGTTCATA
>JBGTIQ010000064.1:0-21089 GCA_041745575.1 Pyrinomonadaceae bacterium
CGCGCAAATCCGCGGCTAAATATTCTTAATGACTAATCGAATTATCGTTACTGGCGGTGCCGGATTTATTGGCAGTGCGATCGTATGGCGGCTCAATGAGCTTGGCCATGACGATATCCTTATCGTCGATCGGGCCGACGAGACGGATAAGTGGAAGAATCTCGCTCCGCTAAAGTTCTTCGACTACATCGACGCCGATGATTTCATCGATGATCTCGACGACTTCAAAGATGTCAAAACTCTCATCCACATGGGAGCTTGCTCGTCGACGACCGAGACCGACGCGGACTACATGATCCGCAACAATTACCAGTACACACAGGACCTGGCTCGATGGGCGTTGAAGCGGGATGTCCGATTCATCTACGCGTCGTCGGCAGCGACGTACGGCGATGGTTCTGCCGGGATGATGGATGGAACGGACGACCTTCACGCTTTGCGCCCGCTGAACGTTTACGGCTATTCGAAACATCTCTTCGATCAGTACGCGGCACGCAATGGGATGTTCGACTCCATAGTCGGGCTGAAGTATTTCAATGTCTTCGGCCCGAACGAAGATCACAAGGCCGATATGCGTTCGCTTGTGAACAAGGCGTTTGACCAGATCAACTCCACCGGGAAACTCCAGCTCTTTAAGAGTCACAATCCCGATTACCCCGACGGCGAATTTGGCCGCGATTTTGTTTATGTAAAGGACGCAGTCGAGATGACGCTGCACTTTATGGAAAACAAAACCGGAGGGCTATTTAATGTCGGGTCGGGCAGCGCTAATACGTGGAATGCTCTCGCCGATTCCATCTTCAGTGCGCTCGAGCGACCAAAGAAAGTCGAGTTCATCGACATGCCCGAAAATCTCCGGGACCGGTACCAATATCACACGCAAGCAGATCTCACGCGCATTCGCGACGCCGGATTCACGGCTGATACAACGCCGCTTGCCGAGGCTGTCGCGGATTATGTTCGGAATTATTTGACCCCGGGAAAGCATCTGGGGGATTAGGGTACCTTGCGACTTGGCGACAAGGTGCAAAAGCCCAAGCGTAAGCGAGGGCGATATGGTCAACATTGAGCAAAAAACGCTGCACCCACTTGAGCATATCGCCCTTACTTGCGTGCGGGCTTTTGTACCGTACGGCCGGCGGGCAAGATGCACAAGCCTGAGCGTAGGCGAGGGCGATATGCTCAAAGTTGAGCAACCGACGCTGCACCCGCTTGAGCATATCGCCCTTACTAACGTGCGGGCTTATGCACCGTACGGCCGGCACCCGAGTTCGCAAAGTGACCGAATTGTAGAAATTAGACTCGACAGGTAAATTACTACCTTGGCCATGAAAATTTTCCACGGCACCGAGAACGCGAATATCCTCCGTCCTACGGTGCTGACGTTGGGCGTTTTCGACGGGCTTCATCTCGGTCATCAAAAGATAATGCGAACGGTCGTCGAACGCGCCGCGGCCACCGGCTCACAGGCGACGGCGATCACTTTCGATCCACATCCGCGTGCCGTGCTTCACCCCGATTCTGCTCCGCCGCTGTTGCAAACTCTCGATCAACGTCTCGCGAATTTCGAAGTGCTCGGCATCGAACAGGCGATCGTCATGAAATTCGATCGCGAGTTTGCCGCGAGCCCGGCCGAAGAGTTTCTCCGCGAGATCGTGCACGACCGTCTTCAGGCGAAGGAAGTTTATCTCGGCAAAGGATTTGCGTTCGGTAAGGACCGCGGCGGGAACATCGATCTGTTGCGCAGGATGAGCACAGAGCTCGGTTTCTTTGCCGATGAGGTTGACGAAGTTCGTCTTCGCGGAAATCGTATCAGCTCATCGAAAATTCGCGAGCTGCTCGCGGCCGGCCGCATCAATCTCGCGCGGCGAATGCTCGGTCGGCCGTACGGTGTCGAAGGAGTCATCATTCGAGGTAATCGCCGCGGCCATACGATCGGTTTTCCGACCGCGAATCTCAAACCGCGCAACCGTGTCATCCCGAAGTTCGGCGTCTACGCATCGGCAACACTTGTCGAGGGCACATGGCGGCGAAGCATTACCAACATCGGTGTACGCCCGACGTTTGAGAACGACAGCGAACCGTCGATCGAAACTTATCTTTTCGATTTCGACGGCGATCTTTACGGCGATGTGTTGCGTGTGCGTTTTCTGCACCGCATACGCGACGAACGAAAATTCAACGGTATCGATGAACTGAAAGCTCAGATCGAGAAAGACTCGCTCCGGGCCCTGAACTATTTTCGGACCGAGGGCGTACGGAATATGCTCGAGATCTTATGAAGCAAAAGAAGCGACGGCTTTAGCATCGAACCTGGTTTGGGCGACGAAGTAGATCTAAGAATGGAAAATATTTCGAACAAGTTAGCGGTACTCGAATCGAAGGTTGATCGACCGGTCGGCAACGGCGATCACGCAATGGTCCCGACGCGAGAGCTGCCGATCGCGAAACTCGTTACCAATGAACAACTGATCGCCGAAGAGAAGTTTCTGGCGTCGAAAGAAGCCGATGTCGAGAAGCGTTACACGGGCATCCGCGGTTATATGCGGATCCTGCACGTATCGGCGGTGATCGGGAAACTCGCCCTGTATCTGTATCTCGATCAGTACGAGATCCATCGAAAGGCCCATCTGCGTCATGCGAAAGAGCGTATGAAGACCGCCGCGAGACTAACGCGTCTCGCCTATTACGGCGAGAAGCTGTATGGCGTCCGGCTGTGGTTTATGCACGGCTTTCTGTCGATGCTCCGGCTGATCGTCATCGGCGGCGAGACGAATAAGGAAGCGAATCAGGAACGGCAAGCCGTCTGGCTAAAGGACAAGCTGATCGAGCTCGGGCCGACGTTTATCAAGATCGGGCAGTCGATGGGAACGCGTGCCGACCTTCTGCCGCTGCCGTTTGTAAAAGCTCTCGGCGAATTGCAGGACCAGGTTCCCCCATTTCCGAATGAGATAGCGTTTGCGCGGATCGAGAAAGAACTGGGTCGAAAGATCAATGAAGTGTATGCCGAGTTTGAGCTTGAGCCTGTCGCGGCGGCGTCGCTCGGCCAGGTTTATCGTGCGCGATTGCATACCGGCGAAGAAGTCGCGGTAAAGGTCCAGCGACCGAATCTCGAGGCGACGATCAAAGGCGATCTCGAGATCCTTAACAAGGTCGCGAATTTTGCCGAGCGGTTTCCGCAGCTAAACGAAAACGCCGACTGGTCGGGGATGCTTCGCGAATTTAATCAGACGATCCACGAAGAGATGGATTACGCGGCTGAGGGCCACAACGCCGAGCGTTTCCGCGAGAGTTTTGAAAGCTGGTCGAACATACACGTTCCGAAAATTCATTGGCGGGCGACGACCCGCAAAGTCCTGACGATGGACTTCATCCACGGAACCAAGGTGACCGATCTCGAAGAGCAGGAGCGTCTCGGCATCTCACCCGCAAAGGTGAACCGGTTGCTTATTAAGACGTATCTCAAACAATTACTCGAAGACGGATTTTTCCACGCCGATCCGCATCCGGGAAATCTTCTCGTGATGCCCGATGGCCGTCTCGCGTTTTTCGATTTTGGTATGGTCGGCCGTATCACGCCCGAACTGCAGGCGAAGATGATCGACGCGTTTTTCCACGTCGTCGGAAAAGATCCGGCCGGCATCGCACAGGACCTGATCGATCTCGACTTCCTAAAGCCGGGGACGAACCCGAGCATCGTGAAACCGGTCGTCGAAAAGATGTTCGAGTTTCATCTCAATCTGAAGCTCAAAGATGTAAATTTCAAGGAGCTGACGTACGACCTCGCGGATGTCATGTACGACTATCCGTTCCGCCTGCCGTCGAACTTCACGTACATCATGCGTGCTCTGATGACGCTTGAGGGTATCGGGATCATCACCGATCCTGAATTTAATTTCTTCGAGACAGCCAAACCATACGCGAAGGAGTTTATGCTTCGTCGCGAAGGCAAAGATTTCCGCCGCATGTTCGTCAGCAAACTTATGGGCCGTGACGAAGAAGGCAAGATCGACTGGAACCGGACATGGAAGCTCGCGAAGATGGCGTTTAAGACGGTACTCAATACCGGGACGTGACGGCGCCTTGAGCAAGTACGCGGTCTAGCGTTTAGGCACCAACGGTGCGGCGTACTTTAGCCAGGGCTAACGGCCCTGGGATGTCCGGAACTGTTCGAGATTGAAATGCCGGTAATGAAGATCCCTGGAATCCAAATCCACCTCACCGCTTCCGACTTTCCGATCGGAGATCTCAACAATTCCACCTGGAAAGACGCCGATGAGGTAAAGATCGCGACCGACTGGAACGGAAATGAAGCGGCGAAAGGACGGAGATTCGCTGTGCGGATGCTGTGGTCCGCATCGGCGCTGTATGTGCGGTTTGAGGCGGCGCAGGCCGAGCCCTTGGTCGTTAGTGACAACCCTGATCTCGAGAAGAAAACAATGCGGCTGTGGGAACGTGATGTGTGTGAATTGTTCATCGCACCCGACGGCCGCAATCGGCGGCGATATTATGAATTCGAGATCGCACCGACGGGCGAATGGCTCGACCTCGTCGTCGATTGGATGAAGGACGAACCGAGAGATTGGGAATACATATCCGGAATGGAGACGTTCGCAATGATCGAGCCCGGCGAGGTGACGATGGCGATGAAACTTCCGTGGTCGGCCTTCGGCGGGATGCCTAAATACGGGGATGTATGGCTTGGGAATCTGTTTCGGGCGGTAGGTTCAGGCGACACCCGCGGATATCTCGCGTGGTCACCCACTATGACCAAAGAGCCGCAGTTTCACGTTCCGGAAAAGTTTGGTGAATTTGTTTTCGTAAAGTAAGTCTGCCCGCGAAATACGCGAAAAGACATGAAAAAAGGATCTGGAATTCTTCTTCAGCTAACAGGCAGCGTTCGGCACATTCGTTGTCGTAGAATATATCTGCCCGCGAAATACGCGAAAAGACGCGAAAAAAGAAGTCTCCTTTTCGCGTCCTTTCGCGTATTTCGCGGGCAAATCTTCTTCAGCCAATTCAGCTAACAAGCAGCTTTTCGTAAACGATCCACATCCCCAACCCGAAACTGAAAACCCCCGAGGCGAGACGGATTCCTTTGTTCAGAAACGCGAACCGTGTCGCCGTAAAATGGAGCGGCAGGCCGACAAGAAAACTCATCGCCATCATTCCGCCGATCGATCCGATCCCAAAAATCAAGATGTAAACCAACGCCAGAAGCGGTGAGGGAATCGTCGGAACTACCAGAAGCATCAGGGCGGCGCTTCCGGCAAGGCCGTGCACCATTCCGATCACGATCGAACGCGCACTAAATCGGTGATGCGAGGCTTCGGCCTGTTCGGTTTTGTGTGTGTGAATATGGACGTGCTCGCGAGCTCCGTGTTCGTGAGTGTGGACGTGGATAGTTTCCGCAGTCAGCAGTTTTCGCAATGCATTAATACCGAGCAGCACGAGCATTCCGCCGACGATAGCCTCGAGCCTGGTTTCGACCGAATCAGAGATCTGAAGTTTGAGAAAAATCACGAGGGCGCCGACGGCGAAGAGCGAGATCGTGTGACCGATGCCCCACATCCCTCCGACGAGCGATGCCATCCAGAGATTCTTTTTCTCGCTGACGATCGTCGAAACGGCGGCGAGATGATCAGCCTCGACGGCGTGCTGCAGTCCCAGCACGAAGCCGATCACCAGCACGGAAAAAGTTGAAAGTTGCGGAGTAAGTTCCATCTAACTAAGTCCCAAGTCCTAAGTCCCAAGTCCCAAGTCCCAAGTCCCAAGTCCCAAGTCCCAAGTCCCAAGTCCCAAGTCCCAAGTCCCAATACTAATCCTCGGATTCAATCCAAAATCCAAAATCCAAAATCCAAAATCAAACTGTCATTCCGCCATCGACGGCGATAGTCTGTCCGGTAATGTAGCTCGAGGCATCAGACGCGAGAAAAACAACTGTGCCTTTTAACTCACCCTCTTCGCCAATTCGCGGGATGACGTTGTTTTCCTGAATCGTCCGTTCGTACAAGTCTATAACGGCATCGGCCATTCGCGAATGGAAAAATCCGGGTGCGATCGCATTCACGCGAATTCCTTTCCGGCCCCAGCTTGCTGCAAGCTCACGCGTCAAACCGATCAACCCGGCTTTGCTCGCCACATATCCGGAGTAAAATGGGCCGTTCGCCGACGAGGTCAAGCCCGCAATCGAAGCGATGTTTATGATCGAGCCATGCTTTTGCTTCAGCATTTCACGTCCCGCCGCCTGTGCGAAGAGGAAACAGCCCGTCAAATTCACATCCAGGACCTGCTGCCATCTTTCAAGCGGCATGTCCTCGGGCATCGCTCCCCACGAAATTCCCGCGTTATTTATCAAAATATCGACGCTGCCAAATTTTTGTTTCGTCGCGCTGACGACGGCCTCGACCTCGTCGGGCTTGGAAACATCGCAAATCATTCCAACTACATTAAAGTCTTTCGCGCGAAACTCGTTAACGGTTTCATCGAGCCATTCGGGACGCCGGGCACACAGCATAAGGTTGGCACCCGCTTCGGCCAGGCCCTCGGCCATTTCCTTACCGATTCCGCGAGATCCGCCTGTAATAATGGCGGATTTGCCGGTCAGATCGAATAACTCCCGAACGTGTTTTGTCATACGCCCCGTCTCTGAAAATTCATTACCTAATTATCCATTACATAATTACATAATTACATTGGAAAACCTCGCCGACCCACTCGAAGCCGTTGTTCGCCATTCACCGCGGTTTGCGATTAAATATAGACATGGCCAAGACGGAGAAAGAGCTCGCATTCCTGCGGGACCTTTACATTAACGAAGCATGGACGCGTCGGTTCACCGATCTCGTCGACAAGCATCTGACCTTTTCGAAGCAGGAGAATTTTCTGTATGTGAACGCCGGCACCGGCAGCCACGTCTTTGCATTGCGCGAACGGATGGACAAAAAGACTGCCGTTTTCGCGACGTGTGAAAACAAGCATATTCTAACTATCGCCCGCGATAAGGGTATTGCGGTCAAGTCTGATGTCGATTTTTCTGACATTCGCTTCGAGGACGATTCGTTCGATACCGTCTTGACCGACGCGAGCTTTTCCAGCCCGGCTGATGTTGCTGGATTGATCGGTGAGGCCGTACGTGTTGCTAGGACGGGTGGCAAGGTCGCCGTGATATTTCCGGCAGCCGGGAGCTTTGGCGAGATCTTTTCGCTGCTGTGGGAAGTTTTGTTCAATGAGGACCTGGGCCAACACGGAGCCGCTGCCGAAGAGATGGTGGTCGCGTTACCGTCGGTCTCACGCACTGAGGAAATTGCGGAATCGGCGGGGCTGAAGAATATTAAAACTCACACCTCAACAGAGATCTTTGAATTCGAAAATGGCGCGGAATTCATTGGCTCGCCTCTGGTTTCGGATTTCCTATTGCCCGACTGGCTGGAATCGCTCAATCAAAAAGAAAAAGAGCGAGTTAATGAAAAACTCGCCCAGCTGATAGATGCCGAGGACGGAACACTCACATTCCGCTTTACTGTAAAGGTAACTTTGCTGATCGGAGAAAAGTGAGAAAGTGAGAAGGCGAGAAAGTGAGAGAATCCGTACGCTCTCACCTTCTCACCTTCTCACCTTTCTCACTTTCTACTTAAGAAGATTGCTCCGCCTCAGCCCGGCGCTGCATTTCTTCCTGTACCGCTTCGTCGTTCATAGCGGAAACCTGCGGAGCTGGAGAATTCGGGGATATCTGGGCCTTCTCGGCGCGTTCTTCTTCCTCGGCCTCGCGCATACCGTCCTTAAAAGCCTTTCGCGTCTGGCCAAGCGATTTGGCAAGCTGAGGAAGCCGCGACGCTCCAAACAGAAGAAACAAGACTGCCACGACTAAAATAATTTCTGTTGTTCCAAAACTACCCATAATTTTTACCTTCGGCTTCTTAGACGCTACCGTCTATGACGACGGCTACATAATACCGCTAAATTCCCTTAGAATCACGCAGAAACCGACTTCGATTTGAACCGGTCCATCGCGTCGACCAGCGCCGACGTGATGCCTTTCTCGGAAACCGAGTGGCCGGCGTCGGGCACGACGACGAATTCCGCTTCGGGAAATGCACGGTGCAGCTCCCACGCGGATGTGATCGGGCAGACGACATCGTACCTTCCCTGAACGATCACGGTCGGGATATTGCGGATCTTATCGACATTTTCGAGGAGATAATTCTCACTCGGAAAAAACGAGTTGTTGACGAAGTAATGACACTCGATCCGCGCCAAACTTAACGCTTCATGCTCACCTTCCCAGTGGTCCATCAGGTCCTTGTCCGGATGAAGTTTCGACGTAGACCCTTCCCAAACGCTCCACGCGCGGGCCGCGGATAGACGCGTCGGCTCGTCGTCGCTCGTCAAACGCTTGTGATAGGCGGTGATCAGATCGTGACGTTCGTCCTCCGGGATCTCGTCGCGATAGCGCTCCCAAAAGTCTGGAAAGATCTCCGACGCTCCGTATTGATAAAACCACTGCAATTCTTTTTTCCTCGTAAGAAAGATCCCGCGAAGGATCAGGCCGAGACATCGATCGGGGTGCGTCACGCCGTATGCAAGGCTCAGCGTACTACCCCACGATCCGCCAAAAACATGCCATTTCTCAATGCCGAACTTTTCACGCAGCGTCTCGATATCATCGATCAGGTCCCATGTAGTGTTCTCTTTCAACTCGGCATGCGGCTTGGATTTTCCGGAGCCGCGCTGATCGAAGAGCACAACATGATACGCCTCCGGATCGAAGAACTGCCGATACATCGGGATCAATCCGCCACCCGGGCCGCCATGAAGGAAAACGACCGGAATGCCATCGGGATTGCCGACGCGTTCGTAATAGATCTCGTGAATATCGGAGACTTTCAACATCCCCGAATCGAACGGCTCGATCTCCGGATATAGATTTTTCATATACCGAGAATGATAGCGGAATCGATTGTCGTTTGAAAATGACAGCCTAGGGTCCAGGCGTTGTTTTGAACGCGGATCGGGCGGATTAGGCGGATTTGTGCGGATCAAGCAAACCCGCTAAAAAGATTCTTCAGATCCGTTCTAATCCGCCTAATCCGCCCGATCCGCGTTCAAAAATACCATCGCTACACGGCGAGGTAGTTGTCCAGCCACAACTCAAAAACCAGCAGCGTCCAGAGTTCTTTGTGATGTGACGCGGCTCCGGTTTCATGTTCACGGATAAGTCTCGCGACGTAATCCGCGTCAAACAATCCCTGTGACTTCAACCTGTCCGGTGCAAGTAGATCGTGCATCAGCGAATTCAGACGCCCCTTCAACCATTCCGCGATCGGAATGCCGAATCCTTTCTTCGGCCGATGAAGGATATCGCGCGGCAGCATGTCTTTCATCGCCTCCTTTAGAATTACCTTTCCGATCTTTCCTTCGAGTTTGTATTCGACCGGAATCGACGCCGCAAACTGTCCGACTCGTGGATCGAGAAACGGCGCACGTGTTTCCAGGGAAACGGCCATCGCCGCGCGGTCGACCTTGGTCAGAATATCTTCGGCGAGATAGTAGTTGACATCGGCGTACTGCATACGCTCGATGACGTTCTTTGCATCGGATGCATCGACAAGATCGCGCACGCCGCGATAAATGTCTGCATCGGTCACGGCGAGAACGGCGCGCGTGAAAAGTTTTTCGTGTTGATCGGCCGAAAAAGACCCGAACCACGAATGATGCCGCTCTACATCATCAAACTTCGCCGCCCGAATAAAGCGTTTTGCCTTGTAGTCGAACGAAAGGTTGTTCGTCGAGACAGGAAGAGCGTTGACGACGGGTTCGATCAACCCCGATCGGATAAACGCCGGGATCGCGTTGTATTTCGCGGCGACGCCGTGGGCGTAATACATCGGATAGCCGGCGAAAAGCTCGTCTCCCCCGTCGCCCCCGAGCGCAACGGTTACGTGCTTGCGAACGAATTGCGCGAGCAGATACGTCGGTATCAACGAACCGTCGGACATCGGCTCATCGAGCCACGTCCCGATCTCGCTGATCAAATCGCCCGCCGTCGTTGCACTAAGCTTGTCTTCGTAATGCTCGGTATTGAGATGTTTCGCGACCTGCCGTGCGTATTTCGATTCGTCGAACGAATCTTCCTCGAAACCGATCGAGAAGGTTTTTACACGCTCGGTCGCGTGTTGCGTAGCGAACGCAGCGACCGTCGAGGAATCGATCCCGCCGGAGAGAAGAATGCCGAGCGGGACATCCGAGACAAGCCGCATGCGGACAGCGTCGGAAAGAAGATCGCGAAGCTCGTCGGCTGCGGATCGCAAACTTAAGTTTGCGGCATAATCGGATCCGTTCGACTGTTGCGACAAACTAAAGTTTGTCGTCCAGTTTAGATCCCAGTATCGCCGCACTCGAGCCTCACCATTTTCGACGACGAGCATGTGCGCCGCGGGAAGTTTGCTCACGCCCTTATAGATCGACATCGGCGCCGGGACGTAATCGAACGAGACGAAATGCCGCAGCGCGTTGAGATCGAGCTCAGGATTGACCGCCGGATGCGCAAGCAGAGCCTTCGGCTCCGACGCCCAGATCAATTTCCCTTCAACCACGCCATAATAAAGCGGCTTCTCGCCAAAGCGATCGCGGGCGATGATCAGCTTTTTCGCACGCGTGTCCCATAACGAGAACGCGAACATGCCGTTTACGTGGTCGACCAATGCGTCGCCGTATTCCTCGTAGAGATGCGGGAGGATTTCCGTATCGGAATTGGTAGTGAACTTGTGGCCTTTATTCTCCAGCTCCGCGCGGACCTCGCGATAGTTGTAGAGCTCGCCGTTCATCATCACGATGACCGAGCGGTCACAACTAAAAACCGGCTGATCGCCGGTCTTGAGATCGATGATCGAGAGCCGGCGCATCCCAAGCGCCGCACGGTCATCGATCCACAAACCTTCGGAATCCGGCCCCCGATGAATGATCGTCTCGCACATTGAGTGGAGCACCGCCTCAGCGTTGTGGTTGGATTCAGTTGTGTTGAGGTTGAGCCAACCTGTGATACCACACATAAAAGTGAGCGTGACTAGACTTCTCGACAAGTTGTCGGGAATCACTCGGTTTTGGATGCGACCGTTCTTAGCCTGCAACGCAGGCGGCCATAGCTTTAGCCCCACGTGTAGCGAAGCGAAGCGTGGGGTACCGTCGCCGATGTTAACGAGCGTGTGAAACACGCGACATGATGGACGCGTGTTTCACACGCTCATTCCCCTTTGCGTTCTGTACTACACACTCCGCTTCGCTGCGTGTGTAGCTAAAGTTGTGGTCGCGTGCTCCGCACGCTACGGTTGAAGATTTTTTCCAGTTCCCAGTTCCCAGTTCTCAGTTCCCAGTTCTCAGTTCCCGGTTCCCAGTTCTCAGTTCCCAGCAGTCCTCAGTTACCAGCTCACAGTTCACAGCTCACCGTCAAACCCAACCCTCTCCCTCACCGCATACGTCGTCTTGTCCTGCGATTCGTGATAGGTGCGGACGAGGAGCTCGGCCAATAATCCCATCAGGAAAAACTGAACCGAGATCGCGAGCATCACCACCGTGATCACTGGCAGCGGGGTCAGGATGAACGAAGTTCCATAGATCTTTAGGACGATGGCCCAAACCCCGGCGATCGTCGCGAGCACGAACGCGATGATTCCGAACGTCCCGAAAACATAGATCGGTTTCGTGTGGTACTCGGCCATGAATTTGATCGTCATCAGGTCGAAGATCACCTTGATCGTGCGTGAAATGCCGTACTTCGATTTGCCCATCGTGCGGGCGTGGTGATCGACCGGAATTTCGGTCACGCGTGCACCGGCCCAGCTTGCGTAGATCGGTATAAATCGATGCATCTCGCCGTACAGTTTCACGTCCTGGATGACATCGCGGCGATATGCCTTGAGCGAGCATCCATAGTCGTGCAGCTTTACGCCGCCGATCCAAGAAATAACGCGGTTTGCGATCTGCGACGGGATCTTGCGCGAGATCATTTTGTCCTGCCGATTTTTTCGCCAGCCCGAAACAACGTCATAACCTTCGTCAAGTTTTTCGAGCAGCCGCGCGATATCAGCCGGATCGTTTTGCAGATCGGCATCCATCGGAATGAGGATGTTGCCCTTGGCGGCATCGATGCCGGCGGACATCGCAGCCGTCTGTCCGTAATTTCGCCGCAGCGAGATCACGCGAACGCGATCATCGCCGGCAGCGATCTCTTTCAAAACAGCGAACGAACGATCGGTGGAACCGTCATCGACGTAGATAATCTCCGCCGACTTTCCGAGAGCGTTGAGAGCCGACGCGATCTTTGCGTGCATCGGCCGCAAGTTCTCTTCCTCGTCGAGTACAGGGAGAAACAGCGAAAGCTCAGGGTTAGGTTGTTTAGCTTGATTAGAGTCCATTGCCAAGCTCTATAATCTACGGCTTTCAGGGTGAAAAATACAGCGGGTGGTCAGAACCGCCTGCGGTAGCGGGCGGTTGAAGTTTACACCATTAGCGCGAGCGGCATCGCTAAACCACCCGCTACCGCAGGTGGTTCTGACAACAAGCAGGTCGACCTTCGTGCAACCGCCCGCTACCGCAGGCGGTTCTGACAACAATCAGGTCGACCCTTGCAGCCACCCAGCATCACAGGCAAAGTCACGCCGACTTTCGCGCAACTACCACGATCGACACACCGAACGGAAAACTGAACTTCTTCAGCCAGTATCGCTCTGCAGAAAAAAGCTTTCCGAATACACCGTTCAATGCTGACACGTTCACGTTGTTCTCGGATTCGGGTTTGATACCCGTCAATTTCATCAGTGTTCGTCCGCCGAGAATGGGTGCAAAGAATGTGCAATTGGCATAGGTCGCACGTTCTATTTCGTAACCGGCCTTTTCCAGGCGCTCGATGATCTGTTTTTTCGTGTATCGGATTCGATGATTCGAAACATCATCCTGCACACCCCACAGCCACATGAACGCCGGAACAAAGATCAGCGAATAGCCGCCGCGTTTCGTCACGCGGAACATTTCCCTTAGCCCGGCAACGTCGTCATCAAGATGCTCAACAACATCGAGGGCGGTGGTGACGTCAAAAGTTTCATCTGCGTAGGGAAGCGTCTCCGCTAACCCTTTCTGAACTTTCAAACCTTTGAGCCGGCAAAACTCGAGAGCATCGTCGGATACATCGACACCCTCGGCCGAGCCAAATTGAGACAGCATTTCGAGATTCGCACCGGTTCCGCAGCCAACGTCCAAGATTTTTGGATTTTGGATTTTAGATTTTAGATTTTGGATTATCTGCTTAAGAAAGGTTTCAAGGATCGCGCGGCGGCCGACGAACCACCAATGCGAATCTTCTACGCGATCCATGATCGCGTACGTGTGCTGCTGCATTTCTTGCGGAAGTGTGGAACTCATCTAAATATCAGTGTCAGATCGATTCCGTGGTCGGAAGTTTTTTGAACGCGGATCGGGCGGATCAAGCGGATAAAAGCAGATCAGAAAAAGAGATCCGGCTTTCATCCGCCTTATCCGCCCGATCCGCGTTCAAAAGAAGTTTAGCGCATTCGAGCGAATGGTTCACGATGGCTACCTTTGCCTTAACCCGAGGAGTTCACTCGCTCGCGGGCCTGGATTCGCGTCCAGCGTCAGGCCGTAATTATCGCGCAAGCGGCATCCGATCCCGTCTTCGTTAAGAAAGCACCGGCCGTCGGCGTGTCGACCGAGGATCAAAAGCTGAACACCCTCTTCGACGTATTCATCGCGCGCCACGCGCAACATATATTCGCCAGCTGTTTTGTGAGCCTCCCATTCCAGTTCGTACAAGGTTGGATCGAACAGGCTCAGCGGATTCACGTCGGCATCGGAGAAACTGGCAATAGTTTGTGCAAAATCGTATGCGTGACGGCCTTCGTGGACGAATGTCCCTTCGCATCCGCGCTGCCCGCCGGTGTCTATCGTCTCCTCGGCAATCGCAATGTAGATCTCGTCGAAGGCCTCACGCAGGCTGATCCGCTCATCCTCGATTCGATCATTCGTATCGCCCGAGTCGATCAATCCTGTGACGCCCGAGGCGTTGACCTTGCTGACAGGCTCGGCTCGGATGAGCATATTCGAATCGAGGATCAGCTTCGCAACCTCTCGATGCGAGTCGTTGCCTTTCTCAAGCATTACTTCGAATGCTTGCTCGATCGACTGCTGATATTTCTTCGCGATTCTTCGCTCAAACTTCATAAAGCTATTAACCGCCGAGACGGAGAGATGCAGAGAAGAACGAGCAACGGTCCGAAGGATCTTTTCGAGTAATGTCCAAAGAAACTCGAGAAATTGTCTCTCCGTCTTTGCGTCTCAGCGGTTCAAATCACTCTTCCAAACCCGCACCAGCTGTTTCGATTGTGCCAGATGATCTCGACATCATCGGCCTTGATATCGCGCCACCAGGACTCGAAATCCTCCTTTGAAATGTAAAACGCGGTCGGTGCGACGAGATGATCGAAGACGATGTTGTGCTGCTCTCGCCAGCCGAAGGTGCCGATATGATTCAGATAGTCGTTATAGAAAAGCTTGTTCGCGATTGGTTTCGCCGCGATATTCGCCGGGCGATAGACGAGCTTTGTCGTGAGGAAAAGGCTCAGCGTCGGAAGCTTTGAGAGTTGAAACAACATCGGCTGGCTGATCTTGGACGTAAAACCCGTCCGAACCGGATCGACGTACTTTGTGATCCACTCGTTGTTCTCCGCACCGTAAACCCACGCCGAAATGTGGCCGCCCTTTTTTACTTTCGATACGAGCGAAAGAAATGCCTTCTTCGGATCGGGCGTATGATGCAGGACGCCGACGCTAAATGCGTAATCGAACACTTTCTTGAACGGCAGTTTGAAAACATCGCATTGCACGATGTGTGCGTTCGGAAGGTGGCGGGTCAGGGCGAACGCCGATTCGACGCCATCGCCAAGGTCGATCCCGACAACTTCTTTCGCACCCCATTCGGCGGCAAGCTTCGTGTGCCGACCCTTTCCGCATCCGCCTTCGAGGACGACCTTTCCGTCAAAAAAATCCGGTTTCACCGGCTGGAGCCATCCCAAAAACTGCTCGTTGTATTTCGGATCGTCCTGCGTGAAATGGGTCCACTGCCAGCCAAAGTTTTCGGCTGTCTCGGCTTTGTCCTCTTCTATCTTTCCAAGATCGGCGAAACGCGGAACACCGCGGACGACCTTGTATTCTCGTGAGCATTTCTGGCACGTGAGAACACCCTCGAGGATTTCCTTTTCAAGGTACTTGCTCGCGTAGGCCAGCAATATGTCCCCGCCGCAAGTGGGGCAAGCGAGTAGATCTAAAAGTCTTTCTTTCATTTACAACACCAGGCCAGACGTGTATTCGTTCGACGTTCGATGATATATATACGCTCCGTAGGAGCGAAATGTTGGTAGAACGCGTATTCTAAACCGGGTCGAGCTCCGGAGGAGCGACATCTCGGTGCCGCTCCTACGGAGCTCAAGGATTCCATCATCCACCGTTGCTACCAACATCCCGCTCCTAGCGGAGCTTAGAGATTTTCTGCTCAGTCGTTACGACATCTCGCTCCTAGCGGAGCTTAGAGATTTTCCGCTCAGTCGTTACCAGCATCTCGCTCCCAGCGGAGCTGTTAAGATCAGGTTACGACCCAACCCTTGCCTTAAAGTCCTCGTACTCGCCGAATGGAAAGGGCTGCCGCCAGTTGAACTCAAATTCGTCGGTGTCACGGTCTTCGTAAAGTTGCTCAAAGGTCTCGGCGAAAGACTCGATCACGTCTGTTAGGCGTCCGGAGTGCGAAAAAACCATTTCACGTTCTGCCTGGTCCCGCTCGTCCGTCGGATATTGGTAAATTTCCAGCAGCAGATTCTCGCCGTCACGTACGAACCGGAAATCAAATTCCTCAGGGTCGCGATTCCATTTCAAAAGATGTTCGGCTTGCGAGGCGTTGCGATCAGTCAGAGCCGTCAGGATCTTCATCAGTTCCGGCAGAGCCAGTTCGTGCGGGGCGTGCGCCGTCGTCGTATGGAACTCGGAAACGCCGTCGTCGAATCCGATCGACATCCATCCGCACTGCGGGCTGTTAAAGCTGACCTCCAACATAAGTAGTAAATAGTAAATCAGGGAAACGGAAAGTGGAAAGTGGAAAGTGGATAATGGCAGGTCGCCAACTGCCGATACGAACCTTCCGTTATCCGCTTTCCACTTTCCACTTTCCGTTTCCCTGATTTACTATTTACTTACCCAGATGCGGCAATATCACGACCTTCTTAGACATATCCTAGATACGGGCACCCGGCATGAAGATCGAACCGGTGTCGGGACTATCTCGGCGTTCGGCTATCAAACGCGGTTCGATCTACGCGAGGGATTTCCGATCGTCACGACCAAACGCGTTCCTTTTCGATGGATTGCCGAAGAGCTTTTCTGGTTCCTGAGTGGATCGACTAGCGACGCTGATCTGCAGGCTCGCGGCGTCGATATATGGGCTGAGTGGGCGACTGCCGAGCAGACTGCGAAATTCGGACGCGAAGCCGGCGATCTCGGGCCTGTTTATGGCTACCTTTGGCGATCGTTCGGCGGCGATTATCCGCAGATGAACGGAGTAGATCAGATCGCGAGGTTAATTCGCGAGATCGAAACCAACCCGAATTCGCGCCGTCTGATCGTCACAGGCTGGAATCCGGAGACATGTGACGAAGTCGCTCTGCCGCCCTGTCACACACTGTTTCAATTTAAGATCGAGAACGGAAGAACGCTGCACTGCCAGCTGTATCAACGATCGGCGGACGCATTTCTCGGAGTGCCGTTCAATATCTCGAGCTATGCCTTGCTGACGCATCTTGTCGCCCACGTCTGCGGTTTAGAGGTTGGGGATTTTATACACACCTTCGGCGATCTGCACATTTACTCGAATCATGTCGATCAGGTAAACGAACTGTTTGCTCGTGAGCCGCTTGCGCTGCCGACACTCGAGTTTGCAAATGCGTCAGGTTTGAAGGGAATTGATGGACTCTTGAATTTTGAATTTGAGAATTTGAAATTGGAAAACTACCAGTCTCACGGAAAGATCGCCGCTCCAGTTGCGGTCTGAAAGCGCGACGCGGTGAAATTTAGACGCGGCGACACGGAGAATCGACTTCCGCGTCGCCGCGTCACCATTTCTCCGCGTCGCAACCTTACTTAACATTCGGCGGTTGAGCGGTCTTTGTGCGGACGCTTATGCCTTCGCCGGCGGTGAGAAAGACGCGGCGGATGTCATAACTCGATGTATTGACTGATATGTAGGAGAGCAGATATCGATTGTGGCGGAGTTCCTCGCATATCGCTTTCGCCGCGTCCTGAGCCTCTTCGATGGGGTAAATCGTTCCGCCGGTACCTTCGGTCAGTTGGGTCAGAACCGCAGCGGCCTTTGGCCGATCACGCCGAAACGCCCCGCCCGTGCGGTCGGGCAACTGCAACGCGTAGATCGTGATATTCTCGTTTTGCATGCGGCCGAGGATCTTCTGAAACGCTGTCTTGCTGCCGCGATCAACGCCGTCGCCGATGATGACGATAGCCGTCTTTCGCGTACCCGGCATTAGCGGGAGCAATACTTCATCTACCGCCGAACCAAGGGCGTCGAATAAGAACGGCCTGCCTTTCTTGCGAAATGTTGCGAGCGCCGACTCCATCTTTTTTGCATCGTCCGTCCACTCCTGGATGATCTCGGCCTTTTCGTCGTAAGCCAGAACAAAGAGCTGATCGCCGTCGAAGATCTCGTACGCGAATTCCATCGTCGCTTTCTTTAGTCTTTCGACATCGGCCGGGAGAGTTTGTGAATTGTCGACCAGAAGGACGATCCGAGCTGGAGAAGGATCGAAGCTGAAATTTCGTATCCTCTGCTCAAAGCCGTTCTCGTAAAGCGATAGGTTCTCGATCTTGATCGCATCCGGAGTTCCGTCGGTTCGCGATGCGGTAACGCTCAAAAGCGTACCTTCGAGATCACCGCCCTTTGCCGTGTGACGCGATTGGGCGAGAACGCCGACCGCAGATGCGGCCAAAGCGAGTAACAAGCCAATTTGGGCAAAACGCTTCATCTATTCTTTCTTCGATCCGCCGTCTGTTTTGACGGCCGTTGTGGAGTCGCTCTTCGGCTTTGATGCATCAGCGGACTTTTCCGTTGATTCACCCCCTGAAGCTTTTTCACTTTTGGTAGAAGTATCGGGCGCTCCCGACTTTTTCCCGGCGTAGTCGGTGACATACCAGCCGGCTCCTTTAAACTGAAACCCGGACAGGGACCACTGTTTTTCAAGGCCGCCTCCGCATTTTTCGCAGGATCTCAGTGGTTCATCGCTGAGGGTTTGCCGTTTTTCAAAATGCTCCCCGCAGTCTTTACATTTGTACTCGTAAATTGGCATGTTTTCTAAACTGTGAACTGTGAACTGTGAACGGTGAACGGTGAAGTATGAGAGGGACTACTCTGCCATGCCGACCACTCATACTTCACGGTTCATAGTTCACCACTAAGCTTACCAGTTCGTTGCTGTATTCTTTTCGACCTCGATGACGTGCTCGACCAGAAATCTTTCGGCATCGATCGCCGCCATGCACCCGGTTCCCGCGGCGGTCACCGCCTGACGATAATACGAATCCTGTGCATCGCCACTGGCGAATACTCCCGGAATATTTGTTTTCATCGTGCGGCCCTCGGTTTTCAGATAGCCGACCTCGTCCATGTCGAGAACGCCCTTGAACAATGCCGTGTTCGGTTGGTGCCCGATCGCCACAAAAACTCCCTCTGTCGAAAAGTTCGAAGTTTCGTTTGTCTTATTATTGAAGAGCGTTACGCTCTCGACCCCGGTTTCCTTCGATCCGAGAATTTCCTTTACTTCGGTGTTCCACAAAACTTCGATCTTGTCGTGGGCAAGGACACGCTCCTGCATGATCTTTGAAGCGCGAAACTCTTCGCGGCGATGTGCCAGCGTGACCTTCGACGCAAATCGCGTCAAAAAGAGAGCCTCTTCCATCGCCGTGTCGCCACCGCCGACGACGACGATCGGTTTGCCTTTGAAGAAGAAACCGTCGCATGTCGCACACGCCGAAACACCGTTGCCGCCGAGGCCTTCGGGTACCGGCGCCTCACCGGGAATCCCAAGCCACTTGGCCGATGCTCCGGTCGCGATGATCAAAGTATCCGCTTTGATCACGGTCGTGATCTCATCGGCGTCCTCGCTTTCTTTTCCAAATAGCGTGAACGGCCGCTGCGATAGATCGACCTTGTCTATCCACACATTGAGGATCTCGGTGCCGAATCGAGCCGCTTGCTCGCGAAACTGCTCCATCAGCGCCGGCCCCATGATGCCCTCCGCGAATCCGGGGTAATTTTCGACATCGGTGGTGATCGTCAGCTGTCCGCCCGGTTGCGGGCCGTCGATCACCAACGGGTTAAGTTGCGCCCGTGCAGCATAGATCGCTGCCGTAAGGCCTGCCGGCCCGGAACCAAGGATCACAACCTTTCGCTCGAAATTTGTCGTTGCCATGTACCTTCCGATGCTCCCCAAAAGCTTGAAAAATTTGAAATAATCGTTATGTCTGTAGTATAACTATCGCGTTGCAACTTAGTCGAATACCGATACCGGAGGCCCGCAGTCCTCGAATCCCGAAACGCACATGAAATATTCCGCGCAGCTAGTCTTACATAGAGGTTTTTTTCGCGAAGTGATGTTAAACTGGGTTTGCTCGAACTGACACCTATTCATAATAACGCGCCAGATGCCGACAAGTATGCAGCCTCAGTTTGAGGAAAAACGCTTTGCACTTCGGATGGCCCTCCGGCTTCCGATTGTCGTTTCCGGGCGCGCGGACGATGGTGCCGCCTGGAGCGAGCCGACCGAGACCGACGATATATCGACGCTCGGCGCACTGTTCCAGCTAAATCAGAAGATCGTTGAAGGCGATACACTTTACATCCGCTCGCATAGGCCGGACGGCGTTCCGGTTGAGGTCAAGGCAAAGGTTGCACGGATCGGGGCTTCGAACTACGGAACGTCGCGTGTCGGCGTGTCGATCATCGAATCGAAAGATAACTGGCTAAGGCTGTTTGTCGCGTGGATCGCTGACGACAACGTCGTCGAAGGGATAGAGGAGTAGGACGGACTGTTAGTCCGTCCCCGATTATTACCTGAATTATTTTTGCAACAGCGAAATGGACGGACTAACAGTCCGTCCTACCTTTTTATGACATACGAAACTATCACCGTAGAAAAACGCGAGAACGGAGTCGCGGTTTTGACCATCAACCGGCCCGACAAACTTAACGCGCTAAACAAGCAGGTCCACGCCGAAGGCGTTGACGCTCTCAATGAGCTTCGCCGCGACGATTCGGTCCGCGTTCTGGTGATCACCGGAGCGGGTGAGAAATCGTTTATCGCGGGTGCCGACATCAGTGAGTTCGCCGGGCAAACTCCCGTCACGCAGCGAAACCTGTTTCACGAAAAGACGTTTTTTAATTCGATCGACTCGTTTCCGAAACCGACGATCGCAATGGTCAATGGCTTTTGTCTCGGCGGTGGCAACGAGCTCGCGCTCGCATGCGATCTGCGGATTTGCAGCGAGACGGCCCGCTTCTCGCAACCGGAGATCAACCTCGGAATTATGCCCGGCGGCGGCGGAACACAGCGTCTGACGCGTCTTATCGGTGAAGGCCGTGCAATGGAGATCATCCTGACCGGCGACATGATCGACGCCGCAACCGCTCTAAAATTCGGACTCGTCAATCATGTCTATCCGGCGGCGGAACTTGAATCAAAAACGATGGAGCTTGCCGCGAAGATCGCCGAAAAGGCTCCGATCGCGCTGCAGCTTTGCAAAGAAGCGGTGAAGTTCGCGTCGCGTTCGAATCTGGATGAAGGCTTGCGGCGGGAGGTCGATCTGTTCGCGATCTGTTTTTCGACCGAGGACAAACAAGAGGGGGTCTCGGCATTTTTGGAGAAACGTAAGCCGAACTTTAAGGGAAGGTGAAGAAGTCTATCGAGTCTGTCGGGTCTATCGAGTCTGTCGGGTATCGAGACTCGATAGACTCGATAGACCCGACAGAC
>JBGTIQ010000065.1:0-16442 GCA_041745575.1 Pyrinomonadaceae bacterium
GACGAAGTATTGAAAGTCCTGCGCGAACGACCTCGAAAACGCAAACTGTTGCACAGCAAAATGGCCGAGACCATAAAGATCGTGAACGAAACTTACTTCGAAATCCGTGGCTTACGACCTTAACTTGGCGCCTATGGGGGCGAGCCCGCCTTCCGGACCTGCGAATGCACTAACATTGAGTATTCCCGGTTGATCTAGCCCTTCAAGCGCCAACAACATTCGCAGGTTCGGAAGGCGGGCTTGCCCCCGCTCTTCTTAAGCCCAAGCTAAAAATTCCGCCTACCTGCCCATCACTTCAAACGCCTGCAGCCGATTCCCCTCGGCCGAGTAAAGCAGGCCAGCCGACTCATCCGCCACAAATTGCGCATCCGGATCCGACGCGAGAACGAAACGCGAGTCGAGGCCGGTGTGAACATTAACGCCGACGAGGCCTCGGCGGTCGAACGGTTTCGGCAGATCCGTGTAGAAGTACATGTAGTTCGCCCGAAGTTCTGCGAGACGTTTGCGGCGAAGAAGATAACTCGAAAGTTTTTCGACCTGTCGGACCGGATCGAGACGGTCGAGAACGCTCTCGCGAACTTCGCCACGCGACGGCGTCGCACGATCGACGATCGCGCCCTTGATTTGCCCGCGAATTCCCGATGGCGTTATCACCTGGAAATCGCCGATACGGCCTGCGACATTCGGTACACGCCCGAACGAGCCATAGGAATAAATTCGCCGCGTGACGTGGTTCCGCGCCGAATTGCTGGCAAGCGTGGTCAGGTCCAACGAACCGAAACGCGACTTTAATCCTGACCAGCGAAACGAATTTGCCGTACTTGCCAGACTCAGTCCTCCGCGTGCAAGGCCGATCGCGGATGTTGCCAATCCACCGTAGCGAAAGTACAGTGCGGTCGCTCGAAGCGCGATCCCGGCGATGATGCGAAACGCTCCGCGTGACGGCGGTTTGTGACGGACCCTCCAGACCTCAGAATGCGGATTGCGGAACGCGGAATGTGAATAAAACTCCCCTCCTGGATAGGAGGGGTGCCGAGGCTTTGCGAGGCGGGGTGGTGGATCAGAAGAATCAGATTCTTGTTTGTCCACCAGCCCGTCAGCCGAAGCGGCATCAAACTCCCCTCCTGGATAGGAGGGGTGCCGAGGCTTTGCGAGGCGGGGTGGTGGATCAGAAGAATCAGATTCTTGTTTGTCCACCACCCCGTCAGCCGAAGCGGCTGCCACCCCTCCTATCCAGGAGGGGAGCTCTGAGTTCCGGAAGCTTACATTCCTGACCTCGGCTGAAGGATTCACGAATTCCGCACTCCGCGTTCCGCGTTCCGCAATTCTGAAGGCCGCGATCTCATCTCTTCCGCCGACCACCGCATCACCTCGTTCGTTTATCAGAACAAACTGTGCCTTGTCGATCTTGTGCTCGACGCGCTCCATGCGTTTTCCGGTCTTTGCATCGATAGACATCAGGTCGTCCCGATCAGCAATCAAGATCGTATTTCTATCCGAAAAAACAAAATTCGTCAGGCCTTTATCAGCGCCCTTGAAACGCCAGATCGTTTTTCCGTTCCGCGTGTCGATCGCCGAAACGCCGTACGGCCCCTTCGACTCGGTCTCGCCGTCCTTTAGACGAGTAAACTGTCCGCCTGTTCTTACAAAGAGGGTCGAGTCGATGAGCGCCATCTCGGCGCAATTGCCGAGGTCGTCGGCTTTCCACTCAACATTACCGGTGCGGCGATTTACGGCACGAATGCGTCCGCGGCCCGATATATAAATTCGCGTGTCGTCGAAAACAGGATCGGCCTCTGTCAACGCGAGTCCGTCCTCATTGATCTTGAATTTTTCACGTTCCTTTTCTTTTCCGTTTCGCGCGTCGTAGCTGGTCGAGCCCTCATAGAAAAGAAACAGGCGCCCGTCGAGGATCAGCGGAGCGCGATAATTGTCGAGTGTGTAAGCGATCTCACCGAGATTTTCGCCGAATCGCGATGGCATCATCTCGATCTCGCCGTCAAATTCTTTTTTCCAAAGCTCGTCGCCGGTCGAGAGCTGCAGAACATGGACGATCGGTTTTCGTTTCAGACGCCCGTCCGCGGCGCCGCGGGGTTCCTTCACCAAAACGACGGCGAGAAGATCATTCGCCGGGTCGGCCGCGAGTTGCAGCACGTCACCCTTAACTTTTTCGCTCCGCCAGAGCGTTGCACCGCTCGCGAGATCGACGGCTTCGAGTCGCGACTTGCTTCCAAGATCGCGCGAAAAAAGGATCACATCCGTATCCGGAACCGGTGTCACCGCCGTCTCCTCGATGCGGCCGGTCTCGCGTCTCCAGATCCGTTCACCCGTCTGCCCGTCGAGCGCGTAGAGGCTTCGCTCGGTTCCCGCGAGCACTATTCCGAAATCAGTTGTCTGATAAAAACGAATGTTCGAGTCGAGGCTTGTCTGCCACGCGGGCTGGGCGAGAGCGGTGAAAGCGGAGAGGCACGCAAAACAAAAACCGAGTGCGATCTTCATAAGACGATTCTATCGCCTTATCGATTCGGCAGACAATGTTTTGTTGTAAGGACAAAGGACAAAGGACAAAGGGCCACTGACTACTGGATCCTGTAGGCCTTCGCTCCCCAGACGATAACGGCGGTTCCGGACAGAGAGTTGGCGATCGATCGCAGGCCTGCGTCGAGCCGGTTAAATTCCGCAGTTCCGCGGCGGACATTGATAGTGGGGCGGCTTTGATACTTTGTGTCGTACCAAACACCATCTTTGAGTTCGAACGTTTTTCCGCTGACGACACGTCGCCCCGACAAACTATTAGCATCGCGCTTAGCCGACCTCTTTGCGCGTTCGTCCATGTTCTCCATCTGACGGTTGTATTGGCTGTCGTTGTTCCGCATCGGGCCGCTTTGTGCCGGGACGCCCGACTGCTGCCGCATCAAACTCAAATTGCTCGATGACTTCTCGGCTTCCTGAGCCGAAACCTCGGCGATTTGTTCTTCGGCTTTAGCCTTAGGCATCTCATTCCGTTCCTTTGCGGGTGTATCTTTCATTACCGGGCGCATCGTCGCCGGAGGTGCGGCTGCCGCCTTGGAGTCGGCCGGAGCCGCGCCATCCAACAGAAAACCTTTGTCGTCCCGACGCCCGGTCTCCGCAGGTGCTAAAGCCTCTGACACATTTCGTGAGGGAGCCGCATTTGCATTTGAGCTCGTCGTCGCCGATCCGGCTGTCGACATCATATTAGCTGCCGAATTCGCCGCCGAATTTGCATTCGCTTCCGATGAGTATGAAGGTTCGGAGTTGAAGCTCGGCCCGCGGTCCGTACTTTCCGGATTCTCCGCTCGCGAAACAAGCCCAGCATCGCCGGTCGAATTCTGCACGATCGTATAACCTAGAAATCCTGCAAAGACGAGCACGAGACTACCCATGACATAAGCGACGTTCGGGAAGGCGAACAATCGCCGAAACCACGGAACATCTAGTTCCGTAGCCGCCGTTGCAACAGCCGCCGCCGTCGCCGGCTCAGCCTGGGCATTCATCACTAAAAGATTCGAAAGAAATTTTCGACACCGGTCGCAATCCGCCAGATGTGCCGAATACAACGCTCTCGATTTCTCGGGCACCGCATTCTCGGCAAACGCAGAGATCTCATCCGCATCCAGGTGACGCGACGACACGACGTCGCCGACGAGCACCGGGCCGTCGCGTTGAGCCTTACGCAGAAGCGTGTCTATTTCTTTGTCGAAGTCCAGTTCCATTTCTTTTTCGCCACAGAGGACACAGAGTTTTTCTAAAAATCGAATACGGGAAAGTTCGTCGGCAACAGCGACCCCCGCGATCGATTTCTCAAATATCCTCTGTGTGCTCGGTGGCCCGGGTTTCGTAGCCCATTTACGGAACGCTCTAAATCCCTATATCTTGCAGCGCCGCAAGAACCAGCATTACAGCGAATAATTTCTCGACGCTTAAACCCAGCTTTGACGCAGTTTCGGACAAGTAATGTTTTACTTCTATTTCGCTCCATCCGTGCTCCGAGCGTAGTTTCTTTTCGACCGATTTCCTGATCTCGGTTTGAATTCGAACGAGCTTTCGGCTCGCCGTCGCTTCGTGATAACCAAACATCGTCGCGATCTCTTTGAGTTTCAGGTCGTCAAAATAATAGAGCTTCATCACCAGCTTGTCTTCCGAGTCGAGCGATTCGACAGCGTGTTTCAGCGCCAGCGAAACATCGCGTGACGAGCTTTCATTCGTCAACAGGTCTTCCGGATTGTCCGCATGATGCACGACGAGATCGCGGCCCGTGTGATTCGACGCGTCTTCCGCAAGATTTTCGAACTCGCGAGTTTCCTCGATCTGAACGTACCGCGACTGCTTGCGATATTCGTCTATCGCGAGCTGCGAGACGACCGCCCGAAGCCAACCGGCGAGCGAGCCGCGCCCGGAATAATACGCAAGCTTGCTCTTCTTGTTTCCTCCGGCGTCCTGCCGCAAACCGTAAAGCTCAGCCCAGATCGAGCTCGCCAGATCCTCGGCATCCTCGTTGTTCGGCGAGATCTTTCTCGCCGCGGATTTTACAGTCGAATCGAAATTCGAGACCAGATATTCCCACGCCTTCTCGTCGCCTTTCTCGCAGGCGATTATGAGACAAAGATCGTCGGAGCGGATCTCATCGATGAACTTCTTGATCGTATTCCGATCTGCGTTCGCCTGATCGCTCAGAAGATATTTTCCGAGCGCCGAATGTATTCTCGGCCGCACGTCCTCTGCCGATAACGCGCGCGGATCCGCCGCTCGCGAGATCAGCTGCGAAATCGCCTCGTCAACGGTCTGTATATGTTTTGTGGGCACGACGCTCATCGTGGAACGAAGAAAAGTTTAGCACTGGTTTGATGTGAGCGGGAACCGAGGAGTTTGTCGAAGGGTGTTGAATTATCGATTTTCGATTTTCGAATTGCTATTTGCGATCTCCTTGCGGCTTTGCGACTTTGCGGGAACTAAGCTTTCGACGGCCTAGATTTATGTTTCCCGCAAGGTCGCAAAGGTATCTCAAATTTCAAATTTCAAATTTCAAATCACCGCAGGTGTTTATGCAAAAACTTGATGATCTTATACCCATCCAGATACACCCACGGTTTTTCACCGAGCGTGTAATGACCGCAGGGAATGGCCGCCTTGCTGTGCTTGATCTTATGCCGCCGAAGAGCACGCATTGTGTCGCGGGTTAGATCGACCGGAAAACTGAGGTCATAGAGTGTGTAAATGTACCGCTGCGGCCGAGGGGTCTGCGCCGCGAGTTTTTCCATGTATGCCATCGGCGAGACGGGCAACCAATATTCACGTAACTCGTCGAGCTCGAGATTGTCGCCAAAGCCGTCGCGGACGTGATACGTCGAAAGTCCGTGCCAGACGACGTCGGCCATATAACCCGAGACATGATTGAACACGGCCGCATCGATCGCCGGATCGTGCACGAGCGCGAGAAATGCGACGCACGAACCGATGCTCGTTCCAACGATCCCAACTTTCTCGTAGCCCTGCTCTTTTAGCCACTTGACGCACGCTCGAGTATCGGCAACCGATTGCCGGATCGATTGCAGCGAGCGCCCGACATTCGGCGCAACTAAATAGTCAGCGCGTTCCAGCTCGGGTGGCATCCGCTCTTCGTGATATGGAAGCGTCAGCCGCATGGCCGAGTGGCCGACCTTGTTGAAGAACTTGCAGAGGTCGAAATAGGTCCCGGCTTTCGCATTCCAATGCGGCAGAATGATGACCGCGGCTCTGTGATTTTCGTGAGGAAAATATGTCGCGTATGCCGTGTTGTTTTCCGGTGAAGGAGTTGTGACTGTGCTGGTCCAGGTGAGAATTTGCGGAGCGCTCTTGTCAGAACCGGGAGCGGTAGCGGGTGGCTTCTTGTCAGAACCGCGAGCGGTAGCGACCGGGCCTCCCCTAGTTGCCTCGAATCCCGTGGGTGACCCGGTCGCTACCGCTCCCGGTTCTGACCTGTGCGGCAAACTTCCTAAGGTGAAATCAAAACTTTTCGGAATCGAAAAATACTCATCGCTATTCGCGATCGTCTTAGCAGAGAAACTCTTGAATATCTCGTGCGGATCTCCGGCGTCGCGCTCATGGCCGATGAATTCCGTCCCCCACTCGAACGGGCGCACGACGCGATTGTCGTTGAGCATCGCGAAGTGGCGTTCGCGCTTGTGCATGTAGCGTTTGAGCATTCAGCAATAAGCAATAAGCAATGAGCAATGAGCAATGAGCAATGAGCAATAAGCGGTAAGCAGTAAGCAGTAAGCAATAAGTAATAGGCAGCAGAGTAATTGCTTACCAATGAGTTCGTAAACTGTTAGTCAGGTTCAAGGGCTGATCTGCCGCTGGCTTATTGCTTACTGCTTACTGCTAATTGCTTCGCGCTGTTCACGACCTGTTCATAAAACGCGATGTACTGCGGAATTATCTTATCGGAACCGTACCTCTGTATCGCCAACTCACGGCCTTTTTCGCCGAACGCCCTTCGAAGACCTTCGTCGCCGAGCAGGCGAAGCGTGTCTTCACTCATCTTTGCGACGTCGCCGATATCGCTGAGATAACCCGTCTCGCCTTCGGCAACAACCTCGGGAATTCCGCCGATTCGTGTTGCGATCACCGGGACTTCACACGCCTGGGCTTCGAGCGCCGCGAGGCCAAACGATTCGAGCTCGGACGGCAATAGAAAGACATCCGCCACACCGAGATAGTCCGCGATGTTCGCCTGCTTTCCGACAAACGTGATGTTGCCGTTGAGATTCAACTGCTCTGCGCGGTAATACGCTGCCGATCGCTCGGGGCCGTCGCCGACCATGATGAGCCGAGCATTCGCGCCCTTCTCACGAACCTTTGCAAGAATTTCTACGCAATCAACTGGACGTTTCACAGCACGAAAATTTGAAACGTGAACAAGCAGCTTCTCACCATTCGGCGCAAGCTCGTCGCGGAGCGGCGAGTCGGGCTGGCGTTTGTAATGACACCCGCAAATAAAATTCGGGATGACCTCTATCTCGTCAAAATCGAATGTCTCGATCGTCGCCTGTTTCAGGAATTTCGAGACCGCCGTCACTCCGTCCGATTGCTGCAGACCGTAACGAGTGATCGGCAGATACGATCTGTCGGCACCGACCAACGTGATGTCCGTACCGTGCAACGTTGTGATGACCGGAACATAGCGCTTCTGTTTGATCGATTCGCGTGCGAGGATCGCGCTGATCGAGTGCGGGATCGCATAGTGTACGTGCAGCAAATCGAGCTTCTCCGCACGGGCGACCGTCGCCATCTTCGTCGCGAGCGCCAGATCGTACGGCTGATGCTCGAACAGCGGGTACGACATCATCTCGACCTCGTGAAAATGAATTCGGTCGTTGAGCTCCGTGAGCCGCGTCGGCAGGACCGACGAGATAAAGTGCACGTTGTGACCGCGCTCGGCAAGGTCGCGTCCAAGCTCGGAGCCGACAATGCCGCTGCCGCCGTATGTTGGATAGACTGTGATCCCAATGTTCATAAGGGCTTCAAAATATCCTAGCACGTTGGCTTATCGAAAAAGAATCAGGCGCCATCGTGCTAAAGAGCTTTAACCGCGGATGACGCGGATAACGCAGATTAATGCTAAAAAATGATCCTGTTTTATCCGCTCCATCTGTGTCATCTGCGGTTAACTGCGCTTGCGAACAACGAATATAAACTCGTGGTGATCATCCGTGAATAGGCTTTATCCGTCCCATCTGCGTCATCCGCGGCATCTGCGGTTAACAGCGGCAGTTATTATAGATCGGTGTTATCCTTCCTATCCATGAACACCGAAATGTTCCGCGTTCCCGAGGGCAAGAACCTCGATCTTAATAATCACCCGACCGATTTCACGGGCGATTATACAGACAAAAAAGAGGCGGTGAAAGACCTTGAACAAAACGTCGAGAGGCTCCGCGAGCTGCAGAATGTTTTGTACGCCGAGGACAAGCGATCGCTGCTGATAATCTTTCAGGCGATGGACGCGGCCGGTAAGGACGGAGCGATCGAGCACGTCATGAGCGGCGTCAACCCTCAAGGTTGTCACGTCGTGTCATTCAAGCAGCCATCCGACGAAGAGCTCTCGCACGATTTTCTCTGGCGATGTGCGAAGAATGTTCCCGAACGGGGAAAGATCGGCATATTCAACCGCTCGCATTACGAAGAAGTGCTCATCGTCCGCGTCCATCCGCAGATATTGCAGGGTCAGCATCTCCCGGATGAGATCAAAAACGACCCCGACATTTGGAAGATGCGTTTTGAGCAGATCCGCAATTTCGAATCAACACTCGTCGCAAACGGAACTCACATCCTGAAATTCTTTCTCCACGTCTCGAAGGAAGAACAAAAGCAGCGCTTTCTCTCACGCATCGACGAGAAAGAAAAGAACTGGAAGTTTTCAATGGGCGACGTCAGGGAACGCGGGCACTGGGACGATTACATGAATGCGTACACCGATGCGATCGCGAATACTTCGACCGAAGCCGCCCCGTGGTACATAATCCCAGCCGACAAGAAATGGTTTACCCGGCTGGCCGTATCGGAAGTGATCGTAAGAAAACTCGAATCCCTGAAACTGAGTTATCCCACCGTAACGGCGGAGCATCAAGCAGAACTCGCCGAGGCGAAAAGGATGTTGGAAGCAGAGTGAGCAACCGAAGGAAATTCAATACTGTTCCCTCCGATAGCTCCGCGGCTGTGCCGCCCGATGAGCGGAAAGGCTTCGCCTTTCCGTAAGCTGGCAACTAATTCCCAGAGGCTACGCCTCCGGACAATGGCGGCGTAGCCGCGAGACGTATTTGTATCGCACGGAAAGGCTAAGCCTTTCCGCTCATCGGGGGGGCGGAGCCCGTTAACATGCGATTAGAACGATTCACCATTCACTTCACCGGCACGATCCGCATGATTCGATCATCTTCTTTCGCCGCACTCCCGCGGCCGTCGCGGTTTGAGGTCGAGAAATAGATGTAGCCGTCGGGTCCCATCGCGACTTCGCGGATGCGGCCGTAAGCGCCGCTCAGAATACCTTCCTGACTGACGACGCGTCGCCCGTCCAAGACAACGCGGATTATCCGCGTACCGCGCAAACAACCAAAAAAGAAATTGCCCTTGAAAGCAGGGAACGCATCCGCATTGTAGAACGCTCCGCTCGCCGGAGCACACGCCGGAGAATATTCCAACAGCGGCGATTCAAGCCCGGCTTGCGTTCGATTTCCGTAGATCGTCGGCCAGCCGTAATTCTTTCCGCGCTCGACAATGTTCACTTCATCCGCTCCGCCGCCACGCCCTTCAAATCCACTCGGGCCGTGCTCGGTTTGGAACATCAATCCAGAGCCTGGCTGCCACGCCAGCCCCTGAGCATTTCGATGCCCGGTCGAAAAGATCTCGGGACGATAACCCGCCTTGCCGACAAAAGGATTGTCGCTCGGTACAGTGCCGTCGTCATTCAGACGAAGAGTCTTTCCGGCAATCGAATTGTTGTCCTGGGCGAGATTCCAATCCGTCGCATCACCTGTCGTGACATAAAGTTTTCCATCGGGACCGAATCGTGCCCGTGTCCCGGCATGGTTTGGTGCGGATGGGATGTTCTCGACGATGATCTTAGGATCTGTGAACTTCGATCCGTCGAATTTATAGCGGACGACCTTTACGCGTTTGCCGTCCTTGTTGTACGCGTATGCAAGGTAAACAAAACCGTTCGTCGAAAAGTTGGGATGAATTGAGACGTCCATCAACCCGCTCTCGCTCGACGGCTCGACATCCGGAACGACGAAGATCGGTTCGACGCGTAGCTGCCCGTTCTGAATGATGCGAACACGGCCCCGCCGTTCGGTCACGAGGAGATCCTTATTTGGCAGAAAAGCGATCCCCCACGGAACCTCAAGCCCGCCGGCGACCATCTCGACGCGAAAGCGGGATTGTCCGTCTTCCGTTGCGAAGGTCTGATCGGCGGATGCGCCCGCGGGCGGGCTGCCGCACCAGCCGAGCGTGGCCGTCATAAATATCGCCGATAATAAGAATACGTTCATAAAACTGGCGCTGTGAATATTACCACCCCGCGGCGCGACGGTCATTCGCGGACATGATCCACCGCTCCGGTTACGCCTTCCTGCCTTGAGCAATTCGCACAGCAATAAAAAATTCCGTCGGCCTCGATGCCGTGTCCGATGACCTTGCACCCGCAGTGAGCACATGCCGGTGCCAGCATGTGGATCGCGCACTCAAAGCAATCGAAGACATGCCGTTCGTCACCCGCCGTGACTACCTGAAACGCCAAATGATAATCGTTACCGCAAACCTCGCAGCGTGCCATAAAACCTCCTAACCAGAAAAGTGTAGCGAATCGCGTCAAAACGAATCCGTGGAAAGAATCTTAACGCAATGGGGATGCCACGGCGGAGAATAAAAGCAGATTCTTCCATGAACGACGGTTAACAATCGCGGCTAACGAGTATAAGATTAAGGTGCAACAAAGTTTTCGGAGGAGCTTCGATCAAGAAGCTGAGAGGTGCGGGTTCCGCACGACTCCTGGAACCTGATGCGGATAATACCGACGAAGGGAGAAAAACTATGAAAGAACAGTTATCAGTTGTCAGTGGTCAGTTGTCAGAAGAGCAGTTGTCAGTGGTCAGTGGTCAGTCGTCAGAAGCGGAAGAGCCAATCCAAAATCCAAAATCCAAAATCCAAAATGGCGACAATCGGCTGCCGGCATCTACAAAGACCTACATCGAGTCGAACGGGCTGAGAGTTCCATTCCGCGAGATATCACTGTCGCCATCAAAAGATTTCAACGGCAATTTAGAGGAGAACGCGCCGGTGCGCGTTTACGATACGAGCGGTGTGTGGACCGATCCTGATACGAAGTGCGATGTCCGCGAAGGGCTGCCTGCGCTTCGGCGCGATTGGATAGTCGCTCGCGGTGATGTCGAGGAATACGAAGGGAACGCCGGCATCTTGCCGGCAGATGAAGCCGCCAGGATGGCGGCGTTCCATGTAAGGAGCGCTCCGCTGCGTGCAAAATCCGTAGCCTGCGTCACCCAAATGCACTACGCGCGACAGGGAATCATCACACCCGAGATGGAATACGTCGCGATCCGCGAAAATCTCGGACGGCAGATCGCTTTCGAGCGACTTCAAGATGCTGCTGCTGACAGAACTCCCCTCCTGGATAGGAGGGGTGCCGAGGCTCTGCGAGGCGGGGTGGTGGAGGAAACAAAAATCAGATTCTCCAGCTCCACCACCCCGTCAGCCGAAGCGGCTGCCACCCCTCCTATCCAGGAGGGGAGCTTTCGGAACAACGATCGAAGCTCGCTTTATCACCAACACGCCGGCCAATCTTTCGGAGCGTCGATACCCGAGTTCGTTACGCCGGAATTTGTCCGCGATGAGATCGCTCGCGGTCGTGCGATCATCCCGAATAACATAAATCACCCGGAATCGGAGCCGATGATCATCGGACGAAACTTCCTCGTCAAGATAAACGCGAATATCGGAAACTCCGCCATCGCATCTTCGATCGAAGAAGAGGTCGAGAAGATGCAGTGGTCGACGCTGTGGGGTGCCGACACGGTGATGGACCTTTCGACCGGAAAAAATATTCACGCGACGCGCGAATGGATACTGCGCAATTCGCCCGTGCCGATCGGGACGGTGCCGATCTATCAGGCGCTCGAAAAAGTGAATGGCAAGGCGGAAGACCTGACGTGGGAAATTTATCGCGACACTTTGATCGAACAGGCCGAACAGGGCGTCGACTATTTCACGATCCACGCCGGCGTTCGTCTGCCGTACATTCCGATGACCGCAAAACGCACGACCGGCATCGTCAGCCGCGGCGGATCGATCATGGCGAAATGGTGCCTCGCACATCACGAAGAAAGTTTTCTCTACACGCGATTTCGCGAGATCTGCGAGATCATGCAGACATACGACGTCAGCTTCTCGTTAGGTGACGGCCTGCGTCCGGGATCGATCGCCGATGCGAATGACGAAGCTCAATTTGCCGAGCTCGATACGCTCGGCGAATTAACGAAAATCGCTTGGGAGATGGATTGCCAGACGATGATCGAAGGGCCGGGACATGTGCCGATGCACCTCATTAAAGAGAACATGGACAAGCAGCTAGAGGTGTGCGGCGAGGCACCGTTCTACACGCTCGGGCCACTGACGACGGACATTGCACCCGGCTACGATCACATCACGAGCGGGATCGGTGCGGCGATAATCGGATGGTTCGGGACGGCGATGCTGTGCTACGTCACGCCGAAGGAACATCTCGGCCTGCCGAACAAACAGGATGTAAAAGAAGGCGTCATCACGTACAAGCTTGCGGCCCACGCGGCCGATCTTGCGAAGGGACATCCCGGTGCGCAATATCGCGACAACGCACTTTCGAAAGCGCGATTCGAGTTTCGCTGGGAAGATCAATTCAATCTCGGTCTCGATCCGGAGAAGGCGAAAGAGTTTCATGATGAGACCCTCCCCGCCGAAGGCGCCAAGCTCGCGCACTTCTGCTCGATGTGCGGCCCCCACTTCTGCTCGATGAAGATCACACAAGACGTCCGCGACTACGCAAACGCTCAAAACATCGAAGCGGAAAAAGCGCTGGCCGTCGGGATGAGTGAGAAAGCGAAAGAGTTTGTCGACGCCGGATCAGAGATTTATAAGTAGCGGTTAGCGGTGCGCATCATTGTTCAAGCTCGACGGGGATCGAGAAAAGGCTCCCCTCCTTCTGAAGGAGGGGTGGCATCCGCTTCGGATGACGGGGTGGTAAATCAGCCGGTAGGCTGAAACGTTAGTCGTCCATCCAGTCGCTTCTTTCTGAACGCCATCCGAAGGTCCTGCGAATGCTATCCAGTACCCACTCCGGCGACTCGAACACGGACTTGTTATCAAATCGCAACACCCGAATGCCAAAGTATTTCAGAAACAAGGTTCGTTCGTAATCATATTGCGCGGCGCGCTCATTAAAGTGGACTTCACCATCGAGCTCGATGCCAAGCTTCTCTGACGAACAGTAAAAATCCAGGATGTAACCGCTGAAGCTGTGCTGTCGCCTGAACTTTCTACCCTCGAGCTGTGAGTTTTTAAGCATCGACCAGAGGCGTGCTTCGGCGGGCGTGAGGTCTGCACGAAGTTTCTTACGAAACGTTCGCAGGCGTGGGAGATTGTTTAGCTTCATATGGGAGTGAGATTGCGAAAAGTTCCGGCCATTCGGCCGGTTTACCACCCCGTCATCCGAAGCGGATGCCACCCCTCCTTCAGAAGGAGGGAGCCTGGTTGCGCTCACCTAACAAACGCCGCGGGAATCGGTTTATCTCCACCCGTCCCGAACGAATGCGCTTCAACTGATCCCGACTGCGATCTCATCGACCACCACACGCCATCTCGGAAGATCGTTGGGTCCGCCTTCCCGTCACCGTCGTAATCGGCGGGAGCTGGAATGTCTCCGGCGAGACCGAACTGGAACGCCACGAAGCCCTGAGTCGAACGCATCAAATACCACACACCACTTCTGAAAACCGCAACATCGGTTTTGCCGTCCGCGTCGTAGTCGGCAGGTATGAGTGAGTCGTTCGCCAGCCCGAAGTTGATCGCAAAAAGCTGTCCGTTCGAGCTTTGATTGACATACCAGGTACCGCTCGACGGACGGTACACCGCCACGTCGCTTCGACCGTCACCGTCATAATCTCCAACAACGGGTTTGTCACCGGAAACGCCCCACCCGACGAACGTCGTGTTGCGCTGCGGATTTCCCATCGAGCCGCGGTAATAGAAAACGCTTTGGGCGCCCGGGCGATAAACGGCAATGTCCGCTTTACCGTCGCCGTCCCAATCGCCGCCCGTCGGAACATCACCCGATAGGCCAAAGTTCTCGACGCGGACCGTACCATCGAAACTATTCAGGACATAAAAGTTGTTGTCTGACGGACGCCATACCGCGATATCGGTTTTCAGATCGCCATCGTAATCCGCCGGCGCGAGGACATCGGTCGACAGTCCCCACTGCGGGGTCCACAAACCTTCGGTCGAACGTTGCAGATACCAGAAGCCTCCGACCGATCGGAAGAACGAGAGATCCGAGCGAGCGTCGCCATCAAAATCGAACGCCGTGCGTCGCGGGACCACGATAGGCTGCCAATCGGGTAACGTGTCAAATTGTGTGGTTAGTCTTACCGAATTTACGTAGATGCCTTGAGCGGGTACGAATGGATTGCTACCTACGACTTTCGTGCCGTCGGGCGAATATGTCGGTTTACGGCCGGCGTTGGGAATTTGGACACGGTTTGTGCCGTCGGCGTTCATCGTCCAGGTCTGTTGCGTCGTTATGTCGCTGCCATAGGTGAAAATGATTCCTTGTCCGTTGGGCGAATATGACGGGTGATTGTAATAGTGGCTTGCTCCCGGCGGATTTGTAAATTGTTGTTGATTCGTGCCGTCCGCGTTCATCACCCAAAGTTGATTCGGTGCGCTCGCCGCGGACGGACCGGCTACGAAAATTATCTTCTGTCCGTCGGGCGAAAACGCCGGGACGTTCTGGTACAGCGTGTCGTTTGTCAGGCGCACTTGGTTTGTGCCGTCGGCATTCATTTTATAAATTTCGTTGTTGCCGTCGCGGTTGCTGATGAAAACGATTGATGCGCCGTCAGGCGAATAATAGGGCTCAGTCTCCGAAGCCGAATTGTTCGTCAGACGCACGGGATTCGCGCCGTCTGCGTTCATTCGATAAATCTCGTAATTGCCGTCGCGGTTTGTCGAAAAAGCTATTTTCAAACCATCGGGCGAATAGTTCGGATCGGTGTCAACTGCCGCGTTGTTGGTGATGTTCGTCTGATTTGTGCCGTCCGAATTCATCGTGAAAATTTCCCCAGGGTCGCGGACAAACGCGATCTGCCCGTTCACAGCGCATATCGATCCCGAACAAACTCCGAAGCCGGTGAAGTCGGCGATCCTATTGCCGTCGATGTTGCTGAAAGTCCGGTGCGGAGGCGTGAAGTAATGATTGAGCATCGACGGCGAAACCGTATAGCTGCCGCTGGGCTGGAGCCCGGAGAATTGGTAATTCCCGGCCGCGTCGGTTGTCGCAACGGCGTTCGTCGTTCCACCGAGATTTACCGTCGCACCGGCCAAACTTACACCGGTGCGCGTGATGCGTCCGCTGATAGTAAACGTATTCGACGGTTGTGCGACGGGCTGCCACGACGGATTATCGTGCCGCGAAAAAATGGAAGCGGTGGTTTGGGTGTCGGCGATAATTCTCACCTGATTTGCACCGGTCACATCCACCACATAGATCCCCGCCGGAGCCGCGCCGCGTCGGAATGCGATTGTCGTGCCATCGGGCGACCACGACGGATTGACGTCGCCGGCGACCGTTGTCAGGTTCGACTCGTTCGCTCCGTCCGCATTGACGACCGCGATACCGCTTCCGCCTTTCGAGAAGACGATCTTTGCTCCGTCGGGCGACCACGCCGGGTCCGCGTCGACGCTCGCGTTCGTCGTCACGCGCAGTTCGTTCATACCATCGGCGTTTATCTTCCATATCTCGCCGTCGCTGACGAAGGCGAGCCTTGATCCGTCGGCTGACCAGATCGGATCGCTTGGCGATGCCTGAGTGATTCCCGGAAACTGGATCTGATTCGAGCCGTCGGCGTTCATCATCCAGATCTGACCGCCGCGTTCATAGGCGATCTTACCGCTAACCGACCACGACGGATTCGTTTCGCTTATGTCCATCGTGTTTGTAAGATTTACCTGATTGTTGCCGTCCGCGTTCATCACAAAGACGTCAGAGCCCGCGCCCTCCCTGACGAAAACGATTCGCCCATCCGGTGCCCATGATGGTTCGCTCGCCGGTGGGAAACTCGTCACCCCGACTGCGCCGGTCCCGTCCGCATTTGCGGTGTTGATAGCGAGCTGCGGTCCGGAGAATGTCCCAACGAGTGTCGAGTAAACTATTCTTCCAAGCACAAGATTCTGATCCGGCGGATTCTCGCCGGCGTCGGTCTTTGCGGAAACGTTAAAAAAATAAAAGCTGCCGGCAACGACAAGAAAGAGTCCGACTAGAATACTCGCACCGCGGCGAAAAGACGGGATATGTGAGACGTCTCTGTTCATCAACTATGCTCCAGGTATTTGATATCGTTTTTGGTAATCGCTATTGTATTCTGCGACGTCCCGAAAAGAGAAGGGCTGGCGAGTCTGGCGAGTCGGTTGAGTCTATCGAGTCTGTCGAGTCTGTCGAGTCTATCGAGTCTGTCGAACTCGCCGCTGGTTTCGAAAAACCCCCGGTTGTTGAGAAATCAGACTCGACAGACGCGATAGACTCGACAGACTCGATAGACTCAACCGACTCGACAGACTCGCCAGACCCCACAGAACGATATGATCGAAAGAAGAATCGGCATTATTACAACACTCTT
>JBGTIQ010000066.1:0-68015 GCA_041745575.1 Pyrinomonadaceae bacterium
CTTACTGCTTACTGCTTACTGCTTACTGCTTACTGCTTACTGCTTACTGCTTACTGCTTACTGCTTACTGCTTACTGCTTACTGCTTACTGCTTACTGCTTACTGCTTACTGCTTACTGCTTACTGCTTACTGCTTTCTACTCCGACTTCCAATCTGCAGTGTGAAAGATCCCTTCCTTATCGATCCGCTGATATGTATGCGCGCCGAAGAAGTCGCGCTGGGCCTGGATGAGATTCGCCGGAAGCCTTACTGATGCATACGACTTCATGTAGTTCAGTGCGGACGCGAATGCCATGCACGGGACGTCAGCCGCCATCGCAAATTTGAGCATTGCCTTTAGCAGTCCTTGTTCATTCCGGATCGCGGTGCGAAATGTGTCGCCCAGCAAGAGATTTCCGAGCTGCGGATCGGCTTCGAATTCTTTCCGCATTCCCTCAAGCATCGCAGCTCGAATAATACAACCGCCTCGCCAGATCTTTGCGATCTCGGCCATGTTCAACTCGTAGGCTTTCTCCGCCGAAGCTACTTGCAGAAGTGAGAAGCCCTGGGCATAGGTCGCGATAAATGACAGGCGAAGTGCGGATTCGATAAACCTGATCGTGTCCGGAGCAAGCGTCTCGTCGATCTGAACATCCTGGACGATTCCAAGTTTCTCGGCGGCGGCGACCCGCGCAGCCTTCATCGCCGAGATCTGTCGCATTGTGACCGCAGTATCGATCGTCGGTATCGGGACGCCGAAATCCATGGCGACCTGCGATGTCCATCTCCCGGTTCCCTTCTGCCCGGCGGTGTCGAGGATCAGATCGACGAGTGGCTTACCCGATTCGCCATCAAGCTTCCGCAGCACGATCGATGTGATCTCGATGAGAAATGAGTTCAGCTCGCCCGTATTCCACTCCGCAAATACTTCCGCGATCTCGGCGTCAGTTTTCTCATAGCGCTTCAGCAGGTCGTACGCTTCAGCGATCAACTGCATCAGCCCGTACTCGATGCCGTTGTGCACCATCTTTACAAAATGACCCGCGGAACCGTTCCCGACATGCGCGGCACAAGGCTCGCCATTTACCTTCGCGGATGCAGCTTCAAAAATAGCCCGGACGTGCTCATACACCTCCGGCTTGCCTCCGACCATTATGCTCGCTCCGTGGCGGGCACCTTCCTCACCTCCGGAAACTCCAACGCCGAGAAATTCGATCCCGTCGGCGTTCAGATAACTCTCGCGACGCTCAGTGTCCGAGAAATGTGAATTACCGCCATCGATGATAATGTCGCCCTTTTCAAGCAACGGCATCAGGTCGCGGATGACCGAATCGACGATCGGTCCGGCCGGCACCAAAAGCATTATTTTCCGAGGAGTCTCCAACGCCGCGACGAACGTCTTCACATCGTCCGCTTTGGTAACTGGAAATGCGCCGCCCTCTTCAGCGAGAAGCTCTCGCTTTCGATCGTCCAAGTCGAACCCCACACATGAGAACCCCTGCTCGGCGACATTCAGCAAAAAGTTCCGCCCCATCGTCCCGAGCCCGATCATTCCAAATTGTGCACCAGCCATAGTCCGGATTATACGTCCCAGATATCTGCTTTCACTACCGCTCCGTCATACAGCGTAGGCATGTCGGAGAAGTTCCACCACGCGCCGAGGACCATCTGCGCAAACGCCCATTCACGAAGATCTTGAGGACTTAGATCGAACGCTGACGCAAACTGAAGGACCGCCACGTCAAGCATTTCGCGAATGCCCGGCTCCTTTTCTTGCCACCAGTGGAGATTGTTCAGGAACACCGCGATCTCATGTCCAACGTGTCCAACAAGGCCCTTGGGATCGATCGCCACAAAGCCGTTAGGGCCGGTGGTAACTATATTGCCCGGATGATAATCACCGTGCAGATAATAATTTCCACCGGACGCGCTCGAAAGTTTCTCGTAGATCTTGAGCGCCTTCACCGCATAGTCGGTGGTAAACTCGGTTCCGAAATATTTCCTCAGACCGTCGAACCAGGCGTCCTGCGTGGCAATGTGCGCTTCGGTTCCGGAACACGGCCGCAGAATCGAGTGCAGGACATCGATGGCCGGTGCGACCGAGTCCTCGGGCCGATCCTTGAATCGCACGAAGAGGGCTTCGCCCGGGAAAATGCGTTCGATCAATATCGCTTTGCTATCGCGCTTCTCGGCGATAAGTTCCGCACACGCGACGCCCCCGCGGCTGCGAAGATATTCCGCCTCGCCAAATATCTCGATCGGATCCCACGGCGGGGCGATCTTCAGAACGACGTCTTCACCATTCCGGTTTTTGGCGGGAGCGACAAAGTTATACTCGATGCCGGGAAACGGCGGAAGCGTCGAGATCGACCACAGTTCTTCCAGTCGCCGGATCACATCGGGAAGTTCGGTAAGCCAGGTCTCTCCCCGTGCTCCGCATCCGGCGGTGACGTGCGCAACAAGTTCCGGCGGCAACCATTTGTGTGAATCTTCACCCATCGAACTTGACGAGTTTAGCCGCACTGTCTGATTCTTATCAAATGCTCGACCTGCTGGACGCGATACGACCCACAACCTTCATTGAACCGCATAAATTGCGCGATCGTCTTGGGCTTGACCTGACGATCGCGAGCGAGACCTTTCAACATACCGGGAGTTTCAAATTTCGAGCTGCGTACAACCTTGCCTCGAGCGTACCGAATGACGCGATATTGACGGCATCGTCCGGAAACTTTGGCCAGGCGCTCGCCTATGCCTGCAAGCTTCTGGGAAAACAGTGCACAGTTGTAATGCCCGAGACTTCTGCTCAGGTCAAAATCGATGCCGTGCGTTCTTTTGGGGCAACTGTCGACCTCATCGATGTTCGCAAGATCGGCAGAAACGAACGAGTTGCACAGCTCGCCCAAGAAATGCCGAACGCATATTTTGCGAGCCCGTACGATGACGCTTTTGTTATCGATGGTAACGCAACAATCGGCGATGAACTTGCGACCAAAAGTTTTGACCTCGTGGTCGTACCGATCGGCGGCGGCGGCTTGATCTCTGGAATAATCACGGGCTTGCGACGGAACGATTCGAACGCGGTGGTGGTCGGTGCCGAACCTCTGCTCGGCAACGATGCGGCAAGGTCTATGAAAGCAGGCAAGATAATTCGGAACGAGGCTGAGCCGATGACGATCGCGGACGGCGCGCGAACGATCTCACTCGGAAACCTGAATTGGCCAATTATCAAGGATGGTGTCGCGGAGATCGTCGAAGTTTCAGACGAGAATATTTGCGAGGCCGTGCGTCTTTATTTTGCGCTAGTAAATTTAAAATGTGAACCGACCGGGGCCATTTCCCTCGCCGCCATTCTCGAAAGGCCCGAACAGTTTGAAGGCAAAAAGATATGCCTCGTCGTCAGCGGAGCGAACGTCGACAACGAGGTTTACAAGAAGATACTGGGTTAATTCCTCACTTCCTCAACAAACGTCACACGGTTGATCTCATGCAGCGTCGTCGCACCGGCGAACACCTTTTTGACAGCCGATTCGCGCAAGGATGACAACCCTTCTTTCTCCGCTTGACGTCGGATCTCGGAACCGGGGCGCCGTTCAATGATCATTTCACGGATCGAATCCGACATATCCAGTAGCTCATGGATCGCAGTACGACCGCGATAGCCGGTGTGGTTGCAGGCGTCGCAGCCGACGTTTCTGAAGAACACACGATCACGAACGTCTTCGGGCCGTAATCCGGAACTGAACAGGTCCTCGCTCGACGGTTCATACTGTTTTTTGCATGTTGAGCATAACAGTCGAACCAGCCGCTGAGCGAGTACGCAGTTTAGTGAAGACACAAAGTTGTATGGCTCGACGCCCATGTTCAGGAAACGACCGATGACGTCGATAACGTTGTTGGCGTGGACGGTGGTGAAGACGAGGTGGCCCGTGAGCGCGGACTGTATGGCGATCTGCGCCGTTTCTTCGTCACGGATCTCTCCGACCATCACCTTGTCAGGATCGTGACGCAGTATCGACCGCAGTCCGCGGGCAAACGTCAATCCCTTTTTCTCGTTCACAGGGATCTGCATTATCCCCTGCAGAACGTACTCGACCGGATCCTCGATCGTAATGATCTTGTCCTCGTCGTTTCGGATCTCGTTGAGGGCTCCGTAGAGCGTTGTCGTCTTTCCCGAACCCGTCGGGCCGGTCACGAGCACCATCCCGTACGGCTCTTTGATGTAAAGTCGAAAACGCTTTAGATCGTCGGCGTCGAATCCGACGACTTCGAGGCTTAGGTTCTTAAATTCTTCGGAGATCTGCTCTTTGTCGAGGATACGAATGACGCAATTCTCGCCAAAGGCCGACGGCAGGATCGACACGCGAAAGTCGACGGTACGGCCCTTGTATCGAACACGAAAGCGTCCATCCTGCGGGATTCGACGCTCGGCGATGTCGAGCTCGGACATTACCTTGATGCGCGAGATCAGCGTTTGATGATAGGCGATGTCGATCGGATCGACTTTCGAGTAAAGCGCTCCGTCGATTCGAAATTTTACGCGAACATCGCGGTCTCCCGCCTCTATGTGAATATCCGACGCTCGCGATTCCATCGCGTTATAGACGATCGTATCGACAAGCTTGATGATCGGCGACATGTCCGAATCTGTCGCCAGACGATCGAGGTCGAGAACTTCTTCGCCTTGTTCAGTCTCCTTAACAAGCGAAATCTTAAATCCCGACGCCGCTTCCTGCAGAACTCGCTGTGTCGCGTCGCCCTTTTTCAAGACAACATCGATCGCACCTTGCGTCGCAATGTACGGGACGATGCGGACGTTGAGCGCATTCTCCAACTCGTCGAGGCGTTGCAGATTTGTCGGATCCGCCATCGCCGCATGCAGATCCATTCCCTCTCGCTTCAACGGAACAAAATGGTTTCGAAGCATCATCTCGACCGGGATCTTCGCGAGCTCTTCGTAATCGATCGGCGAGGGCTGATCGGTCGGCAGCAGGTCGATATAAGGCAACCGATATCTTCGGGCGAGCTGCTTTGCCTCGATGACCTCAGGCGGTTCATTCTCGAGGAAGTCGGAAAGCTCGATTCGCGATGACGATTTTCCTGTAAGCGTGTTCTGTTCGGTACTCATTATTCTTATTTCCTTCCACCCGTAGGACCGGCCGATATAGTTTCGATGATCGGGAGATAGATCGCGAGTAGGATCGCGACAACAACGCCGGCCATAAAGATGAGAATCAGGGGCTCAAGCAACGTCGTCAATTGATCCAGTTTGACCTCGGCTTCGGCGTCGTAGAACGCAGCGACCTCGTCGAGCATTTCGCGGAGGCTGCCCGATTTCTCACCTATCCCTATCATGTCCAGTCCGAGTCCGGGAATCCAGTTTGTCTTTTCCAGAGCTTCGGTAAAGCCGCGGCCCTCTCGGATCATCGGCAACGCGGACTGGCTCCTTTGACGAAGCTCGAGATTGTTGAGCGATTGAGATGCAATGTCCCACGAATCCGGTACCGTAATACCGCCGGACAGTAGTGTCGAGAGCGACCGGGCTAATTGGGCCGTCGCCATCTGACGAATAAGCACCCCGGCGATCGGAAGCTTTAGCAGCAGCCTATGAACAATGAGCTTGCCAGCTTCAGTACGAAGCCAGGTGAACAGTGCGAGTCCGAGCAACAGCACAAGCGGCACCATCCACCAAAAGTTGTTCGCAACCCCGTTCGATATCGCCAGCACTACGATCGTTATCGTCGGAAGTCCCCGGTTAGCACTCAGCGCTTTGAAGAGGTCGGACATCCGCGGGACGATATAGAGCGTCAGGAAGGCGACCATAAACGACGAAGCAATAAGCAAGAACGCCGGATACGCGAGAGCTCCGCGGAGCTTTCGCGATATGCCGACGCTACGTTTCAGATACTCAACGTACCGAAGCAATACGTCATCGAGCGCACCACTTTTCTCGCCCGAGAGGATCGACGCCGTATAGATCTTCGGAAAAATACCCTGAGCTTCGAACGCACCAGAGAGCGGGATCCCGCTCTTGATCTTGTCCTCGACGTCCGCAAGGACTTCACGCAAGTTCGATGATGGCGTCCGGCTCTTGAGCAAGTTTATCGCCTGCAACATCGGAATCCCGGCCCGCAACAAAGCTGAAAGCTGCTGATTAAAATGAAGAAAGTCGGCCTGTTTTACTCGCCCATGTTTTCCCGCGGAGCTAAACGGCAGGAACGATGAGATCCCTGCCTCATTCGAAGAAACGGCAAAAACCTTGAATCCCTCGCGTTCGAGCTGGACCCGGGCATCGGTTGCTCCGGCCGCTTCAACTACTCTTGTAATTACGTCGCCCGAGGGCGTTCCGAGACGGCAGATAAATTCAGACATGGATTTCGACGATTATTCGAAGGCGAGTCCGCAGCGGGCGCAGATCGCTGAAGACCGCTTCGGATTATAACACGCGAGATTTTGTGAATTGTTGCAAACTATACGTGCCAACCGATTTATTTTGACTAACACAACTATTTCGAGGGTTGCCTCATCTCAAAAATTACCTTGCAGAAGTTATACCTGTTTTCTAAAATGTAGTTCGTTCCCTTGCTGGAGAAATCTATGGCTTTGACGGGTTTTGTGGTTTATGGCCGTTGCAGGCTCTTGCTCCGGGCATATTCCTTCATGTTTGCCGTTTTGTTCGCGACACTGTCGGTGTCTGCCCAGCAAGCCGAGCCCACGCCGCCGGAACAAGACCCCGACGCACCGGTCCGAATCAAGACCGATCTCGTCACGCTGACGCTTACCGTTACCGATGTATACGGAAGATACGTAATGGGGCTGGGAAAAAAAGCGTTCACGGTCTTCGATAACAATCAGGAACAGGAAATTTCATTTTTCAGCGACACCGATGCTCCAGTTTCGCTCGGCGTTCTCTTTGACGTGTCGGGTTCGATGAGCGGCGAAAAAATACAGAAGGCCCGAAAAGCACTTTCCCGTTTTATCAATACGAGCCATCCAAGTGACGAGTATTTTCTCATTGGTTTTAACAGTCGGGCCCAACTGCTGCTCGACCGGACGCGCGACGGGGATGCGGTTCTACAAAAACTCACTCTGGTGAGTCCAAAACAAAATACCGCGCTTTACGACGCGGTTTATCTGGGGATCGAACGCGTCACTCGCGGCAGCCACCAGAAACGTGCGCTGCTCATCATCAGCGACGGGCAGGACAACGCTTCCCGGTATAATTTTGGTGAAGTCCGGCGCCTGATGAAAGAGTCGGATGTCATAACATACGCGGTGGGCATTATCGACGCCGGTGACGCGGGCAGCCAGGTCGGAATGCAGGGACAAGCGTTTCTCGACGAACTGACGTCTGTAACGGGCGGAAAATCGTTTTATCCGACTAGCGATGTCGAGCTTGATGAAATATTTGACCGCATCTCGATTGAACTTCGTCACCAGTATTCGATCGGCTATACACCGAAAGACTTTCAGCCGGACGGCAAATGGCGGAAAGTCAAAGTTAGGGTCAAACCTCCACGCGGTTTGCCGCGTCTAACTGTCCGAAGCCGCGAAGGCTACTATGCTACGCCGGCGACAGATCTTCGGTAATTCTTGAGTTAGATGATGAAACGACTTTACTTTCTCGGCGTCTTTGCCCTGCTTACCCTATTTTTCGCATCCGAGTTCCTTTCCAGCGGTGCCCGTGCGCAGCAGCCAGCCGCCGTAAATCGGATCGTAACCGCAAAGAGCACTCCGACTCCCCTACCGGCTCCGACGATAAGAGAAGAGGATATTGTTGAAAAGGTTGAGACTGAGCTCGTAAACCTCAATGTGCGGGTCGTCGATCGCAATAATCGTCCAGTTAACAATCTTCACGAGGCCGAGTTTAAAGTCTTTGAAAACAACATTCCGCAGAAGATAGAATTCTTTTCGAAATCGGAAGTGCCGACAAACTACTCCCTGGTGATCGACAATTCCGGTTCGCTCCGCGCACAGATCGACGAAGTGATCGAGGCAAGCAAGATTCTCGTCGCCTCCAACAAGCCTGAAGATGAAACCAGCATCATCCGGTTCGTCAGCTCGGAGAAAATTGAGATCTTGCAGGGTTTTACCTCGAACAAGACCGACCTGAATGATGCTCTTGACAATCTTTATATCGAGGGCGGCCAGACCGCTATCGTTGACGCCGTTTACCTCGCCGCCGACAAGGTAACGGATTATGAAAAGTCGCTGAACAAAGTTGACAGAAAGCGCCGTGCGCTGATCCTGATCTCAGATGGCGAAGATGTCAGCAGTTACTACAGTCAGCAGCAATTGTTTGATCTGCTCCGCGAGACGGATGTCCAGATCTATGTGGTTGGATTTGTAAAGGATCTCAGCACAGACAAAGGATTTATCACCAAGAGCAAGCAGGGTAAAGCCAAAACATTTCTGGAAAGGCTCGCTTCCGAAACCGGCGGTCGAGCATACTTTCCGAATGCGGTCAGTGAACTGAATGGTATTGCTCGTGAGATCGCGGCCGAGCTCCGGACACAGTACTCGATCGGCTATCTTCCCAGTAACGATCGAGATGATGGAACTTTCCGGAACATCAAGGTTGTTGTGGACGATGGGCCCAACAAACAGAAGCGAATTGCTTTGACGCGGTCCGGGCGGATGGCGGGTTCGGGAGCGGGAACGACTGCCCCTAACGTACCGAGGCCGAAATAGGAACGGGGAATGAAAAAGGCGGTGAAGAGATTTTCGTCTCTTCCCCGCCTTTTTGTTTCCGATGTGCTTATTCGGGAACCGACCCCGATATTTTCTTGCGATTCGTCTCGCCAGTATCTATCACGGGAATTCCCAAACCCACTTCACTGTGCGGACGCGGGATGACATGTACTGCTGTAACCGTGCCTACCTTGCTCGCCGCCGCCGCACCAGCCTCCACTGCCGCCTTCACGGCCCCGACTTCGCCACGAACAATCGCGGTAACAAGCCCGGCGTCGACTTTTTCATAGCCGACCAGATTGACGTTCGCAGTTTTGACCATCGCGTCGGCCGCTTCGATCATTGCGACAAGCCCCATGCATTCGACCATTCCAAGTGCTTCCATAATCGTTCGATCACCTAACGCAAGTATAAGGCAAGTAGCAGCAAAACCAGCACCCCAACAACAAGAACTGCCGTCGTGAATACGAATCCGGTAGCAGGAGCAGTTCGCTGTTCCCATCGGATCTGAAGCGGCTCCCGATTAAAGGCTCGTCGCTGTTTTCTCATGGAAGCCGCGGATCGAAGAAGTGGGGTAGATCCTGGCCGCCGGGCGATCTCATCTTCCTTCGGTTCTATTTCATTATCGGCGGGCTCTGTTTTGATCCGGTCGCCGCAGTTATAGCAAAAAACGGACTCATCGCGAACTTCAGCGCGGCAGCCAGCGCACGCGGCAGTTTGAATAGCAGTTTCCGACATCATTTCGTTCGCATGGCTGCGAAGATCTGTTTCGCCGCCGCGGATAAGTCAGCTTTTCCTTTTGGCGTGACGATCGAACCTCCTGTGGCTTTTGTGAGCCGATCCAGAATTTTCGTAAATACCTTCGTATCCGACATCGCAATAACGAATACGCGAATATTCTCGTCTTTCAGAAGCAATAATACGTCTTCGATCGTGGACTTACTTGCTCGGTCTTCGCCGTCCGTGACCAAAACGAGTGCTCGCATCCGGCCTGTATCCTTTCGCGCATTCTGTGCCAGATAATCGGCCGACCTTTTAATCGCGTCAAGGATCGCCGTCTGGCCCCCTTCGATAAACATGTTTTCGGCGGCGTCACGCAGCTCTGATTTTCGGTCAGTAAACTCTTGCTGCAGAATAATCTTTTGCGTGTCTACAAACGTCACGAGAAACGCTTCGTCGTCCGCACCGTTTTCATCGACAACATCCGATACAACCGTTGTCACTCTGTCGAGAAGCGTGCGAAAGGAACCCGAATTATCCACAACGATCCCGTAACTCACGGGATTCTGTTCGTTCGGCTTCTGTCCGGATCCTGCTCCCTCCTGTGCAACACCGGGCACGCACAATCCGAGAGTCGAAAGCAAAATAGCTGCAAAAAATCGAATCATAATTTCAGGCCGAGGCGAAAACGTCTTTTTCGTTTCCCAGATCACGGGCCGAAGGCGTGAGAATCGTTTTCGAAGTGATGTAGATTTTCTCTCCCTTGTCTATCGCCAGCCGAACGTCGGTCTCACTAACGAAGTCCATCGGAGTTCTATTCGCACCGTTCTCTGTCAACGATTGTGGACGAAGTTCGTGGATGATCGTCTTAACCGGCGACTCAGTCGGCCGTTCGGGAGCGGGCGGTTCCGGAAGCGGCGTATCGGCGATTTTCTTACTCAGGAATTGGTCCACTATCGCTGCGATCTGTTCGCGGTCGGGTTTCGACCTGGGCGTAGCCGGAGCCGATGAGGTTACGGGCTGTGCTGATGTAGCTTTCGATCTCGGCCGCTCAGCGCCGACAGGTTTTGTTTCCCAAGCGACGCGTTTAATATCCATCAAATGAATAGGCGAGACATTGTCGGACGTGACGTTCCCGCCCCACGAACCACAGCCAAGTGTCATCGAAGGTGGCAAATCAGTCGAGAATCCGATCGCCCCGTGCGTGGTTGGTGAATTGATGACGACGCGCGAGGCCGGCATCTTAGCGCCATAAGCGATCGCGGCCTCCCGATTCTGCGTATGCATTCCAGCGGTGTGTCCCATTCCTCCAAACCGCAGAATCTCGTAGCAGCGGTTGGCTCCTTGTTCCAATCCATCAACAACAAAGAACGCGAGGGTTGGCGACAGTTTTTCGATCGACCACGGGTGATCGCGTCCGACACCGGCGCAATCAGCGAGTAGACAGCGCGTTCCGCTCGGTATCGCGATGCCTGCGAGATCCGCAATGTACTCTGCAGATTTCCCGACGATGCCGGCATTAAGAGTTCTTTGCGGCGTCAGAAGGATTTTGGCGACCGCGTCAGCCTCAGCTTCGGTCAGGAAATGGCCGCCCTGTTGTTTGAACTGTTCCCGTACTTCGCCTTCGAGCGGAGCATCAACAACGACCGACTGTTCGGATGCGCAGATCGTACCGTTGTCGAAGCACGTGCCTGTAAGAATGTCGCTGACCGCCTTTGCTGCGTTCGCGGATCGCTCAATGAAAACCGGAACGTTTCCAGGTCCGACTCCAAATGCTGGTTTGCCCGAAGAATAGGCCGCACGTACGAGCCCGATACCACCGGTCGCAAGAATAACGGCTGTACGTTTATGTTTCATCAGCGTTTCGGTGGCCTCGATCGTGCTGTTAGCGATGCAGTAGATGGCGTCCGGGGGTAAGCCATTCTCGATCGCCGCCTCACGCATCACTCGCGTCGTCTCAGCTATGCAGCGGGCCGCGGACGGATGAGGTGATAAAACGATGGTGTTGCGTGATTTGATTGCGATGATGATCTTGAATATCGCTGTCGAGGTTGGATTCGTAGATGGGATGATCGCGGCAACTACACCGCGCGGACTCACGATCTCGACAATCGTGCCGTCGTCCGAAACAACACCGACAGTTTTCATGTCGCGGAAATAGTTCCAGACGTCTTCGGCCGCGAACCGGTTCTTTTCACGCTTATCTTCAGCTTTGCCAAAGCCCGTCTCCTCGTGAGCGAGGGCTCCAAGCCGAGCCGATTCCGCCAGGGCGACTCGAGCCATCGCCTCACAGATCTGATCGATCTTTTTCTGGTCAAAATCCGCTACAGCCTGAAAAGCACGGTGAGCGGCTTCAACCGCGTCCCGTGCCTCTTGCTGTGCAATTAAATCTTTGTCGCCCATCTTCTGCAGTGGGCAGTCGGCAGTTCGCAGGCGGCAGTCGGTCGAATCGAATCTGCCAACCGCCTACTGCCTACCGCTATCTGGTTTTTGACTTATTTCCCTGCATTCCCGTGCCGGTACCCGACGAATCACCGGAACCGAGCTGACGCCCGCCACCTCCGCCTAGAGCTTTTTCATCCGGACTCAAACCGACCTTTCCGCCGCGCGGCAGCACTCGTTCAACTTCGCCGTGCGGTCTCGGAATTACGTGCACGCTGATCAGCTCGCCGACCCTGCGGGCCGCTGCTGCTCCGGCGTCGGTTGCGGCCTTAACGGCACCGACATCACCGCGTACAAATATAGTGACGTAGCCGGCGCCGATGTATTCCTTTCCGATCAATTGAACATTCGCGGCTTTGACCATTGCATCCGCCGCCTCAACCGCGCCGACGAATCCTTTGGTCTCGACCATTCCGAGTGCTTCTAAACTCATTATCAGTTCCTCGCTTTTTGATTTGCCCTTTGAAGTCTATAACAAGACGTGAATTAAGCCTAAAACTATCACGCAGCCAATTGATTAATCAAGCTGTTGGCATTGAATAAATACAGTTTCAATCGATTGACAAGCATTGTTTATCGAAGCTATATTTCAAGTTTAAGATCTCAACGTTTGGCCGTTACTGTGCCGACGGGAAACCACAAGACATGTCAATTACCTTGGGCGACAAATTGCGACAGGCTCGCGAAGAGCGAGGTATATCCATCAGCGAGGTCGCAGAGCAAACCAGAATCTCGCCCATGTACCTGGAGTTAATTGAGAAAGACAACTACAAACCGCTTCCGGGCGGTATTTTTAATAAGGGGTTCGTAAAAGCTTACGCAAAGTACGTAGGTGTCGATGAGCAGGAGGCCCTTCAGGATTATGCTCGTCTGATCACTCAGAATGAGGAAAGTGAGGAAGACTTTCAACCGAGATACCGGCCCGAAGTCCTGACCGACGATGCACGGTCCGCGTCATCATTCCTTCCGACCGTGATTTTCGCCGGGATCATTCTTGCTTTGATGACCGGCGGAATTCTGTTCGTCGTAAATTACATAAGGAACCAGCCCGATATCCCGGCCGTCACGAACAACACATCGTCGAACAGCGCGGCAAATATTGCGTCTGGCACTGATACGACGAACACGAATACGGCTACGGACGCCGTTCCGAACCAGATTCGCATCGAGTTTAGGGCTCTCGCCGAGAAGGTCTCGGTGACATCGACTGTAGACGGCAATCTCGCCTATGACGAGATCACTCCCGATTCACCCAAGGCCTACACAGCTCACGAGGGCGTAAAGCTCAGGTACTATCGAGGATTTGCTGATCGGGTTCAGATCGTTCTAAACGGCAAGGAGATCGCTGCCCCTCCTGCTCCGGCCAAGGGCAATATCGAGATCGAGATCACCAAGGAGAATGTTGCTCAGATAATAAAATCGGGACAGATCCTACCGGCAGAGACGGCAACGGATAATCCACAACCTAGTGCTACCGAGGCAGCGACATCGGCTACTTCTCCGGTCGCTACAAGCTCGAGTCCGATTCGCGCAACACCTACACCTAGGGCGTCCGCGACATCTCCGCGTCCCGCGTTTACACCTGTTGGGAGTCCGCGGCGTTCCCCGGCGCCGATAATCGTCGGCCAGTCGCCAGCGACACGGCCGTCACCAAATTGAGATGGCCCTAATTGCTGTCCGAAGTTTGAAAACGCGATCAGTTGATGAATTGTGCCTGCCGAATGTGCGGGCTTTTTTGTTAGTTTTGTGAACTGCTATGAACATAGAAAAGATAAAAGAGGGATTGACTTTCGATGACGTGCTGCTCGTCCCCGCATACTCCGAGGTCCTGCCGGGCGAGGTCGATACGAAGACGCGATTTTCGCGCGGCATTGAGTTGAACATACCCTTGTGCTCGTCAGCCATGGACACTGTAACCGAGGCGGCCCTCGCGATCGCGCTTGCTCAGCAAGGAGGCATCGGTGTCATTCACAAGAACTTTTCTATCGAGCAGCAGGCAGAAGAAGTCGACAAAGTGAAGCGAAGTGAATCGGGAATGATCGTCGACCCGGTGACCATCATCGAGACGGCCCTGGTTTCGGAGGCGCTAGAGATCATGCGTCGTTTCAAGATCAGCGGCGTGCCGGTCGTCGACGCGGCTGGGCTGCTTGTCGGAATAATCACGAACCGTGATCTCCGGTTTGAAACTCGCTTCGATATCAGCGTCTCGGAAGTGATGACGCCCCAACCGCTCGTAACCGTCCCGGTGGGCACAACGCTTGACGAAGCAAAAGTTAAGCTGCAAAAACATCGAATTGAAAAACTCCTGGTCGTCGACGATGACGGTCGTCTGAAAGGCTTGATCACAGTAAAGGACATTCAAAAGGCAATAAACTTTCCTAGTTCCGCAAAGGATAGTCTCGGCAGACTTCGCTGTGCGGCAGCCATCGGTGCAACCGGCGATTTTTTCGAACGCGCCGAAGCTCTTGTTGCATCACGGGTCGACGCGATCGTGATCGATACAGCTCACGGGCATAGTTCGCGGGTTATAGCTGCGGTCAAGCGCGTAAAGGCTCAGTTTCCCGAACTCCAGCTTGTCGCAGGCAATGTCGCTACTGCCGATGCGACAAAACAATTAATTGCGGCCGGCGTTGACGCTGTGAAGATCGGCATCGGTCCCGGCTCGATCTGCACAACGCGCGTCGTGACCGGAGCCGGTGTGCCGCAAATCATGGCGATCGTTGACAGCGTCGAAGCGGCAAAAGGTTCAGGCGTTCCGATAATTGCGGACGGCGGGGTGAAATTTTCCGGAGACGTCGCAAAGGCCATCGCTGCGGGAGCCGATAGTGTGATGATCGGTTCGCTATTTGCCGGAACTGAAGAGGCTCCCGGTGAGGTCATACTATTTCAGGGACGCAATTTCAAAACATATCGTGGAATGGGTTCGATCGGTGCGATGAAGCAGGGCTCAAGCGATCGCTACGCCCAGGAGGGCACTGTCGCGGATTCGAAGTACGTTCCGGAAGGAATTGAAGGTCGCGTCGCGTACAAAGGTACTGTCGCGGAAATGGTCACTCAGCTTGTCGGCGGATTACGGGCGGGGATGGGATACACCGGATGTCGGTCGATTGAGGAGTTACAGCAAAACGCGAAGTTCGTCCGCATCACATCCGCCGGGCTTCGCGAGTCGCATGTCCATGATGTGATCATCACGAAAGAAGCGCCGAATTACCGGATAGAATCGTAGCGGTATGATGGAATGCCGGCATCGTGCCGGCGTTCTCGTGCGCTGCGTTTCCTAACCCAACTCTGAACTTTTTTCGTCCCACTCTTTGTACAAACCCTGAATTCGATTCTGCGTCTCCGTGACTTTTGTCGACACCTCTCGAAAGAGGGTGTAATCGGCGGTGACGGCAGGTGACGCCAACTCAACCGTAAGCTTCGCAACCTCATCTTCGAACGAAGAGATCTCCATCTCAATAACGGCGATACGCTTCTCGATCCGTTCGCGTTGGTTCTTACTCAGCGCCGAAGATGCCGGGCTATCCAGACCGGACACGCCGCCATTTCTCAACGCCGCGTCCTTCCCAGTTGTTTTCTCCGCGTCGCCGCGTCGCATAATCTCCGCGTCCGGTGTGTCCCGCCAGTCGTGGTATTCCGTATAGTTTCCATTGAATACCTGGACACCGTCCTCTTCAAAAGCCAGGATCTGAGTCGCGATCTTATCCAGAAAGTACCGGTCGTGGCTTACCGTCAGGATCGTTCCGTCATATTCGTCGAGCGCCGCTTCCAGAGCTTCACGCGAAGGAATATCGAGATGATTTGTCGGCTCATCCAGAATAAGGACATTCTTTCTGGAGTAGATCAATTTGGAAAGCGCGAGCCTGCCCTTTTCACCTCCGGAAAGATCACCCACCCGCTTAAAGACATCCTCACCAAAAAATAAGAATCGAGATAGGAAGCTTCGAAGCTCACCATTATCTGCCATCGGCGCAACCCGACGAATCTCCTGTATAACTTCATTCCTCGGTTCGAGGTCGTCGAGATTCTGGGTGTAATGACCGATGTCGGTCTTAGTTCCCCAATGGATCTTTCCGTCAAGTTCACGGAGTTGTCCAAGGATAGTTTTGAGCAAAGTCGTCTTTCCGGTACCGTTACCGCCGATAATGCCCAACGCTTCGCCGCGCGTTAGTGAAAAATTCAGATGCTCCGCAAGCTGCTTCTTTCCGTGACCGATACTCAGATCATCAACGGTTAGAACATTGTTGCCCGTTCGAGCCACTTTCTTCAAGCCAAAATTACCGCCGTGTTTTTCGCTGGCGACAGCGTCGATCCGCTCGATGCGCTCGAGCATGTTCCGCCGGGACTTTGCTTGCTTGGTTTTCTGGCCCTCAAGGTTTCGCCGGATGAAATCCTGAGTTTTTGCGATCATCGCCCGCTGATTCTCATACTCGCGCTGCTGTTGTTCACGGCGAAGTTCGCGTTCAACCAAGAACGTTGAATAATTACCCTTATACGATACAGCCCGTCCATTTTCTATCTCAATGATCCGGTCAGTGGTGCGGTCGAGGAAGTATCGATCATGACTAATGATGGCGTAAGCCTTGTCGAAATCGTGGAGAAAATTCTCGAGCCATTCAACAGCATTCACGTCAAGGTGATTTGTAGGCTCATCCAATAACAAGACGTCTGCTCCAGACAGCAGAAGGCGAACCATCCCGAGGCGGTTCTTCTGCCCACCGGATAAAGTGTCCGCAGTCTGCTCCCACATCTCAGTCCCGAACCCCATTCCCATGAGGATCGATTCCGCCCGCGCCGAATAAGTAAATCCGTCGGCGTGTTCGAAAGCGAGCTGAAGCTCGGCATATCGGTCGAGCACTTCAGCCGAATGATCGGTCTCCATCCGCTTTTCGAGCAGACGCATTTCGGCTTCAATATCGTGAATCTCTTTAAATGCCGACAAAGCAGCGGTATGAACCGTCTCACCCGGGCCGAAATCGACGTGTTGCTCCAGCAGACCGAGCCTGAGGCCGTTCATCGAAACTATTTCACCCGAGTCTGCAGCTTCCTCGCCGGTGATCAGACGAAAGACCGTAGTCTTGCCCGCACCGTTTCGTCCGACAAGCCCGACTTTCTCACCGGGATTGATCTGTAACGAGACTCCGCGCAGGATCTCGGAGCCGCCGTAGGATTTCTTAACTTCTGAAAGACGAAAAAGCATAAAAAAAAGAGTAGTCGACAAAGCGATGCCGACTACTTAATTTTACAGCGAGGGAAACTGTGAATATAAATGATCGCGAAGCTCCGGCGCCAAGCGCGAGCACCGTCCGTCGATCCTACCTGGCTCCGTTCGCCTTCTCGTTGACGTTGGAATTCGGTGCGGGTTTAGTCGTATCCGCGGTCCCGGCATTTCCGTTCACTGCATTGACGTTAATGGGCGCCGAGTTCGTATTGGCGGGTGGCGCCGTATTGGCATTCGCCTGTGCAGCCGGGCGGGCTCCGCTTAGCTCATTCGGATTGTCGACGACTTTCTTCGCGAGATAATTCTCGATCTTAGCCTCATTCATGGCGATCGCCTGGTATGACGCCGCAAGGAGTTGCTTCCGATTAGTCACAAGCATCTCGTTGATCTGCTGTTTGACCTGCGGACTCTCAAGCGTGAGGTTCTCTTCTTTTTCTACACGCTCCTGAAGCTTGAAGATGTAAGCCTTGCCGGCAACGGGGACCGCATTCGTGACCCTACCCACCGTGAACTGAGGATTCATGAAACCATCAACAAGTTGCGGATAACTCTGTCTCAGCTCTTCCTCGGTGAAAAATCCAAGATCGCCACCTTGAAATTTAGAAGGATCTTCGCTGTACTCGCGGGCGAGCCCCGAAAAGTCCGATCCAGGTTGCTGGAGCTTGGTGAAAACTTCTTTCACTCTCAAGTCGCCAGAAGCGGCGTCGGTGGTCGTGTCACCCTGGCCGCTGTTGCTTGGATCGACAACGATTGCCGCGAGGCGAACACCACGCTTTTTCACAAACATTTCAGGATTTCCATTAAAAAACGCATCGATCTCGTTTTCCTTTGGAGTCTCGATCCGGCCTGTAACCTTGTCCACAAGCGCTTTGATCGCCATAGCCCGCTTAACACTGTCGCGATATGAAGCTTCGGTGAGGCCGGCCTGTGTCATCTGACGATCGAACTCTTCGGCTGACAACCGACTCTCAACCTTTTGCTTATTGATCTCGGCGGCGACGTCCTCATCTTTTGGAACAACGCCCTCCTTCTCCGCTTTTTGAAACATGACTTCCTGCTCGATCAGTCCCTGTAGGACTTGCAAACGAGCTCCCGCAAGTTCGAGCTGGGACAGTTTGCTCTCCTGACCCTGGGCCTGCTGCTTAACGCCACGTTCCACATCTTCCATCTTTAGGACTTTGCCGTTGACGGTAGCAGCCGTTTCGCTGGGATCGACGTTACCGGGCGTGGTCGAACTTGAAGACGTAGCTCCGCCACAACCTGCGATCATCACAGTTACGGCTACCAGAATCGTTATAGAAAAAACTCTAACTCTTAGCATTTGCACTTTGGCTATTACTCCCTCGAGGTTATCGATTATTATCATTGCTTGACTGATCAATACTTATTTTGGTATAAACTCTCTTTTTGAGTTTTTAAATAACTCTATTTATTTATTACCTCATTTTTTAGTGGAGGCATTATCATATGGCAAAAAGATGCGACCTTTGCGGCAAGGGCCCGCAGTTTGGAAACAACGTTTCACATGCGAACAACAAGACCCGCCGTCGGTTCAATCCGAACTTGCAGCCTGTCCGTGTCAAGCTTCCTTCGGGCGGCAATGGCCGAATGAAAGTCTGCACGCGGTGTATCAAGTCCGGTAAAGTTATCAAAGCTGCGTAGCAGAGCAATAAAGCTTTTTACGACGCCGAACGCCCCATACAGCGTTTGGCGTTTTTACTTATACCAAAGAGCTAAACGACCGCGATACACTCAATCTCGACTTTGGCATCACGCGGAAGTCTCGCTGCCTGTACTGTCGCCCGGGCCGGCTTGTTCTCACTAAAATACCGCCCGTAGACTTCGTTCATTACAGCAAAGTCGCTCATATCCGCAAGGAATACCGTCGTCTTGACCACGCCGCCCAAATTCGTTCCACCTGCTTCCAGCACCGCACTTAAGTTTTTTAAAACCTGCTCGGTCTGCTCAGCAATGTCGTTGGACACAAACTCGCCCGTTTCCGGATCAATCGGGATCTGCCCCGAGCAAAATATTAATCCTCCGGTTTTAATGGCCTGTGAGTAGGGACCGATCGCACCCGGAGCCTTGTCTGTAGCTACTATCTCTCTCATTAAAAATCGCCTTTCGGAGCCGAATCCGCAAAAGGCGAATGATAGCAAACTGAGCTTGAAAAATAAAGTTACGTTATGCGTTAACTCTTTCGACGGCTATCACACCGGGAACGTTGCCAATAGCGCTGAGTACTTTATCTAAGTGCTTTTTATCGAAAACTTCTACGGTAACCTCGATCTGACCCTTGTCGTCTCGAGAAACTATCGCGCGAGCGTCACGAATACCCGTTTTGATATCTGCGATCGCATTGGTGATACCAGCCAACATGCCGGTTCTGTTCTCAGTGGTAACCAAAATGCCAACCGACTGTATCTCCTCTTTTTCGGTTTTCGCCCAGTCGACCTCGACGATTCGTTCCTTATTTACCATTAGCTGGGCGACATTCTTACACCGCTTGTTATGAACGACAATTCCCTTTCCGAGCGAAATATAACCAATGATCTCCTCGCCCCGGAGCGGATTACAACATCTCGCTCGCGTGGTTAGAAGATTGTCCACGCCTTTAACGATGATGGCGTCTTCACCGAGGCCTATAAATTTCTTTACGGCTTTGACCCCGCTCGCGATCCTCGTTTCCTTGCGTTTTTCGGGATCCAACTCCGCAAACTTTTCAACCCCGAGAAACTTCGAAAGGACGTTTCGGGGGAGAGTCTTTCCGTAACCGATTGATGCCAACAGGTCCTCAGGGCGACCGAGGCCGTACTCGTTAGCGATCCGTTTCATTTCCGCATCATTGTTAATAAGTTTCTTCGGTGCGACGCGAAATCGGTCGGCCTCTTTTTCAAGTAGCTTTCGCCCCATCTCAATGGAATCGGCCCGCTGCTGTTCCGATATCCAGTGACGAATGCGATTCTTTGCCTTTGATGTTGTGACGTAATTCAACCAGTCCCGCGACGGTTTGGAGTTGGCGGTCGTCATTATTTCCACGACGTCGCCGTTCTGGAGTTCGTGTCTCAAGGGAACGATCCGGCCGTTGATTTTCGCCCCCGTGCACGTGTCGCCGACTTCCGAGTGAATAGCGTATGCGAAATCAAGCGGGCTCGCTCCACGCGGAAGCTGGATGACCTTTCCACGCGGGGTAAACGTGTAGACGTCTTTTGGAAACAGGTCGAGCTTTAACGACTCGATAAAATCTTCGGAATCTCCATTGTCGGCATTATCTTCGACCAAAGGGAGAAGAAGTTTCTCGACGGTTTTGCGAAGCTCGTCGAGACTGCCTTCGTCATCCTGCACACCGAGTTTACTTTCCTTATAGCGCCAGTGGGCAGCAACACCTTCTTCCGCGATCCGATGCATTTCCTCGGTCCGGATCTGTACCTCGAACGCCTGTCCGCCATCGCCGATAACTGAGGTATGCAGCGACTGATAAAGGTTGTCACGAGGGATCGCGATCCAATCCTTGAATCGCTCGGGAACCGGCGTCCATAGATCGTGGATCACGCTCAGCGCGAGGTAACAATTCTTTTTATCGTTGTATGTAATGACCCGGGCCGCGATCAGATCGTAGACCTGGTCGATCATCAGCTTCTGCTTTTTCAGTTTCTTCCAAAGCGAATAAAGTCGCTTGACCCTTCCCTGTACGAGCACGTAGGGAACGTCATTCTCAGCCAAATGAGCTTCGATCGTTCCCTTTGTCTTTTCGAGGATCGCTTCCAGTTCGGGGCGCCTCGCGTCCACTTCTTTCGCCAGACGCTTATATTCTTCTGGATAGAGATTCTGGAACGCAAGATCCTCGAGCTCGCTTCGCATCTTACCCATCCCGAGACGGTGAGCGATGGGCGCAAAGATATCAAGAGTTTCCTGCGATATACGTGCCCGTTTCTCTGGCTTGAGAAACTGCATCGTTCGCATATTGTGCAGGCGGTCAGCCAGTTTGATTAGCACGACGCGGACGTCGGTAATCATCGCGAGCACCATTTTTCGAACGTTTTCAGCCTGCTGTTTTTCTTTCGAGAGATTGCTGATATGTGCGATCTTTGTGAGCCCGTCGACAAGGAGCGTGACCTCGTCCCCGAAGTAGGACTTTATCGTATCAAGGTCAACTAGCGTGTCCTCGACGACGTCATGGAGTAGTCCGGTCGACACGCTGACCTCGTCAAGCCTGAGGTCCGCCAGAATGTCAGCCACTTCAAGTGGGTGCACCAGATACGGCTCACCGGACGCCCGCTTTTGTCCGCGATGATGGAGCGCCGAAAAAAGATAAGCCCGCCGGATCAGATCTATATCTGCATTCGGTCGGTTAGCTTCTACTTTCTCAATTATATCTTCGATGCGAATCATCAGTCGGCTAGTCTAATACTACAATCTAAGAGGCAGCATTTGCTATTTATTTCATGTCGGGTGGCCTAATCGTGGCGGTTAGAATAAAAAGCGGTGCCCGACCATTTCCGATCGAGCACCGCCTTTTAATAAACACTACGGACGCCTATTTATTTCTTGTTCGCGTTCGCATTCTCCGCTTCCGCTTCGGCGGAGCGACGGGCATCTAATTCATCCTGGATCGCCTTATCGACTTTGCTCAGCTCCAAGAACTTCTCCCTTCCGTCGTCAGCCTGATCTTTTAACTTATCCCGGTCTGCTGTACGACCGTCCATATCGGCGAGCCGCATTGCCTGGGCATCAAGACTTGCCTTATATGATCGGGCCGATTCAAAAACCTTGAAGAGATCTAGTTTTTCTTTAAGTTGCGCATCGGTCAGCGACTTTAGGTCGAGGGTGGCGGCGTTCTTAACACCATCGGGCTCGAGGGCAATTGCCTGATCAATAAACGTCAACCCTTCGGCAACGCATCCTCTAAGCCGCTCAAGATCGGCCGGATTTTCAGGCTTAACCCATTGAAAAACGTCCTTGCCGTCTTTCTTAACCGTTGTCTTAGTCTTCTCAGTATCGGTAACTTCGTTGGCGCACGTGTTCTTGCGAGAAGCAAGGGACGTGAGAGCCTCCGCTCGATTCTGGGGTTCGATATCGGCGCGAGCTGAACGCTCCGTCACCCACTTATTCCACTCGTCAGATCGCTGTAAATTATCTAGCAAACTGGCAATGGCTTTGTAGGAGCTTTGATCATTCTTATCGACGTCGAGGGCTTTCTTGTAAGCTTGGATCGCCTCATCCGCCAGCCCGGTTTCCTTTCGATCGCCTATAAACCGCGAATGGAGAGTTCGCGCAAGAAAGATCTGAGCGGTCTTACCTTCGGTCGTCAACCCCTCGGGATCGCGAGCGGCCGCCTTCCTGAATAGTTCCTCGGCCTCCGCAAACTTACGCTCTCTATACGCGATAGAACCCTCGACCAAATTCTTCCGAGAAAGAACGCGGTTCATGTAAGAACAGTTTGCGGTAAGAAATACCGACAGTGTAAGTAATGCCAATAACCCTAAACGAGAAGATCTCATTTTTTCGACTCCGTCTCGCCCGGTAAAAACAATGCCGCAAGGAAGAGTCCCGGCAGTTCGTTTCGTGGGCACTGATATTTATTGTGTTAAATCGTCAATCTGCAGACCAATCGGCGTCGCGCCGGCCATCTTAGCTGCGTCAATTACCCTTACGACGTCACCATATTTCACGAGTTTTGGCGACTTGATAAAGATCGTCTTCTCGATCTCGTTGGAGTTCTCGCGAAACACGCCATTCGTCGTACGTTGATTAAAAATCTCAGTCAACTTTCCCGTAAGGGCAGTTGGATCATCCACGCTTCCCGCCGATTCATTATTCAGAGAAATCCCGCGTGTCTCCCGGTTGATCGCCACAACCAAAGTAAGAGGGTTTGGCTTAACATCGAGTTGCTGCTCGTCCTTTGGCTCGGCAGGCACCTTAGCCTCGAACTTACTCGGCTTGACCGGCGTGATAATCATGAAAATGATCAGCAGCACGAGCAAGACGTCGATCAACGGCGTAACGTTAATTCTGGGTACCGCTCCTTCGCCTACGGTGCCTCCTGACATTCCCATATACCTATCTCCCAGCCCGCTATCCGGACTATTTTTTTAGCTTTCCGGAGTCGAAACTCCCTTTTTCTTATCCGCAACAAGCCCGATCTTATCGATATCCTGCTTCCGAATAGTATCGATAGCCTGGACGACCGTCCCATAATCGACTTCGACCCCACTCTTGATGTAGACGATGCGCTTATCAGGAGCCTTGTCCTTCATCATGGTCTGAATCTTTTCCCCGAGAGCCGAAAGAGGGAACGGATCCTTGCCGATATAGAAATTATTGTTGTCCGGGATCGAGATCACAACGGACGTGTCCTTTGTAATCTCGGGATCCTCCTCCGGAGTGTTCAGTTCTTTTGGAATGTTTACCGTGACTCCTTGCTGCAGCAGCGGTGTAACGATCATGAAGATGATCAGAAGCACCAGCATGACATCCACCATCGGAGTTACATTGATCTCCGCATTATATTCGCTGGTTCCACCGATTGATGCTCCCATAGCAATTATTCTCCTAAGACTGGATTACCGAAATTAACCTCGTAGTGCTTTCGTGCGTTGCTTGATGAAATAATCAACCAACTCAGAAGCCGAGTTCTCCATTTCGACACCGAAGCTCGTCACTTTGTTCGTGAAATAGTTAAACAGCCACACTGCCGGAACCGCGACAGCGATACCAAATGCGGTCGCGACGAGAGCTTCTGCGATAGCGGCTCCAACGGCGCCGATACCTGCATTTTCAGCTTGCGCGAGAGCAATAAACGCACCGATGATCCCAACGACTGTTCCGAACAGTCCAACGAAAGGAGCAGTTGATCCGACCGTAGCCAGCCCCGCCAGTCCGCGTTTGAGCTCGGCAGTCTTCACGGCTATCGCTCGATCAAGAGCGCGTTTCGAAGCTTCCATTTCGTCAGCCGATATATCCGAATTCCCCTGATGTGCGGCGAATTCCTTCAAGCCTGAAGAAACGACCATTGCAAGGTGAGAATCTTTATGCTTATCGCTGATGCTGATCGCTTCGTCGATATTGCTATTTTTCAAAGCCATTGCAACCTTCGGAGCATACTGCCGCGACTGCTGTCTGGCCTTGTTGTAAGTGAGCCAGCGCTCAATGCCAACAGCGATCATGTAGACCGATTGAATGAGGAGCAATGCGATAACGATCCAGCCCGGTATCGTCAAACTTCTCGCGATATCGAAAATGCCGAACGAAATCTTCGTTCCACCTTCGGCAAACATTAAAACTACCCCTAACAGGCCTGCAACAAATGTCATGATTTTTCCTCCAAAGAAATCAAAAGAATTTTATGATTGCGACTCGATATAGAAATTCGAAAAGCGGCTACTTCTGAGCCGCTTTTCAAACTGTTCCACTTTACGGAACGAAATTATAAGTGATCACACCGGAAACTTTTACCGGCTGCCCCGAAAGCTGGGTCGGGCTGAACCGTGCACCACGGGCGGCCTGAACTGCAGCGGCCCGCAAAAGGGGATGTCCGCTCACGGCGCTTGCCGAAACAACACGTCCGCTCTCATCGATCAGAACCTGCACAGTTACCGCACCGCTGGCACGAACAGCTCTTGCTGCAGGGGGGTACGGCGGCTTGGGAAGGCTCGTCGCCTTTCCGTTCAAAACACCACCCGAGATCTGCTTCGGCGGAGCCTTCTTAACTGGCGGTGGCGGTGGCGGAGCTGCTTCACCATCGCCTCCTCCTCCGGTAGCACCACTATCACTGCCGGTTCCGCCCGTATTAACCGATCCCTTGTAGTCCGGCGGCGGGGCGTTCGCGGCGCTAAAATTAATATCGCCCTTTACCGTATATTTATTAGGATCGCGCGCCGGGATATTCTGCTTTTCCACGGTGATCTTCGGAACTTCCTTCGGCGATTCAAACGTCGCCTGAATGATTTCCTTGCGCACATCTACATTCGGATCTTTTTGCTTTTCGGGCTGCTTCTCAGGCTCAGGCTCGGGAGCGTCCTCGATAATCGGTGGAGCCACCAGGGTCTCAAGCGAAAGCTCATCGCCACCCATGCCGTAATCCTTGGCAAACAAACTATAGAGCCAGGCGCTCATCAGGATGGTCACCATGACAATGAAAGTCGTGAGCAGAAAACCGCTGCGTTTTGTATCTTCCGCCGCGTGGCTCTTCGATTCAACAAGTTGGTCTAACATCTTTAAATTCCTCCCTTTTTTCCGGTGCCAAACGAGAGTCAAGGGCTACGAACCTATGCGTTGTGTTTGATGATAAATCTCAAACCTCAAGTTGTAATCATTGTACTGGTTGCCAATGACCCAACCTGTCGTATCTCACTTTCTTCACTGGAGCTTGAAACTTCGTCCATTAAGTGCGGGGCAAAAAGAACTTTGCCGGCAACACATAACAAACTCTACAAACTCCCGTCTAGGTACAGAAAGTCCAACGGAAAAAAGCAGATACAGATATTTAATTGACCAGCAACGTTAAGAATACTAATTTTTTACTTTTCGAAAGTCAAGAATAATCACCGGAATTGCGTGGTAAATTTACAATTTATTACCGCGTTACGGGACGGCGCGCGACCGAACGTCGCGAAGCGGATGCCATCTTCTCACCGCCTTGCGAAGAGATCTGAACTTCCTTCATTTTTGCGGCTCCGAGCTTAGCTTGCCACCAGATCGCAATGGGGCTTGCGATCGCGATAGTCGAGTACGTTCCGGTGATCGAACCGACAAACAACGCAAGCGAAAATCCTCGCAACACTTCACCGCCGAATAACACCAGGGCAAGCACCGCGAGAAACACGAGGCCATTTGTGACGATCGTTCGGGACATCGTCTGATTGATCGAATCGTTAGTCAGCTGGTAAAGCGATTTATCTCGGTTAAGAGTGAGATTTTCACGGATCCGGTCAAAGATGACGATCGAGTCGTTAACCGAAAATCCGACCAGTGTGAGCAGCGCGGCAAGAACCGTCAAGCTAATTTCCCACTGGAAAACCGAAAAGAACGCGAGAGTGATCAGGACGTCGTGAAACACGGCGATCACCGCACCCGCGGCATAGGTCCAGTCGTAACGAAAAGCAATGAACAGGAGGATTCCGACCAGTCCTAGCAAGGTTGCAATAACCGCCTGATTTCGAAGCTGGGCACCGGCAATCGGCCCTACGGCGTCCGTGCCAACGATCTTGTACGCTGCTGTTTCGTCATCTGCAAGCTGCGACACTCCTTCTGCCTCTTTGCCAAAAGTATTGAGGGCTATCTTTACAAAACAGCGACCCGCTTCGTCGACGTTTGGGCAAACCTCGGGTCGCTCTCCGAGATTCGGTACTTTGATAAGGACCTCATCTACTTTGTCGGTCGAGTCCTGGATGATCGCCTCGCTGATCCCCGCCGTCTGCAGTGCCGCTCGAATGTCGTCAGCGGCCGGCTTCTGTCGAAACTTCGCGGTTACGACGGTTCCGCCCTGAAAATCTACGCCCAGGTTGAAGGCGTCGGTGCCGTCGTCACTGAACTGTCTGCCGACCGCTGAGATCAATCCCGCTAAAAGGATTACGATCGAGACTGCGGTCAAAGGCTTTCTCAAGCCCATCCAATCGACATGAATATTGGTAAAGAATTCAAACATTTCTAATGTCTCAAATACTAAGTTTCTTCAACCCTGGATTTCGCTCGAGCAGCCACATGAAGATCGTACGTGAGACGAATACGGCTGAGAACAGGTTTATCAACAAACCAAGGACAAGTGTCACCGCGAACCCTCGTATCGGGCCCGATCCATACAGATACAGGATCAACGCCGAGATTATCGTCGTGATGTGGGTGTCGATAATAGTTATAAAAGCGCGGTCGAAACCCAGGCTGATCGCCTTGCCAACATCGCGGCCGGCCCGAAGCTCTTCCCGCATTCGCTCAAAGATGAGGACGTTCGAGTCGACGGCCATACCGATACCAAGGATCAAGCCTGCGATCCCCGGAAGGGTCAATGTCGAGTCGATCATGATCAGAGCAGCCATTGTAAGGACCAAATTCAATACCAAGGCGATGACGGCATTGACGCCCGAGCCGCGATAGTAGACCAACATAAAGAAGACTATGAAGATCAAGCCGGCCAATGATGCTGTCACTCCGGATCGGATCGAGTCCGCTCCAAGGCTCGGACCCACAGTCCTTTCTTCCTGATATTCTATCTTTGCCGGAAGAGCTCCCGAACGGAGTGTTAGGGCAAGGTCGTCGGCGCTCTTCTTAATAAACTGTCCCGAAATTTCACCCTGATCGAAGATCTGGGATTTGATATAGGCAGCCGATTTGACCTCATCATTCAGAACTACGGCCATGTAATTGCCGATGTTCTTGCCAGTCCATTCGCCGAACTTCTGGGCTCCCGCCGGCTTGAATGAAAACGAGATCTGGTAGTCGCTCTCGGTACCTGTTCGCGAGACCGCGTTCGCGTCGCGCAATTCGCTGCCGTCAACAACGGCCGGATACTCCACAACGACAAATTCCTTTGGCTTATCCTGCGGATCTTGCGGTGTGGTTGCCGGGGTATCTCGTTCGGCGTAAGGAAGGATTCGTCGATTTGGCGGAACCGTTCCACCGAGTGACTGCTTTGCGGCATCCTCGCTCGGATACTTTTGAACAGGCGACGGATTGGGCGGGCTGACGATCTTCATCAGCTCAAGATTCGAGTCCGCTCGGATCAGGTTCTTGATGCGCTCCGGGTCGTCGACGCCCGGCATCTGCAAAAGAATTTGTCCCGCCGATTCCGCTCCATGACGCTGCAGCGTCGGTTCCTTTACACCGAACGCGTTGATACGGCTTTCGATGATCTTTAGCGCCTGCTCCACCGCCTGCCCCTTAAGGACAGTTTGAATGTTTGACGGCAGAGTCCAGGTTATCGTGTCGCCGCTCGTCGATTGTGACCAATTAGCCAGATCGACTTTCTTTATTACTTCGTCGATAACTTCTTGCGACCGCGATGCATCACTTAGTTTGAGGGAAAGCGAATAGTTACCGTTTTCCGCAACAACGCTGTTCTCCGTCACCGGAAGCTGGGCGTCCTGGGCCGCGGTAAGTGCGGCCTGCGCGTTGTTGTCGGTGAGCGTCTTTAGGTATTCATCTGTTTTGACACGCATCACCAAATGCGAACCGCCGCGGAGGTCGAGTCCGAGATTAATGTTTTCGGAGAGGTTGTTCTTGATTCCCTGCCACGTAAAATCCGCACCGGTCGGCACTCGCCGAGGTCCGAAAACAAGATAAGTGCCCGACAGCGTGATGGCGATGATAACTATCGTTCTGATCCACAAACCAGTGTTTTTCATTACTACTCTACTTCTTCCGCTTTTCTTCCGACGACGGCACTCTTTCCGATCTCAATAAATGACTTCTCGGCGCTTTGAATGATAAAACTAGTGCGCTTGACCTCTTTGATCTTGCCGATCACGCCGCCATTCGTCACGACCTCGTCATTTATCTTAAGCTGCGTGATCATTTCTTCAAGCTGCTTGCGCTGCTTTTTCTGAGGTAGGATCACCAGGAAGTAGAAGATCGCGAAAATGAAAACGAACGGCAACAGCGTCCAGATCAAACTGCCGCCCCCTGCGTCCTGAAAAAATAGCAGACTCATACTCATCAATTTTTACGCAGAAAACAAAAACCAAATGATATAACGCCAAGAGACCGTTAATCAAACGTCTGCTTCCTGATTCTCCTGCAATTTATTGAGATATTCTCTTTGGAATCGCGAGAACGTGCCGGATGTGATAGATTGCCTGACCCGGCGCATCGTGTCAAGGAAGAACGCCAAATTGTGGTGCGAGATCAAGGTGGCCGCGGACATCTCCCCGGATTGATAAAGATGTCGAAGGTAGGCTAGTGAATATCGCTGGCAGACCGAGCATTCACAATCCGGATCGAGCGGACCGGACGCGTCGGCAAATTTCGCGTTCCGTATGTTCAATTTTCCGCGCGAGGTGAACGCGCTGCCGGTCCGTCCGTTTCGAGTCGGGATAACGCAATCGAACATATCGACACCGCGAGCAACGCCTTCGATCAGGTCCTCGGGAGTTCCGACGCCCATCAAGTATCGTGGAGCATCGGCCGGCATCTTCGGTGCGAGAAATTCGAGGACGCCGTACATCACCGATTTCTCTTCGCCGACACTCAGACCGCCGATAGCATAGCCATCGAACCCGATTTCAACCGTTCGATCGAGACTTTCCTTTCTTAGATCGAGGTGTACTGCTCCCTGGATGATTCCGAAGATCGCTTGACGTCCGCTGAGGTCAGAACCGGGAGCGGTAGCGACCGGGTTAACCCGCGAAACCGGGGCGATGGAGGGAAACCCGGTCGCTACCGCTCCCGGTTCTGACAAGAACTCCGCACCCTGAACGCGCTGCAGTTCGTCAAACCTCGCTTTCGATCTCGCCGCCCATCGGGTCGTTAATTCCAGGCTTTTGCGCGTAACGTCCACTCCAGCGTTTCCCGGAGGGCATTCGTCAAAAACCATGACGATCTCAGATCCAAGAGCTGCCTGTATCTCCATCGAAACTTCGGGCGATAGAAATCTTTTACTCCCGTCGATGTGCGAACGGAATTCGACACCTTCTTCCGTGAGCTTTCTTAGATCAGTAAGTGAGAAAACCTGAAACCCGCCGGAGTCGGTCAGGATGGATCGATTCCACGAAGAAAATTTATGCAGGCCGCCGAGCTTTCGGATGATATCGACGCCCGGCCGCAGAAAAAGATGATATGTATTGCCGAGAATTACCCGCGCGTCGAGTTCGCTCTCGAGCCACTCAAAGCGGATTCCCTTGACCGCTCCTTGCGTACCGACCGGCATAAAAACAGGCGTCTCGATGACCGAGCGCCTTGTCCTTAGAATTCCCGCGCGGGCTTCGCCGTCAGTGGCGGTAACTTCCCAGCTTATTGGTTTCATTTCCGTTTACCGATCAGCGCCCAGATGTTCGAAGCTCCCATAGCCGTTTCGCTGACGATAGTTCCCGTCTCGTCAACAATGACGGCGGAGGGTGTTCCGAACATCCCAAGTTGTTCGGAAGTCTTATACCCCGAATCAAGAACGACCGGAGAAGTCAGTCCCAACCGCTGATGGGCTTCTTTCTCGCCGTCGGAAAACACTATTAGGCGTGGATCAGATTCAGTACGCGACGCATCCCACTTCTTCAGCTCAGCCATCATTGCCGTGCAATGCGGACATGTCAGACTCCAGAACACGGCCAGCGTTCGATCGCCTTGAAAGTTACCTGACGTGACCGATTTCCCTTCGATATCTTCGAGCGAGAACTCGGGAATGGGTTGTCCGATCTTCGGTTGTCCGGCTCCGTTGTCCGACAAAGCGACGAAAAAGTTCGGCCTCGTCGGATCTCCTTCACGGACGCTATCTACTAATTTACGGATCGCTATATCACCGGCAGCAGGATGGCTTCCGATCGTGCCATCGGCACGTACGAAAATCGCGGTCGGAGTCCATCGAGCGTACACGGATTCCGCGATCTTGCGGTTATCGTCGAGGATGACCTCGTCGGAAAAAACCGCAAACTTGCCCGCATTTGCTTCAGACGTTCCACTGCTAAATAAGACGAAACTGACGCGGTCGCCAAGCTCCGCTTCCCAACGTTCCAGTTCCGGCAACAGAGCTTTGCATGGTTCGCAGGTCGGACTCGCGAAAAAGAAAAGTGACGGCAGGCCGTTCTTCAAAACCGTCGACAAAGATGCGGACTTATTCGATGTGTCCGTCAGTTCGAAGCTCGGAAATGGCGCGCCGATCGGCAACCCGTCATGCGGATTGCCCGCATCGCTTCGCTCGAGCGGAACTCCGTCACGCGAAAGCACCTCCAGCAAATCGATCCGCCGAAGTATCTCCTTTTGATTTTCGAGGACCTTGTTCAGGTAGAAGAGGACCACCGCAACCAACGCCAAGACAAGGAAAATAAGAATTAACTGCATCGTACCCGAACCGCCGTCCGTCAAACTATATCCCTGGCCATCGCGTCCCTGCGCGATCAGGAAAAGGGCGAGCAATGACAAAATTATATTACGAACAAGTGACTTGGGACCGATCGGCTCGCTGTGAATTTGTCCGAAACAGTGGCAATCCGGCGCGTTGCCTTGTGCCATCTGCCAAAGCATCCCGCCGGTAAATGTCAGTAAAAGGATCAAGCCACCTATCGCCCCGAGCCACGACAACGAAACAAAAAGAAAGCAGAACGCGAACACGATCTCCGCAAAAGGCAGCGCGATCGCGAATGCCTTCGCAAACTCGTCAGGCGTTCCGAAATCTTTAACGGCTTTTTCGGATCCCTTAGGATCGAGAAACTTCCCGACCGCCGCGAGTGCGAATACGGCGAACAGAATCAATCGAATTAATAGGAGTACGACTTCCATCTATTTTGCATGCAACACGAATTCGTTACGCATATCCGCCAATTCCTTAAACAACTCGGCAAGGTGCTTCTCTTTTCTTGTCGATAGGTGTGGGATTGCACCTCTGCTGTGAATATTCTCGTCCGTCTTCGGCTCGTCTTCCGTAAACCAATCAAAGGGGCGCGCACGCGATGGGCGTACAAACCAGTCTTTCGAAAAATTGTTTGACGGACCGTGCGGATCGGTTTCGAAACTCAGGAACACCTCACAATCGGTCGGTGACCAATTGGATCTAATCAGCCAAATCTCTGCCACCCAGAGCTGCTCAATAGTTCTGGCTTCAATCAAATCCCAGCCGGATTCCACGAGCATGTGTTTTATCTTTTCCGTCTGAACAGCCAATGATTTTTACCTTTAGGAACACGAACGACCGATTACCGTTTCTTCGCCATCTTATGTTTTTCCTTAAGGCGGATAGGAGTCGCAAAAAACCCGAAGGCGTTACGCAATTGGTTCTCGACATACCGAGTATAGGAGAAGTGTAATCCGGCCTTGTTTCCCCCCGACGTAAACAGTACGAAAAGCGGAGGCCGCATGCCGCCCTGGGTAATGTATTGGACTTTTAGACGCGAAACACCACCCTTCACCGGAGCCGGCGCCGTGCCGCCGCGTGGCTGCGAGATCTTGTCTTCGAAAAACTTGTTGAGCTGTGCTGTCGGCACACGGAGATTTCGAGACGCATTCGCCTTTGCGACGAGCGGCAGAATATTCGTCACCCGCTGCCCGGTCAACGCCGAGATGGTCACCATCGGAGCCCATTCGAGAAATTTCATTTGCCGTCGCAGGTTGCGCTCAAATTCGTAGATCGTATTCGTTTCTTTTTCTTCCAGCGCATCCCATTTGTTGACGGCGATGATGATCGAACATCCGGAGTCGACAGCGTAGCCGCCAATATTAGCGTCCAGATGCGTGACGCCTTCGACAGCATCGATGATCAGAATGGCGACGTCAGCCCGTTCGAGCGCTTTTCTCGCCATAACGACTGACATCTTCTCGGCCATCTCATTCGTCTTTCCCTTTCGTCGTATACCGGCGGTATCGATAAGCAAGAACTTTTGCTCGTCGACAGTCAGATAAGTGTCGATGGCGTCGCGAGTCGTACCGGGGATCGGCGAAACGATAACGCGCTCTTCACCGAGAATCGAATTCAGCAGCGACGACTTTCCAACGTTTGGCCGGCCGATTATCGCGAGCTTGATCTCTTCAGGTTTGCCTTCGTCCAGCTCCTCTCCAAACTCGAGCGCGGCGAAGACGTTGTCGAGAAGATCCCCAACCGAAGTCCCGTGCTCGGCCGAGAGCGGTGATAATTCAAAACCAAACCGGAAGAATTCGGCGGCCTCATCTTCGACCTTTTGCGACTCGCACTTGTTCGCGGCGATGAAAACAGGCTTGCCAATATTCCGAAGGTAAACCGAGATCTCCTCGTCGAGGGGCGTGACGCCGGCTCTCGCATCGACGACCCAGATGATCGCCTGAGCTTTGTCGATAGCGAAGCCAGCCTGTTTAAAAATATTGGCCGGGATGATCGCCTCGTCATCCGGAACGATGCCGCCCGTGTCGACTAACTCGAACCGTTTTGACTTCCATTCGACATCGCCATAGATCCGGTCGCGAGTAATACCCGGCTGGTCGCCTACGATCGACTTGCGCGACGAGGTCAGCCGATTGAACAAAGTAGACTTCCCAACATTCGGGCGACCGATAATGGCGACGAGGGGTGATGGCATAAGGTTTGATTCTACTTACCCAATGTGTGCCTTACAAGGAACGACGCCTAAACTAAAGATTCCGCTCGCTGCATTGTCCTCATCGGGACAGGCGGCGTACAAGTCCAGGTTTCATCCACAACACTCGACGGACGGCCCATCAAGGTCAGCGGCCGTATTGTCTATAGCTTCAAGCGACATTAAAAGATCTTCGCTGGAAATTCTGGCGCGAAAAAGCCCCGCTCGAAACGTCGAGCGAGGCCGAGTGTGTGAATTAGAATCGAGCTTTAGAATCGCGCGAAGCTAAAGATCGCCTGAAGGACGGCGCCGAGGATCTCATACTTTCCGTTCCTGCGGGTACCGTACTCGTCCTGACCGTAATAGCCGTCTTCATACCCTCGACGGAAGCCTTCGCGGAAGTAGTAGTTGTACTCATCGAGTCCAACGGAGTACGAATTGTAGCCAAAGCTGGCGTCCTGATATCCGTACGACGACTGGTAGTTATTGCCCCATCCGTCCTGCCGATCGGCCTGACCGGCGTAGAAGCCTTCTTCGTACCCGCGGCTTATCGATTCCTGCAGCATCTGTGCGCCATAGCTGCTCGTGTAGTAATAATTGCCGTTGCGATAGTAGCTATAGTTATTGGTCAGATTGTCGTAATACTGCGCCTGCTGTAGGCGAAGCTGATCTCGACGGATCTGGTCCCAATAGCGCTGTTGCAAATATCGCTGATACGCGATCCTGCGCTGCTGCTGGAGCTGGCGATGACGGTTCTGCTGGAGCGTCTGCCAGTTGTTTCCCCAACGATTGTTCCATTGCTGATATCGCTGCTGCTGCAGTTGACGTTGACCCTGCCGATCGTACGTTTGATACGCCTTATTCAGACGGCTTCGGTCGTACGTACTCGGCTGTTGCTGTTGCTGTTGAGCCTGCTGTTGCTGACGCTGCTGAGCCTGACGCCTCTGTTCCTGTTGCTGTTGTTGCTGCCAGACTGGCGGCTGCTGCTGTTGCTGGACTCGCCGCCGCTGCTCTCGTTGCTGTTCCTGCTGCCAAACCTGCTGCTGTTGAACCTGCTGTTTGCGTTGTTCCTCAGCTTGAGCCTGACGTCTCTGTTCCTGCTGCTGTTGCTGCTGCCAAACCTGCTGCTGTTGGCGCTGTTCCTGAGCTTGAACCTGACGCATCTGTTGCTGTTGCTGCTGCTGAGCCTGACGCTGAGCGTTTCGCTGTTGAGCTGCCGCCGCACGAGCATTCTGCTCTGCTTGCTTCGAATCTTGCTGCTGCTGCTCGTTTTGCTGCTGTTTTTGCTCTTCTTGTTGCTCGCCACGCCCCTTGGCGCGATTGCGTTGAGCACTCGCGTCGACAGTCAGGCCGAGCATGAGCGCAACTCCTAGAATCGACCCTGCCACTAACTGTTTCCTGTAATTTAATTTCATTGCTCTCCCCTTTTCGAACTCACCGCCGGAAAAGATGCCGGCTTCGCCTTTAGTAGTTGCAATCTGCGTTCCGGTCGTTATTACGCAGTTATTGCAACACTTAGCTAAGGGGATAAGAGATCTGACGTACGTTTTCGTGCGGCGGAACTCCACAAACGGAAGGTTATTTCGACTTCTCAAATTGGTATATAACGCGAATAACGAGTTGGCCGTTGACCACCCCGTGAGCAAATCCTGTCGCTCTCATTTTCACGCTGTTTGAGTTTTGAAGGGGAATTACGAAGGAGACTTTGTCAGTCTTAATGATCTCGATAGGATTTATCTTTTTGTCGATCGCGCCCTGGACCATCCGCGCAACGATACTACCGCCGATGCCGCCACTGCCATTCAAGGCGACATCCTGCACGCGGGCCCGCGCAAGCAGACGCTGTCCGGGCTGATCGAATTCGAGATCAACTATCGTCTCGGCGACTCCGCCAAATGGAATGCACCCGATGAGGGGCGGATTATAGTTTCCGGAAAATGCGATCGGAGCCGTGATCCGGCCTTCGCGAAATCTAACACCGGTGCGCTTTCCACTATTTTCGCGCAAGAGCTTGATCGACTCGTTACAAGGAACAGACGCCGAAAATGCATTCGCACGTGAGCGACTAGCTTTCGGCTGCGTGTTTTCTGCCAGCGAAAACTCCGGCGGGGCGGCGTACTGAAAGACAGCGTCAAGAAGCGCCTCGAAAAATTGTTCGCTGAAACTGATACTGATCTCTGTCTTTTGCGCCGAAACGCCAGAGACAAATACTAAAAGCGAAAGCAACAGGACCGGAATTTTTATCAACCTCATAATCCCTCTATTTCAGCTTTCAGATGTCGGGGTGGTAATGCGTGTTGTTTGCTAAAAGTCTTATAATCCGCTTCGGACAATGTCGTGGAGCCGCAACAGTCCGACGCAGACTCCCGCTTCGTCCACAACCGGCAACACAGAAATTTGGGATGGACGGTTTTCCATCAACTGCAAAGCGCCATAAGCGAGCATCTCGGGCGCTGCAGAAATCGGGCCGGGTGTCATCATTTGCTTCGCTGTCAAACCAGCCAGATCATCCGAATTCGTTCGCTCGATTGTGCGTCGAAGATCGCCGTCAGTGACGATGCCGGCCAGCGTCCCCGTTCCGTTGACTACATTGACCGCTCCGAGTGCAAACTTTGATATCGCTTTTACGACCTCGATCCAATTCGCGTCGGGCGAAACGTTCGGGCTCTCATGCATAAGATCGCTGACCTTCATCGTCAATCGTTTCCCCAGACGGCCAGCCGGATGATTTACCGCAAAATCCTCGGCGGTCAATCCACGAGCCTCCATCAACGTCATCGCCATTGCATCGCCGAGAGCAAGTGCAACAGTTGTCGACGTGGTGGGCGCAAGATTTAGCGGGCACGCTTCCTTGTCGACAGATGCGTCAAGCACCGCGTCCGCCTTTCGCGCAAGTGTCGAGTCGGTGTTACCGACAATCGCCACAAGCGGTACACCCCGACGTATGAGGGTTGGCAAAATGGCAACGATCTCGTCCGTTTCGCCCGAATTGCTAAGAGCGATAACGACGTCTCCGGCTGTGATGACACCCAGTCCGCCGTGCAATGCGTCAGATGGATGGACAAAGATAGCGACCGTGCCAGTGCTGGTCAGGGTTTGAGCAATCTTCTGAGCGATCACACCCGACTTGCCGACGCCGATCACCACAACCTTGCTCTTGCATCCGCCGATAAGCTCTATCGAGCGATGAAGGCTCGCTTCGTCGAGGCGATCGGCGGCCCTCTCGATCGCCGATGCCTCGAGTCTTAGTAACTCTAAAACCTTAGAAAAATGGTCCGTCACGATTTCGAATTCTGATGTGTTGTTAATGAATTAGCAAGGACACCCTGACCCCGGATAGGGAGCTGCGATCAGCGGGACTCCATACCGGATGCAAATTTCGAATCCGGCTGCGCGGGACCGGTGAAGTGCATCTTACACTTTTCGTGATTTGACCGGTCAGCTTTTTGGTGGAGGAAGTGGACTAAACAGGTCAGCTACGATCTGCCATTTGCCATTATTCAGTTTCCAGACCTGCACGAACACACCTTTTCCAGTTTCGCTCCCGGCTTTATCCGTCACTGAGTAGCTGCTGTAGACGAACGCAAGATCTCCGGCTTCGATAAACGAACGCCTCTTTACAAACTTGATCCCAGCTTTTTCTTTACTGAGAAACTTGAGCGTCGCGTCACGACCGACAATTGGCATCATGTCTTCACGCAGGAGGTAGATATCTTCCGCGGCGAATGCCTTGTAGGCCTTTGCTAGACCTCGACTCTCGGCCATTCGATAGAAACCGATCGACGAATCGCCGGCGAACGTATTTTTTGGATTCGACGGAGCAGCGACTGCGGGGGATGGTTTCCAATCCGGATCAATACGTGAGGGTTTGTCGTGATTTATGCCCGTGTCCAGCGCCGCTCGGTAATCACCGTTCGGCTGTCGAGTCCAGACCGAGAGATAGTGTCCATGAAATTCATCCGGGTCGTCTTTACCCTTTGGTCGATAGATCGAGTTGCCGATGGCGTACCCAATAGCCCCGTTTGACGAAACTCCAATCTTTACCGGATTCCAAGTCAGCGCGGCCGGGGACGGAGGCCGCGACCTCCATGACTCGCGAGCATTGACCGCCTCGGGCGTGAAGATCACACCCTGCGGTGATAGAAACTCGATAAAACCGTCTCTGATCCCCTTCTCGGCGACCATTTTTTCGAAGGCTCGTTCGGTATCGTAGATCTTTTGCGCGTTTTCTTGTGAAAAAGAAATTATCGACGTCGAAAGAATTATCGCTGCTACGGCTACGAATCTCATTGTCTTGCACCTTACCAAAATTAACGTTTGTGTCGGCTCATTTTCTTCAGTGGATAGTGGGTAGCGGATAGTGACAAGTTGCAGAAGCTCAATGAGAAACTATCCACTATCCACTATCCACTGAAGATTGAGTCGATAGCTTACTCCACTTTCATAAAGTCCGTTCCCGTCCGACCGAAAGTTTCTGGATGGTACATCTCTTCCGCCTTTGCTGGAGGTACTACAAACTCACCGGGCGTTGTTGCACGAGCGACGTATGTGTAGTTGTACACTCCTTCCCACAACAGGGAGCTGAAGGCTTCGGCCCGTTCGTCGCGGAAGTTCTGATGCTCGAACCAATGCTGTCTCCAGTAGTACCAGCCGCGCCCGATCGATCGACTGCCGTAGGTCGTGATGCTCGTATCACCACCCGTGTCGGCGGGAATTACTTCCGTCACCGCCAGACCCGGATTCAGGATCTCTAAACCGGCTGGAAGATTATCAACTAAGGCGACGTGATAACGTCTCGCCTGCGCGACCATCGTCAGACGCACTCGGACACGAGCTCCGGACTTTACCGTCCACGAGCCGTCCGCGTTCTGCTTTACGTCCTCGGCGTTATCGATCGCCTCGTACTTTCGCAGCACGGTGAATCCATAATCCGCCGGAGCCAATTTCAGGTTCTTGGGCGCGTATTTCATCCCGATACGGTAGTACAGACGTCCGGCACCCTGCCGATCGATCAGCAGATTCGACGTTCCGCCTTGATCCACGAGATACGACATCGGAATATTCAACACATTCGAATCGATCGAGCGTCCCTTGAACTTCTCCTCGCCGGCATAGGTCGAGCCGAGCCAGATCCGCGTCACGAAATCCGGCGTGACCTTTTCAAATGTATTGAAGTATTTGTCGAGCGCGAGGAGGATGAAAACATTCTCCTGCGTCGAACCCCAATGCCCTTTCGTCCGATGAGCCAGAAGTCCGCGTACGAGTTTAGGAATCAGGTCGTTCTTTGGCTGGGCCTTTATCAATGCTTCAAGCAGTACTCCATCCGCTCGACGGTTCGAATACATGATGAGCCAGCCACCGTCGCCGTAGTCGGTGACGAAGTTCGCCGTCGCCGCGGTCTCAGTAGTACGATTCATTAAAAAGCGGACGATCGTGTCGACTTCAGCAGCTGAACCGGGATCGTTCGCAATAACGGAAAGAATCCAACCGAGAGCCTCGAACGGCATCTTGTCGTAACGTGGCACCGGCGTGACGCCTGCGGGGACATCGACTCGATCACCAGCTCCTGCAGCAACCGCTTCAGCAAGCAGCTTCTTCGCCTTCGCAACATCCTTGTCGCCCATCAGATCGCGGACGTACAAAGCGTATGCCGAGATCGTCCAACGAACCTGCGGAGAGTTCTTGTACCATTCGTCGTTAAAATGCTTCTCGATGTTCTTTAAGTACGGCTTCGTCTTATTCAACATCTCGTCGGGCACTTTGTAGCCTTTCGATTTTGCCAGAGCGAGCGCGTGCGCGACGTGGACGGTGAGGAACGGATACTCGTATCGCTCCTTGTCGCGTTTCCAGAGACCGAAGCTTCCGTCGTCACGCTGTCGTGACTGAAGAATCTCGATGTCTCGCGCAAACTGGGCCTCGAGATCTTTTGCCGCCGGCATGTCTTTCGACTTGAACGCGGCAAGCACATCCCGCATAGCGGCGATCGAGATCATCCGAGACGCGAGTTGCTCCGAACATGCGTAGGGATAGTTCGCGAGGTAGATGAACGCGTCGGTCAGTTCCTGCAACTGTGTCGACGAGGTTGTCACTTCAAGCCCACCGAATTGCGGATAGACATCACCCGGTGTCTGAACCGCCTGGATGATCGCACCGTTTTCGTCGGTCGTACCGTAAGTCGCGAACGCCTCGGTCGTCGCCGGTGTCCAAACCGGCAGCGCGATCTCGGCCGCATCGCTGAATTTGCCTGCGGTCGCAGCGATCTGAAACCGCGCCGTTCCGGCACTGATCGTCGATACCGGGAAACGAACTTCCTCACGGCTGTTAGCCTTAACGACAATTCGGCGGCCAAGGGCAGAGACACGACCGGTAGGGAGTGTGTTCGGTTCGGTAGCGGAAGAGACACCCTCGCTACCACTCGGGTTTCCGCCTTTGAGCTCCGCATTCGTTGCGCGGACCGCAACATCGACTGCCATGTCCTGATCGGTCTGATTCTGGACGACGACGGGAAGATCAATCTTGTCGCCGAAGTTCATGAACCGCGGAGCACTCGGACGGACCATCAACGGCTGCTTCGCAGTGATCGTGGATTCGCCGCTGCCAAATCGTTTACCGGTATCGACCGAAACCGCGGTAATCCGATATCGCGTAAGGTTATCGGGAAGCTTTACGTCTACTACTACACGACCATTCGAATCAGTCTTCACCGACGGAGCGAAAACGGCGAGGGCGTTGAAGTTTTGGCGCAGTGCAATCTGATCGTTAAAGGCGGCCGCTTCCTCCTTGGTCATGATGTAGCCCATATCGGTGTTCAGCCAATTCTTATATGCGGCCTTTAACTCCGACCTGGAACTCCGGGCTCCGCTTACGCTCTCAGCGCTCATGTCTACTGCCTGTGCCATTACCATGTCACTCTCAGGCGGAGGGGGCGGCGGAACCTTCACATCCTCAGGATTTCCCAGCAGAACCTCCTTCCTCAAATGATGATCCGTCACGCCTGTTCCCCGCGGCGTGTAGAAAATGCTCATCGGATCGCCGACACGATAGTTCGAGAGAGCGAGCACGCTCTCGTCGACGATAACAACCGCTACTTCGCTGTTAGCGATGGGTTCGCCTCGCGAATCTTTCACCTCGACAGAGACCGTCGTCTCGCCGCCGGGAGCGAGTGTCTTGTCCTGCGGCTCTGCCGTAACCACCAGCTTTCTCGACGCCGTCGAGATCGGGAGATTGATGTTGCCCGAAGCAAAAGCGGGACGCTGAGAGAGTTTTGGATCCACTTCGCCCTTGTCGTTCGTCCGCGGCGCCGCTCCTACAAGATCGATCTGCGCATGGATGTTGGGTAGATATTTTTCCTCGAGCGGTATCTTCAAAGTGACGGAAGAGTCCTTCATCGAGAATCGCTCGGTCTTGACGATGCCGTCACGCCGGAGTGTGAGCACGCCCTCGGCCGGTGCGAACGGCGCGATCACAAGCAACTCTGCTACTTCACCGGGCGCGTAATCTTTTTTCGAAGGAATTATCTGGACCTCTTCCTGCTCGACGTTGCGCTTCGGCGGAGTCTTTCCGCCGGGAACCCAGACCGTGAACTCGCTCTCGTTGAAGCGTTCGCGATCGTCCATCACCGTCGCGGTTATCGTGTACCGGCCGCCCTGTTTTGCGACAAACTCACACTTCGCTCCCACCACCCCGTCAGCCGAAGCGGCTGCCACCCCTCCTCCGGCAGGAGGGGAGCTTTGCGGCGACTTCACCGCACAAGTCTGCTCGTCGACCGTCACTTCTTTCCACGCGCCCTTATCGAACTGCCAATCTTTGAGAACGGCTTTGATCTCGATATCGCGCCCGGCAACGAGTTTCCCGTCGATATCCGACACTATCGATTCGACGACGATCTTTTCGCCTTTCTGGACAAACGTCCGCGGCGTCCGGATACCGACATAGAGATCGGCCGGATGTACGAGAAGCGTTGCCGTACTCGACCATGTCTGGCGGTTCACGTCCTGCACCGAAGCCGACGCGTTCACGCTGTACGGCCGCGGTGGATTGACCGATTCGAAATCAATCTTTAGTAAATGTTTCCCGCCGGCGTCCGTCACGCCCTTGAACGTTTGAGTCGTTCCACCGCCAAATCCGCGACCGCTGAAGTCAAGACCACCTTGGTCGTAGATCCTCCACCACGGAACCCATGTACCGAATGTAAAGTCGCCGCGATTGGGCGGTGTGTAATTTGTCGGTGTCGCAGTCACTGTCCAATTCGTCTCGGCATTCGCGAGCCCACCGCCCGCGTAATACTTTGCCTCGACAGATAGATCCGCCTTGCCGCCGACGAAATGCGGAGCTTCGCTTTCGACCTTGGTTGTGACCTCAAATTCCGGCCGGCGAAATTCCTGGATCTGGAACTGGTGCGACACGCTGTCGCCCGAAAGATTGCTGTTCGTCGAAAGATCGATGCGTGCGTAACCAAGATTTGCGTTATCGGGAAGCGTGAATTTCAAATCGAACGCGCCAAAGGCGTTGAGGTTTCCGGTTCCGCTGGCGATCTCGTTATTTCGAGGATCTTTCACCGACCATGTGAGGCCACTCGCCGCGTCGCCGAGGCCTTCGACATCGCCGAGCTTTCCGCCCGTGATTCGTCGAATATAGCCCTTGACCGCGACCTCTTCCTTCGGCTTATACATTCCGCGGTCGTCGAAAACAAACCATCGAAGCGAATCGGACTCCGACTTCTTGTACCAATTGCCAGTGTCCTGCCAGTAGTAATCGGAATTTTCCGGCAGGATCGCAACGTCCTTTCCACGACGAGCGATCAGGATATTAGGCGCGCTCTGCGACGCGGGGAGAGTCATCCGGAGCACCCCGTTCGCTCCCGTTCGATTCGTCTGAGCTTCGGGAATAGCGTCGCTTTCTATTTCGGCACCGTTTGCGTCGAACGATTCGATCTCGCCGGCATTCGGGCCACCCGCTCCGGTAATTAGATCCCACGCCCAATCTATCCAACCTTTCTCTTCACCGACAACAGACAACTGTTCACTGACAACTGCCCCATTGGGTGAGATGGTAAGCTCGGCACCGGCGATGGGTTTTCCAGTTTTCAGCTCGGTCGCAAACGCAACAAGCTCGGTGTTATCGACAAACGCATCGAGACCGATCTGCGTCGACTGCAGCCATGCGATTACATTCCAGTTGCGTTCGCGAACGATGACCGCCTTGGTATTATTTTCAACCGGCTCGACAACGACAATCACACTCCCGAATCCTTCGTTGAGCGCCGGGGAAACATCGATCCGCGTCTCGACCAGCTCATCCGGCTTACTGGCAATGGCGACCGTTTTGTCCGAAACAAGCCGCCCGGGAATTGCGGGCCGCTTACCGTCGTCATAATTCAAGCGTCGATAATATTGCTGATACTGATACCAGTCTTTCGGTTCGACCGCGTATAACTTCACGCGAACCGATGCGAAGTTTGTCGAATAGATCGAGTAAGAGCGGTTGCCAAAAGGGTCGATGACGGACATGGGTCCGCCCTGGGCGTAAAGATTCTGATCCGCCGGTCCGACCCGAATTGTCGTCGAAACGCTGCCATCGAGTTTCTGGCCAAACGAATCTACCAGCGAGGCGTCGACGTTGATCGTGTAAGTCGTGCTCCCTTTTTTGTAACCTTGAAAGTAGAGGTGATTGCCCGACGGATAAACGTTCAGCCCCTCGACCGCCGGCGTCACCTTTACCATTTCCTTCGAGAACTTCGACGCGTCAATTGGGTTGGTGAATTCGAGATACCAGTCGTGAAACGGAGTGCAGTTTTTGTTTTGCTGCCAGCCGCAGTAAGCCTTTACGAATTTGAACGGGCCGTATGTCGTGAATGAGAAAGTTTGCGCCTTCTGAGTTTTCAGCGGCCCTTCGGCAGACGGTGTGCCCGAGTCCACGCTGACGCTGATCGGTGAGGCCGGAGGCAATGCGTTCTCGGTTGAACCGTCTGCATTGACCGCCCGAAAAGCGATCCATCGTCCGGGCTGAGCTTGTTTTGCGTAGTAAGCGACGGTTCCGTCCGCGTCGATCTCAGCCTGAGTTGCAAGCCGAGTCGCTATCTTCCGCCCGCCGCCGGTGACGCTGATAGTCTTCAAAACCGAGTCCGGACTTATCGCCTGATCGAACGAGATGAAAATCAGCGCGTCACGCCGGACGACTTGCCCGTTCGGCATCATCTGCTCGACCTTTGGCGGCGGCGTGGTAAATGTCCAAACGACATCCTTCGCGAGAGTCTGTCCGTTCGCGGCTTTCGTCCCGGCCGGAACACGCGCAGTGAATTTCGTCGCCATCGGAAAACGCTTGTCCGTATCGAACATTATCGTCCTCGTGCCAAGCCATCGCCATCGACCCTCGACCTGCGGGGTCAACTCGACGGGTGCGTATTTCGCCGCTTCTTCCTGCGAGGTCACCGCTACCATCGGCTGCGAGAATGTAACACTCAGATCGGGCGCTAGCGAGACTTCGCCCTCGGGCGAGAATCGAACTACTTCGAGCGAGGTTCCCGGATTCACCTTCGGTGTTCCGCGTTGTTCGTCGGAGGGAAATTTGACCCCGATCTGTTTGCCCGTCTTCGGCGCCGGCAATGTCCCAATTCGCTTTGCAAATTCCGTCTGATCGTTCGTTTCGGATTTGATAGCGGGCAGACGCTTCAAAAGATTAGCGGATTCGTCTCCGGACAGAGGGTCGGCGGGAGCGAGTTGCTGCTTCACCCGCGTCTCCGAACCATCGGCACCTTCGCTGAGGCGAAACGTCAATCCTTCTGGTGTTTCCTTCATCCTGCTATTTCGTGCATTCGCAACCGCCTGGGCGTTCGCAGAGCGTGCGAACGGTAGAAACATCGACCAGTAAACCGAGAAAAGCAACAACCCTGAAACAATTCTTTTCATTTGCGTCTTATTTTCCAAACCCTTGTAGTGGCAGGCAGTTTCTGGAGTCGGATTAGATAATGCTACTCCAAAAACAACCGGAGCGACTATTCTCGCTCCAAGCCCACTCGTTATCTGAACGCCGTGGATTAGATAACTTGCGCGCGGAACGTGTTCTTCGATTCTGCTCCCCTCAAATCGGTTGCAAGACGGGCGATCCTTGCAATCCCCGATGCTACTCATACAATTGACTTTCCTGATATACTGATTTCAGAAATTGCAACTTCTATAAATACACCATCGTAGAGATTTTTTGGCGAGAGTCAGTTAGCATATTCTTTAGGAGCAGGTTGATAAAATGGGATTGTGGGCAAGATTGAAACGAGTGTTTTTTGCTAGCACCGGGGCCGCTTTGGACAAGATCGAGAATCCGGAATTGGTGCTTCAGCAGACGATCCGCGACATGCGGGACCGCGTGCCGGAGCTGAATAATTCGGTAGCGCAGGTAATGGCCACCGAGCGACTCCTGATCAAGAACACGGAGAACCTCGAGAGTCAGGTCGTCGACCTCGATTCGAAGATTAAGGCGTCCGTCAAGATGGGCCGCGATGATATCGCTACCGCTTACATAGGCCAGCTTCAACAGGCCCAGATGGATCTCGACCGGACAGGAGCGCAATTGGAGCATGCTTCGCTCGCGTCGAAACAGGCCCTCAAAGCTCGCGACAACTACGTTCTTAATATGAAGAAGCGCACCGCAGAGGCGATGCAGCTCATCTCTGCCGCCAAGCAGGCTAAGCTTCAGGAACAACTCGCGCAGACGATGGAGACCTTCAACATCGGCGACGACGCTTCGACCTTCAACGAAATGCGCGAGAAGATCGATCGCCGTGTCGCCGCCGCAGAAGCAAAACTGCAGTTGGGCACCAGCTCCGTCGATTCCCAGATGCAGGACATCGAGCGTGAAGCGATGGATATCCAGCTTCAGGACAAGCTCCTCGAATACAAGCGGCAGATGGGATTACTTGGTCCGGGCTCTTCCTCGGGGAGTAAACAGATCGCCGCGGGAGCCGAAGCCAAAAGCGAAGACGTTCTCGATCCGATCATCGTAAACGACACGACGGACTCAAACCGCTCGAATTAGGGACGGCCCTCTACTTACCATCGAACGCGTCAAACTAGATCGGCATCTAGTAACTTATGGCAGACTTGGCGAAATACGAGCGCGACCTCCAACGATTTCAAACGAGCTACCTGAAGGAAGCGGTCAAGGAACCGTTCAACTTTTGGGGTCTCGCCGGTTTTGCCGTTGCCGCCGCATACACGCAGAGCATATGGCCGCTGCTGTTGGCCCTGATCGCGGAAGTTATCTACGTGATGATCGTTCCTAATCTGCCCTATTATCGCCAGCTCGTTCAGAGACGCGAGAAAGAGCGCCTATTCCTCGCCGGAAAGACCGCCCGCGAGAAGTTGATCAAGACATTCACGCCGCGTGAACGCGAAGCTGTCGAATACCTTCGGTGGCTGAAAGAAAAGATCCAGGACAACTATAAGAAATTCACCGGTGCAGCGACGCTGCCGTCGAACCTGCGAACGCTCGATCATCGGTGGGAAGATTTTGTTGATTTGCTCGACGTCTATCGCCGCCGCAAGCAACATCTGAAATCGATCAACCGTCAGGCCGTTCACAATCAGCTTTCGCAGGCTTATCGGGCCGCCGAAAATGCCGGTTCGGATGAGAAGACAAAACGCATCCAGCAAACAAACGTCGAGATATTGAAACGCCGCATAGCCTCGTTTGATGAGATCGAACGCAGCGTGAAGCTTGTCGAGGGACAGCTTCAATCGATCGAAAACTTCTTCAGCTATCTCAACGACGAGATCGTCACGATGTCCACGCCGGAGAAATTCTCGCTTCTCGACTTCGAGCAGCTTTCAGATTCGATCGCGATGACGAAACAGATGCTGGACGCCACCGCCGACGAGGTCGGAGCGCTCGATTCGTACAACCGTCAAATGGGCAACTACGAGCTTCTGCCCGGTTCCAATTCTTAGACGATATATCGACTGTCGTTATAATCGTAATCCCTTTCGAGTCGCCAGGTGATGTTGTCGTCAAAGCTAGGGCCGTAGTTTGCGATTCCGGGCGCGATAAGTGCGATGTCATCGACAGCACCGGACTGGGCCTGGATCGCGGCGGCGTCTTCGACGGTGAGGGGCTTGCGACTGCCCTCAGAGTCGCGCCCGCCCGGACCGGTCGAAAGGTGAAACGCGTAGATATTGTTAGTGCCGTATTCCTCGATCATCGGGACGATTCTCTGACGCATCCCGGTCAGGATAGATGCGACGACTTCTGTAAGGGCAGGGACGGCATCCCGAAATAGTTTTTATGAAGTTTACAGTTTTGAGCCACGCGGGATTGCTGGTGGAAGACAAAGGGAAGTCGGTGTTATTCGATCCGTGGCTGATAGGGTCTTGTTACTGGCGAAGCTGGTGGAATTTTCCCGACATCGATCGCGATTTTCTCAACGACATCAAGCCGGACTACATTTATATTACCCACCTTCACTGGGACCATTTTCACGCGCCCAGCCTGCGGCTTTTTGACGCAGATACGAAAATCCTCGTTCCCAAAATACCGGGCACGAGGTTCGTGCGCGACCTCAAACAGGTAAAACGCAATAATATTACCGAGATACCGCATGGCGGAAAGGTTGAGCTCTGGGAATACTGCTTTCTGCATTCATATCAATTCGGCGTATTCGCGGCGGATTCGACGGCCGTGGTTAGCGACGGCACGACCACGCTTTTTAATGCGAACGACTGCAAAACGTTTGGACTTCCGCTAAAGCAGATAACAAGCAAGTTTCCGAAGATCGATTTCGTGTTTCGCAGCCATTCGAGCGCGAACCCGATCCCGTACACGATCAAGGATTACAAGACGAAATTTCCAACGCTGAGAACCCAGCAAAACTATATCGACGAGTTTACAAATTTCTCGCTCGCGGTCGGCGCAAAATACGCCGTTCCGTTTGCCAGTAATCATTGCTTTCTTCATCGCGAGACGCTCCAGTTCAACGAAACGGGTGTAAATCCGCAAATGGTGGCGGACTATTACAACAGCGACCCCGAGGCGAAAGCCGTCGGGAGCGAGTGCGTCGTAATGGTGCCGGGCAGCAGTTGGGACAGCGAGAAGGGCTTTGACATTGTACCCTTCAATTATGACGACAAGGACGCGATAATCGCGGGGATGCAGGAAAAATACAAGGAAAAGCTGGAGAAGCAGTATGTCCGCGAGGAAACACCGCGGCAAGCTTTAAGGCATTTGAAAAGTATTTCAGTAAATTTTTGAACAGCACGCCTTTTTTCCTCAGAAAGGCCTTGTTACCCAAGGCGCTTTTCCGAGCGATCGAAGGCAGCGGTGAAAAACTTTTTCTACTGGACTGCCCGAATGAAGTAATAAAAGAGGTTACGGAAATTCCAGCGGACCTCGATTTTACGATAAACGTTCCCGCCTTTGTGCTGAACGACTGCGTAAGGCGCGATATGTTTTCGGTGTGGTCGGCATCGAAACGGCTCGAAGTGGAAATGGACGGCGACAAGGTTTCCAAGATGCGGGCGCTCCTGGTGGCTCTGGATTTCTTTGAGAATGAGGGCCTGCCGCTAAGGAACAACTTCGGGGCGCGAAATTTCTCGATCTGGCTTACGCGATGGCGCGAAGCGGTCGAGGCGGTGAAGATGGTATTGGTCTACAAGGTTTTTGGACGAAAGCTGAAAATAAGCGACCTTTACATTCGCCGCAAAGTGCCGGAAAAGACGTAGATCATGACCGCGACGAAATTTTCGCACACGTTTACAGTAGTGCCCGAGGACATGGACCTTTTCGGACATGTAAATAACGTCGCATATGTACGGTGGGTGCAAGAGGCGGCGAGCGCTCACTGGGAAGCACTGGCCACCGCGCAAGAGCGGGAAATATACGGCTGGATACTGGTCCGCCACGAGCTGGACTATAAAAAGCAGGCGTTTGAAAATGACGAGATCACCGCCAGCCAAAATGACGGCACCCCACTTTAGGATGTCGTCGAAAACGCCGAACCGGTCGATCCTTACCAAACGATAGTTGCGCCGCCGCAGCCGCCGATCGCCGATGAGCCTGAACGGGACCCTTTTAAGACAATGGTTGCAAGTTCGGCGGATATTCCCGCCCGTGACTTGAGCGGCGATCTTCTCGATATGCCGGAAACGCCGGACCCCTTGAAGACGATGTTCGTTTCCGAGGCTGAAACTCGCAAGGAAATGTCCGTCGAAGAAAAGAGCGACGAGCCGATCTTTGATGTGCGGCCGCCTTCGCCATTTGGCGATTCAGGAGTATGCCGGAACCGCCGGCGCCATCGTTTGGCGGGACTTCGGGCGGGTCGGCGTGGGAACGGGAGCCGGAAGAATCAACCGAAGCTAAAACGGAAATATCGCCGATCCCATCGCCTTTTGACACGCCGCCGAGGGCTTTTGAACCGGAACAACCGGCGTACAAGGAACCCGAAGCACCCAGCGCACCTGCCGGCTGGGGCCAGCCCGTGAGCGAACCGGCGCCGATGCAGCAGACAGAATGGACGCCGCCGCCGGGGCGCCCGAAGCAAGCTGGCAGAATGAACCGGTTGGGCAAAATACTCCGTTTCAACCGCCTGTCGCGGGTACTGCAAGTCAAGGCCTTGCGATTGGTTCCCTCGTTTCGGGTATTCTAAGTCTTTTGTGCTGTTTCTCAATAATTACGGGGCCTGCCGCCGTTATCATGGGATTTATTGCCAGAAAGAAAGCTAATGAGGACCCTGCGCAGTTTGCCGGGGCGGGGTTGGCGCCTGGAGGCATGATCTGCGGTGTAGTCGGGACGGTTTAGAACACATTTCACGACCTCAGCGCCGGTGGTGTAGATTATGGGTCGGCAGAAACGTCATCACCCGTTAAGTTCAAAGCCTTCGATCTGCGGCTTATCGCCGGTACGTTTAGGTACGGCTAGCTGTGGGGACGCCACGTCGGTAGCTTCTACTTGAGCAATTCCAGGCTCGTCTTCCCGCGGCAACTGCATATCACTTATCTGCAGTGTCAGGTTGTTGGCGTTTGATGCGTATGAAAGACCGACGTCCCTTGTTATCTGGTTGGTGCGAATCAGGTTCTCGAGGACCGCGTCAAAGGTTTGCATGCCTTCCATCTCGCCGTCATTCATCGCGTCGGTGATCGAACGTCCCTCCTTCTCACCTTTTTCAATGTACTCACGGGTTCGAGAATTCGAGACAAGAATTTCGATCGCTGCGATCCGTCCGCCGCCGACTTTCGGCATAAGCCGCTGCGAGATTATCCGTCGGAACGATTGGGACAGGCGAGTTCTAATCGGAGCTTCTTCGATCTTTGGAAAGACCCCAATGATGCGGTCGATCGTTTTCGCCGCGTCGATCGTGTGAAGCGTGGAGAGGACCAAGTGGCCCGTTTCGGCAGCTTCCAAAGCGACCTCGATCGTTTCACGGTCGCGCATTTCTCCCACCAGGATCACCTTCGGCGCCTGTCGAAGAGCTGCACGCAACGCGAGGGCGAAATCCGGAGTATCGGAATGTAATTCACGCTGGTGAACGGTGCCGAGTTTGTGGTCGTGAATGAATTCGATCGGATCTTCTATCGTCACGATGTGATATTTTTTTGTCGCATTGATCAGATCGATGATTGCAGCGAGGGTTGTCGATTTTCCCGACCCCGTCGGCCCTGTCACGAGGACCAGGCCATTCTTGAGTTGGGCGACATTCATCACGGCTTCCGGAAGGTCAAGTTCTTTCCAATTCGGCGGCTGAGTTGGGATGACGCGCATGACGACCGCATGTGTTCCCCGTTGCCGAAATATGTTGACGCGAAAGCGACAGAGTCCCGGGACGCTGTACGAAATGTCAGAGGAGCCTTTCTTATCGAGTGTCTCCAGACCCTGCTCATTTCCGGCGAGCATGAGATCGACCATGGCTTTAATTTGCAATGGCTTAAGAACCTCAAGCCCAGCTATCGGTACGCTCTGCAACTCACCCGTCAGTTCCACCTGAGGTGCTCGGCCCGGCGAGAAGATCAGGTCGCTGACCTTGCTGTCGATGGCCAGCATTCGCTGAAGCACGCTGTGAAATGACTTAAACTTGTCCTCTACTGAGGAACCGTTTGCAGTTCCTGCCGAATCGGTTGATTGTTCGTACATGTGGGGTTTTATTAGACTAAATGTGGATTAGAACAGGAGGCTTGGGCCGCCGCTAGGGATCGGCACCATCAAGAATACTACTTTCCTACGATACAAAGCAACGATTTGGTGTCCTTGCCCGCGCCGCCATTATCATTTAAAATCTTGGATTTTAGATGGGCGCCGGTAAAGACAAGGTGTCGATGACAGTGAGCTAACTACTCGAGAGGAAGGCATAAATGAAACGAGTTGGAATTTTAATGGGACGCGAAGTGACGTTTCCAGAGTCGATGATCAACAGCATTAATGAGAAAGGCGGCGGCGAAGTTGTCGCCGAGATGGTCTCGGTTGGCGGTATTCGTCTCGACGAATCGAAAAAGTACGACGTGATCATCGATCGTATCTCGCACGAGGTTCCGTATTATCGCGCGATGCTCAAGCGGATGGCCCTCGAGGGGACGTATGTCATCAACAATCCATTCTGGTGGTCGGCCGACGACAAGTTCTTTAACTTTTCGCTTGCGGCAAAGATCGGTGTGGCCATCCCGAAAACCGTTTTGCTTCCCCAGCACGGTTACATTAAAGACATTACGAGTGAGTCTCTTCGTAATCTCGAATTTCCGATCGATTGGGAAGCCATCGTCGACTACGTCGGCTTCCCCGCCTTCCTGAAACCGCACGACGGGGGCGGATGGAAAAATGTTTCAAAGATCCATTCGCTGGATGAGCTGTGGTCCGAATACAACCAGTCGGGCACGCTTTGCATGACTCTGCAGGAAGGCATCGAGTACGACCAGTTCGTCCGCTGTTATTGCGTCGGCAAAGAGAAAGTTCTCATCATGCCGTACGATCCGTCGAAGCCGTATCTGAGCGGGATGCAATATGTGAACGTCGAAAATTACTTGACGCCCGAACTGCACGAGCGGGTCGAGGGAGATGTGATCACGATCTGCAAAGCGCTGGGCTACGATCTTAATACTGTCGAGTTCGCGATCAAGGACGGAATTCCATATGCAATCGACTTTATGAATCCGGCTCCGGATGCTGAAATCGCTTCCGTAGGCGAATACAATCACCGATGGATAGTCGATCACATGACGGACTTTATCCTCAAGAAATTAGAAGAAGGGTTCGAATCGCCAAAGTATCGCTGGTCCGAAATGCTAAACCCCGCGGAGAAACAAGCAAAGGTCAAAGCTCCGGCGGCGAAAAAAGCCAGCAAATAAAAAGTGAAAACGTGAAAAAGTGAAAAGGTGGAAAAGTGAAAAAGTGAAAAGGTAAAAAAGTGAAACAGTGAGTGAGCGAGTGAGAAAATGAGAAAATGAGAAAGGCGGATGAATGAGTCCCATCTTCCTCCTTTTCACCTTTTCACCTTCTCACTTTTCACTCTCTCACTATTTCACTTTTTCACCTTTTCACCTTTTCACTTTTTCACCTTTTCACTTTATTCAGTCTTCCGTCTCCATCAGCTCGAACGGAATGCGGGGCGACAGCATTCGCGTCAACAAGATCGTAACTGTCCAAATTGCCAGGCTGACAACGGAAACCGCCCAACCTATGTTTGCCACGAGGTCGTCGCCGAGGGCGAGTCCGAACGCGATCGCCACGAAGCCCACCATATTTAGGCGAAAGCTTGATCGCTTAGTGCGATCAAGCGTGTCGAGCAGATTCACGCGGCTGATCTCAAGCTCCATGTATTCCTCGTCCTCGTTCAAGTGCGAGAAATAATCGACCTCCGTTTGGGTCCAACGCCGCAGCGAATTCGTCGCCGCCACCTGCTCGGCTGCTGAGAAGTTATGAATCACGTGGGCGATCTTCCCCTCGCGCAACGCAAGCTCGGCCTGACCGCGAAGTGTGCGAAAATTTTTACCGACAGCATCTAGGACGCGTTTGAATACGATACCGGCACGCCGCCATTCACCAATCTGATAATATGATTCACCTATCCTCGAAAGCAGCCGATCGTCATCGCCGGCATAGCGTTCTGCAAGCCGCATCATCGCCCTTGATCGACGCTCCAACTTTTGGTCGCTTTCAGAGCCCGCCACAGATCGAATACACTCCGCGAATTCAAAAAGGAGTTTTGCGTCCCGGGGCCTTAGGATCGCCGCCCTTCTGAACGCCTCCAATGCCTGAAGTAAAAGTCCGGAGATGCGTAGCTCGTTCGCGAGTCGGCGGAGCTGATCTGCCTTATCAAGATCATTTTCATCATCGGAAAGCGATCGCACAACCGACGAATTCAGATGGATGTCGCGAAAGGAGCTGTCTAAAACATCGCTCGATGGAATATCTGATTCCTTCGCCCGCTGGCCCGCATCCCGCTTATCCGCAAAATAATCTCGAAGATCGATGGACGAGTTATCAAGACAGTCCTCGTCGATGCGGGGCAGCAGACTTCTGATGATCTCTCCGAAGCCGCGGTGCCGCGACGAGAACGAAAATCTTACGTTCTTGCCCATTACGGTCGTCCGGTATGTGAAATAGATATTTCGGCCGCGTTTGATCCCGGGAATGGCTACGGTTTCAACCTGCTCGATGTCCGAGATTTTCAGCCGGTCGCGAGTCCCAGTGGCGCGAGCCAACAGGTAAGGCATCAGGCCCGTTCGTCGGATTCGCTTCCCGTCAAAAGTGAGCTTATCGCCCATCCACAGGAGTGGAACCATTATCCAGGCGATGAAGAGGAGCGAAATTGCGAAGTCGAGATACCCAAGGTAGGCCACGAGTGCCGAGAGAAAGGAAGTGACGAACGATGCCGAGAGATATCCACCGGCCAGAGATCGGACGAATACTAAATTCCTCTTCATGTGGCGCGAACCTCTCTCAAACATCCTGGCGGTGGTAATTCTCGATCCAGACGGTTTCTTGCTCTACATCTCAAGAAACAATCAATGATAATGCAAATTTAAAATGGCCGGTGTTTCGAAGAGAAAATTACCTCTTGAACAACGGCCATATTCCGAACACTGAACTACTGCCCGAACGGTATTCCGCCGAGTGGCGGTTCCGGCGCCGGCTCCTGAATTTCCTTCGCCTTCTCTGGATCAAGTTCGCGGAGTTTATCCTTAGCGTTTTGAGCCGCCGGAGAAAGCGGGAAAGCCTTACCGTCCGAATCTTTAACTTCGCTCGCGGCTTTCACAAGATTGAAAAGGAGATCGACCGCCTCCGCATTTTTTCCCTGCTTTTCGTACAACTTCGCTATCTCGAAATTGACGGTGTCCTTCGAAATTATGGGATCGGACATTCCAGACAATTCTTGATAAAGTGCGATGGCATCGTCGATCCTTCCGTCGTCAGCCCTCGTTTGAGCAAGCGCGAATTTAGAAAGCTTTCCGACTTCACCGCTCGATGTCGACAGTTCCTCAAAAGACGCGATTGCGGCTACCCGGTCAAACCCAAGACGATTTGCCGCAGCAAAGTATTTTGCCTTTTCGCCAACTTCGCCTCCGAACTTTTCCGCGACCTTTTCGAATTCCCCTACGGCAGCTTCGGCGCGCTCCTTCTCGGTCTTGAAGGTCTTCTCCGTCGAGCCCGCAGGAACCGGTTGGTCAGTCACGCGTGTCTGTGAAATCTCGATCGCTTTGCCAAGCGCCGTCCGCGCCGTGGCGTTTGATCGACCGCTCCAGGAATAGATGATCCAGACTATTATGCCGAGAACAGCGAGAGCTGCGAGGCCGTAGAGAATATTTCTTCCCTGACCCTCGAAGATCTTTCCTGCTTCCTCGATCTTTCCGCCGATTCGCTGCTGAAATGGATCTTGATACCGGGGTTTGTCCTTTGGTTCGTTCGTCGGAACCGCTACCGGTTCAACGCGTCTCTTTTTCCGTGCCATCGTAAATATTGCAAGGTCCTGATACTTAGCCGTTGTATAATCCAGGAAAACGGCCCTTTTCCAAAAGAGCTAATGTAGCTTAAATACGGATTGAGGGCAAATATGAAGAACCTTGTGAACATAGAATATCAAACCATAAAAGTTAGAGAGGTTTTTTGCCGCGCGACGGGAACATTCCGCGGAACGTGGTGTCTAAGTAACCGTTCGCTTAAGCGGCGAACCGTGAAATGTTAGTTCTCTCCGCACCGGAGAAAGGCAAGCGCACGAGATGATCTTCGGGAAGTCAATAGCTTTTGACGAGGAAGACGTGGGAAAGGTCGCCGTGGCGGTCGGTGTTTCCTCTGCGTTTGCAGCGACCGATTCGGATTTTATCGATCGCCTTCGAAACGGTGATGGTGAAGCATTTGATATTTTGATAACTCGTTACTCGGGCGGTATCTACTCGCTGCTTTACCGAATGACCGAAGATGCCGAAGAGGCACGCGATTTGACGCAGGAAACATTCTTAAGTGCGTTGAAGTCCATCAAGTCATTCCGCGGTGAAGCCGAATTGAAAACCTGGTTGTTTCGCATTGCCCTGAACCATTCTCGAAATCGATTTCGATGGTGGAAGCGGCGGAAGCGAAGCGAAACGGTCTCGCTGGACAAGCCGATCGGAGAAGGGACGGCAACAATCGGAGATACGATCGCCGATGACGGCGAGAGCCCGGAACAGGTTGTGCTGAGACTTGAACGTCGCGAGCGGCTAATGAAGGCGCTTACCGCCCTGCCGGAGATCTTTCGCGAAACCATAGTCCTGTGCGATATCGAGGGCCTCGGTTATGAAGAAACGGCCCGGACCTTGAACATCAATATCGGAACGGTCAAGTCCCGTATCGCAAGGGGTCGTGAGCTGCTGCGAAAGAAACTGAGTGATTTTTGAAAATTGAACGAATGATTGACTCGCCCCGGTTTTATCTTTGAAGACGAAACTATCGGTGCCAAACGAGGTCGAAGAGGACGGGTAAAGTTCATTCACCACGCGAAATGCGGACGGCGGCGGCTTTTGACAAGACCGGCAACAACGTCGTCCGGCATAACCGCAAGATGGAAGAACATTAACGCGTTGTTTTCTGCGAGCAGGAAACAGCCGGGGTCAGTGAGTTATTCGCTCAAAGCAGAGATTATGAATAAATGTGAGGAGCTACAATTCGATCTGCCGCTGTATTTCGACGGAAGTTTGAACACGGACGAGCGCTCGACTATCGACGAGCATCTGCCCGAGTGCCCTCTCTGTCGTCAGAAACTTTCTGAGTTTGAAGAATTATCCCTGGTATTAAGATCGATCCCGCGTCATTCCGCTCCTGTAGACCTGGTCAACGCTATCCGCGCTTCGGTCGGCGCGCAGCTCGCTCTTTCGACTGGATATCCCACGTTTCGCCTAATCGAACGGCGACGCCGATGGACAGATATTTGGCTGATGCCCTCGGCCACCGGCGCAATTGCCACGCTGGTGATCGGCTTCACCCTGCTGTCCCTGACGCTGTCGTCTTCGCCGGTTCCGCTCTCGGCTCGTGAGAGTTCGGGCACCCAACTGAAAACGCCAGTGTTCCTTGCAAGCAACCCTGACATATCGCCGGATGATTACGTTCGAAGCCGCTTCGCGGTCTCCGGCGAGTCGCCGAGCGTTAATCCACGCGGAGCGCTCGTTGCGTTGACCCGGTCCCTGGTACGCGGCGAGATGCATGACGATGAGGTAGTGGTCGTTGCGGATGTCTTCAGCAATGGACTTGCCCGAATAGCCGAAGTCGTTGAACCCTCCCGCGATCGAAAAGCGGTCGAGGAACTTCAAAAAGCTTTGGGCTCGGATCCGTCCTTTGCCCCATTCGTTCCCGCTAATCTGGATCAACGCTCATCCGATCCGATTCGCGTGGTTCTCAAGATCCAAAGCGTTAACGTCAGCACGGCCTCCCTCGCCCCGACGATTAAATCCAAAAGATCACAGCGCTAGCACTACCTCTTAAAGGAAAAAGAACCGCGGGATCGTGTTCCGCGGTTCTTTTTTTAATGTGTTAAGAGAAACAGTTAGGACTTGTCGATCTCAACCTTAAGCTTTCCGGCAAGCTCGGGATCGAGCTCACGCAACCGATTATATTGTTCAAGCGCCGCAGTCTTGTTCTTCTGCCGAAGCTGGATAATTGCGATGTTATATCGAGCCTTTCCGAACCGCGGGCTCAATGCAAGGCATTTCTCATAAGCCTCGATTGCTTTTTCGCGCTGGTTGTCGGCGAAGTAAGCATTCCCGAGCAGGTAGAATCCGTCGGCTGAAACCGAATTCTTTTTTGCATGCTCGATCAGCCCAACCACTGCCTGCTTGTAGTACTTCGTCGCCTCATCCGGTTTTCCTGTAAGGTCGTAAGCGCGGGCGAGATAAAAATAGGTTTCGCCGTCATTCGGGTTGCGTTTTAGCGCGTTGTTGCACTCGCGAATGGCCATGTCCGGTTTCTTTGAATCGTTATAAGCCCGGCATAGATATGTGTACGCCATATACCGATCGGGCAAGAATCTAATGCCGGCTTGAGCCGCCTGGATCGCCTCTTCATTACGGTCGGCAAGACTATAGAACCAGCTCAGATTGGTGTATATATGCCCGTCATTCGGGAATACGCGAAGGGCCTTGCGCGAAATGTCGATCGCCTCGTTAAAGCGATTCTGGTCGCGGTAAATCTCAGCGAGATACTCGTACGCTGAATACGTGTCGGGCTTCGCAGCGATCGCCTTTAGATACGACGCGATCGCTTCATCCGATTTTCGCTGTTTTCGAAAAGCGTCTGCCATTATCAGGTGGGCTTCGCTCAGCATCGGAGTTCCCCGCCGGATCGCTTCCGCGGCGGCCGTGATCTGTCCGTCCAAATTGCCTAAACCAGCCTGCGCTCGAGCGATGTTCAGAAATAGCTCAGCCGAATTGCCGGGATTCTTCAAAACTACTTGCTGATAGGCGTCTACCGCTTCCCGGTAATTGCTCCGAGCGTAGCTGATGTCGCCAAGGCCCTGCAGGAACTCAAGATTGTTCGGGTCAAGTGCCAGCCCCTGTCTGATATCCGCGAGCGCCGGATCAAATTCCTTGTTCGCGAAATGCACCCGCCACCTAATGCGGTAGATCTCGAGAGGTTTCTTGTACCCCTTTTCCATCGCCAAATTTAGCTCCGGCAGGGCGAGCTGATTCTCGTCCACATAGTGATGAGCAACGCCCTTCCAGAAGTGATAGTCGACGTTGCTCGCATCGAGGGAGATTGCCTGTGCGTATCCATCTATAGCTGCCCGATAGTCACGTTTTACAAACGAGGCGGCCGCCTTATCCGCCATCTGCTTGGCTTTCTTTGCGTCCTTCTTCGACTGTGCCGTGACGTCGTTCGCAAGCATGAGCAGGGCGGACAAAACCAGCCCGAGAACGGTTAAACTAAGCACGGATTTTTTCGCAATCATTTCTACCTCTTCTTACTGCTGAATGTCGGTTCGTCCGGGATTTACCTTCGGCTTTGGCGTGGCTTTCTGCACCGTCGTAGCCGGGGCATTAGAAACAGGCCTCGCAGCGGGCGGGCCCGGCCTCGACGTCGGCGTCCTTGGATTGCTCCGCGTCGGTGTTTCAGGCCCAGACGAGCTAGTCTCGGGTTCGGAAATAGTACTCGAACTCGAATTCGATTCCGCGTTGGTATCCGTATCGACCACGGCTTCCATAGTGGCCGAAGGTATCGGTGTCGGCTCAATTGTCGGCTCTACCGAGGGTACAGGCTCCGCTACTGCCGTCGCAGCAAAGTAATTATTATAAAAATACCAGCTAGCGCCTGCGGCACCGAGTGCGAGAACAAGAACGGCGACAATCCCCCCTACGACCGCAAAGGTCTTGCCAGACGATTTGTCCGCTTGAGGAGGCACCTGTACGACGTTGCCAGGCGGGCCAGCGGGAGTCTGAAATTCGGCAAATGCCGATCCGCCAGCGGCGGCCACCGTCACAAAGGAGTTCTGTGCTTCCTCGGGTGACGCGAATGACTCAGCCGGCGCGATGGGTTCGTCAACTCTGGCATTTGTCTCGGATGTGGGCGAAAAAGATTCAGACTTTGATTCGGATTGTTTCGCGTATTCGAGGTTCTCGGCAGGATCGAAAGCAAGAGTCGCATCGAGATCGATCTCTCCGTTCCCCGTCTCAGAAATCGATGGAGCATCGGCGAAAGAAGTTTCGAGAGGTTCCGACGGCATCAACTCCGTCTTGTCACCAGTAGACGGTGGCTCTGCCGGAAGGAGATCGCCGATGTTAAATGCGATAGTCTGGGCGGCCATCGCTTCCTGCATCTGCGTAAAGGCCCGCCGCAGCGCCTTTTGCATTTCGCGAGCATGATTGAAACGCTTCTCCTGACTTACCTCCATCCCCGTCAAAATGACCTCTGAAACGGCTGTTGGAATCTCCGAATTCAGCGCGTGAGGTGGCTCGATTGGATCTGAGTCTCCGTTCAACATCGTATCCGCACGACTCAACGCGTCAGCCGGGACGACGTTTGTCATCAGTTGGTATAGCGTCGCGGAAAGCGAATAGATATCACTGCGCGGATTGGTGCCGACCCCTCGGATCTGCTCCATTGGAGCGTAGTGCGGCGTGTAGCCCACGACGCTGCCGGTACTCCCCGTACTCGAGATATGAGTCTGACCGGTCGTTATCTTCGATAACCCGAAATCCAAAAGTATTATGTGATTCTCGTCCGTCAGCTTGAGATTCTGCGGCTTGATATCGCGATGGATGATCGGCGGCTCATGCGTGTGCAGATATGAAAGAGCATCGAGCAGCTGATCGGCCCAGAACATTACCCAACTTACCGGAAAGGGCTTTTGCGCGATCTCAAGGCGCTTGGAAAGATCGTCTCCGGCGATGTGCTCCATAACCAGATACTGCTCTTCACCCTCGCCAAAATGATCGCTTACCTTGGGCAAGACCGGATGGCGCATTCGAGCCAACGTCCGAGCCTCCCGCTCAAACGCACTGGCGAGCATTTCATCGCCCGCGAAAAAAGTTCTTTTAAGGGCGACCGCGCTCCCGAGACGCTGATCGACCGCAAGGTAGACCTCTCCCATGCCACCTTTTCCGATAAGGTGCACGACGAGGTAACGGTTTTGGATCAATGTGTTAGGGGCAAGCGCTTTCATGTTTGAATTAAGGGTGAAAACAAGAACAGAAGACGATCTGGCCCTTATTTTCTAATAAATAAGTCCAAACATCAATAGGAAAAGGGGAGAACCAGGTCTACAAGCTCAATTCCGCCGCGCATCCATCGCTGGCTGACCAGGATGCTGCCAGCATCTGCCGGGGAGCTTCACGCGTCGCGTACACGGGGTCCCTTTTTTCGTCATCGCTCCGCAGTGGTAAACCGGTTCCGTAGATGAATTCCGTTGACCCCCTAGTTGCTTGGTATTTGACGCAGGCGTCTCCGATTGCGGAGGCCCGGCCGTCGTGACGAGCGACGGTGAAACATTTGGGCGTGTTGAGCCTGGCGGATGAAGAAGCCCCGCCGTTGGCACTGACTCATTCTTTGGAGGACGTATCTTTGCCGTGGCTGTTTCGCGTGAAGTGGATCCGCCACCGAGATACGCCGTGAGTCCGGCTGCTCCAAAAAGAAGAATTATCACGGCTGCGGCTCTCGGGATCAGGTCGTGCTGCTTCTGCTCGATCGCGCAAAACTCGCAAAAGCGCCTGCTTGTTAACGGCGTCCACCTCGCGCGAACGATCTTCTCTCCGCAATGGCAGCAGAAATGTGGGTGATAGAACATGAGCAGCGTTGGATCTAAATCGAAGCTGGCCGGGAACCGCAAAAAGAATGGACCAAGTATAGTGCAATTCTACAGGGTTGTTAAGGCACGAGTGAGCCGTGACTTGTGCAACCGGGTTACCATAACGCGCGTCTGACAAGTTAGAATTTTACTTATGTCCATTCGCCGATTCTTCATTCTCCTAGTGATCGTATTCACGCCGACCTTACTTTGTTCCGCGCAGGACGACGACCTGGTGCGAGTTGATTCGTCCATCGTACGGGTCAATGTCGGCGTCGTTGACGATCGCGGACGGCCTATCTCGACTCTCGGCCGATCGAGCTTCACCATCTACGAAGACGGGGTGAAACAGGATATTTCGCGCTTCGTTGCCGCTCCGGCGCCGTTCAGCGTTGTGATGATGCTCGACATGAGCGGCTCGACACGCAGCTTTCGTCAGAACATCCAGATGGCGGCGGCGCGTTTTCTTGACGCATTGGCCCCGGACGACAGGCTAGCGGTTGTCGAGTTTTATAGCAAAGTGAATCTGCTTAACGATTTCACGACTGATCGTCGAATCGCTTTTCGTTCGATCTCCGTCGCCAACGGCTCGGGCGACACCAATTTCTACAAAGGGCTTCTGTTTGCGCTCGATAAGCTCTCGCGAGAAAAGAATCGCCGGAAGGCGATCGTTGTCTTGACTGATGGCGTCGATACCGATGCCCAGGACGCAGACCGAAAATTGCTTGCGAATCTGAGGGACGAGCAAGTTCCCGACGCGATCACGCCCGAGATGAACGAAGTACTTCGTCGTGTTCTCGATCGCTCGGACGCGCAGGCCGTGACGATATACCCACTTGCACTTCCGACAGGTGATCCGGCGCGGCTCGCCGATCCAACGCCGCGACAGGTCGCAATGTATACGGCCGCCCGCGCTCGCCTCAAACTTGTTGCCGATCGCTCGGGCGGCACGATGAACTCGATCAGGCGCCTCGAAGATATGGGAACGCTCTACGCTCTGGTCGCTGCGGATCTTCGAACTTTGTACACGATCGAGTACACGCCGACGAATGACAAACGAGACGGCAAATGGCGGGAGATAAAGGTTGAGGTTGATCGCCCGGATCTGATCCCGCGCTCACGGCAGGGATACTTTGCGAAATAAGTCTCATCTAAAGTTTCCTGCAAGTTTGCAGAGTTTCCTGCGTTGCAGAGGTAGCGAACTCTGCAACTTCCTGCAACTCATAGAACTCTGAAACCCCGCTCTAAACTTTGACCAAACCTTGACATGGTTGCGTAGGGTTTGTAGTCTAGCTATTCGCGTTTTACGCACCCGTAGCTCAGCTGGATAGAGTACTTGACTACGAATCAAGGGGTCGCATGTTCGAATCATGCCGGGTGTACCATAAGCAAACGAAAAGGGCAGCTTGAATGACTGCCCTTTTCATTTTGTCCCTATGCGGAAACACCCCGCCCCAAAAGATTTGTCCAACCTTTCGTAACAGGCTAAAATCCAATGACCGCGAGGAGAGTCCGAAAATAATGTTCAATCACAGTCTTGTTCGTTTCGCGATGCTGGTGTGTGCCGGTGCGTTAGTTTTTATGACAATTTCACAATTAGAGCCGACGAGTGCCGCCAAGGCCCCGGCCGCAAATCCGCTTTTGGAAAAATGGGTCGGTCCGTATGGCGGCGTACCGCCGTTCGACAAAGTCAAGATCGAGGACTTTAAGCCCGCGCTCGAAGCCGCGATGGCCGAGAATCTTGCCGAGATCGATAAGATCGCGACGCAGAAGTCGGCCCCGACATTCGCGAACACGATCGTCGCACTCGAAAGATCCGGTGCTACTCTCAATCGAGTCGATACGCTCTTTGGTGTGTGGTCCAACGGCATGAATTCGAAAAAATTCGAGCCGATCGATGCCGAGATGTCTCCAAAACTCGCTGCACATTCCGACAAGATCACTCAGAACGAGGTCCTCTTCAAACGAATCGAAGCCGTTTATAACTCGCCGGCTAAAAAGAAACTTACCAAAGAGCAACAGCGTCTTGTTTGGGTTTACTACAACAACTTTGTTCACGCCGGAGCCAAGCTCGACGCCGGCAAGAAGGCGCGCGTTTCCGAGATCAATCAGGCACTCGCAACTCTATTCACAAAATTTAGCCAGAATCTCCTCGGCGACGAGAGCGAACTTTTTCTGCTGATCGAGAAAGAGTCGGATCTCGAGGGATTGCCCCAGTCGATCAAGGAAGCCTCGGCCCGTGCCGCAAAGGCGAAAGGAAAAGAAGGCTGGATGATCCGTAATACGCGCTCATCGATCGATCCGTTTCTGACTTATGCGGACAATCGCGGACTTCGCGAGAAAGCGTGGCGGCTATTTGTAAATCGCGGCGACAATGGTGATGCGCGGGACAACAACGCCATCATTACCGAGATCCTTCAGCTTCGGGCAGAACGAGCAAGGCTCTTCGGCCTGCCGACACACGCCCACTGGAAGCTTCAGCCGCAGATGGCTAAGAAACCGGAGAATGCGATGAAGTTGATGGAAGGCGTCTGGCCGGCCGCCGTGGCACGTGTTAACGAAGAAGTTGCAGACATGCAAGCGCTAGCCGACAAAGATGGGGCCGGGATCAAGATCGAACCGTGGGACTATCGTTATTACATGGAGAAGGTCCGAAAGGACAGGTACGACCTCGACGAAAATCAAGTCAAGCCCTATCTCCAGCTAGACAAGATGCGCGAGGCGATGTTCTGGGTCGCTGGCGAGCTATTCAATTTTAACTTTACCCCGGTGAAGGACGTACCGGTGTTTGATCCGGACATGTCGGTCTATGAGGTCACGAATAGGACGACGGGCAAACGCGTCGGGCTATGGTACTTCGATCCCTACGCACGCGATGGTAAACGATCCGGTGCCTGGATGAACGCCTATCGAGCTCAATATCGATTCGATAAGGAAGTCACGACCATCGTGTCGAACAACTCCAACTTTGTGAAGGGCAAGCCAGGTGATCCGGTATTGATCTCATGGGATGACGCCTCTACGATGTTCCATGAATTCGGCCACGCGCTTCACGGGCTGTCCTCAAATGTAAGCTATCCGACCCTTTCGGGGACAAGGGTCGCACGGGATTACGTCGAATTCCCTTCCCAGCTTCTCGAGCACTGGTTGTCCACTCCTGAAGTCCTTCAAAAATTCGCGGTCCATTATGAGACTGGAAAGCCAATTCCGCAGGAGCTGGTCGATAAGATCAAACAGGCCGCGACGTTTAACCAAGGATTTGGAACGGTGGAGTATTTGTCGAGCGCTCTCGTGGATATGAAGCTGCATCTCGCCGGCGATCAAAAGATCGATCCGGACAAGTTTGAGAAGGACGCTCTCGCGTCACTTGGTATGCCGCACGAGCTGGTGATGCGACATCGCACACCGCAGTTCGGCCACCTCTTCTCCAGCGACTCTTATTCAGCGGGCTATTACAGCTACCTCTGGTCCGACGTTCTGACGGCCGACGCGTTCGAGGCCTTCACCGAAGGAAAGGGCCCGTACGACAAAGCGGTAGGAGCGAAACTGGTCAAGTATGTTTTCTCGGTGGGTAACACGATCGATCCGGCGGAAGGTTATCGATTGTTCCGCGGACGAGATCCTAAGGTCGAGGCCTTGATGAGGAAACGGGGATTTCCGGTCACTCAGGCCGGTAACTAGACAGGAGACAGGAGACAGGAGACAGGAGACAGGAGACAGGAGACAGGAGACGAGAGACGAGAGACGAGAGACGGGGACAAGTATCCCGTCTCTTTTACTATCTCTTGTCTCTTGTCTCTTGTCTCTTGTCTTCTACCGCGATCCCCAAGTTCCTCATCCGTCGATACAGATGGCTTCGGTCGACACCCATCTCTTCCGCCGCCTTTGTGACGTTGCCGTCATATTCGGCCAGCTTGTGAAGGATGAACTCGCGGTGATATGCGTCGGTCGCCGCCTTAAAAGAAGGAAACCGAAAGCTGGATGCAGGTTTCTCGTCGGACGTGCCGAGCTCAGGTAGATCAACGACGGTGATCTTTGTCTTTGACGACATAATCACAACGCGTTCGATCGTGTTCTTGAGCTCGCGAACATTCCCGAACCACCGATGTTTTTGAAATGCTTCGAGCGCGTCCTCGGTAAATGTCTTCGCCTTCTTTCCGTAGTCGTTCGAAAATCTTCGATTAAAGTGCTCGACAAGTAATGGCACGTCTTCCAGACGCTCGCGGAGGGGCGGGATCTGAAACGGAATCACATTCAGACGGTAAAAAAGATCGGGACGAAAATTGCCGTTATCGATCAGATCTTCAAGCCGCTTATTCGTCGCCGAGATCACGCGAACATCCACCGATACCGGCGTGTTGCTCCCGACAGGTTCGAATCGTTGCTCTTCGAGAACGCGAAGCATCTTTGCCTGAACACGCGGCGACATGTCGCCGATCTCGTCGAGGAAGATCGTCGCGCCATCGGCGATCTCGAACTTTCCTTTTTTTGAAGAATTCGCACCCGAGAACGCGCCTTTTGCGTGACCGAAGAGTTCCGATTCGACAAGATCTTCGGGGATCGCAGCCGAGTTTATCTCGACGAACGGCGATGCCTTTCTCTTCGATTTCGCATGGATCGCTCGAGCGACAAGTTCCTTTCCCGTGCCGCTCTCACCTGAGATAAGAACACGTCCGTCGGACGGAGCGACGATCGAGATCTGTTTTCTGAGCGCACGCATCGCGACCGATTCGCCGACCATCGCATATTTTTCTGCAAGCTCGTCGACCATCTGCTGGTTCGCTCGCTCAAGCTCGCGCTGCCGGACGGCGTTCTTTACAGTGACAACGGTTTTCTCCAGACTCAGCGGCTTTTCAATAAAATCGAACGCACCTAGCTTAGTCGACTTGACCGCGGTTTCAATGTTGCCGTGGCCCGAGATCATCACGACAGCAGAGTCGTTACCGTTCTCCCGAAGGCGCTTTAGAGTTTCCAATCCGTCGATTCCCTTTCCGAGCCAGATGTCGAGCAGAATACATGCGTAACTTTTCTTCTGAACTGAGTTTAGGCACGCTTCACCCGAGGCCACGGCATCAACCGTAAAGCCTTCATCCTCGAGTACTCCGCGAAGCGTGTCGCGGATGCCGGGTTCGTCATCAACAATAAGAATCGATCTCATTAGAAACAGTACCGAACAACGCCGCAAGAAAAGTGAATAGGAAACGTAAGAAACTGAATAGGAAGAACGGTATTATCCAGCTCGCTAATCCCTGATCAAAAAGGCTGTACACCGCCTTGCCACCAATATCGGGGAACCTGTTCGTGAAGTAAAACCAGGATAGCCCAGCACAGACGAGGTAAGAAACACTCACAAAAGCATAGGGGACCTTCTCAATTTTCCACAGGAACAATATGCGACAGCCAAATGCGATAGGGACAGCAGCCTGCAACGGTATCCAGAACTTCAAGATGCCGTCAGAAACCTCTCCGTCCACTCTCGAGGCCATCAGTAGAGTCCAATAGAGTTCGTAGAGAGCCGCAAGCAGCATAAAGGTACTCGCCGCAAACGAAACCGCGCGCGATTGAATCATGATTCGCCGATAGCGATCGTAAAACATCACCAATACCTCATCCCGCCACCGGCAACTCCACAATAAATCGAGCACCTCTCGGATTATTCGCCACTGCTTTTATCTTCCCGCTATGCTCGGTGATGATCCGACTCACGATCGCCAGTCCCAATCCTGTTCCCCGTCCCTTCGTAGAAAAATACGGTTGAAATAATTTCTGCAGATCCGCGGGAGCGATGCCCCGGCCACTGTCCGAGATTTCGGACACGATCAGATCGCGGGCCAAATCGTAACGGCTCGTTATCGTAATCCTTTTATTTTCCTGTGATTCATCAAACGCCTCGATCGCATTATCGATCAGATTTACAAAAACGCGTTTCATCTGCTCGGCATCGATCATGGCCTGCGGCAGATCCGACGACAGCTCACCTTCTATTTGCACCTCGTCCACACGATCCTCGTAGAGTGCAAGCACCTGCATGATGACGTCATTCAAGTCCGAAGTCTCGAGTTTCGCATCGGGCAATCGCGCAAATCTCGAGAACTCGTCGACCATAGACTTCAAGCTTTGAACCTCGCGGATGATCGTCGCAGTTCCTTCGTCGACGACACTCTGCATCTGATCGTCCGAAGAAAAGCTACCTAACTGACCACTGACCACCGACAACCGACCACTGCCCGAAAATCGCTTGGCTATCCTTTCCGCGGCAAGCTGTATCGGCGTCAGCGGATTTTTTATCTCATGCGCCATTCGACGTGCGACTTCCTGCCATGCGGATGCACGCTGTGCCGCAATCAGCTCGGACAGATCTTCGATAACCACGACGGCTCCATTCTCACTCGGCAGAGCCGTAGCGGTTAGAGCAACTGGCAAATCACCATCGTCACCACGCAGGACCGTCTGTTCGGCGGCTTTTCCGATCCGCTTGGCCCGGGAGATCATGCGTTCGATGATCGAGCGGTTCTCTTCTGAAACGACATCGCCCAGCTGCCTGCCGAGAACATCTTCCGAACCGAGTCGAAGGATGGTGACAGCGGCGCTGTTAATGGTTCCGATCTCGTTCTGGCCGTCGAAGGAAATAACGCCGGTCGGGAGCGACTCCAGCACGGTCTCAATATAACGTCGACGATCGCGAAGCTCGGCCGAATTTGCCTCGAGCCGCGATGTCATCTGATTAAACGCCGCGACAAGAAGACCAAGCTCGTCCTCAGCGAAAACATCAACGCGATGGCCAAAATTTCCGCGGGCGATTTCATCCGCGCCTTCAGCAAGCGCTTTGATCGGCACCGTCAGGCCGCGAGCGATATAAAACGCGGTCCACGTCGAAGCGAATATCAAAAGAAACGTCAACACGCCGAGCGTCAAGAGCCCGATCTGGCGAACTGTGATCTGCCTCTGCTTGAGAAGATCAAATTGGCGAAGAGATTCGTCCGTCATCTCGATCACGCCGGAATTGACCCGGACGCTCGGCACGACGACAAGCCTCTGGCCTGCGGGCATCGGAACAACGGCTGCGTCAAAGCCCCTGCCATCCGCGAGCGAAGCTTCAACAGAGGTTCGATTTCGAATATTTGTCAGAAGTGTCTCCAGCTCCGCCCGTTTTTCCGAGGCGACTTCCGTTCCTCCCGACGCGAGAATCCGATCGTCTTCTGAAAGCAACTCGATACGTGTCATGTTGCCCGCCTCGGCAATCGAATCCAGTTCGCGGTCTGAGATCGACCTTTCATCAAGAATCGACGCAATGATGGCCGCCATCTCATTCAGGCGTCGTCCTTCTTCTTCGATCGCTCTTCTTTGGACATCGCGTGCTTCGAGAACGACATTCTCCGGGAACTGAGCGAACCATCGTTCGAGGGCCCGGTTCATAAACAGATACGAGAATCCGGCCATTGCAATGATCGGTAAAAGGCTGATCGCAGCAAAGTACAAAAGTAGGCGCGACTTGATCTTCGACCCGAGTTGCAGTGTGCGTCGCTCGCGCATCAGCTTTATTATGCTTCGGAGGAAGATAAATCCGAAGATTACGAATGCTATGAAATTTAGGGACGAAAGCGCGTAGAGCAGCAGCGTGTCGCTCGCCGTTTCGACTGCAAAATCCCTCCAAAGATTTGAGGTTTGGAGAAGAATGAGAAGCGTTAGGGAAACCAGCACAAACGTACCCAGTATCCACGGCGATATTCGGCTCTGTTTCGGCGGGCGGCTGTCGGTCACGGATGTAAGTTTAACTCAAAACGCTCAGGGCTGACCAAGAGCGGGGCAAGCCCAACTTCCGAACTGCGAATGGCATCATGGTTTTTTCGGCGTGAAAGTATTTGGCGTCGCACCCGCACATACTGCGTAATCGGATTCGCAGGTTAGGTAGGCGGGCTTGCCCCCATAGGCGCCAAGTTAAGGTCGTAAGCCACGGATTTCGAAGTAAGTTTCGTTCACGATCTTTATGGTCTCGGCCATTTTGCTGTGCAACAGTTTGCGTTTTCGAGGTCGTTCGCGCAGGACTTTCAATACTTCGTC
>JBGTIQ010000067.1:0-60417 GCA_041745575.1 Pyrinomonadaceae bacterium
CATCCAACGTTACAAGGGTTTGGGCGAAATGAATCCGGAACAGTTGTGGGAAACGACAATGGATCCTGAAAAGCGAACCATGCTGCAGGTCAAGATCGAGGATGCCATCGAAACCGACAGTATCTTTACCGTGCTGATGGGCGATCAGGTCGAACCGCGAAGAAAGTTTATCGAAGACAATGCACTCGATGTGAGGAATCTGGACGTATAGGTCTCACAGCCTGGGCCGCGATATGCATAATGCCGTTACCGGACTTCTATCCAGTAACGGCTTTTAAAGGACATTAAAGTTTTCCTTATCGCAGCGGATCTTCAGGGACAAGCAGTGTAACGCGACGTCGCTGGTTCACGTATGCAATGCACTGGCCTTGATTCTTAAAGTTGTCCGGGAAATTAAATGCTTCCCAGCCATCGCCCGCACACTCGTGTACATTGCTCGCTGGACCGCAGCGCCGAACGTTTCCGGGAATCGGCACCCCCAACGGTCTTCCGACCGGTCCGACAAACATGTTGTACTCGATGGCGTCGACAGTTCCCTCGTTTATGGCGCGGTGCACTCGGCCTTCTGATGTCTCAAACGCCTGTCCTGCGCTATATGACGGAGCAGCGCCGCATCCGTCTTCAATTTTGATCGTGCCCTGGGTCACGACATTCTGAACGTAGCCCGGATGATAATGCCAGCCTCCAACGTCGCCCGCAGGCGTGACTAGATGTCGGGCAGTAACACGTGCAGGACCTTCAAGCAGTGGCATATTTGAGTTGACGCCATCACCAAGAATGGTCACGACGGGTGGCATTGCGGCATAAACTACCAGGGTTGATATCGCTAAAATGCCGAAGCCGGCAAATATCTTGAACCTCGAACTTAACTTGATCTTTCTCATGAGTTTCTCCTTTTCTATAAATAAATTCCTGTAACTTCCCCGCAAGTACGTGAAACAAATCTATTGCTCCCCGGAGTGATCGAAGTTAAACTCAGCTTAAGCGAGAAGAGCAACGACCTTTAGTGAACCTCGAGTGGAGCCTAACGGAAGCGCCGACGCTGGTCTTTCAGATTCTCTGGATAATTTCTGCAGTTTTTCTTCCGAATCTTCTGACGCGCGTATGTCGAAGCCATTGGACGAGTTATACGAATTTGGTGACTTCCGATTGAACGTCGGCGAGCACCTTTTGGAACGCTTCGATGGTATCCAGAATCGACATCTGCCTGAGAAAGCTTTCCAAACTCTCTGTTTCCTTGTCCGTAATAACGGCCGGCTTCTCACAAAGAGGGAGATCCTCGATCACGTGTGGCCAGACGCGTTCGTCGAAGAGAACAATCTGGATAAAAGCATTTATGCCATCCGGCAGTGTCTAGCAAATGGATCCGGTCAGAAATACATTGATACCGTTCATAAACACGGATACCGGTTCGTGGCGGAAGTGACAGTGCCACATACCGGTGAAGAAGCAGACGCCGACGGAACGGTTGGTTTCGTTATGGACATCCAAGCACCAGTCCACGAAGTGCCGGCTAGCGATCCCGACAAGCAAAGTAATGAGACAGAACTTCGGCGGCCGTCGCGCCGGCGTGCATACCTCCAACTGGCCGTTCCAGTGGTGCTTTCCTTGACGGTGTTTGCAGTTTGGTTTGCAATGAGCGAACGACGAGTCGAAGGACCGGATCAACCGGCAGCGGCTATCACTGAAACGCTATCCTCTCAAAGTTCCGCGCCCCGGCACGGCAACTCGCCGGCGTATGATCTCTACGTCCGCGGAAAGGTAAAGGTGGCAAGCGAAAATCGGGAAGATACGGAAGCCGCGATCAAGTTATTGGAGGAGGCAGTCGCAATCGACCCGAATTTCGCGGAGGCCTATGCCCAGTTGGCTCGCGCGTATAACACCCTGGCATTCAAATTCAGTTCCGACTCGGATCGCAAACGGTTTCACGAGAACGCCGAAGTCGCGATCGAGAAAGCTCTCGCCTTGAATCCAAATCTAGCCGAGGGCCACTTCGCTCGAGGATTAATTCTCTGGACGAATACAAAACGGTTCCCTCACGAGCAGGCAATTCAGTCTTATAAGCGCTCGCTGGCGCTAGACTCGACATCGGATGAAACGCACCACCAACTATCGATCGTTTTCGCGCACATCGGTTTGATGGATGAGGCCCAGCATTCGCTCAATAACGCGTTGCAAATAAACCCGAATAACACAATGGCCCGTTATCGAGTTGGCGTTTATTACGCGTGGCAGGGAAAATCGGATGAAGCGGTCGCGGTCTTCAAGACTATACCGACTGACGTGAGCCCGATGCTTACCGACCGGAGCACGGCCGAGGTATTTAGTCAGATCGGCCGACAAAGCGAGGCGGAAACCTTAGTTGACGAAAGTTTGAAAAGGTATCCGAAGGACGATGGCGGCAGTTTCACAAGTGTAAAGGCACTGCTGCTTGCTCAAGCGGGTAAACGAAAAGAGGCTGAGGAGACCATATTACGAGCGCTGGAGATCGGAAAAGGTTTCGGGCACTTCCATCACACGACGTATAACGCTGCATCGACGTACGCCGTATTGAATGAGCCGGAAGAAGCCGTGCGATGGTTGGAGGTGACGTCGGAGAGTGGTTTTCCAAATTACACGTATTTTCTCAACGATCCGAACCTGAACAACATTAGAAATCATCCACGGTTTGTCGATTTCATGGCGAGACAGAAGCTCCAGTGGGAGCGATTCAAATCTCTCGTTCGAAACTAAGGGCATCAGTCTGAATGCTGTTTTTATTGCCGAGAGACCCCCTCGATCTCCATTACCAGTTGGGCGCCATAGGCTTTAGCCGGCGTCTGAAAACCGGGCATGAAGTTTCCGTCGAGAATTTTCTGCGCAATGTTGAGCGCGGCGAGCGCTGTTATCGTGTATCCTTCCGGAGTCTGCAATCGCGATTCGACACGGTTTCCGTTCAAATCACTTGCCTCGCCCCACAGATACGTTTTGCCTTTCGCACGTTCCTCGTCGCTCGGCCCGCCCGCTGGAATTTGCTTCTGCAGATAGTCTTGCACCGGCTTTGTGGCGAGCAGCCACCCAATATAACGGCTCGCCTTCAGCATTTTCAGATTCTGCTTCGGCATTACGGTAAAGACTTCGATGTTCGGGATACCGGTTGAATAGTAAGCCGTCGCGACATCGCCCCAGGGAATTGTCACACCGAGCTTTTTCACTTCGCCAAAATCGATCTCCCGCGTCTTCCACGCCGCAATCACCGGCGTGATCTTTCCATCTTTACGGATCGCACCGCCGCGGCCAACGTTCATCGTCATTGTCGCCTGTGTGCCGTGCGAGATGCGGCCCATTCCGTAAAACGCCAACGACAAGTGCGTCGCCGATGGAAGGCGATCTTTCAAATGTCGGGCAAGACAGTCGGACGGAACGACGTCGAATCCAACTCCGGGCATTAGCATGACATCCGACGCCTTTGCTTTGTCGTCGAGTGCGGCGATTGACTCGAACACCGAGATCTCACCGGTGATGTCCGTGTAATGTTTTTTGTTTCGAAGACACGCGTCGACCATCGCCCGTGACGTGATCGAGAACGGCCCGGCGCAGTGCAGCACCATATCGACTTCTTGCAGCGCAGCGTCGAGTCTATCGGTTTCATCCAGCGAAAAGATTCGATAGTCGAGGTGATGCTTTTTCGCAATCTCTTCGATCGCGATCGCGTTCCGACCCGCGAGGATCGGCTTCATCCCGCGCTCGACCGCGTATCGCGTGATCAATTCACCGGTGTAACCGTTGGCTCCGTAAATAAGAAATGTGTTTGCCATAACGACATTATGCCGCAAAAACAGTCGGTACCACCTGCGTCAGCGGGTGGTCGAGAGACGAGATCCAGGATCGTTGCGATACTTCGAGCGCCGCACCACCCGCTCACGCAGGTGGTACTGACCTGTCGTCGAACAACTTCCGCCCCAACCCCTGCGTCTCCTTTAACTTTCGCAAAAACTCCTTTCGCCGGATCTCGCGGGCGCCAAGCGCGCGAATGTGTGGCGTCATCACCTGGACATCGAGCCATGTCGAGTTCCGCGCACGGAGGTGGTCGATAAGAAAAAGCAACGCGAGCTTTGAAGCGTTCGTCTCGGTATGGAACATGCTCTCTCCGCAGAACACACCACCCGCATCGACGCCGTAGAGTCCGCCGACGAGATCTCCGGAGTTGTTCCACGCCTCAACGCTATGCGCCATCCCCACGATGTGAAGTGCGGTGTATGCGTCGACAAACTCTGCCGTGATCCACGTCCCGTTCTCACCGGCGCGCACAATCTGCGAGCAATTCTCAATAACGCTCCTAAAGTCCTTATCGATCGTGAATGTAAATTGATTTTTTCGCTGCGCACGCTCGAGGCTTTTCGGAATATGCATATCTGCAAAATCCAGGATCGCGCGCTTTTCCGGACAGTACCATGGCAGTGGAAGTCCATCGACGTGCCATGGAAATATGCCGAGCCGATAGGCGTTACGCAGATTTTCGACGGTCAGTGGATCGCCAAAGCTGACAATATCCTTCGAATAATAAAAATAATCCTCGAACAGGACCCACTCGGGGAACTCGTAGTTGTGGGGATCAGGAAATCGCGCCGCCATACGTATTTTTACCATATAGCCACCGAGGACACAGAGAAGAAATCTCCGGTGTTCCTCTGTGCGCTCTGTGGCAAGTTATACCATCTTCGATTTCCACTTGCCTCGCCTGAACAGAACGGCACTCGCAATCGCGAGCAGCGAGAACGCGATCGTGATCGCCCAGAAGACACCTTCAGGTCCGAGGCCGTAATAATACGCCAACAGATATGCCACCGGAATCTCAAACAGCCAGAAGACGAAAATGTTCAGATAGGTCGGCGTCCACGTGTCGCCGGCGCCGTTGAACGCCGTCTCGAGCACCATCCCGAGTCCGTAGAACGCAAATCCGTAAGCGATGATGTGAAGCGCGCTTGTCCCGTACCGCAGAACTTCCGGTTCCTGGGTAAAGATGCCGATGATCTGATTTGAGAACAGCCAAAATACGACGCCGATCGCAAAATAAAACGCGGCGTTAAATTTTGCCGCGGCCCAGACAGCGGCTTCGGAACGTTCAGGTTTTCCGGCCCCTAAATTCTGCCCGACCATAGTCGCTGCAGCGTTACTTAAGCCGAGCGCCGGCAACAAGGCGAACATCACAACCCGAAGTGCAATGACGTAACCAGCGATCGCAACCTCACCGAACCCGGCCATGATCGGCATAAGCGCCGTCCAACTCGCCGTCGCAACCAGTAATTGAAATACGCCGGTCGACGAGAGTCGCAGCAATTTCCAGAGCAACGTCGGATCGAATCGCCAACTCTCACGATGTACGTGAATTCGTCCGCCGGGCCGAAACAAATACCAGGCGGCGAAGAGTACGCCGCAGCCGCGTCCGATCGTGGTTCCGACCGCCGCACCGATTACGCCCAGCTCCGGAAAAAATCCGACACCGAAGATGAACATGGGAGCGAGGATCATGTTCAGGCCATTCGCCAGAACCAGTACCCGCATCGCGATCGCCGCATCGCCCGCCCCGCGAAAGATAGCGTTGAGCAGAAATATAAAAATGACGACCGCATTTCCGCCGACCATGATCCGCATGAACTGCGACCCTTCGTCGATGATATGCGAAGCCGCGCCGAGAGCCCGCAGTATGTTCGGTGCAAAAACGATCCCGATCGCGCTTAGCAGAAGTGAAACGAGGACGCCGAGATAGATAACGTGAGCCGCAGATTTCGCCGCACCTTCCTCGTCCTTCTCGCCCGTTCGCCGCGCGACGGTCGCCGTCGCACCGATAGCCAATCCAAACGCGACAGCGTAGATCAGCGCCATTACCGACTCTGTCAGCCCGACGATCGCAACGGCGTCTGCACCGAGCTTTGCGACGAAGAAAATATCGACGACCGCGAACAGGCTCTCCATGCTCATCTCGAGGATCATCGGAATGGCAAGGATCACCAACGCAACCCAGATCGGTCCCTGAGTAAAATCGCGCTGCGATCCGCGGAGCCCTTCGCGGAGCACTGACCAAAACGAATTGTCCAACGTCTCCGCTGACGGAGCACTAGCATTCAAAGACATAAACAAAAAATAAAATGGGTAACGACGAGCACGATTTGTGCTGAAAGTCAGTCGTGCGAAACGAGAACGTCGCGCGTTGAGCAGACACTGCGGGGCGGATGAATTAGACAAGTTCGGTACGCATGATTTTGAAACTTTATCATAGAGGCTCAGCGGCGGCCAAAACCCTAAACCAAAAAATGAAAACTATAGTGATCCGCTATTCGTTTCTCCGGGAAACCTATTGTTCAAAAATTGTCGTATCGGTATACTTCTCTCATGATCAAACAAATCCGTGGCAGCACCATTTGATAACTCAGCAAGGAAGACTTTGAGCGGATCATCGCACCATACCGGCGAAGGCGTGGTAATAGACATCGGAACGGGCGACGGGCGCTTTGTGTCTGCGTTGGCGAAAGCAAACCCGGCGAAGTTCTACATCGGCGTCGACGCGAATCCAAAGCCTCTCGAAAAGCCGTCGATGAAAGCGACGAGGAAACCTAAGAAGGGCGGTCTGCCGAACGCGATGTTCGTGCAGGCCGCGGTCGAAGATCTGCCCGAAGAGTTCGACGGGACTGCAGATGAGATCCACATTCATTTCCCGTGGGGCAGCTTGTTGAAGGCTGTTGCTACCGGAGACTCGGAAATCCTCAAGTCGTTACGCCGCATCTCTTCGCCGGAATGTTTGCTCGAGCTCGTCATCGGTATTGATCCCGTCCGTGACAAGGGGGAGCTCGAACGCCTGGAGATTCCTGAGCTGACGCCCGTGATCTTGCACTCTTACCTCATACCTAAATACACCACCGCGGGTTTTCGATTGATCGAGCACGGCAGCCTCAAGCCGGCACAATGGCCGAAATTAAATACATCATGGGCGCGAAAGCTGCAGGGTAATGCCGGCCGCCGCGTCATCTTCCTCATCTTCGAAGCCGAATGATTGCGGCTGAACGTGCGTCCGGTATGGCATAATTAAATTCCCCGTATCTTATGAAGTATTGTCCGATATGCCATGAATCTTACGCGGACGAGACCCTAAATTTTTGTCTCGAAGACGGTTCGCATCTGCTTACCGAGGAGTTCATTTCAAACTCGCCGACTATTGCGTTTCGGACTTCTTTTAATGTCCCGAACTCGCTGCGAAGCTTTTCAAGCGAGACGCCGTCGATAGCTATTCTGCCTTTCGTGAATGTCAGCTCCGATCCGGATAACGAATATTTCTGCGATGGCCTTGCCGAAGAATTGATCAACACATTGATGAAGCTCGACAAGCTGCGGGTCGCGGCTCGCACGTCGACATTCGCCTTCAAAGGCCGCGAGTCGGATGTTCGTTACATCGGCCAAAATTTGAACGTGCAGACGGTTTTGGAAGGCAGCGTCCGAAAGTCCGGGGACCGCCTGCGCATAACTGCACAGCTCATCAACGTCACTGACGGATATCAGATCTGGTCGGAGCGTTACGATCGCGAGCTCGCTGACATTTTCGAGATTCAGGATGAGATCACGTTGGCGATAATCGATGTGCTAAAGGTCAAGCTCCTGAAGAATGAAAAGGCGATATTGCGAAAGAGGTACACCGACAACGTCGAAGCCTACCAGTTGTATCTGAAAGGCCGCCTATGGAATCGTCGGACAGCCGACGGCTTCAAAAGCGCGATCGGGTACTTTCAAAAAGCCATCGAGCTAGACGACGGGTACGCGATCGCTCACGCGGGCCTTGCCGATTACTACACGGTGCTGGCGTTTTACGAAGGACTGCCGCCAAAGATCGCCGGCGACAAAGCAAAGGCATTCGCGGCGAAGGCGATCGAACTCGACAACACAATCGGTGAAACACACGCGTCGTACGGCGTGACACAGGGCGCTTTCGATTGGAAATGGACCGAGGCTCGCGAGTCATATCGGCGGGCGATCGAGATCAATCCTCATTACATGCCTGCCTATCAGTATATGGCGATGAATCTCTTGATTCAGAATAAACCCGACGAGGCTCTTGAAAATGCGGAGCACTGCCTCGAGATCGATCCCCTGCTGCCGGTCATCAACGCCAATCTTGCGTGGTTCTATTATCTCTCGCGCAAATACGACAAGGCCGAAGAACAGGCGCGGATGACGATAGACATTGAGCCGAATCACTTCACGGCACACTGGGTTCTGGGCCTCGCTCTCGCTGCAAAGGAAAAATACGCCGAAAGTGTCGCTTCGCTGCAGAACGCTGTGACGATAAGCTCGAATCGTCCGTTTGTTGTTGCCGAGTTGGCACGCGTTAACGCCGAGGCCGGAAACGAGGCCGAAGCGCGGGATGCTCTCAAGGTCTTCGAAAAGGTAGCGGCCGAGAACTATATTTCGCCGGTCAATCCCGCGAAGGTTTATCTCGGGCTCGGTGAAACCGACTCGGTGTTCGAATATTTGGACAGAGGCTTCGAAGAGCGTTCCGTGCGAATGCCGTACTTTATGATCGATCCGCAATGTGATGTGCTACGTGAAGACAAACGGTTTTTAACGATCGCCGCCAAGATGCGAGTGAGAATCGGAACCCCTGTCGGTGGCGAGGATGTTCCGTAGAAAACGGGAACACGCAAGTCATTTGGAGACACCCTCGCTACCTCTCGTGTTTCTGCATGCAATCCGTATCTACCATTTTCGCATCCAAAACGCTACACTAATCAATCGTAAAATCATTGATTTTGCGTTTTAGGGTGGGGTTATGAAGATCGCGGTAGCAATGAGCGGCGGTGTCGACAGTTCGGCGGCGGCCGCGCTTTTGAGGGAGCAGGGGCATGAGCTCATCGGCTTTACGATGCAGCTCTGGAACCAGCGCCGCGGTATCAGTGTCGACGAGAATGGCGATCCTTTACCGAGTCGCTGCTGCTCGCTTGACGATGTCTACGATGCTCGCCGCGTAGCTGAATCGCTCGGATTTCCTTTCTATGTGCTCAATCTGGAAAAAGATTTCGAACGCGATGTCGTCGAGCCGTTCGTCGAAAGTTATCTTTCGGGAGAAACTCCGATCCCGTGTGTCGCGTGTAATTCGCGTCTTAAGTTCGCATCGCTCGATCGGATGGCAGTCTCGCTTGGCTGCGACAAAGTGGCGACCGGACATTTCGCTCGCGTCGAATATGACGCGGCTGCGGATCGTCACCGACTTTTCCGCGGAAAGAATCACTGGAAGGACCAGAGCTATTTCCTTTGGGAGCTGACCCAGGAACAGCTTTCGCGTGCTTATTTTCCGCTGGGTGAAATGCTGAAGAGTGAGGTTAGAGATATCGCCCGCGATGCGAATCTCTACACCGCCGAAAAGCAGGAGTCGCAAGAGATTTGTTTCGTTCCGGACGGAAAGTACGCCGAGTTCATCGACCGCTATCTCGATCACGAAGATCGTAGCGATGAAATGCCGGTCGGCGGCGACATCGTGAATACCGCAGGTGAGACGATCGGAGCACATTCGGGAATCCACAGGTATACGATCGGTCAGCGGCGAGGGTTGGGAATCGCGAATGAAAAGCCGCTCTACGTCGTCCAAATCGAGCGCGCAAAAAATCAGATCGTGGTCGGCGAAGCTGCGAGCCTGGAGTCCACCGAGTTCATCGCGAAGGGCGTTAACTGGGTAGCGTTTGATGAGCCATCGGAGCCGGTGAAAGCTGACGTAAAAGTTCGATATCGTCACGAGCCGGCACGGGCGATGATTCACGCACTGCCCGACGCTCGAGCACGGATCGTTTTCGACGAGCCGCAGCGTGCGATCACGCCCGGACAGGCAACTATTTTTTACCACGGCGACGAAGTTGTCGGCGGAGGATGGATCGTCAGATCGTAAAAGGGGGAAAGTTATGGCAAAAGAAAAGAAACGGCCGAGCAAAACGGCGAAGGCGGCGAAGAAGTTACTAGATAAGTCGAAGTTGCTTTCAGAAAAGACGGACCGTGATCTGCAAACCGGATCGGAGTTTAAATCGTCCGTGGTTACGCCGCGGACCAACAGTACGCCGATAAAGGCCCGGCCTCACAAAAAACGCGGGTAACGGGCCGTCACGATCGAATGAGAAAGTCGGAGCTCCGCCAGGCCTATCTCGCGAAACAGAAAACGATCTCGCGACTCGATCGCTCGGCGAAAAGCGAAGCCATCTCCGACGCATTCTTCGAGGCTTTTGATCTCGCCGGGGTGAAATGGCTTCACTCCTTTCTCCCGATCGAAAAATTTAATGAAGTCGATTCGCGGTTGATAATCGAGGCTGTCTGGAGCAAGTATCCGGACATTCAGATCGTCGTCCCGCGCGTTGATTTTGAAACAAGCGAGATCACGAGTCTGATATTTACGGCCGGAACCAAGCTCGTGAAGAACGCGTGGGAGATCGACGAGCCGACGCATAACGAGTTTGTCGCTCCGGAGATGATCGACATGGTCCTGGTTCCGGGATTGTGCTTCGACGCACGCGGCCATCGCGTCGGATACGGCAAGGGCTTTTACGACAGGTTCTTGAAGACCTGTCGACCCGATTGCGTAAAGATCGGTTTGAGCTATTTCGAACCGATCGATAAGATCGACGACGCGCATCATGGGGATGTGGCTGTGGATTTTGTTGTGACACCGTTTGGAGTGCGGAGCGCGGAACGCGGAATGCGGAATTCGTCATGACGGCCTTGATCTCTTTCTCTCTACTTCCGAACTACTCCACATTCCGCGTTCCGCGTTCCGCATTCTGCAATTTGCCGTCACTTTGCCTTCAGTAGATCGCGGATCTCCGCCAGCAACACGACATCCGGTGCGGGTACTGTCTCTGCCTCCAACCCTTTGAAAAGTTTGATCGCATATCGCGCCAGAAGGAACATCACGAACGCGACGATCAGAAACGTGATGATGTCGTTGATGAATTGCCCGTACATCACCAACGGTTTTCCTCCTTCTATTGCGGCGGCGACCTGTTCCGGAGTCGCGTTTGCGGGAACCGTTCCGCTGAGGTCGTAGAATTGCGATTTGAAATCGATGCCCCCGGTCGCCATCCCGACAAATGGCATGATGATCCCGTTGGTAAAAGTCTTTACGATCGCCCCGAACGCGGCGCCCATGATCACGGCGATCGCCAGATCGAGCACGTTTCCGCGTGCGATGAATGCTCTGAAATCACTCAACATAATTTGATTGACCCTCCGTATTTCGAGTTTTGAGTTGACCCGAGCAAGCTAGCACACCGTTCCGGCAACGCGCAAAAAAGGCGGCCAAAGCCGCCTTCGCTGAGATCCGTGTATTGAAACGAAGTGCTTAGACCCTGACCGCCTCAGCTTCTTCTTCCTCTTCTGTTTCTTCCTCGGTGGAAAGAAATTCGTCGTCCTCGTCATCATCATCATCGCTGACGGACGCCGACTGATATTGTGAAACCTCGGACGTTCGGTATTGCTCTTGCGCTGCCGTAGCCTGCGTTTCTTGCGATTCACGAGCCTGGATCATCGAACATCCGCCCTCGAAGATGGCTCCTTCCTCGATTATAAGCCGTGGTGTCGCAACATTTCCCATCACCCGGGCCGTTCGGCCGAGCTGGATCTTTTCGGTCGCGACCACATCACCATTAACGATCCCATTTATAGTAGCTACTCCAACCGCCACATTCGCATCGACCTGGCCGTTTGTGCCAACGATCAGGGTTCCGCCATCGGAGGTCACAGTACCGGTCAGATGCCCGTCCACGCGGAGCATCATCTGAAAACTGGTTTCGCCTGTCAGAACAGTGCCGTGGCCGACAAATCCGCTGAGGCGTCCTTCTTTAATATCACGCGCGATCGATTCGCTGTCCGTCACGACACGCGGGGTTGCCTGCTGGCTCTCGCCCCCGTATTGATAGGCCGGCGTCGAATTCGACGAGGTATTTTGATAGTCGTTTGTTTCGCCAGGTTCCGTTCTGGAACCTCTTCCCATTCTAATCATGACAATAACTCCTTTGCTTTTTTTGATCGTTGAGACGGCATCTCTATACAGGGGAGGGCCTGAGGGTCGATCGCGATATCACTTTTTGAAGTGGTAAAAATCGGAAGAATGCCTGCAAAAAACATCATAGATTACGCGGCAGGCACTGTCCAGCTTTTTATTTCACCCGAGCGGTTCCTGACACCCTTGGATCATCGCTTGGTGATCTCGATTTTCTCGGTAAGTATATCCTGCAGCCCGCCGATGAGTAGCTTTTTCGGCTCCTGCGACAGCGTGAGGTCTTTAAGTTCCAAGGTCTTGTTCCCGGTGATTTTCGCGGAACCAAAATAGACCGGCCCCTTACCATAATCCAGATATAGCGGTACTGGGTACTTGAAGCTTTCTGACACACCGGACTGCGTTAATTGGCCGTTTATCACCGTCTTACCACCAGCGGACGACATGGAGTAGACAAGCTTGTAGGACGGGATATCGGTTCCGTAAACCCATTGATTGAAAAACCAGTCGAGCTTACCGTTACCGTCGAGATCCATCGACGGCAACATGTGTTTCTCGACGGCGAGCTGGAAGTCATTTGTCGAGACGTCCTTGTTGTGATGCGTCGTGACAAACTCGCGCATCATTTTCTGGAACCGCACATCACCAGTACCACCGCGATGGTCGTACATTAGCATACGGATCATTTGCAGGATGTAAGCGCCCTTCGGATAGATAAGCAACTGGGCAATTGCTCCGGTCTTTGCGCTGTTGAGACGGTAACCCTGCGTCACCGGACCCACGGTAAAAGGCTTTCGGCCCTTGGTGGCGGGTGTCGCCTCGATGATGCGCTTCCGCTGCTCTTCCCAAAACGCATTGAATTTTGCGGAATCCCGCTTAACGTACTGAATAAACAGCGACGTCGAAAATTCCGAGAAGCCCTCGCTCATCCATTGATCTCGATAGCTTGTCCATCCGACGAGATGTCCCCACCATTGATGGGCGACCTCGTGGGCCGCAACTTCACGCCAAAATCCGTCCGTGCCGCCCTGAATGCCAAAGAGCTGCACGCGATGGGTGTCGCCGAAAAAAGCAATATACGGCATAAACACCAGGGTCGGCCATGCCTGACCAAAGAAGCCGGCAGGCTGCTGCGTCATGGCGATCCGGGTGTACGGCATTGGACCGAAAAACCCGTTGTATATACGGGTTGAATTCTGCGCCTCAACCAACACGGTCTCAGCCATGTTGCCGGTTGCCAGTGACCCTAGTGTTGTGGTCGTGATAATCCCGCGTCGCCGGAGGTCGTCGATCTGGATCTGAATGTCCCGGATCTCGTCGGGCAGCACACGGTTCGTATAGACCTCCAGCGTATACCCGGTTTCGGGATCTTTTAGCTCCTTGGCTTTGAAGTCGCCGTAGTTAAAACCGGCGACGGCCAGATCAACTCCTCCACTCGACCATTTCGAAATCTTTAGATCGCCCTCCAGCGTTTCCTCGCCCACTCTCGACCCGACGCCGATCATTGTGAACTTCTTCGGCGTCCGGAAGGTCATATCGAACGTCGCACGATCGCCGAAACTCGAGGCTGGGTTATTCGGATACCAGGTCGAACGCGGAATGAGAATGAAGTTGCCTTTTCCCGCTTCGAGCAAAGCATCGACACCGTCGTATTCGACCACCAGCTTGAACGGTTTACCGACCGGCTGTGCGTTGGGAAGAACGACGCCGAGGTCGGCGTCCTCCTCTTTCTTCTCCTGGATGAAAACCAGCGGGTTTCCCATTTCGTCCTTGACCGACTTAACCCGGAGCGTGCGGAAAAGGTCGAAGGGTATGAAGCGCGCATTCGCTTCTCGCATTTCCAGCGTAACTTCGTCCTTTGCGATTATTCGGGTGCCTGATATCGAAACATCCAGCGAATGATTTTTGATGTCGTAAATTCGCCGATCCTGCCAACTCGTCGCGGTACCATTTTTATACTCGTCCTCCATATGAAACGCGGTCCAAATACCGCCGGACGAGTCGCTGTAGCTCAGCAATTCGACCTGCTCCGGATAAACCTCGGAATGGCCAAGCGGATCGATCGCAAAAACCATCTTTCCAACTCGCCCGCCGTCGATGAAAACGTAGAAGAAGCCTTTGCGTTGTGGAGCATAGATGTCTGACAAGATTCGCGAGGTAATGTTGAATCGAAGGGTCGTGCGAACGGCGGACTCTTTGTCCCTGAACGTCGTGCGAGCCTTTTCCGCTTGGGGCCCTGCGGTTCCCATCTGGGCATTGGGCGAGTTCTTGATGGCTTCGAAAGTATCGTCGGTAAAGAACATTGTCAGCGTATCGAAAGAGTCCTTTACGATTCGTGTTCCGACAAAGATCTCGAGGTGATTTCGCTCCGCCGCGACCGGCGGGTTCAGCGAGAATTCGCCGCTCCCGAGAAACACGGCACCGGTTACTTTGGCCCCGACCGGTTTGATGAAATAGACCGCCCCCGTTTTCAAGGTGAAGTAGCCGGCGTCCCGTTTCAGCACAAGATTGTTGACCGTCGCATAGTCACCGGAGAACGCGTCGGGCGAGGACGACAGACTTCTGAGGGTTTTGTAAGTTGCGTCGTCGGCGTCGAGGGTAAAGTCGGCGAATGATTTAGCATCCGGCGGGAATATAGCCAGGATCACGAACAAAACTGCGACGAACGGAGCCGAACGAAGGAATGTGGTAGACATAAAACTCCTCTGGGGAAAGCGGTGATCGATGTGTCAAAGTAGCGATAACACATTATTGTTAAAGGCCTGACGCAGGTCAAGAAAAAACGATGGTTTGAGAATTGTCCCCTTTAATGCGAGAATCTGAGGTTTCGGAGGCTACCAAGAAGTTGTTTGTAGAGACCAAGACCAAGACCAAACTGCTCAAGAAGATGGGCAAGGCCATCGGCGACTTTGGCATGATCGCTGATGGCGACAAGGTAATGGTCTGTCTTTCGGGCGGAAAGGACAGCTTTACGATGCTCGATCTGCTTCTCGATGTGCAGCGTCGAGCACCTGTAAAATTCGAGATCCTTGCCGTAAACCTTGACCAAAAGCAGCCGGGATTTCCCGAAGAGGTCTTGCCGAACTATCTTACGGAGCTCGGCGTGCCCTTCCGTATCGTTGAAGAAGACACTTACACGATCGTAAAAGAGCATATTCCTGAGGGGCAGACGTTTTGCTCGCTGTGCTCGCGCCTGCGACGCGGGATCCTCTACACGACTGCGATCCAGGAAGGCTGTACGAAGATCGCTTTGGGCCATCATGCCGACGACATCATTAACACATTTTTTCTCAACCTGTTTTACGTCGGCCAATTAAAGGCGATGCCGCCGATCCTGCGCTCGGACGCCGGGACAAATACGATAATTCGCCCGCTTGCATACTGTCAGGAGAGTGAGATCACGAAGTATGCCGAGGAGCGCCAGTTTCCGATCATTCCATGCAATCTCTGCGGGTCGCAGCCGAACATGAAACGCGCACGCATCAAGCGCCTGATCAGCGACCTTGCAACCGAAATTCCCAGCCTGCGTTCGTCAATCGTGACGGCGCTGACAAACGTCACCGGCTCGCATCTGCTCGACACAGAGCTTTACGACTTCCGCAATTTTGAACCAATCGTCAAGAAGATCCCGCCCGGTCACGGCAGCGTCGAAAAAGAACTCGACGCTGTGTTCGATCACAGCGAACCGACGTTCGTGCCTAATCTACTCGAAGCTGTCGGTTTAGACGCTCATTAGAAAAAAAGGAGGCCCTGATTATGCGCAAGGTAACGTTTGGCGGGGCGAACTCTCTCGACAATTTTATCGCGCGCCCTGACGGAGCTGTCGATTGGCTTCTGTGGGGCGCCGAAGCGGGCGAGATTATGAAAGGTTTTTGGGCCAACGTCGACACGCTTGTCATGGGCCGTAAGACGTTCGATGTGGCGATGCAAATGACACCAAAGGGCGAGAAAATGAAGAATCCGTACGGCGATATGAAGACATTCGTGTTTTCACGAACGCTGCCACCGGGTGAGCAGAACGGCGTCGAGATAGTTTATGACGATCCCGGCGAATTTGTCCGCGATCTGAAACAGAAGGACGGAAAAGAGATTTGCATCATGGGCGGCGGCGAGCTCGCTCTTCATCTGTTCGAAGCCGGCGTCATCGACGAGATCGGATTCAACATTCACCCGGTCCTGCTCGGCCAGGGCGTTCCGCTCTTTCACTCAATGAGCCGTCAAATAGATCTCGAGTTGGTCGAGTGCCGGCAGTTCAAGAACGGGTGTGTTTATGTTCTATATCGGGTGAAGAAGTAAGTCTATCGAGTCTATCGGGTCTATCGAGTCTGTCGAGTCTGTTGAGTCTATCGAGTGTTTCCAGTCGGTCAGGTCGAAGACTCGATAGACTCGATAGACTCGATAGACTCGACAGACTCGATAGACCCGATAGACTCAACGGACTCGACAGACTTCATCCCGATGCCCATCAGCAAAAAGAACATCATAGCGACTTCCTGATCGCCGAGGTTGTAATGGACCAGGCCGCTCGTGAAAAAGCCGACCATTCCGCCGAGGCAGCCGAGCAGAATCCCTTTCGATTTTAGATTTTGGATTTTGGATTTTGGATTGAGCCCGCGCCACAAGGTGCGAGCGTAGATGCCGAGTACCGTTAGCCATAACAACAGCCCCGGCAGCCCGCGTTCGACAACCAGATTTAGCGGTGTCGAGTGAAAGTGCCCCATGTTCAGACGTCCGTCATCGAACAAATGCCACTTGCCCGCATAACGTTTTATCGAATCCATCCCGACACCGAGAACAAAGTTTCGCGGGCTCGAGGTCCAGAGATCAAAGCCTTCGCGCCATACGGTCTGACGCCACCTTATGGACTCATCCTTCGTGTCAAAAAATCCAACCTGACGACTCTGCTGGAGAAACATCAGGCCGACAATTACGATCGGCAAACCGACTACCCCCGCGGCGAACAGCCATTTTTTTCCCAGACCCGACAGCACGATAACGGCCGCCGAGATCATGAATGCGAGCTGCGAGGCGCGAGTTACGGTGAGCAGAAGCGCAAGCGACATGGCGGCGACACAGAAAAGGAGAAGCGACGCGGAGACGCGGAGACGCGGAGACGCGGCGACATCTCTCTCTCCGCTCTCTCCGCTCTCTCCGCGTCCCCGCGTCTCCGCGTCCCCGCGTCGCAATTTTCCTAGGTTCGCGACCAAAAGTCCCATCACCAGCGATGCGATCAACTGCAAAACTTCGGCGTAGGTTGTGTAGTGTCCGTAGAAACCACTCGAGCGCCAGTTTCGACTTTTCTTCCAGCTCGAGATTCCAAGTTGCGATATGGCGTCACCGCCTTCGAGAAGTTCGGCGCGCTTTACGTCGACGACGAAATCAAAGTCCGGTCGATAGAACTTGATCTTCGTGACTTCGTTTAGCTTGATCGCGGCGAGCACATCGTCCGGAGTGCGCAACTTTCTACCGTTAGCCTCGAGCAATGTGTCGCCTTCCACCAGCAGCGCTTTGGCGAGCGGACTATCGGATGCGAGCCCATGTATCTCAACTCCGCGTCCGATCAATCTCTGCACAGGTGTCCAAAGAACATTGACCATGCATGACACGATCAGCGCAAATGCAAGAAAATGCACCGCACTTCGATTACGGATGTTGTAAAAGACAAAATAGAAGATCAGGAACACCGCCGCACCGCGGAGCTTGTTGATCGAGATGTCAGGCGCGTAGGAGGTAAGGGATGTGACGACCGACCATGCAAACAAAAGCCAGAGCGCAATGCTGAGAGCCCTCGGAGCGCTGCCGATGCGAAGGTTGCCGGACCGCCATCGGAGTACAACGCTGATCATCCAGGCGAACATTCCCGTCAACCACGCGATCTGGGTAGCAGCGATCGAGTGTGGAGCCGACACGACCATCAGCACCAGGAAGACGAACGCGGTTCGTTCGAGCCATCGGACGGAAAATGCACGGTCGTTTGTCTCTGCAAGAGCATCGAGTCGCTCGAAAAATCCCGGCATAAGTGCGAGTATTATAGCAGTTAGATTTGACGCATGAGTTCATACAATCTTCAGACAGACCTTTCGCTCAAGGCAGAGATCAACCTCTATTACGATCTCTATGTACCCGACGGCGCGCGATCTGCGCCGCTGATGATCTCGGTCCACGGTTACGGGGCGCATAAGCGTTACATGATGCGTGAGGCGCGGTCCATTGCACCGGAGAATTTTGTTGTCGTTTCCGTTCAGGGCCCCCATCAGCATTTCCGTCCAACGGATGACGGATATCGCATCGGCTTTGGGTGGCTGACGGATCATAAACCGGAAGAATACGTCCGGCTCCATCACGATTTTCTGCTGCGTGTGATCGATAAACTCGCCGATGACGGATTGATCGACCGCTCACAAATATATCTCTACGGATTTTCGCAGTCGTGCGCGTTGAATTTTCGTTTTGCGTTCACGCATCCGCAAGTTCCGCGAGCGGTTATCGGAGTCTGCGGTGGAATACCCGGTGACCTCGATACCAATCCCATCTACAAGCCCTTCGATGCACGCACGCTTTACCTCTACGGCGACGACGATGAATTTTACACACAGGAAAAGTTTGCCGGGTTTGAAACCAAATTACGCGCGACGCTGCCGAATTTCACATCGAAGCATTACGTAGCGAAGCATGAGATAACGGAAGAGATGCGTGAGGATATTAGAACTTTTCTCGCAAGCTGACTGGAGCTCAGGCATCGACTGGAGCGCAGGCATCCTTGCCTGCATGAGTGCGAAGCACGAATAAACCAACATTATTTCGAAATGCCGTCCTATTTTCGCCGCAAGCGGCGATGCAGGCAGGATGCCTGCGTTCCAATCCGACTAACCTCGCAGCTTCACGCTTCTGATCTCAACTTTGCCATTGAGGGCCGGAGGCAGGACAAGTTTCGGTGCGTCTTCGCCGGCGTCATTTTTCACCATATCAACGCGGAAGTTTTCGCTGTGGATATTCTCGAACAAGGATTTTCCTCCGAAGAGGACCACGCTGGCGCGCCTTCCGCCTTCGACGGGGACCGAATAGACGCGCTCGACACGCTGCTCGCCGATTCGAAACGCGACATCGACAACGGTCTCGAGAACCGTCGCTTTCGGGTTGGTAACACTTACCGGCACCTGCTTGACAGTGAAGTCCGCGGTGCGATTCGTGAGGTCGATCCGTTCGGTCTCGACCGAGCTTAGCGAACGAATAAAACCAGCCGGGCCGCGGACACGTATCCGCGCCGGAGTAATGGTTTCCGAATACACTTCGTAGCCATCAGGGACCTGGCCGTAAATTTCTGTTCGAACCGCGATATCTTTTTCTTCGACGGCCTCGATCCGGACAGCGATCCGGTTTGGTTGAATTTCGTCGAGCTTGACGCCGGTCGGTAGTGACACCGCGACGGTCGCAGGCGTCAGGTTGATCACGCGATCGCCAGGCATGACGTCCGATATGTCCATCGAGACGATCAGGTCGTTCTTATTTATCTGCGCCAGTTTTCGTTTATCCCCCGTGACGACAAGATCGACTTCCTGGATCGGGGAATTTGTGATCTCAATGTTATTTGAGAATCGCAGGCTGAGTGAGACCGAGGTCAGGCGTTGCGTCGTAGGAGTGCTCAGGCCAGTGACGCCGAGCCATAGCGTCAGAGTGATGGCGAGCGCGACAAGCTTCATCACCCAGTCTTCGAGGAAGATCTTTTTTAGAATGTGCTTTGCCCAGCGCATGTTTGACCTCAACACCACTCTCCGAGGCATGAACTGTGAAGTGTGAACTATGAGCTATGAGCTATGAACTGTGAACTGGAGCTATGAACTGTGAACTATGAGGTATGACTTGTGAGTTGTTCCGCGGTTGATAGTTCACACTTCACAGTTCATAGCTCACAGTTCACAGTTCACAGTTCACAGTTCACAGTTCACAGTTCATAGTTCACACTTCACAGCTCACAGTTCACAGTTCACAGTTCACAGTTCACAGCTCACAGCTCACAGTTCACAGTTCACAGTTCACAGCTCACAGTTCACAGTTCACAGTTCACAGTTCACACTTCACAGCTCACAGTTCACAGCTCACAGCTCACAGTTCACAGTTCACAGTTCACAGTTCACAGTTCACAGTTAACTTATCGTGATCTCGGTCTCGGTTTCCTTCATCGTCTTTGTCTGCTCGCGCTCGGTCTGCGCCATCGGAATTTCCATAGCGTCGAGCAGCATCTTTCTAAGCTGGGTAGTATCGAGATTGCGACGGATCTCGCCCGCTTCGACATATGTGATCAGACCAGTTTCTTCGGACACGACCAAAGATATCGCATCCGAGCCTTCGGTAATTCCGATCGCGGCGCGGTGACGAGTACCGAGTTCGCGCGAGATGCTCGGATTTTTTGTCAGCGGAAGAAAAACTGATGCGGCCGCGATGCGTTCATTCTGAATCACCACGGCGCCGTCGTGAAGCGGCGTCGCCGGATTGAATATCGAAACCAGCAGATCGTAGCTGATATGAGCATCGACCTGGACACCGGCATCGACAAAATTTCTCAACCCGACCCGTCGCTCGATGACGATCAACGCACCGATCTTCTCCGATGCGAGCGTCGTCAGCGCCAAAACGATCTCGTCATAAACGCTGCCGCCAAACTGTCCCCGGTGCTTTTTTAAGATCGGAAACTGCAGCCGGTTCGCAAAAAAGATAAGCGCCTGACGGATCTCAGACTGAAACAGAACAATGATCGCGAACCCGATGTAAACAACCGCGTATCGCAGGACAAATTCGAGAGTCGCGAAATCCTGCGCGATCGAGATCCAGTAAAGTAACCCGAGTAAGATCAAACCGACGACCGTCGGAACCGCTCGCGTGCCACGTAGCAGCTTCAGCACGACGTATATAAGGATAAAAACGAGCGCGATGTCAATGACATTGCGAAGCGCGTTTATCGAGATGTAGTCGGTCAATTGCATAAGAGCCAAGCTATACCAGAGTTAGAATATCATACGTCTTTTTACCTCGGCCTGACCTTGCCGGTTGCGATAATGCCGACGAGCCGGCCGTCCCTATCGATAACCGCGACCGCTCCGCAGCCGTTTGCGATCGCTAGCGCGTTCGCGTCGCGAATCGCGGTGCCCGTTTCGACGAAGTGCTCCGTCGTGATCGGACGCATCGCATCTCGTACCAGCGTCCTGTTCCAGAGCTCCCGCTCAAACTGTTTCAGATCTTCAAGCACCAGCATTCCGAATAACTGCTTGTCCTTTGCTACGGGAAACACGGTCTCTCGATAAAGAGGCAGAATGTGATCGACAAAATGGAGAATAGTCGCCTCAGGGTCGATGCTGATCGGAAGTTGCATGACGTCGCCGACGTGAACGGCCCGTGCCAGATCGATCTCGCGGATGATGGACTTTGCCGAGTCATACAAGAACAGACCCACGAGCACCGCCCAGAATCCAGTAAAAAATTCGCCGTAGATGACGACGAACAAGACGCCGAGCACTATCAACCCGACCGCGATGATCTGTCCGCATCGGCCGGTCAGCAGCGTCGCTTCCGTAAGGTCCTTTCCGTTCTTCCAGAGATACGCACGCAGGACGCGGCCGCCATCCAGCGGATAGCCGGGAAAAAGATTGAAGACGGCAAGAAGAAAATTAGACAGCGCTAACAGGAAAAGAAGTATCGCGAGAATATCCAGCCCGCCCGCGTTCGCCGCCGCCATCAACCCTAGAAAGAAAAGCGTCAATAGAAAGCTCGCCGCCGGTCCGGCGATCGCGATGCGGAATTCCGCACGCGGAGTTTCCGGCGGATGGCGGAACCGCGTCAGCCCACCGAACGGGTGCAGCACGATCTCGACGACATCCAGCTTTTCCCATCGCGCCGCGATCGCGTGGGCGAATTCGTGAAAGAAGATCGACGCGAAAAAGACGAGCGTCGTCAGGAGCCCGAGAATGATACTCCCGGCGATATTTTCAACAAGCGAATTGACGCTCGCGGCGGTGATCGCCGACATCAACCCGACTACAAAAAACCACCGGTAATCGGCCCGCACCGGTATCCCCGATACGTGCATCAAGATCGCCTGTCGTTTGAAATAGTCGCTTGCTCCCATGCAGTTTTTATATGCAGTCAGCTTAGCAAAGCCTAAAAAAGAAACGAACCCAGGTACGTTATAAACAGGTGTTGATACCGTTTGCAATATGCAGCCTTGATAATGCTTATCGGGCTCGCGGACATTCGGATCTCTGTCGAGAGAATGATAATTTAAATGCGGCTATAGCCTAGGAGAATAAGCTTGCGTCTGGACATAAATCGCCTCACCGGGATGACCAACGGATCGTCGAGTGAAAGCTACACGCTTGACGGGGTTGGCAATCGTACCGCGTCGCATCGAAGTGCGAGCTACTCGTACCAGCCATACAATCGAATGACCGCGACGGCGACCGCGACGATGAACTTCGACGCGAACGGAAATCTGATCCAGAAGTCGGAAGGATCGAACTACTGGCGATACGGGTGGGATTACGAGAACCGGATGACGTTTGCCGCGACGCGCAGGCAGACGGCTCGTTACCGTTACGACGCACTCGGCCGTAGAGTGCATCGCTATTTTGCCGGTAACAAAGAGAACACGAAGTTCGTCTATGACGGCCTTGATGTTCTTGTCGATGAGAACTCGGGCACTCTGACGAAATATCTCAACGGCGGAGGGATCGATAAAACAAGCTCAAGGGTTGGGCGGTATCAGAATTTGTTCGATCCACCACCCCGGCCGCCGAAGCGGCGTCCACCCCTCCTATCCAGGAGGGGAGCCTTGTATTCTCATATCTTGTGATTCGGTTTTCCTCCAGAAGTCCGGAATCGCGAGCAAGAAAAAACGCTCGATTGCTCGAGCGTATTCGTATTGACGATTAACGATTAACGATTAACGATTACCGATTAACGATCAACGCTCCTACGCTTCAAACGGTATCTCCGCGTTCTGCAATACACCAAGTTCGTTGCGGCTGACCTTTTCGAGCAGCTTCGGGTCGTCGAACATTTTGACGAGGCCGTTGACGGTTGCGTAGCGCGGTTCTTCGGCCACGCCGACGGGAAGGTTGATGAACGAGCGAATGTATTGGTCGACACCGTCGAGCAACGCGCCGCCGCCGGTAAGGATGACGCCTCGGTCATAAATGTCCGCGGCAACTTCGGGACGAAGCTCAGTGAGCGTGTCTTTTGCGGTCTGTGCGATACGGCGGACGATCGATTCGACGATCGGGTAAACCTCGCCGGTCGTGATCTCGACGGCTGCCGGGCTGCCGGTCGTGACATCGCGGCCGCGAACCTCGGTAGTCTTGCCGATATCATCCGGCAGATATGCCGACGCGAACGTTGTTTTCAAAAGTTCGGTCGTTTCTTCGCCGACCTGCAGTCCGCGATGTCTCCGCAGATGTGTTGCGAGCACGTCATTGATCTCATTACTGCCAAATCGTTCTGACGTCGAATGCACGATCGAACCTTTCGCGATGACCGCGATGTTCGTCGTCCCGGCACCGATGTCGATGATCGCCGATGCGCGCTTGTCGTTCGGCAAAACACCCGCGCCGAACGCGGCGGCAAGCCCCTCTTCCATCATGAAAACTTTTCCAATGCCGGCTTCTTCCGCCGCGTGCAAGAGAGCCCGCTGCTCGACGTGCGTAACGTCGGACACCATGCTCATCACCGCTTGCAGCGAAATATTCGAGCCGCCCGTCTTTGCCTTCTTCACAAAGTACGCAAGCATCTTTTTCGTCCGTTCGAAATCGGCGACGACACCGCCGATGAGCGGCGCTCGGACAGTAATGTCACGCCCTTCGCGGCCCGACATGTCGGCAGCTTCCTGGCCGAACGCGACTATCTCTTCGGTGATCTCGTTGACGGCGACAAGTGAGGGCTCATCCAGAACAATGCCGCGACCTTTCACGGCGATGATGGTGCTGGCCGTACCGAGATCGATCGCCATCGAATCGGTAACTAGTTTTTTTAATGAGGAAATCTTCAACTTCATACTGCTGGGACTCGTGGGGTCAACTAATTATATTCTTTTCGACACTAAAGCCGCCATCAATATTTTTACCCCCATTTGACCTCGAAAACGTTTACAGGTTGGACGCGGTTCTTGACGGTCAATGGCTCACGCGGATTGGCAGGTATTAGATTCGCTCCGGCCGCAGCGGTTGCCTCGCTCATAAGGATCTGCCCACCTTCTGCATTCGATTCGAGCCGCGACGCGAGGTTGACGGTGTCGCCGATCGCCGTATATTCGGAACGTTTGTCGGAACCGATATACCCGACAGTCGCCTCACCGGTGTGTAACCCGATCCCAATCGAGATCGGTCGGTAGCCGGCCTCTTTGAGGTCATCATTCAAACTCACGAGCCGCTTTTGCATCGCGATCGCCGCCTTCACCGCGTTCATCGCATCGGCCGGCGATGCACTCGGAGCACCGAACAATGCCATCAGCCCATCGCCGATATACTTGTCGAGCGTTCCGCCGTGATCGAAAATTATTTCCGTCATCGCGGAAAAATACCGGTTCAATAATCCAACAACCCGCTCGGGCTTTTCACGTTCAGAGAACGCAGTGAAACCACGGATGTCGGCAAAGAGGACGGTTATCGTTTGATTGACGCCGCCGAGCCGAAACGAATTTGGATTGTCGAGGATCTGCTTCACGACATACTCGGGCATGAAGCGGCTGTAATTCGCACGTGCAACCTCTTCGCGTGCCAGCCGTTTGTGTGCCTTAATCGTTTCGACAGTGACCGCCGTTTGGGCCGCAACGGCGCTGATCAGTTGAAGATGGTCCGCCGAGAACGCCGCGAACGGATCGAGGCGGTCGGCATATAGTACGCCGTGGACGTTCGACTCGGTGATAAGCGGCGCGCAGATGGTCGATCTGACGCCCTGAGAAACGATCGAATCGGCCCCCGAAAACTGAGCGTCGGTTTTCGCGTCCTGTGAAAGCAGCGCGACTTTTTCGCGCATCACCTTTTGCGTGATCGTCCGGCTGATCGTCAGTTTTTCGGTCAATTTATCGAGCTTTTCGTCGCGGGTCTTTACGCCGACGGAAACGAGGTTGTTGGGAAGGATCTTTCCGTCGGGTGTTTCATCCGCGATCAATGCGACGACCCGGTCGGCAGGTGTGCCGCGAAAGATAAGGTCCGTCGCGCGTTCAAAGATCTCCTTCAAGTCGAATACGGTTCCAAGCGACTTGCTCATCTCGTAAAGCAACTCGAGGATCTCCGCCTTTCGACGCAGATCTTTGATCTCCTCGGGCGTCGCGATGGCGGTTTCCATCGAGAGATGGGACTGCCGTCCCATTATTTCGTTTGCGGAGATCTCAACCTGCGTGTGCCCGAGCGGCTTGTCATCGAAATCCACGACCTTCGGCTGCTCGAGAACCGTCGGAGCCTGTCGCTCGTCGGGACGCAGCGTGTCAGGCAAGTGGGGTAACGCGGCCGCATCTATCGCGCCCCCAATTTCGTCGGAATATTCAAGGCGGCTTTCGCCGATAACGATGATGTCGCCGGAGACGAGATTTTTTTCGAGAGCGGGTGAGCCGTTGACGAAGACGTGATTTATACTTCGCGTGAGTGATCCCTTCTCAAAATATCCGTCAACGATCCGAAAGCCTTGCGCGTCGCCGGCGATCTGTGCGTGTTTACGAGACACGCGGCGGTCGTTCAAAACAATGTCGTTGTCCTTGGCGCGCCCGATCGAATAAACCTTTCCGGGTTCAAGATCGAATTGCCACACGCGGCCGTTCGGTTCGGTAATTTTGATGGATCCGCTCACGATGTGCGTTAATTGTAATTCGTCCGACTAATTGTTTCTAGTTTCTAGTTTCTGGTTTCACGTTTCTAGTTTCACGTTTCTGGTTTCTGGTTTCTGGTTTCGGATAATGAGATAAGTCTGAACCGTGCACTCCAACTAGAACGAGAAACCAGAAACTAGAAACTAGAAACTGAAGTGACCAATGATCTACCTCGATAATAATGCCACAACTCCGCTCTCGCCGAACGTTCGCGAGGCGATGCTTCCGTTTCTCGGCGCCGCGTTCGGGAATCCGTCGTCGGCGCATGCCGCCGGACGTGAGGCCCGCAAATTCGTTGAGAAAGCGCGGGCGTCGGTCGCAAGTTTACTCGGAGCAGATCCCGCGGAGATCGTTTTCACGTCGGGCGGTACCGAGAGCGACAACTTGTCGATCACAGGCGCGCTGGCGGCACGGCCGGCCAAGAAACATATAGTCACGACCCGCATCGAACACGAGGCCGTTCGAAAGCTGTGCGAAAAACTTGAACGGGAAGACTACGAAGTTTCGTGGCTCGATGTGGATGACACTGGCGAACTCGATCTCGAACAAATTCGGCAGGCAGTGCGAAATGACACGGCAATTGTATCGGTGATGCTCGCGAATAATGAGACTGGGATACTGTTTCCCGTCGACAAGGTCGCCGAGATCGTCAGGGAACGTTCGGATGCGTTGATCCACGTTGACGGCGTAAATGCTGTTGGGAAGATCCCGATCGATCTGAGTAAAGGTTCGATCGATCTCTTCTCGGTCTCGGCGCACAAGTTTCACGGTCCGAAAGGGATCGGAGCGCTTTACATTCGCGATGGCGTTGCTCTGAGTGCCATGTCGATCGGCGGCGGGCAGGAGTCTGATCGACGCGCCGGTACCGAGGCTGTCCATCAAATTGTTGGGATGGGAGCCGCGGCGGAGTTTGTTCGTGATATGTCGGAAATGGAAAATGTCCGGCGGCTGCGCGACAAACTTGAGATAAATATATTGCAGAATATCCCGAGCGCTTCTTTGAACGGTACGGGCGATGCCAGCAGTCGTTTGCCTAATACTTCGAATATTTCATTCGAAGGTCTCAACGGTGAGGCTATACTTGCCGCACTTGACGATGCCGGGATCTGCGTCTCGACCGGCTCGGCTTGCAATGCGGCCGGCCACACGGCCTCGGCCGTGCTCGAGGCGATGGATGTCCCGTATACGAAAGCAATGGGAGCCGTCCGGTTCTCGCTTTCGAGGTTCAACACCGAAGCCGAGATCGACGAAGTTCTGGGTATGCTCCCGCCGATCGTGACCAGACTCTCACAGCTTTCCGGACGTGCATGATTTACGAAAGAAACTCCTGATCCTTACTTTTGGGGTTATTCAGATCTGTCCTATGCGGCTCTCTCGATCCCGTATCGCGCTATTTTGAGGTAGAGGCCGCGACGGGTTAGTCCAAGCTCGTTTGCGACCCGCGATATGTTCCAACTGTGTTTCGCCAGCGCGACCCTGATCATCTGCATCTCAAGCTCGGTTACGGCTTCTTCGAGAGTGCCGCCATCGGGAATATTTTTGAACGGCGAGATATGGGTGTCATAGGTCGCGATCGGTTGGGCACCCGCATCGACGAGAGGTGTCAGTGGTTTTGCGCTTCTCTTTAGATCCGATGACAGATGGTCAGGGGTTATGACCTCGTTATCCACGGCACGGGCGATGACGCGCTGTACCTCGTTGCAAAGCTGGCGGACGTTTCCTTCCCAATTGCATACCATCAACAGATCGATCGTCTGCGGAGTAAAGGTTATGTCGTGTTTTCCGAACCGCGACGAATAATGGTTGATGTAGTAATTCACGATCGGCGGAATCTCCGAACGACGCTCGCGAAGCGGCGGCACGCGGAGGCGAATGACGTTTAGCCGGTAGTAGAGGTCCTCACGAAAACTTCCATCGGCGACCTTTGCTTCGAGCGGCATGTTAGTCGCGGCAATGATGCGAACGTCGACCTTGATCGGAGTCTTCTCACCGATCGGCTGCACCTCGCCCTCCTGCAGAAATCGCAAAAGTTTTGGTTGGACGTCGATCGGCAGGTCACCAATTTCGTCGAGAAACAGCGTACCGCCGTCCGCGGCTCGGATCATACCGGGCGAATCGGTCACCGCGCCGGTGAAAGCACCACGGCGATAACCGAAAAGGTGACCTTCGGCGAGCTCCATTGGCACGGCCGTACAATTAAACGGGACAAAGACCTTGTCCTTTCGATTGGACAGCGTGTGGATAGCACGCGATACCAGTTCTTTTCCGGTCCCCGATTCGCCCGTTACCAGCACGGTCACGTCGGATGAGCGAATCTTATAGACCTCTTCGACAAGCGATGTCATCGCCGGCGACGAATGGATGAATCCCGGCATCAGGCTGCTCGAGGTATAAGGACTCGATTCCTGTTCGATCGGCGTTCGTTTGTCCCGCTCTCGCAGTGCGATCACGTCGAGACCCAACTCAACGACCGGAAGTAACGGATTGAGGGGGCTGCCGTCATTCAGATAGGCGCTCGTTTGGGGATGTATAAGCAGGAAGGCCGGTTTGGCATTCAGTGTTTTCAGGGGAAACACTGTGATATTTCTGTTTCTCGCAAATATCTTCTCGGCCCGTTTTGGTAATGCATCTTCGAGCTTCCCTACGATCTCTACACTTTCCGTCGGGGAATAGCCGTGAGTTATGAAGGGTCGAAGCTTTTTGTCGCTATTCGTTTCGGCGATGATTATCTTCTTCGCGCGACTCTCCTGTTGAAGCACGGCGACCAACTCCCGAAAGAGCAGCTCACGCGAAGCTGTCGCCTCGGCTAGGCGAACCATCAGCAGCTGTGAAGCGGCAGAATTCGGATGAGCGGCGGTCATAATTTCACCGCTTACAAAATTCTGAAACTTTTCAAGTTTCTTATCGGCTCTTTCGGCCAGTGACTGAACTCCGAGCTTGCGGAAAGTATCACTCGCTTTTGCGAGGTGCTCTTTCGCCCGGTCCGCGTTCTCAACACCAGCATTCTCGCCGATCAGAAGACTGACGAGCCCGGCGTTGTAAATATCTTCGGCTGCCTCGAAAATCGTCAGGCTGCGATTGAAGTGATGAACGGCAACCTCGGCGTTGTTGTTCTCGAGCTCGGCCAGTCCGCGAATTCTTTGAATGTTGCCGAGCACGAAGAAGTCGGAGCTCGGATCGTTCTCTTCGATCGCGCGCAAAGCCATCTCACACTCACCAATATCGTGGCGATGAAGATAGCTCTCCGCGAGTACGAGGCCGGCCATGTTTGCATAGTGTTTATCACCAATCTGTGCGGACAGCTCGATCGTTTCCTTCGCTTTCGCGATCGCTTTATCGACCGCGCCCTGGGCCAGAAAACACCGGGCCAGGTTTCGCATCGCCTGTGCGGCGTACCACTCGCGTTTACGCTCGCGGGCCAGCGCGACCGCCTGCTCGAGATAGTCCTCGGCGTCAACGAGATCGCCCCGCAATATTTTCAGCTCGCCCAACGAATCAAGAATGCCGGCGATATGGACATGATTCGTGTCGATCGCCAGATCCAGTGCACGCTTAATTATTTCCTCGGCGCGATCCCATTCGCCGATCAACATCAAATTTATTCCGAGATTGTTGTAGGCGATGATCGAATTCAGGACGTGCTCGGTTTTTTCGAAGAATCCGATCGACTTTTCCAGACACGATATCCCGTCTTGTGGGCGTCGCAGAAACCAGTACGCCCCGGATTGATCGGTATAAAGTTTCCCCAACATGAACGGGGCCGAGCGGTCGCCGATTATCTGTATCCCGAGATCGAAATACTCCAAAGACTTTTCACTGTTCCCTTCCTGGTGATAACTGAGGGCGATCTCACGGTAAGCTTCGGACATGCCCAGCCAATCGCCGTTCTCCCGGAAATAGGCGAGCGCTTTCTGCGCATAGTCGCGGCAGATCGCACACTCGTTAAGCTTTCGGTAAACTCGCGCGAGACCGCTGTCGATCGGGCCAAGCAGGTGGTTAAGCTCATTCTTCTTTGCGACTTCGAAAGTTTCTTTGAGGAGTGTTACCGCCTTAGGGTGATCGCCGAGGTTGTTGTAGGCGACGGCGAGCTGTGTTGTGACCCTGACTTCGGTTTCCTTCGAGATCAGAGCCTTCATATCCTCGTCTTCGTACGGCTGAACTGCGTCGAGCGATTCCTTGTACCTTCCAACCGTTTCCAGCGTGAATGCCAGGAGGCGTTTAAGGTTAGCGAGATTTTCAGCTGTGTGATTGTGGTTCCGGATCGTTTCCGAAAGAAGTTTCTCGGCTTCGCTTGATCGTCCGTCTCGGAGATTCTGTCCGACGCCCCGGAAGATCCCGTCCAGTTCCTCGGGAGAGATCTGGCGTTCGCGCCCCGTACGCGCGCCTTTTAACGAACTGGAAACAGATTCGTTTTCAGACACACGATTGGCCGATCGGGAAAAGTTGCTCATTGTCGAATAGCCCTAAATACGGCGGATAAAGACGTGTTTTCAGCAATAAATGGACGAGATGGTTATTTAGTAAACAGCGCACTCGAAATCTAACAAAAAAAATCGGCGGTGTCTATATTTTTTGGCGACGCCCTATGGCAAAATCGGAGGAATGGCTGATTTCCCCGAATTCGACTCGGACGTACTGACCGAGTCCGAAACCAAGCTCGAAAAACCAAGATTATTCAGGGTCCTTCTGCATAACGACGATTTCACGACTATGGAGTTCGTCGTATTCGTCCTTGAATACGTCTTTAATCTTACTGCGCCTGAGGCGTTTTCGATAATGTTGAAAGTTCACAACGAAGGCCTCGGCATTGCCGGAGTCTACCCGTACGAAGTCGCGAGCATGAAATCTGAAAAGGCGATGAACCTCGCCAAGGCCCGGGAGTATCCGCTTTTGTGCACTGTCGAAGAGGAGTAATTCTCCCAAATTATGTTAAAGTTAAGATCGTAATTATGCGGAGGCTATCGCCCATTATTGGCATCATCCACGGGACCTTGCTCGGCTAAGCTGAGTAATTGCGAGCGTTTGCCTCGAAGTCCCAAGCCAGACGAAAGGCTTGGGGCTTTTGATTTTGGATTTTAGATTTTGGATTAGGTTTCCGATTTTAAATTTCAAATTTCAAATTCTTGATTTCAAATTTCAAATTTGAAATTTCAAATCTGAGATCTAGAAACCCAAAGACCAAAGACCAAAGACCAAAGACCAAAGACCAAAGACCAGAAACCGACAACTGACCTATGACCGAACCTTTTGACCTAAAGAAAACGGTAAATCTACCTAAAACCGCGTTTGCGCAAAAGGCGAACCTTGGGCAAAGCGAACCCGCGCGCCTTAAGAAGTGGAAGGAAATGAGCCTCTACGAAGAGGTAATGAAAGCACGCGAGGGACGTGAAAAGTTCATCCTCCATGACGGCCCGCCGTATGCGAACGCCGACATTCACATCGGAACCGCGCTCAACAAGATCCTCAAAGACTTTGTAGTGAAAACGCGCTCGATGATGGGCTTCGACGCGCCGTACGTTCCGGGTTACGACTGTCACGGGCTGCCGATCGAAACGCTGGTCGAGAAAAAGCTTGCCGAGAAGGGAAAGAACAAGAATGATCTGCCGGTCGCAACCTTTCGCCGCATCTGCCGCGAACATGCTTCGACGGCGATGAACAGCCAGACGCGCGACTTTCAACGGCTTGGCATCCTCGGCGAATGGGAAACACCGTATCTCACGATGTCGCCGGAGTACGAATCGTCCACCGCACGTCTTTTTGGAAAATTTCTCGAGCGCGGATACGTCTACAAAGGCTTACGCCCCGTCTACTGGTGTATCCACGATCAAACCGCGCTCGCCGAAGCCGAGGTCGAATATAAAGAACACACGTCGCCGTCTGTTTACGTAAAGTTTCCGCTCAAGTCCGATCCCGCCCAGATCGACGGGGCACTCGCGGGTAAGAATGTATTTCTTGTGATCTGGACGACGACTCCGTGGACGCTGCCGGCGAATATGGGAATTGCGGTTCATCCGGAATTCGGTTATTCGGCGATCGAAGTTTCCGATGCCGAAGTTTTTATCGTCGCGTCAGAGCTTGCCAAGGCGTTTACCGAAACGGCGGGCTTCGCCGAATACGAGGAGATAGCGCGATTTAAGGGCGCGAAACTCGACCGACTCGAAGCTAAACACGCATGGCTCGATCGTACGTCGCTGATCATGAACGGCGAGCACGTAACGCTTGGCGAAGCAGACGCCGAGGTCGAGCTCGATGTGCGTTTTGAGAACAAGGCCGCGGGAAAATCCGGAACGGGCTGCGTTCATACCGCACCCGGTCACGGTGCGGATGACTTTCACATCGGGAAACAGTACGGGCTCGAGATCTACAACCCGGTCGACGCTGCGGGAAATTTTATCGACGAGGTAGAACATTTCGGCGGGATGAATATCTTCGACGCGAATCCGAAGATAGTCGAGTTTCTTCGCGATAACGGAATGTTGCTTTTCTCGGAAAAATATCAGCACCGCTATCCGCATTGCTGGCGGTGTAAGAATCCGGTCGTGTTCCGCGCGACGCCGCAGTGGTTTATCTCGATGGACGAACTGTTTTCGATTGCGGATTGCGGACTGCGGAATGCGGATTTCGACCCGGAACAAGTCGACCTTAACGACGAAATCCAAAATCCAAAATCCAAAATCCAAAATACGAAGTCGCTGCGTGAGCAAGCACTTAACGAGATACCCCGCGTCAAGTGGCATCCCGCATGGGGCGAAGGGCGAATGACGAACATGTTCAAGAGCCGCCCCGATTGGTGCGTGTCGCGTCAGCGATCATGGGGCGTTCCGATCCCGGTCTTCTATTGCCAGGCATGTGACGCGAGCGTAGCCGATCCGAAGATCGTTGACCACGTCGCCGACATTTTCGCGAAGGAAACTTCCGACGCCTGGTACTCACGTCCCGAGAGGGAGTTGCTCCCCGACGGATTTAAGTGTCCGAAATGCGGAGGCGAAGATTTTCGAAAAGAAACTGACATTCTCGATGTGTGGTTCGATTCTGGTTCGAGCTGTGTCGCCGTACTCGAAACTCGCGGTGACACGCTTCGTTTTCCCGCCGATGTCTATCTCGAGGGCGGCGATCAGTATCGCGGCTGGTTCAATTCCAGTTTGAGCTGCGGCATCGCAGCACACGACTCCGCGCCTTACCGCCGTGTTATCACACACGGATGGGTCGTCGACGGCGAGGGCAAGAAACAGAGCAAGAGCATCGGCAATGTCACCGCGCCGCATGAGATCATAGACAAGTCCGGTGCTGAGATCTTGCGTCTATGGGCAGCGGCCGTTGACTACACAGAAGACGTTCGATGCTCGGACGAGATCTTGTCGCGCGTCGTTGATGCGTATCGAAAGTTTCGGAACACGCTGCGATATGCGCTTGGCAATCTCGACGGATTCGATCCTGTGAAGGACGCAGTCGCCGAAAATGAAATGCTCGATATCGATCGATGGGCGATCGCGAGCTTGAATGATGTCGTCGAGAAGGTGTTGAAAGGGTACGAGGATTACAACTTTCAGGCGGCCTATCACGCGCTCTACAATTTTTGCACGGTCGCACTGTCGGCCAGGTACTTCGACATAATCAAAGACCGTCTGTACATTCTTGCACCGAAGTCGAAAGAGCGACGCTCGGCACAGACCGTGTTGCACTTGATCACGGATTCGCTGTGCCGGCTTCTGTCGCCGATCCTGGTTTTTACTTCGGACGAAGCGTGGGAGAATCTGCCGGGTCAAAAAGTCGCCTCCGTCCATATCGCGGAGTTTGCGAAAGCGGAAGCGACCAATCATGATCTGCTATCGCGGTGGGAACGGATCTTCGCGATCCGCGACGAGGTCTTGAAAGCGCTCGAAGAGGCGCGAAATGCGAAACAGATCGGCTCATCGCTGGATGCAAAAGTACTGTTGACGGCCGATGCCGAGACGACACGGTTCCTTCTCGATTACTTCCCGCAGTTACGATATATTTTCATCGTCTCGCAGGTTGAAGTCCATGAGGGTGACGAGCTGAAGGTCGAAATTCAAAAAGCCGACGGAGCAAAGTGCGAGCGATGCTGGAACTATTCGGTCCGCGTCGGAGAATTTGAAAAACACCCGACGGTTTGCGAACGGTGTGCTGCGGCGCTTGCTGAGATAGAGAAAGCGGCAACAGCGTAGAGCGATGTAAATCCATGGCGAGAAAAATTGCGTACATATTGGGGCTGACTATCGCGAAGGAAATTCACGACCCGCGCGTTCGCGGACTATATCGCGGGCTTTACGGGAAAACCCGCCGCGGATGAGGCGGACCGGAAACGTTCGATCGAAACGATCGATGTCGCGGGGAACGCGGCGGTGGCGAAGATCGTGCTGGATTACCCGACGGCGCGGTTGGTGGATTACATGTCACTCTTGAAGATCGACGGCGATTGGAAGATTGTTACGAAGATCTTCTACGCCGAACCGAAGATGAAATCAGTCGAAACAAAGAAGCCATAGTGAACAAACGCGACGTAATCTGGAAACTTGCATACCTCGCCATCGCTGGCGGGGTTTTTCTCATCGATCAAACGACGAAGGCATGGGCCGTTCGCCGTCTGCGATATGGCGACGACATCACAGTGATCCAGGGATTTCTGAATTTCGCTTACGCGCACAATACAGGAGTTGCCTTCAGCATGCTCGATGATCACGGTGACGCCGGCCGTTGGGGTCTATCCATTGTCGCACTTGTCGCGGCCGCTCTTGTCACTTATTTCTTTTGGCGAACGCCGCGCAGTGACGATCGCATCCTCGGCTCGCTTGCATTGCTGCTTGCTGGTATCGCCGGAAATGTGACTGACCGTCTGCGGCTCGGCTACGTCATCGATTTCGTCGACGTCCAGTTTGGATCCTGGCACTACCCGACCTTCAACGTCGCCGACATGGCGATCTGCGCCGGCGCGGGGCTTCTGATTCTTGATATGTTTCTGTCGAAGCGGAAGCAGCAGGCAGAAACATGACCGGTAGGGAGTGTGACCGATCAATAATTGGAACACACTCGCTACCGCTCGTGTTTCTGCCTCGATAATGCTTCTATCGAAGTTAGCCAGCAAGCCTGACTTCTGAGTTCTCGTACCGTATGTCCCAGTTATTTACATTTGTATTGGATTTTGATGGCGGTACTTATTTGACGCAAGAGAGCGGCACTCTAGAAGAAGCACGCGAAAAGTGGCTCTTGACGGGATTGCAGAATCTGGAAAGTTTAAGTACCGCGGCTAGGAAAGAACTGATGGACAGCTTTGCAGAGGACGAAGCGACGTTGGTGAATAATGTCCGGAATGTTTGGTGTCTTTCAGGGCTTGCAAATGGACGTTTAGCGATGTTGCATATCGTAAAAACCGACAGAGACTCATTCCAAAATCCAAAATCCAAAATCTAAAATCTAAAATCGAAGAATGTACCCAGAATTATTTCGCATCGGTGATTTTCCCATTACGACCTACGGCATTTGGCTAGCCTTAGGGATGCTGTTTGCGCTTTTCATCGCGTCGCGTCTCGGTGCCCGTGACGGACTTCCGCGCGAGCGCATCTACGATCTCGGGCTCTGGACGCTGATCGGCGGATTGCTCGGCTCGAAGATCCTCATGTTTTTTGTCGAAGACAATGTTGAGGTATTCACACTCGATTTTCTCCGTTCCGGCGGTGTGTACTACGGCGGTTTGATCGGTGGCTTTCTCGCGGTTGTAATTTTGGTCAGATTCTACAAGCTTCCGTTCTGGAAAGTAGCTGATGCCTTCGCGCCGGGCCTCGCCCTCGGCCAGGCGTTTGGGCGACAGGGTTGTTTCGCCGCGGGCTGCTGCTGGGGAAAACCGACCGACCTTTTCTTTGGTGTGCATTTTACCGAAGCCGGGCATGAATACACCGGCGTCCCGATGTACGGTCCCGAGGGAAATGCTCTTTACCTTTATCCGACTCAGCTTATCGAATCATTCTTCATGCTTGTCGTGTTTGGCTTGCTGGTGCTCATGCATCGGCGAAAGAAATTCGACGGTCAGGTGCTGATCGCGTACGGCATCATCTATGCGATCTTTCGATTCTCGATCGAGTTCATCCGCGACGACCCTCGCGGCGATCTGTTCGGCCTGACGACTATGACCGGACTTTCTACTTCACAGCTAGTGAGTCTGTTCGTCGCTGCCGTCTCGATCGTTTTCATGATCATGCGACTTCGTTCAGTGGAGCGTGATAAATTGCAAGTGGATAGTGCGACTAATAACTAACAACTTGTAACTATCCACTGGAGAATTCGCATTGTCAGACTCGCCCCTTATTTTCACCGTTTCCGATTCCGATACAGGAACTCGTCTGGATGCTTTTCTTGCAGAACAGATCGACGGCTGGTCACGGTCCCGTCTGCAGCGATTGATCGAGAACGGCGATGTTCTCGTCAATGAAAAAGAGGCAAAGGCGTCGTACAAGCTTCGGACGGGCGACGAGATCGACGTCGATCTGACCGAGGAACCTGCCGCACGATTTGAACCCGAAGACATACCGCTTGATATCGTTCTCGAAGACGAATTCCTGGCCGTCGTCAACAAACCCGCAGGAATGATCGTTCATCCGGGAGCGGGCGTAACGAACGGCACGCTCGCGAATGCACTCGCACACCATTTCGGAATCCGCGATCCGCAATCCGCGATCCGCAATCGAATCGGCATCGTTCATCGACTAGACAAAGACACTTCCGGACTGATGGTTGTTGCGAAGGATGAACAGACTCACGAGGCACTCTCCGAACAGTTTCGCTCGCGCGAAGTTTTTAAATCGTACGTTGCGCTCGTTCACGGGATGACACGAGAAAATTCGGGAACGATCGATCGACCGATCGCCCGCGATCGATGGCACCGAACGAAAATGACCGTTGCGGCAAACGGCCGTCACGCGTTGTCGATCTGGAAGGTCCGGCAGCGTTTCGAAAAATTCACACTTCTCGATGTCGAGATCAAGACCGGGCGCACTCATCAGATTCGCGTCCATCTTGCGTCGATCAACCATCCGGTCGTCGGCGATGCAACGTATAGCGAGGGCCGCGACAACACCGTTGCCGATATCGATATAAAGAACCAGATCCGGATACTGGACCGCTTTTTCCTTCACGCGGAAAGGTTGTCGTTCACACATCCATCGACGGGCGAGAAAATCGAACTCGCGCAACCGATTGCGCCCGAACTCCAAGAGCTCCTCGAGAAACTTAGATAGGTTCGCGATACTCAGCACCGAAGGTGCGGCGTAATTTAGCCAGGGCCGAAGGCCCTGGACAGCAGCGCACGCGGGATTGAGCCGCAACGCGGCGGAGTAATTGAGAATCTTACTTCGCCGCGTTGCGGCTCGATGAATTCGCGTCCGTTAACCCGGGGCTGCGCCGCTGGCTAGATTACTTCGCACCTTCGGTGCTTTGCGATGAACGCTTAGCGCCGTCACTCGACCACTCATACTTCTTAGTTCATACTTCATAGTTAAAAAGGCACCCTCGCTACCGCTCTGGTTTCTGCCATCAACACTAAATATGAAAATAGCTTTTGCCGGAATTCTGCTGACGTTCCTGTGTGGCCTATCTGCATTCGCCCAGTCGGGCGAGATAAACATCATTCCAAAGCCGAGAGTGGAGGAAGCTTCTTCTGGTACCTTCACGATCGATCGGTCGACGGTGATTGTTGCGAAAGGAAAAGTAGAGAAGCGATCAGCAGAGATTTTAGCGAGTCGTCTGGGCGCGATCGGCCTTTCGTTGAAGATCAAGTCGAAGGCTCCAAAGAGAAACTATATAGAGTTCCTCGCCCCGACACTTCCCGTACAGCACGCCGCCGCACCCGCGAGCGGCCTGTATGCACTGAACGTCGAGCCGGAGCGAATCCGAGTCGAAGGTTTCGAACTCGGGCAGTATTATTCGATCCAGACACTGATGCAGATGTTGCCGGCTCGTTTGGAAAACCAACACAACCTTCCAGCCGTCCGGATCGTCGATTCACCGCGATTCCGTTATCGCGGCATGCATCTCGACGTCGCTCGCCACTTCATGCCCGTCGATTTCGTCAAGAAGTACATCGACCTCATGTCGCAGTACAAGTTCAATTATTTTCACTGGCACCTGACCGAGGATCAGGGATGGCGGATCGAGATCAAGAAATATCCGCGTCTGACCGAGATCGGTTCGACGCGGCCCGAGACGGTAAAGGAACGCAATCTTACTCCGTACATCGGCGACGGAATTCCGCACGGCGGTTTTTATACGCAGGCAGAGATCAAGGACGTCGTGAAATATGCGAAGGAGCGGCATATCACCGTGATCCCGGAGATCGAATTACCCGGCCATGCATCGGCCGCGCTCGCGGCGTATCCGCAATTCGGCTGTAAAGCGGATTACAAATACAAGGTGCAGACGACGTGGGGAATCTTTAAAGAGGTGTATTGCCCGACGGACGAGACGTTCAAGTTTCTCGAGGACATTCTCGAAGAAACGATCAAGCTTTTTCCCGATTCTCCGTACATACATATCGGCGGTGACGAAGTGTTGAAGGATCACTGGAAAGAATCGCCGTTCGTTCAGGAGCTGAAGAAAAAAGAGAACCTGAAAGACGAGCACGAGGTACAGAGTTATTTCGTCCGACGGATCGAAAAGTTCATCAACTCAAAAGGAAAAAAGATTATCGGATGGGACGAGATCCTCGAGGGCGGTCTTGCGCCGAACGCGACGGTGATGTCATGGCGCGGGATGAAAGGCGGTATCGAGGCGGCGAAATCGAAACACGATGTCATCATGACGCCCACCGACTACGCCTATTTCGATTATGGTCAGGGTGATCCGGCGTATGAGCCTTTGAATATCGGAAGCTACGTGCCGCTCGAGAAAGTTTATTCGTTCGAGCCCGTCCCGAAAGAACTGACTGCGGATGAAGCGAAATATATTATCGGCGGACAGGGAAACATCTGGACCGAGTATATGAAAACGCCTTCGCATGTCGAGTACATGGCATTTCCGCGAATGATCGCTCTATCAGAAGTTCTCTGGTCCCGTATTGAAGACCGGGACTTTGGAGATTTTCAGCGAAGGCTTTCGGCGAATTTGCTGCGTCTCGATGCGCTGGGTGTGAACTATCGAATACCGGAACCGGGCGGGCTAGGTAATTTGATCACGCGGGATGAGAACGTCAAGATCGAGCTTCGACCCGCCACGGAAACGCGAGTGTATTACACGATCGACGGCACAACGCCTGATGACAAGTCGACGGTTTACACGCGGCCGATCGAGATCGAATTGAAAGAACGTGAGGCCGTGACGCTAAAGACGGTCGTCGCAAACGCCGCCGGACGAACCAGCTCGGTCTACGCGGCGACGATCGTCCGCGACCGCATGCGCGAACCCGTAGAACTTACCGACGCGAAGCCAGGTGTGAGGTACGAACTCTTCATACCGCGCGGCGATATGTCAGGTGAAGGTGAACGAAAAACCGGCGAGACGAGATCTATCTTTCTGAATCAGTTCGCAAATCAGGGTGTCGATCTGAAACAACCCTTCGCCGTGACTTACGATGGATACTTTCGCGCACCGACCGACGGCGTTTATGAGCTTCAGCTCGATGCGACATGGGATACGACCGTTGTTTTATCGGGTGAGATGGTCATTGACGTTGCGGGAACGAAAGACAGGAAAGTGCGTTCCGCGATCATTCCTTTGAAAGAGGGTCTTCATCGAATTTCGATCCGGTATGGTCACCGCGGCGGCGATGCTGCCTTTAGATTTAGGTACGGCATCAAAGGACAAGGACTGAGACAAGCCGGCGGTGGTGAGTTTGTGCATTGATGACTGGAGCGCAGGCATCCCTGCCTGCAACGTCGCGATAGCGACGTAGTCGGATAATTGCCTCGCTACCTAACGCCTTTTCGGGCTTCGCCCTCATGCAGGCAAGGATGCCTGCGCTCCAGTCACTCGCGTTCCACTCCAAACCCGATGAAATCTTCATCGACCGAATTGCGACAACGCGCGTCTAACCTACTAGACCGCAACGCGGTTCAGTATTCGAGGTAGCAATAATGGACAGACGATTTTTTCTTAAGAACACGGGGATAGGTTTGGCGAGCTTTGGACTGATGGCCGCGGCTCCGGATTTTCTGCATCAGTTCGCCGGAGCGCAGACGTTGAAGAATGGCTACGGCAAGAAGAAAGTGCTTGTCACGATCTTTCAACGTGGGGCCGTTGATGGTTTGAACATGATCGTTCCCCACGGCGACAGCGAATACTACAAACTCCGCCCGAACATCTCGATACCCCAGCCGGGCAAGGCAAACGGTGCGATAAACCTTGACGGCCAATTCGGCCTGCATCCCGCGATGCGGCCGCTCGAAACATTTTGGAAGGAGAAAAGATTTGCGATTATTGATTCCGTCGGATCGCCGGACAACACGCGCTCGCATTTCGACGCACAGGATTATATGGAATCCGGCACGCCTGGTAACAAATCGACGCGTGACGGATGGCTGAACCGAGCGCTGCAAACTTTGCCCGCGAAGGATGCATCCCCGTTCCGTGCGGTTGCGATGACACAGTCGCTTCCGCGTTCGCTGTATGGCCGGGCACCGTCAGTCGCGATGACCAACCTTTCCGATTTCGCGATCAAGGCCGGGCTCTACACCGCCGACCTCAAGGGGGGATTCGAAGGTGTCTATCAACAAAACGCGAAAGACTCGCTCGGCGCGATGGGCAAGGAAGCATTCGAGGCAGTGAACTTTTTGAAGCAGGCGAATCCCGCAAAATATAAACCCGAGAAGGGTGCCGTCTATCCAAATACGGAATTCGGGCGCTCGATGATGCAGATCGCACAGCTCATAAAAGCGGGCGTCGGGCTTGAGATAGCGTTTGCCGATACCGGTCGCGATGTTCGATGGGATACGCATACCAACCAGGGCGGCTCGCAGGGACAGCTCGCTAATTTTCTCCGGTCCTTTAGTCAGGCGATCGCGGCGTTTGTTCTCGACCTCGGCGGACTCATGGACGATGTCGTGCTTTTGACCATGTCTGAGTTCGGCCGCACGGCACGCGAAAATGGCGGACGCGGAACCGATCACGGTCACGGCAACGCAATGCTCGTGCTTGGTAATTCCGTAAAAGGTGGAAAAGTTTATGGCGACTGGAACGGACTTCGTAACGATCAACTTAACGAAGGCCGCGACCTTGCAGTGACTACCGATTTCCGCGATGTGTTCGCCGAAGTAGCGAGCAAGCATCTCGGGACAAAAGATCTCACCGCGCTGTTCCCGAAGTATTCGGCAAGTAGATCAAACTTCCGGGGCTTCTTAGGGTGAGTTTTTAACGCAGAGATCGCGGAGAACGCGGAGGATTTTTATGAGGAAGCTAGACGCACAGGCGGGCCGGCTTCCTTTTCTTTACTCCGCGTTCTCCGCGATCTCTGCGTTTAAGGTGTTCGTCGCGGGCTCTGCGTTTGATACTCTTCTCTCGTGTTCGAAAAACGCAGCACCGAGCTCGAACGGATCGATACCGGCGACTACACGCCCGAGGAATACGTAACGTTCCTGCGCGAGATCGCGTTCATTAATCGTTATGTCGGTGACAAGCGGGCATTGCGAAAAACCTTGCTTGCCCAGATCGTGGAAAAAGATCTGCGAGAATTTTCTATTCTCGACGTCGGCTGCGGGTCGGGTGAACTACTAAGAATTATCGCGGAGTTCGCCGCGAAGTCGGGACGTGACGCAAAGCTCACCGGGGTCGATCTCGATCCTATCTCGTCCGCAACCACTCGATCAGAATCGCACGAGTTTCCCGAGATCACTTCTGTCCGCGGCGACGCGTTTCATTTGCCGTTCGCAGACGGCGCCTTCGACTACGCGATCTCATCGCTCTTTTTTCATCATCTCACTGACGAACAGATTCCTTTTGTCTTGAAAGAAATGTCACGGGTCGCACGGCGCGGGATATTTGTGATCGATCTTCATCGTGATCCCGTGGCGTATCTAGGCTACAAAATATTTTGCGCTGTTTTTCGAATCTCCGAACTCGTCAGGCACGACGGTTCGATATCGATCAGGAAAGGTTTTCGCACGGGTGAATTGCGCGAGCTTGGTAAAGAATCTGGCTTGCATGATTGCGTCGACCAACAAGTGACGCCGGGGAGAGTGATATTTACGTCGAATGCGGTGGCCTCAAGGTAGAGACCCGACCGGTAGGGAGGGTGCCTTTTACGGTCCCCCAGGCAGAAACCCGACCGGTAGGGAGGGTGTCCTTACACCCGGGGAAAGTGATATGTACCTCAGCTGCGGACGCCTCGAGGCAGAAACCCGACCGGTAGGGAGGGTGTTCTTTGACCCGGGGAGAGTGTGGTATTTACCTCGAATCCGGCGGCCTCTCTCACCAACACGGGGCTGTTGTTCACACGGTGAACCCGAGGGTGTTTTGCCATTAACAATAACGAGTAGGAGGTAAAGAAGTCGTGGGTGTTTGGTCGATTGGCCCTAAAGTTCCGAGCTTGCGCCGGCTTTTATGGACGGGCTTTATCGGTGCGGTGCTGGCGGGCCTCTACGGCGCATTGCACGATCAGATAAGCATTACGATCTCACCCGAGTACTTTACACATATCAAATTTCGGCAGTTCAAATGGCTCGGTCTAGAGTTACATCCTCGCATTTTCGCCGCGATCATTGGTCTCATGGCAACGTGGTGGGTAGGCTTCGCAGGCGGTTGGCTGCTCGGTCGCCTCGGGCCATCGGAACGGTCGAGTGAATCGAATTTCGATCTTGCGAAAGCTATCACAGTCGCGTTGGCAATCACCATAGTAAGCGGCATGTTGGGCGCATTACTTGGTTGGATCCGGTCATTTGCAGAACCCGGCGACTGGAAAGTATGGCATGAGATTTTAGATTCGCGCCAACTCCGCGGGTTGATCATAGTAACTTACCTACACTGGGCGAGCTATATCGGAGGAACGCTTGGCCTTGTAGCCGCAGCCGTCTATTACCGACAACTTTCTAGAGGACGCTCTAAGAACACCCTCCCTACCGGTCGGGTTTCTGCCTTGCGTGAACAACAGCGCGGTGCGGTGTAGAACACCCTCCCTACCGGTCGGGTTTCCGCCTTTTCCACTGCCGTGATCTTTGACATCACCATATGCGACAGGCGTCGAGGCAGAAACCCGACCGGTAGGGAGGGTGCTCCTCGTCCTCGTTCGCTCATTCATCGTCTAAAGACTCACCTCGCATTTCCAGCCAAGTGTCAAAGTCGATAAGATTGTCACCCTGCTGATTGAGGGTGTAATCGATAGCTAGTTCCAAGGAGCGCGGCTTCCATAGATAGCGTCTGCTCCTTCCTCGCGACCAGACCTCAGTCTCACACGAAACAAGATTCTGCTCACGCAGTGCTCGGGTCGCATTCGCTTTGAATGCGGTGATGATGCCCTCCGGCTTCCGCTGGGCCGACACGACTGAGTGGAGATGATTTGTTCTGACGTTGAGGGCCCGCAGAAAGTAAGACCGACGGTCACAAACGTCTACGATCTCACGATGCACGGCAACTCGCTGGGCGGCATTCAGAGTGAAGGGTGGCCCCTTCATTTCTTCCCGCATGATTCTTTCCAATTCCGGGTCTGCCGCGAGGCGGGGCGTCCCGTAGAGGTTCCGTCCGTGACGATCTACTGAACCTCGTTCATCTCCGTGAAGCCACGTGCCATACGTACGAATCGTGATCAGATAAGCTAGCGGAAATTCGTTTTCGTCCCAATCAGGGTAGAGCATATGTGGGAGGTGCTCCTCTGGTTCAATTTTCTTCAACTCTACTATAACCGGAAGGGTTTCTGCCTTGCGTGAACAACAGGCTCTTGTTGTCGAGAACACCCTCCCTACCGGTCGGGTTTCTGCCTTAAGCGGCACCCTCGCCGCAATGTACGAAATCCCAAATCCCAAATGCCAAAGTCACCCTCCCTACGGGTCGGGTTTCTGCCTTAAGTGGCAGCCTCGCCGCAATGTACGAAATCCCAAATGCCAAAGTCACCCTCCCTACGGGTCGGGTTTCTGCCTTAAGCGGCAGCCTCGCCGCAATGTACGAAATCCCAGATGCCAAAGTCACCCTCCCTACGGGTCGGGTTTCTGCCTTAGGTGGCAGCCTCGCCGCAATGTACGAAATCCCAAATGCCAAAGTCACCCTCCCTACGGGTCGAGTTTCTGCCTTAGGCGGCACCCTCGCCGAAATCTACGAAATCCCAAATCCCAAATCCCAAATCCCAAATCCCAAAGGCACCCTCCCTACCGGTCGGGTTTCTGCCTTAGGTGGCAGCCTCGCCGCAATGTACGAAATCCCAAATCCCAAATCCCAAATCCCAAATGCCAAAGTCACCCTCCCTACGGGTCGGGTCTCTGCCTGTTACTCCATCTTTCGCAATCTCAATCTCAACGCTTGTAGCTTGATGAAGCCTTCGGCGTCGTGTTGATCGTAGGCGCCCGCGTCGTCCTCGAATGTCACGACGCGTTCGCGATAGAGCGAGTTCGGCGACTTGCGGCCGGTGACGATGACGTTGCCTTTGTAGAGCTTTACGCGCACATCGCCTGAGACGGTTTCCTGCGTCTGTTCGATCATCGACCGGAGAATCTCGAATTCGGGTGCGAACCAGAATCCGTAATAGACCGACTCCGCGAATTTTGTCCCGAGTGAATCGCGAAGCCGCATCACTTCACGATCCATCGTGATCGACTCGAGCGCGCGGTGCGCGGTCTGCAATATCGTCACACCCGGCGTCTCGTAGATACCTCGCGACTTCATTCCGACGAATCGATTTTCCACGAGATCGACGCGGCCGATGCCGTGCTCGCCGCCAAGATGATTCAATTTTGAGAGCATGTCCACGGCTCCGTACTTCTCGCCGTCGATCGCGATCGGTTCGCCTTTCTCAAATGTCAGTACGATCTCCTGAGGTTTGTCCGCAGCGTTCTCAGGCGACTTCGTCAGAAGGAAAATATTTTCAGGCGGTGCGGCCCACGGGTCCTCAAGAATCCCGCCTTCGTACGAAACATGCATCAGGTTGCGATCCATCGAATACGGTTTATCGGCCGTCGCCGTAACCGGAATGCCGTGCTTCTGACAGTACGCGATGAGGTCAGCACGTCCTTTAAATTCCCAGTGCCGCCACGGAGCGACGACCTTGATATCCGGCTGCAGTGCGTAATACGTCAGCTCGAACCGCACCTGATCATTGCCTTTGCCCGTAGCTCCGTGTGCGACCGCATCCGCGCCTTCTTTCTGAGCGATCTCGATCTGACGCTTCGCGATCACGGGACGCGCGAGCGATGTTCCGAGAAGGTATACGCCCTCGTAAAGAGCGTTTGCCTTGACGGCAGTCCAAACGAAATCCTTTACGAATTCTTCACGAAGGTTCTCGACATACAACTTCGACGCACCGGTCGCCCTTGCCTTTTCCTCGAGACCCGTCAGCTCTTCGCCCTGACCGACATCGGCGCAGTAACATATGACCTCGCAGTCATAAGTTTCTTTTAACCAGAGCAGCATCGCGGACGTATCGAGCCCACCGGAATATGCCAGAACGACTTTATTAATTTTTTTCACAATGATTTACGGATAAACAAAAACGCCGGGAATGTCAAAATCGACGACGAGCCTAAATTAGTTTTCGGATATACTTTCTAAACGCGAGCGACTGAAATGAAAGATATAGATGCGTACCTCTATAACGCAAAGGGCCACGACGAAGAAATAAGCCTCGATGAGATCGAGGTGGACAGCCTAAAGGAGAATCACCTCCTGTGGGTCAATGTACGCCGGCGTGACGAAGCACTCCTTAACAAAGTGACAGCCACGTTGGGGGTCAAGAATGTTCCGTGCAAGTCTGTTATCAAAGACTCGGGCCCGCTCGAGATAGACCGCTTCGAAACGTTTTTCAGGTTTTGTGTCGATTCCGTTGTCACCGAGAAGAACTCTCCTCCCCGACGGCTGATGATCGATTATATTGTCGGGAAGAATTTCATCGTCACCGTCCACGAGGGCGAGGTCGAGTATTTTGCGGAATTTCGAAACCGGGAAAAAGGAGAGACGCCGCTGGGCAAGCTCGATGCCGAGAGCTTTTTGGCGACGCTTCTCGACTTGAATATCGTTTCGTATTTTCAAGCGGTCGATGAGATAGAGCGACGTGTCGACGAGGCCGATGAGCAGATTCTCCGAAGGGATCTGGAGACGGAAGCTTTTTTGAAGGCGATGGTCGGGCTTCGCCGTGACGTATCGCAGCTAAGACGGTGGTTAATGCCGCATCGAGAAATATTCTATTCGTTATCGCGGGCCGACTTTCATCAGGTTGCGGAATCGAATTCGTCGGAACAGTACAAGATGCTCAGCCAGCATTTTGAGAACGCCGTTGACGCTGTTGAGAATGCGCGTGCCCTGGTCCTCAGTGTGTTTGATCTGTATGCGACTAAGTCGGCGCAGATGACGAATATCTTTGTCCAGAGGCTGACGTTTCTGACACTCCTGACGGGATCGCTGGCGGTGATCGCGGGAATACTCGGAATGAATTTTAAGGCCGATATTTTCGACGCTAAATATGGATTTTGGGTGACTGTCGTGGGCCTCACCGTCGTCGGTATTGCTCTGACGATCTATGCGAGATTTAAGCGATGGGTCTAACTAGATGACGAATACCAAGAATCTCTGGGGCGGCCGGTTTACCGAAGCGCCCGACGAAACATTCGCTGAATTTAATAATTCATTTCGATTTGACCGACGTCTGTTTGTAGCCGATGTGCGCGCCAGCACGGCGCACGCAAACGGGCTTGAGAACGCCGGTGTGTTGACGAGCGGCGAGGGCGACGCGATAAGAAGCGCGCTCAACGCTTTGTTGGAGAGTTCCAAGTGCGGGCCTGGGTTTTTTGATAGCCCTGCCGAAGACGTTCATTCGTTTATCGAATCAAAGCTCGTCGACCTTATCGGTGACACCGGAAAAAAACTGCACACCGGGCGAAGCCGGAACGATCAGGTTGCAACGGCATTTCGCATTTGGCTGCGTGAAGAGATCGACGCGATGACCGAAGCCGTTACCGCGCTCGGCCGTAGCCTGCTCGACGTCGCCGAGCGACATGCGACCGCCATTCTTCCCGGTTACACACATCTCCAGCGTGCACAACCCATACTCTGGCCACACTGGTGTCTTGCGTACTTTGAAATGTTGACACGTGATCGTGAGCGGCTTGCCGACGTTCGCAAACGCGTAAACATCATGCCGCTCGGGTCGGCGGCACTTGCCGGGACAAGTTTCCCCATAGATCGTGAAGCCGTAGCTCGTGAGCTGGAGTTCGATGGCGTGTCGCTCAACAGTCTCGATGCGGTTTCGGATCGCGATTTCGCCGTCGAGTTCGTCGGAGCAAGCGCGATCATAATGGTCCACCTGTCGCGAATGGCCGAAGATCTGATCTTGTATTGCTCAACGGAATTTGGGTTTGTCAGCCTCAGCGACGCGGTCTCGACCGGATCCAGCCTGATGCCGCAGAAGAAAAATCCGGATGCACTCGAACTGATCCGCGGGAAAGCGGGACGCGTTTTCGGTCATCATGCGGCGCTGCTCGCGACCATGAAAGGCCTGCCCCTTGCGTACAACAAGGACATGCAGGAAGACAAAGAAGCCGTATTCGATACGGTCGATACGCTGCGGTCGTGCCTGCGAGTAAGCGCGATCGTTCTCGACAATCTAACCGTCGATGAATCGCGAATGCGTGAAGCGGCGTCGCGTGGATTCCTGAATGCGACCGAACTCGCCGATTATCTTGTCAGGAAAGGAGTCCCGTTTCGTACTGCCCACGATACGGTTGGCAAGGCGGTGTTGTTCGCCGCAGAAAATGATCGCGAACTAAACGAGTTGACGATTGAAGAATTTCGTCAATTCTCGAGCTCTATCGACGACGATGTCGCGAACGCGCTCGATCTCGAGAGTACCGTTAATTCCAAGTCGCAAACCGGCGGTACATCCCGGGCACGAGTCGCGGACGCTTTAGAGAAAGCGCGGCGTTTGCTGGATGACGGCTGAATTACAAAATCGTCGGACACGATATGATCGCATGCACAAATTCGTACGCAGCTTGATCACCGAATGGCGAAAGCTCGATCTGCCATTTGCGGGGGAGACCGTTGTCATTGCGGTCTCGGGCGGAGCGGATTCGATGAGTTTGTTGATCGCGGCTCACGATCTTGCAAAACGAAAAAAGCTTGTGCACCGGATGATCGTCGCGCATTTCAACCATAAGCTACGCGGAACCGAAAGCGATGCAGACGAACGTTTCGTCTCAGAACAGGCTTTGCGTCTCGGCTTCGAATTTCTTTCCGGATCAGGACCGCTCAAAAAGAAGGACAACCTCGAACAGGCGTCGCGAAATGCGAGGTATGAGTTTCTTGCGAGGATCGCACGCGAGAACGACGCGCTTTCCGTACTTGTTGCGCACACGCAAAACGATCAAGCGGAGACATTTTTGTTAAATTTGATTCGCGGCAGTGGGCCGGACGGCCTCGCCGGCATGCGGCAGGTCAGGGAACTGAAAGACGACATTCTTTTGGTTCGCCCGTTACTGTCGTGGGCAAGCCGGACGGATACGGAAGCGTTTTGTCGCGACAACGAAGTGTTATATCGCTCGGATCCGATGAACGAGGATGAAAAATACAGCCGTGTCCGGATTCGCCGGGATGTTATTCCGCGCCTGGCGGAGATCAACCCTAAAATTGTGGAAACGCTGGCCCGTACGGCGGACCTCATGCACCGATCTTCCGGCGATATTACCCTCAGCGGGGAAGACGGCGACCGGGGAAATCTCATCATAAAGGACCTTAATACTCTGCAAAGGGCGGATCTCTATTCCACGCTTCGCGCCTGGCTCCGAACGAAACGAGGCAGCCTTCGGTCCTTGCAAATGAAACATGTCGAAGCAATCGAGCGTTTGATCTTGAGTCGAAAGAGCGGAAACACAGTGGAATTACCGGGCGGCGGACGAATCGTGAAGCATGGGGGAGCCCTCCGATTCACGAACATAAAGGTTGAAAAATGACGGTTCGGGAACTACAATCAACGATTGGTGTTCCGGTGTACCCAAGCTGGGATTTCCGGGAACAACTCCGGTTGCGGAACATTCATCCAAACGCTTTGGCAAAGAGCTTTCGTGGGTGAAAGTTGATTTTTGGAGGCTATAAATTGAGTTCTAAAGCAAAACAGGTTCTGTTGTGGTTGGTGATTATCTCCGGCGCTCTTTCGTTTGTCTGGTTCCTGCAAGGCCGCCAGACTAAGCCGCCTCAGGACCTGAGCATCGACATGGCTGTCACGCGGATCGAGAACAAAGAGTTTAAAGAAGCTTTGTTCAAGCAATCAGCCGTCGAATTTACCGATCTCAGCGGCAACAAGTTCCTCACGAAGATTGGCAGCGATCCGACGCGGGAACTGCTGACGACTACGGTTAACGACTTTAATAAACAGAATCAGAGTTCGCGGATATTGACGAATGAGGAAGAAGCCTCGAACGGACTTGGATGGCTGATCCTTATTCAGGCTCTTCCGTTCCTTCTGCTTATCGGATTTCTGGCATTTACGCTCCGCCAAATGCAGGCGGGCGGCAACAAGGCATTGAGCTTTGGTAAATCGAAAGCCAAGCTTCTCAACAATCAGCAGAAACGCGTCACGTTCAAGGACGTCGCCGGTGTTGACGAGCCCAAGGAAGAGCTGCAGGAAATAATCGAGTTTCTAAAGGACCCGCAGAAGTTTCAAAAACTTGGTGGAAAGATCCCGAAGGGCGTTCTGATGATGGGACCACCGGGAACGGGTAAGACACTCCTGGCGAAAGCCGTCGCAGGCGAAGCCAACGTTCCGTTCTTCTCAATCTCCGGTTCGGACTTTGTCGAAATGTTCGTCGGTGTCGGTGCGAGCCGTGTCCGCGATCTGTTCGAACAGGGTAAGAAAAATGCTCCGTGCATTATCTTTATCGACGAGATCGACGCTGTCGGTCGCCATCGCGGCGCCGGTCTTGGCGGCGGACACGACGAACGCGAGCAGACATTGAACCAGCTTCTCGTCGAGATGGATGGTTTCGAATCGAACGACGGCGTCATCCTGATGGCTTCGACCAACAGGCCGGATGTGCTCGATCCGGCATTGCTTCGACCCGGCCGTTTCGATCGGCAGGTTGTCGTTTCATACCCGGATGTCCGCGGACGCGAGGGAATCCTAAAAGTACACACGCGGAAGATCCCGCTCGATGAGGGTGTTGAAATCAACATCATCGCTCGCGGAACGCCGGGCTTTACCGGTGCAGATCTTGCCAATCTGGTTAACGAAGCGGCGTTGATCGCTGCTCGCCAGAACAAGAAGGTTGTTACGTTGAACGATCTCGAATTCGCGAAAGACAAAGTTTTGATGGGGCCGGAGCGTCGCAGCATGGTCATCTCCGATAAGGAGAAGAGACTGACTGCGATCCACGAAGCGGGGCACGCGCTGGTTGGAATGAACATTCCGGAAAGCGATCCGGTACACAAGGTAACGATCGTTCCGCGCGGACGCGCACTTGGTGTCACGTTCTTTTTGCCTGAGGCTGACGTGCTGGGTAGAACTAAGGAAGAGCTCGAGGCGATGATCGCGAACTCGATGGGCGGACGCATTGCCGAAGAGTTGTTTATCGGCCGCGTAACGACGGGTGCGTCGAACGATATCGAAAAAGCTACCGAGCTTGCCCGTGCGATGGTTTGCCAGTACGGTATGTCGGATCTCGGCCCGCTCGCGTTCGGTAAGAAAGAAGAGCAGATCTTTCTCGGCCGCGAGATCGCACAGCATCGCGACTTCTCTGAAGACACGGCGATCAAGATCGATCTTGAAGTGAAACGGATCGTTTCAGAGCAGTATGTTCGTGCGACGAAGATCCTCGAAGATAACCGTGAATCGATGGGGCGTCTTGTCGATGCATTGCTCGAGCATGAATCGCTCGACAGCGCACAGATGCGTCGCGTGATCGCCGGTCTGCCGATCGACGGTGCCGATCCCGAACCGGTGGCAAACGACGACGATGGTACGCCCGAGACGGAAGAGAAAAAGAGCCGATTTAAGAAACCCATACTTCCGCCGATAACGCCGAACAATCCGGCGACGGCGTAAATAAATTGAAAGAGTGAAAACGTGAAAAAGTGAAAACGTGAAAAAGTGAAAAAGTGAAAGGGGGGAAAGTTTTTGGCTTTCCCCCTTTCACTTTTCACATCTTATTTTTCCGCCCCTCCCTCCCTTTCCACTTTTCCCGTTTCACTTTTTCACCCTTTCACTTTTTCACCCTTTCACTTTTCACTTTAGGTTTATGTACTGGCAAACAACCCGTCGACAGATCTCTCTCGATCGTCCGCTCGTCATGGCGATCCTAAATGTCACGCCCGATAGTTTCTCGGACGGGGGCAAGGTCGCCAGCGTCGACGACGCGATTCGACAGGCTGAGACATTCATAGCCGACGGAGCGGACGTAATTGACATTGGCGGTGAATCGACGCGGCCCGGCAGCTCACGCGTGTCGGTTGAAGAGGAAAGTCGTCGTGTTATCCCCGTGATCGAAGTGCTCGCGAAACGATTCGATGTCGCGATCTCGGTAGATACCAGTAAGTCGGAAGTTGCCGAACGGGCCGTCAACGCTGGCGCCGAGATCATCAACGACATTTCGGGGCTAAGATTCGACGAGAAGATTGGCGAAGTCGCCGCGAATTACAAGACAGGTTTGATCCTGATGCATTCGCGAGGTGACTTTGAGTCGCTGCATTCACAACCTGCAGTTGCGAATATTCTTCACGAAGTCTCGACCTGTTTTCGAACAGCGATCACAAAGGCGAAAAGCTTTGGCATTGAAGATGAGAACATCGTACTCGATGTGGGAATCGGATTTGGCAAGACGCAGGAGCAGAATTTAGAATTGCTGGCCAAACTTGATAAACTCACCGCGGAGTTTCCAAATTATACAATGTTGGTCGGAACCTCCCGAAAATCCTTTATCGGGAAACTTCTCGACGACGCACCGGTTGACGAGAGGCTCGCAGGCTCACTTGCCACGGCGGCGATCGCGGTTTGGAACGGAGCGAAGATCGTTCGGGTTCACGATGTCAAAGAGACTGTCGAGATGGTAAAGGTTGTCGAGGCGCTCAAGGATCAGTTATGAAATTTGTTCGAGTCTTGTTAGTGTTCGTCACGTTCCTTGCTGTGTCCGGCTTTACCGAGTGCTACAAACCGGTCACTAACTCCGGCCTGCCAAAAAATATCCGGAAGATCGCGGTGCCGGCATTCCAGACCGAAGCACGCGGGTTGCGCTATCGCGTCGGCTCGCGATTTACCGAAGCGGTCTCGCGCGAGATCATACGACGCGGCAACGGGCTTACGGTGCAGGGCTCGATCGATGGAGCCGACGCCGTGGTCGAAGGTACGATCCGGGATTTTAGCTTCTCGGGTGTCCTGCTTGATCGTGAGGGCCGTGCCCGTGTGTATGAGATCACGATCATCGCGGCGGTGACGATCCGCGATCTGAAAGAAGATAAGATCCTTTACGACAATCAGAATTTCATCTTCCGCGATTCGTTCGAGTTTTCGTCGGATCCGCGTTCGTTCTTTAACGAAGAAGACCCGGCGGTCGAACGCATCGCCCGTGCATTTTCAGAGTCTGTCGTGTCAGCCATCGTCAATGGCCTCGGCGTAAAGGAAGACAAGAAATAAAGATGGCGATCCTTAAGCGTGAAGATCTTTGGAACACACTAAAGAAACGCGAGTTCGCTCCCGTCTACGTACTTTTCGGTCCCGAAACTTATCTCCGCGATATTGCCGTCAAAACTATCTGTGATCGCAGCTTCACAGACGGCGAGGCGCGCGACTTTAATGAAACGGCGTTCAGCCTAAATGTCGAGGGCAATCTTCGTGGTGCGCTTGCCGCGGCTGAGCAACTGCCGATGATGGCGAGCCGACGCGTGATCCTGGTGACGGACGTACGCGTCTCGTCAACCGCAGCGCGCGACACGCTGCGCGAGGACGACGAAGCGACGCTCGATGCCTTTCTGAAACGTCCGGTCGATACTACGGTCGTTATATTTGTTGCTGAAGAATTCGACAAGCGCCGCAAGATGGCGAAACTTCTTACGGACAATGCGACCGCCGTCGAGTTTACGGAATTGAAAGACGTCGAGCTCGCGAAATGGGCGCGTGACAAGATCAAGGATGCGGGTTCCGAGATCGACGAACGCGGACTCCGTCAGCTTATCGCGCTTGTCGGGCCCGACGTTAGACGGCTCACGATCGAGAGCAGTAAACTTTCAACTGCCGCTCTGCCGGACCGGACGATTTCAAGCGAGCTTATCGAATCGCTTGTTGCGAACTCGCGCGAGGTATCAAATTTTGATCTTACGGATCATTTATTCGCCGGGCGAAAAGGCGAAGCTCTAAAGACCTTAAATAAAATCCTCGACGACGGAGGCGAGCCGCTTGCGCTGCTCGGTCTGATCTCGTACAACGTTCGACGTCTGCTGATGGCGAATGAGGCGATGGCGCATGGCGTTGATCGCGGAGAGGTCGCACGGATCGCCAAACTTCGTTACAGCGATCAGGAAGCGTTTCTCGCAACGGCGAGACGGACAGATCCTCAGCAACTCTCGCGTGCGATTCGGCGGCTGGCGGAGGTCGATCTGGCGATCAAAACATCGATCGGCGGCGGCGGTCCCGCAGGCTCCCGAATGCAGATCGAAATGTTGGTGGCGGAGCTGGCCACTCTGTGAAGGATGAAGGATGAAGATGAAGGATGAAGGATGAAGATGAAGGATGAAGGATGAAGGATGAAGGGTGACGGATGAAAGGCTAAACACGAAAATCTGAGGAATCTAATATGAAGACTCTCCCACAAGAGTCGGAGCGGAACTTACGGCTCCGACTAAAAGACTACGGCTTGCGCGTTCTTCGGCTTTATGACTCGCTTCCACGCTACGGTTCGGCCCAGATCGTCGGCCGTCAAATCGCACGGTCTGGCACCTCGCCCGGAGCTCACTATCGCGAGGCTTGCCGGGCAAAATCGGATGCCGACTTTATAAGCAAGATCGAAGGTGCTCTCCAGGAACTCGACGAGACTGACTACTGGATCGAATTGCTTGCAGAAGGAAAATACGTCCCGGCGGAAAAGCTGAGCCTTCTCAGATCCGAAACCAACGAGCTCATAGCGATTCTTGTGACGATTGTGCGGAAGGTTAAGCGGCGAAGAAAATGACATCCTTCATCCTTCCGCCTTCCGCCTTCATCGTTTAAAAGATTGTAGGGGCAGCAACTGTGGCTGCCCGAGGAAGTCTTGCCCGGGAAAGGAAGACGGACCGGGCCGAGCCCTGCCCCTACAATTTTTTCGGCAACGTTTGTTGTCGAAAAAGCGGTTGCTCGTTGGTTTGTTAGATTGGCTCAACGCCGAGACCTCTGTTCAGGTAGTGGTATAAATCGTTGAAATCAAGGACCGCGCGGTTCAGGATCAGCGGCAGCTGCGGAATGTCAGCGGTGTTTACGATAAGGTTCAGATTTCGGAGAAAAGCTTCGTGGGCGTTCATTGTGGTCCCGCCTTCCTCAAGCGATACGAGGAACAATCGTCGCCGCTCAGATGAATACATGGTGTTGGCTTTCTGCTGAAGTATGGCCGCTCCACCGAACTCGGATGCAAAGTCGGGGGAGAAAACAACGATTTCGGTTTTGCCTTCGCGAAGCCTCTCATTCGCCTGCGCCGGAGTCACGGCGATGTACACGCGGTAGCCGGCCTCGGACATCAGCTTTGCGACTTCATCCTTTTTCTCGCCAAGGCAAAGAAGCACGCGTCGTGGGCGCGCACTTTCGTCGTCATCCTTATCGAGCGCGGTCTTTCCGGTCTGCAACGCGGACAACAGAGACCGAAGCGCGGTGTTTATCTCAAGCTCCGACTGCTTTTCAGCGAACTGCAGTGCTCCTTGCTCAGTTGCCGGAGCCGCCTTGTTTGCTTCGAGCTGCTGGACGGTTGAAGATCCCTGGCCTTTCGCGTCCTTGTTTGCACGCAGCATGTTTTGGCAGCGCGGGCATCGGACGGTGAAGTTCCCGCTCGGAATCTTAGATTCGTCCAGTTGGAGTGAGACTGAGCAGTTATCGCAGCGAATAATCATTTCTTTAGTTCGTGGGTCGTTGATCGTGGTTCGTTGTTTAGATGTATGACGGATCGAGGATCGAGAATGGTTCGGGCCACGAACGACGAACCACGATCAACGAACTTAATCCATAAGATCAAGCACGGAATTTACGCTAGCAGGCGGAGCCGGCGGCGGCGCGAGCGGCTCGACATTCGGCGTGGGCTTACTCAAGTAATCCTCGGTCGATGCCAAGCCTTTGAGCTGAAGCAGCAGATTGTTCTGATTTGTCGCGTATGACAAACCGTCTTCGAGGCTTATGACTTTATCTTCGATCATCGTTCTGATGACCGAATCGAAATCCTGCATTCCGTCTATCTCGCCGTCGCGTATCGCGTCCAGGAGAGTCTTGCCTTCGCTCTCGCCCTTTTCAATATACTCACGGGTTCGCGGGTTGGAGCGTAAAATTTCGACAGCGGCTACACGGCCTTTGCCGTCTGCCCGCGGGATCAGCCTCTGGGAAACGATATAGCGGAACGTCTGAGCGAGCCGTGTACGAATAATTCTTTCTTCGTTCTTTGGGTAAAGACCGATGATGCGATCGATCGTCTTTGATGCATCGATAGTATGAAGCGTCGACAAGACAAGGTGTCCGGTTTCGGCCGCTTCAAGCGCGATCTCGGCGGTCTCGAGATCACGCATCTCACCGACGAGTATCACTTTCGGGGCCTGTCGTAGTGCGGCCCGCAATGCCGAGGCGAAGTCCTTCGTATCGGCGCCGACTTCGCGCTGATTGATCGTGCACTTCTTGTGATTGTGCAGAAATTCGATCGGGTCCTCGATCGTTACGATGTGATATGCCTTCGTTTCGTTGATGCGGTCGATGATCGCCGCGAGGGTCGAGCTTTTTCCGGAACCGGTCGGGCCGGTCAAGAGCACGACACCGTTCCTTATGTTCGAGATTTCCGCGAGCTGCGCGGGAATATTCAGCGACTCGACACTCGGTATTTCGGTCGGGATGACGCGCATGACGATCGAGTACGAATTTCGCTGCTGGAAAATATTTACGCGGAAGCGGCACTTCCCGGGAAGCGCGTAGCTCAGATCCGATGTCCGCGTCTTCGCGAGTTGAATGGCTGCCTCGGCGTTGTCGCGAAGGATAGACATCGCGATCATCTCCGTCTGATATGCCGACAACCGGCCCAACCCGAGCGGCGTCGACGGATAAAGCGTGCCGCTGATCTCGACCTGCGGTTTTTGACCGCACGAGAAGTTAAGGTCGCTGACATTGTCCGAGACAGACAACATCTGCTCAATAATGGGTGCTACATCAAGCAAACTCATTTGGGTGGATTTCTCCCGAAAAGTTGTGAAAGACGGAAAGGAAAGACTTGAGCGAATGGAAGGGCCTGGGCGGGCAACCGTTTCTCCAACACGTATAGTACGCGACCGTTACGGGTAATGCAATATATTTTTTATCGATTTACAACATTGTTAGCCCAACCAAAATTAGAGGTTTCGGAGTTCTCGCATCCGATCCGCGATCGTCGACGGGTCAGCGACGAGATCGCCGATCATTGCAACGCAATCGGCTCCGGCTGAAAGTACTGAGGCGTAATTGTCACGGCTGATCCCGCCTATCGCCACAATTGGAAAGTTTCTGTCCAGTTCCCGGAGCGAGCGCAGGCCGTCGGTCCCGACCACCGGATCGGCGTCGTCTTTTGTTAATGTCGGAAAGATCGGGCCGATCGCAAGATAGTCGATCGGCATGGCGAGTGCGGCCCGAGCTTGTTCGAGAGAATGAGTTGAAAATCCGATTATCGCGGTTGGGCCGAGCAGATCTCGGGCATGCGCGGGTGACAGATCGTCTTGTCCGAGGTGAACTCCATCGGCGGCCGCAGCGAGCGCAATATCGGTGCGGTCATTGATGAGTATCTTTACGTCCCGTTGATGCGCGTATCCGACGGCCTCGACCGCAGATCGATAGAACTCGCCCGCAGGTGCATATTTGTCACGAAGCTGGATCAGAGTGGCACCGCCGAGAATAAGACGACGAACCTGCTCCATATGGGACAGTCCGGAAATGCGAGTGTCGGTGATCGGGTAGATTTTTGGAAGGGTGAGCGTCAAGACGAGCCGTTGGCGAGAGATTTCATCATCAAGTAGCAATCTTCTCCGTTGTTGTAATATTTCGCGAGCCGCTGGACGACTGTATATCCGGCATCGCGATAAAGGCTCTGCGCCGAAGTGTTGCTGACACGAACCTCCAAAACGATCGTGAGAATCTTGCGCAGCCGGAGTGAGCTCTCGACATGACTGAGAAGACGGTTTGCAAGCCGCCGGCGGCGATGTTCCGGGGCGACGCCGATAGTCGTCAGATGGGCCGAACCGTCTTCATTGACCAGCACAAAAACAAATCCCACCATTTCGCCTTCTGAGCTCACGATCTGGTAGCTCAAGTTTCTCGGTTCACCGAGCAGGTAATTGAACGTGTGCTTTGTATAGTTCTCGCCGTTGCGAAAGCAGCGCACATTCAGCCGCAACACCTCGGTCAGATTCTTGTCCGTCAGCGGATGGACCTCGTACTCGGTCGCCGGCGCGGGAATGACTATCTCGGGTTCGCTGGCGCCGAGCGGGACAAGGAAATTTCGGATCGTCTGCAGAACGGCCATAGAAAGTTCTACTCGATAAACATACAGTCGCCGTAGCTATAAAACCGGTATTCCGATGCGACGGCGTGTCGATATGCATTCATTATAAGTTCGTGCCCGCCAAAAGTTGAAGCCAGAATCAGCAAGGAGCTTTGGGGCAGGTGAAAATTCGTCAGCAGAGAGCGGACCGCTGTGAATTGATAGCCGGGCGTGATCGTCAGATCGGCGAGAGCAGGTCCGTCGACGAACTCTCCGTGATTCGCGATCGCTGATTCAAGAGCACGCGTTGTCGTAGTACCAACGGCGACGATGCGTCGACCTTCGGTCCGCGCCGAGTTCAACACAGCGGCGGCCTTCTCGCCTATCTCATAGCGTTCAGGCAATACGGAATGCAGCGACAGGTCGCCCGCCCGAACCGGCTCAAAGGTTCCGTATCCGACGTGCAGCGTTATCTCAACGATCTCGATACCGTTTTCTTTGATCCGCATCAGTACGTCGTCGCTGAAGTGCAAACCCGCCGTTGGAGCCGCGATCGCCCCACTGGATCTTGCGTACAATGTTTGGTACCTTCCCCGGTCCCGGTCAATTTCGCCCGCATTTCTTTTGATATATGGAGGCAGCGGTGTGCGTCCGATGCGGCTCAGAATGTCGTCAAAATCTCCCCGGAAAGTGAAATCGATAACCACTCGCCCTTCGTTCAGATTCTTTACGATCGTTCCTTCAAGATCCGAGCCGAACCTGATGAGCTTTCCTTCCCTTAGACGGCGCGCGGGCCGGGCCAGAGCCTCCCAACTGGAGTCTGACATTCTGTTCATAAGAAAGATCTCGACGCGAGCACCTGAATCGGAAGTCCCGAACAGCCGAGCCGGAAAGACGCGTGTGTTGTTTAATACGAGGACATCGCCAGGGTTGAGCCGGTCCGGAAACGCGGTGAAAGGTTCGTCACGAAACGAAGTGGTCGCCCGATTTACGACGAGCATACGCGAACTGTCACGCTCGGTGAGGGGCTCTTGGGCGATCAGATCGTCCGAAAGTTGGTAGTCAAAGTCGCTAAGCTGCATCCAATAAGCTGTTGTGCCGAAATGGCATATCTAATATAATCCGATTATCGCAGACGCATAACCCTTTTTATATTAGAGGTTAGTATTTTATGCGATCCATCTACTGTGGCAATATCGGCGTTAATCGGGAAATCGGTACGAGGCTCAACTATCGGGAACTCATGCCGAATCGAAACTTAGGCAAAACAAAAATGGGGGGTATATGATCAACAGGAAAGTACTATCGATACTGGTTTTTTCGGTTTGCGTTGCAGCCGGATCATCCGCAGTTTTCGCTCAAGGGCGTTATGGAAACGTCTATTCACGAGGCGACGTAGAGGGGTTTATCCAAAATCTTGAAAATTCAAGCGATACGTTCAGCCGCGATTTTAAGAATTCCAGAAGGACCAGTAGCAGCGAACGACGTATTGTCGAGCGGTTCGAGAATGCGGTTGATAAGCTGCGGCGACAGTTCAACAACAGCAACACCTGGTGGGAGAGCCGTAACGACGTTCAGGAAATCATGGGCGAGGCTCGGCAGGTCAACGTGATGATGAATAACGTCAGATATGCCCGTCCCTTGGAACGACAATGGCGTGATCTTCGTCGTGACATCAACAAACTCGCCGATACATACGATCTACCTGACCTCGCCGGACAAATGGGCGGCGGTGGTGGTGGCGGCGGCTGGATCCCACCCGCCGGCGGTGGTCAGACGAGTAGGCCTCCAAACTGGGCTCAAGGGACGTTTTACGCAACCAGCGGGCCGCGTATTAGCATGACCATTGATAGCAGCGGTCGGATAACCTTGACTAACGAAGGCAATAATTACTACGGGCGTTATTATCGTGGGCAAATGTACCTAAATAACGACGTTTCGACAGTATCAAGAAGCGGCAATGGTATCAGCACCTACAACCGGACCAACGGACAAACCACGTTCTACTCGCGTGACAGTTATGGCGGCGGCGGCGGTGGGAACGACGGGCCGGTAAGTAGGCCTCCGAATTGGGCGGTCGGAACGTTTTATGCGACAAATGGATCGAATATCCAGATGACGATCAACCGTAATGGCGGCGTGCTCGTGATCAACTCTGGTCTGAGCTACAACGGCAGATATTACAACGGACAGATCTATCTCAATAATGACGTCTCCACCCTATCAAGAAGTGGTAACGGAATCAGAACCTACAATCAAAACCTTGGTCAGACGACGGATTATCGTCGGCGATAATCCTTGGCCGCGAGCATAGGACAAAAAGAAAACAGCATGCCGTTTCCGACATGCTGTTTTTTTGTGAATCGCTAGGAACGATCCACCTAACTATTAAGTACCTCTGTAAAATTATTTATCATAATATCACCCCCAGTGCTGACTATGATGCCGCAAAGCAGTGGAAGATTGCAAGGAAATTCTCTCAGGAAATCTTGAAGGCGATGATTTTTAGGAATGGTACCGGAGGTCGGACTCGAACCGACATGAGCGTTAAGCCCGCCAGATTTTGAGTCTGGTGCGTATACCAATTTCGCCACTCCGGCTTAGAACTTTTGATGATACGGTCTGGGATAAGTTAGGTCAAGATAACGAATTGCCTCATTAAAAATCTACTCGAAATAGAGTCGTTGCCTCACGAAGAAATCTACTCGAAATAAAATGGTCGCGTCCGGTGAAGGAGGCGGCGAGGAGTGAGATTGGCAATGAAGGAGAGAAAGGCGGTGACTAAG
>JBGTIQ010000068.1:0-109669 GCA_041745575.1 Pyrinomonadaceae bacterium
CCGTCAGATCCATCGCAAAATAACGAATTATTTGTCGAAATTTCTTCTCTGCGATTCGGGAACGGCGATAATACCGGTTTACTTGTTGCACTTCAGTAGCTTAGCACCTGCGAAAATGTGCTTAACTACTCTAGACCCTTATTTATTGTTTGATCCGCTCATGTGCCTTGACGCCCTCAGGTCGGACAATCTTAGTAAACCGAGTACTATTGTCAACGCCCTGGGTTTCTTCGGGCTTGAGAGGATTTCATTATGCGAAAAATGATCTATACGAACACACCCGATGTGCCCGGTCGCGAGATCGAAGAGATCCTAGGAGTGATAACCGGTAACGTCGTCCAGTCAAAACACGTGGGAAGGGACATTGGGGCCGCTCTGAAAACACTCGTTGGCGGCGAAATAAAAAGCTATACCGAGATGTTGACGGAAGCCCGGCACACAGCGATCAATCGGCTGGTAGTAGAAGCCCAGAAGCTTGATGCAGACGCGGTTGTGAATCTGCGATTTGCCACGAGTTCGATCATGAGCGGCTCGGCGGAAATTCTGGCATACGGAACCGCTGTTAAGCTGAAGCCGAAATAAACGGAGTGCCGGGCTCCGCAGGACGGATTCAGACTGCACCAAACGCCCGGCGAACGTCTCTGAGCCTGACTCATCCTTTCCGGTTCTCTAGTATCTTCACAAACGAACCGGATCGGAGTTCATCAAGCGTGATGCTTGTTCGACGCGTCGCTTCATCTACAGTAATCGCACCGCAGTTTATCGCCCGCAGGAAAAAGTTCAGCAGTCCCTGACCGGTGGCGGCGTCATCGAATATGTCGCCGACCAGCGTCGCGCGAGCGGCTTTTTCGACAAAGTTGCTGAGCCTCTCGCTCGCCGCATCGAGACCCTCGAGAAAATATGTAAAGACGGCGGCGTAGCGTGTCGGCAATTGTCCCGGGTGAAGGTCCCAGCCCTGATAAAACGCGTTCGCAAGCGAGTGTCTGCAGTGATCGTAGTGAAGTTTCCATGCACGGCGAACGACAGTATTGTTTTCCGCGATCTGCTCGGATGTGAGATCGTCACCGCGATGCGGAGCGACCGGCATTATGTTCGTCGCTCCATCCGACAACCATACGCCGGTACCAGCCAGCGAGACCTGCATCACGTTCCGGGCAAAATCGCACGCCGGATGGAGCATGTCCTGATATGCAGCCGTGATGTCACAACTCGCCGTGTAATCGTACGTACCGAAATGCGCCGCGACGCATCGACCGCGCGCCGCCTCGAGCAAGCGCGGAATCCCGATCTCGCCTTTTGGTCCGATGATCGATTGCGTCGTCTCGATCATGATCTCCATCTTGAGCGTGTTTGGCGCGAGGCCAAGCTTTGGTTCGATCTCGTCGAAGATGTCGACGAGGGCAGTCACCTGTTCAGGCGTAACGATCTTAGGGAACGTCACGACGAAATTATCAGGAAGCTTTCCCCCGGACGCAGCGCCCAACGCGGTCAGAAAAAGATCGAGTGTCCTGATGCTCCGCGCGTGTAGCTCTTCGCTAAACGTCTTGATCCTGATGCCGATAAACGGTGGCAGTGTTCCGCCCGTAATACCGCGAGCGACTTCTTCGGCCGCCGACACTGCGTGGCCATCCTCTTCGGAATCGGGACGCGTACCGTAACCGTCTTCGAAATCGATACGAAAATCTTCGACGGCTTCGCGTGAAAGCTTTTCGCGGACACGTTCGAAAATGATCTCGCGGATCCCGTGGGGAAGGTCCAGTGCGCCCCCAAATGTCGCGGCGTCCGGTGCAAATGTCTCGAAGGACCTCATCGCAAGCTGTCCGAGCCTGCCGGCCGTGTCCGCCTTAAAAAGATGAGCTCCTCCGTAGACGGTATGAACCGGCTGACGACGGCCGGTTCCTCCGGGATATGCCTTTGCGAAAGTCGCAAGCGACGGCCGGAGTTGCTCGGTGATGCGTTTAAGGGTTTCGGATGAAAGCGATGTTGTCATATGGAATATTTTTTGACCGCAGAGACGCAGAGAAGGGGAGAAGAGTTTTCAGGAATGTCGATGTAACCGCGCTCGCTTCTGTTTGTTTTCTGCTCTCTGCGTCTCTGCGTCTCGGCGGTAAAACTAACTTCGGCTCAGCCTGCCTTCGATCAAGCCGTGGGGTTCCTCGGTCGGCAGAAAGATGGTGTTGTTGTTCGCCTCGCCAAATCTCGTTACGTCGACCGGAATGCAATGAATATTCGGCAGCGAGAATGCGATCTCGGTAACATCTGGATGTCGATCCAACACTGCTTCCCCCATCGCGTGGAGCGTATGCTGCACCGACAAACTGTCGTGCTCGGCAAACGTATCGAGTATCGTCTGACGCACACCGCTCCAAAGCTCCTCGGTCGCTGCTTCGGGTCTCGCGTATCGCCAATTAGCTTTAACCGACGTGCAAAATATTCTGTCGGTGGCCTCCGGCAGCGTCGTGAAGTTGTCCTTCTTAAATCCCGCGAAGCCCGATCTGGTCGTCTTTATGACGGTCAGATCCTCAAGTCCGGATTCGACCGAACACTCGTCCCGTGTCAGCCTGATCGCAGTCGTCCGTTTCTCGCCGCCGCTTTTTGTAAAGGAATGTGGATGCGGTTCGCGGCCTGTCGGAATGCGTGTGTACTTATGTTCGATGATATCGATCGATACCCGCGAGATCTGCTCATTCTCGGCGAGAAAGTGGCGGGCCAGCCTGATCCCAAAGCTTTCGATCTCTTCGATCTCCTCCGTCTGTGCGGCAAGGGCATACACGGTGTTCTTCATCGTGTCGGTCGGCAGACACTTGCTGTTGTCGCCCTGGACATGGATCTCGTCGAAGTCGCCCTCGAACGCGATCTTCACGTTAATATTTTGCAGCTCGTGCCATTCGCCCCGTCGCGCCACCTTCATCAGGCGGACGCGCGATTTGCCATAATTGTTTTGTATAAGTTGGACTGACATACGTTAAGTCGTTTGATCTTTTCTCCTCAGCTGGTGCCAGCTGAAAACCTAATTCCACCATTTGTTTTACATTGCCATTGGTGTCGCTCCTAACGGAGCTGCAATCGTCGGGCGCCCAGTACTACCAACATTCCGCTCCTAACGGAGCTTTCCTAGTCCCGGAGGGACGACATGTTTGTAGCTGCCGGATAAGCAAGCTCTCAGAGCTCCGTAGGAGCGACACAATCTGGCGTCAATCGAACCTAGCTCCCGCGATAGGTTGAATATCCAAAAGGACTGAGCAGCAGCGGAACATGATAATGCTGCGACGCATCGCCGACGACAAAAGCGATCGTGACTTCCTTATAGAAGCTGTCGATCTCGTTCTCTTTGAAGTAGGGTCCGACATCGAACGTGAGACGGTACGCCGACGCCGTCAACGGCTCGCCTTCAGGAGTGAGATCGCGCATGCGTCCGTCGCTGTCCGTTCGCCCATTTCCGATCGCATCCCATCCGCCATCGTTCGTCTGACGCTCGAGCCTGACAGCGACGTCGGCCGCAGGCTTGCCGATAGAAATATCCAAAACATGTGTTGTTATTCCGCTCACAGTGATAATAGTTTCCTTAGTCGAATCTCGGTGATCTTTTGCTGCTCATCCGCCGCGATCATGATCTCGGTTTCGCGATCATTCCCAAGTCGTGCGCGGCAAAGCTCCAACATTTCCTCCGCGGTTTTTCCGGTCGCGCAGACGATGAATATGAATCCGAACTTTTCGTAATACTCACGATTCGCCGCGGCAAGCTCTTGTTTCAACAAGTCGTCCGCCGAATTCACCCCGGCTTGTTCTCCGGCCGACCATTCAGCCGCTCGCGCCTGTTGCTTCGAAGCTGCATTCTCTTCACCGATCTTCGGATGGGCAGCGAACGCCTCGAGCCGATCTTCGGTTTGCAGATCATTCCAAACAGCGACGGCCATATTCACTAACTCGCCTTCGGACGAAAAGGGTCTAACCATTGTCATCATGCTCGCCCAGATTGCCGAACCGCAACAATCTCCAAAAATCGAATCGGCTTCGGAGGTAGTGGCCTGATTGATTCGTTCAAGAGTTTCATTCATTCGCTAGTGACTGTTTTAGTCCGAACACCGGTTTCCGCTCCGTAAGGAGCGACATGTTTGTAGAACGAGACAAATAAATCACCTTGCTCCATAGGAGCGAAACCTGCACATTCCACTCCTAACGGAGCGGTAACATTAAGAGAAGACCTCTGCTACAAACATTTCGCTCCTTACGGAGCGGGCTCCGCGCCGTCCCCAACGGACCCGGCTGTTAGCCTACTCCCTCGGCGATCCTGCCCCAAAGCCTGAGACGGCTGACACCGCCATCCGGAAAAATATTCAGCCGAGCGTGCGTCACATCGCCGAGATCAGCGAGCTCGTCAACAAATGTGTGCCGCGTGTGCGGCCGTAACTTCCTGTTCGAAAGCAGCTCCTGCCATTGGATGGAATCGATCACATCTCCACACCCGACATCGATCGAACAGCTCTCAGGATAATTTCCCTTAAAATGTGAAGTGTCGATCTCGACGCGCGTCAACGCGCCCGACGTGCCAAGTTTGATAATGCACCAGTCGTGACCCGGCCCGCGTCGCCTTTGCGATTCCCATCCGTCACTCATGTCCCGGGCGAGGCCGGGCATAATGAGATTAATACGATGACCGAAAAACATATCGCTCGCGAGTGGCACCGTTCCACCATTTTCGACGGCGGCCAGATCGATCTCGCTATTTCTCGCTTTTAGAGAATCCCAGTCAGGTAAAACATCTCCGTGTACCCGTAGACGTGCAACGCCACCATCGGGAAATATCTTTAGCCGAACATGAGTCGCTCGTTCCGGATAATCGGTCGCAAAACTATTTTGACTATCGCCGCTTAGGGCAGACTTGGGGAGAATCTCCGTCCAGTCCGTTTTCCCTCCGAGCAATTCCGTGATGTCCGATTTCGGATCCGCGGAACATGCGTCTATCGCGCAGTGAGAAGGGAAGTTGCCGCGGAAAAAACTTGTATCGACCGTGACGCCTCTAACTCGCCCGGGTGCTCCGAGCCGAACAACGCACCAGTCAAATTCTTCTTCGAGCCGTGGACTGCGGCGACGCATCGTCTCCCATCCATCCATCCATTTACCGCGCTCGGTATATTTTCCCTCGATCCAGATCGCGGAGCCCGGCGTCAACAGATTTTCTTTCGGTGCAAAGAATTCGTCGTTGGCGAAGAGCACGGCCCCGCCCAGTTTCTCGGATGCAAGATCGACGAGGTCAATGAATTCCATATGCAAAGTCGCGAGTTATGATTTTTGAACGCCGAGGCGCCGACCGGTTTCCCTTAACCGCCGAGCCGCCGAGCCGCAGAAATTCCTTTTTCTTTTCTCATGCCTATCCGCATTCGCGAATCGCTTCCGATTCGTAAATCTGTGTCCTTCCTCTCCGCGTCTCTGTGTCTCTGCGGTAAACCCGACGTGCGCAACCTTAAACAATCAGCTTCCCGACGATTGTATTCATAAACGCTCCATTAGCAAAAACTTCCGTCCCGCGAACATACGTGGCCTGGATGCTTCCGTAGAGTTCCATCCCCGCGTACGGCGTCAGCTTGTGGCGATGCTGGATCAATTCAGGCAGCAAAGTGAATCGCTCGTCGGGATTCCACACGACGATATCTGCATCGAAGCCGACGGCGAGCTTACCTTTCCGGTTTTCGAGACCCGCGAGTTTCGCGGGAGACTCGGACATCAGACGAGTCATATCCTCGAGCCCAAACCCCCGAGCCTTGAAGTTCGTCCACATGACGGGAAGGCTGAACTGCAGAGCGGATATGCCGCCCCATGCATCCATGAAGTCACCGGTATCCTGCTTTTTCAATTCGGGTGTGCACGGCGAATGGTCGGAAACGATCATATCGATCGTCCCATCGGCAACCGCCTCCCAAAGTTTCTCGCGGTTCTCGCTCTCGCGAACCGGCGGGCAGCATTTGAAATGCGTGTCGCCATCGGCGATATCCTCGGCGGCAAGCGTCAGGTAATGGGGACACGTCTCGACGGTGATCGGCAACCCTTCGGATCGCGCAGCTCGAAGGAGATCGAGTGAGTCCGACGACGAGTGGTGGACGATATGAACACGAGCTCCGGTCTCACGGCACAGCTCGATCATTAACGCGATCGCGGCATCCTCCGCCTCACGTGGACGAGAACGGAGGAAGGTGTTGTACTCGCGAGGATCATCATCCGTGATCGACGCGGCGGCTGCGTCGATCGGCCCTTCAAGCTCGGCATGAACGAGTAATACCGTATCGAGTTTCGCGAGCTCCGGCATCGCAATTCTAAGATCTCCTGCAGTTACGTGGGGAAACTCGTCGACGCCGGAGTGAATAAGAAAACACTTGAACCCGCGGACGCCATTCGTTACAAGCGGCCCAAGCTCACTGACATTTCCCGGAACGACTCCGCCCCAAAACGCGACATCGACCGTGCACTTACCATCGGCTGCCGCAAGTTTTTCATCAAATGCTTTTTTCGTCGTCGTGGCGGGAATCGAGTTTAGAGGCATATCGACGATCGTCGTGACACCGCCCGCCGCCGCCGCTCTTGTAGCCGTCTCGTAACCTTCCCATTCCGTCCGTCCGGGCTCGTTAACGTGAACGTGACTGTCGAGCAACCCCGGCATCACGACGAGATCTCCGACATCGATGAGATTCGCGCCGTCCCGAGTGTCGTTCCATTCACCGACGAGCAGGATCTTTCCGTTCTCAAAATGAACGGCCGCCGGTCGAACTCCGGAAGGAGTGACAACTCTGCGACTGCGAATGATCTGGAGCGACATCAGGCAAGATAATAGCGCACAACGTCGCGAGCGAGCGACGGCGATCGTTCCGCACCCACATCAATATGCTATTTAGTTATTGAGGAGTTTTGGTTGGAGGCGGCGATCGGAATCGAACCGATGAATAAAGGTTTTGCAGTCTTGTAAGATTGTTTTGCTCAGTATTCCTACGCTAGTTCTGTTCGTTATAAGCGGGTCCTTCGCCCAGTTTATTTTTCTTGCCGTTCCTCTTGTTGCCAACAGTTTGGTTGTCTTGGCACACAATAGGCACACACTTTCCGAATATTGAGATTCTCTTGCGTATATACGCATTCACCAACACACCCGCCACTGCCTCTTACGCGCCGATCGGGTACCTCAACGCCGCTTCGGTTTAGCCGTCCAGCCAGATCAGATGTCTACGACCTACTGCATACGACCTAAACGACAGATACGACAGAAGGCGTCGGGCAGTCTCAGGGAGGTTGGCGCGGGTTGCGTAGTAGGTTGTCGTACATGTTGCACGGTCGCCGACTGAAGTAGTGGGTCGACATTCGAGTTATAACGCGAATTGTCTGCAGGGGAGCCGAAGGGAAGAAGCGTTCCCACTGAGCGAAACACCTAGTGTGCGTTCTGTTGCACTTTCCGTCGGTTTTCTACGCGCCAGGCTTGTTGCTGACGGGTGCGGTTCCGACTCTTCGCCTACCTGCAAGGACCACTAGAAACGTAGCTAGTTGGTTAGTGTCGCGTGGTCGCCTAAGATTCGGCACCTAGCCGGATCCTAGCATTCTCGAACCTCCATGCTTAGGCAAAATCTAATTCAAACGGACCAGCTACTAAAACGCTTGACGCGTCTATGGGCAAGGGTATATCTTTTTTCCGTCGCCGTCTTTCCTCCATTTGCTAGAGGACATTACCGGGACTTTTTGCCCCAAGCCGATCCAGCCGGAAGGGGCCTGTCCTCCGTCCATTCACCAGGAGAATTTAATGCCTCGAACATCTCTCGCCCGCAAGTCCGAAACGGCTTTATGCGCGTTTTTTGGAATGCGTTCATCTTTAGTGGCTCGATTTACTTCCGTCCTCCTGCTCTTAGCCCTCACGATCCCTGTGCTGCTCGTCCGGTCACCTAAGGTGGCAGCTTCGGGCGGAGACATTGCCGCGGCGCCCACCTCGGTTCCTCCGGAGCCGTTTTCGATTCACTCGCCGCTTCAACCGTCCTACCGTGCAAAGGCTCTTGTCGCAACTCTGAGTTTTGCCGCGAGTGCGGTAAAGATGCTTAACGGGCCGGAGATTCCGGCGGGCCTGGAAAACGCGAAGGTCTCGACTAGGTTGGAAAGCGCGTACGACAAGCTTTCTGGGAGTTTGGGTCTCGCTAAAGCGTCAGCAAGTGCGCCGGCGGCGACTCCGCCGCCTCAACCGTCCAGCGTAGTCGATTTCGACTTCGACAATGACGGGAAAGCGGACATCGGGAGATGGCATTCCGCCAACGCGGAGCTGAAAGTCAAGAACAGCAACGGCGGTTCGTATTCGGATTTCACGGTTGGATGTGCGCCACCTACAACCGGGTGTTCGCAACCGAAAGTCGCGCCGGGAGATTTCAACGGCGACGGCAAGACGGATGCTGCAGTCTTCAATGCCGGAACGTGGACGTACAAGACGAGTGTAGGCGCGACCGCACAGACGATAAGTTGGGGAACGTCAGGGGATATTCCGGTCGCGGGCGACTATGACGGTGACGGCACGACGGACGCGGCGATTTATCGTCCTTCGACCTCTACGTGGTGGATCCGTAAGAGCAGCGGCGGAACGGTCTCAGCGGCATTCGGCTCTTCCGGCGACATCGCTGTTCCTGGAGACTACGATGGAGATGGTAAAAATGATTTCGCACTCTATCGCCCGAGCGGTGGCGACTGGCACATCACCGGTAGCACTGTGGGTTATTACGTTTTCCATTGGGGCGTTGCGAGCGACACTCCCGTCGCAGCGGATTACGACGGTGACGGCAAGACCGACCCGGCGGTTTTCCGTACATCGACAGGCGTCTGGTACGCGTACCGGAGCGGTCTGAGCAACGGCTCTTTCTATACACAGACTTGGGGGAACTATCGCGATCAGCCTGTGCCGGCGGATTACGATGGCGACAACAAGGCCGACTACGCGGTCTGGCGTCCGACGACCGGCGTCTGGTACATCATGAGAAGCTCCGACGCGGGCTACGAATATCACACGCTTGGCGTGCCCGGCGATACCGCGGTCCCTTCGGCGTACTTGAAGCAGGTCGGCGGTGAAGTAACGGGCGATGCAATCGCGACGGCTCGCCTCAGTCCGAAAAACGAGACCGGCGGGATCAACCTCTATTCGCAGAATTTCTCGTGGGGAACATCGCTTGCAAGTTTACCGGGCCGAAGCGGATTGAATGCAGACATTGGTATCAGCTACAACTCGCTTGTCTGGACAAAGGTCGGTAATGCAATGGTTTTTGATTCCGACTACTCTAATGCTTCTCCAGGCTTTCGTTTAGGCTTCGCGGAGATCGAGCCGATCTACTACGACGACGCCAAAGGCGTGTGGGCATACATGATGGTCACGCCTTCGGGGAGCCGCGTCCAGTTTCGGCAGACGACAGTCAGTAATGTTTACGAGACTGCGGATTCAAGTTACACGCAACTCGTCGTGAATGGTGCGGCTAGCCCGAACGATCCGGTTGAGAACCTGACGATCAAGGTTACTACGACCGACGGTACGCAGATGACCTACGCCTGGATCCTCGGCGCATACCGCTGCACCGAGATCAAGGACCGAAATGGTAACAAGATCACCATCGGATACGATTACAATGGGTCGCTTCAGACGATCACCGACACGCTCGGGCGCATTCTGACCGTCTATCGCGACACGACAACGGGCTACCCCTCTTCGATCAAGCAAAACTGGGGCGGAGGTGTAAACGGCGAAGGCACGCCTATAGAGCACACCTGGGCAACATTCGCGTACACGACGACAAATCCCGTCGATACGGATTTTCATACTTCGCTGGCTGTTGTCGGTCCCCCTGACGGCATGAACCATCCAGTTCTAGACAAGATCACGTACCCGGATGGAAGTTCAACGAAGTTTGAATACAACGGTTACCTGCAGGTCAAGAAGGTCAGCAACATTGCCGCGGATTCGACAACACACATTCTTAACTCTACCGAAACAAATCTGGCGAGTCCCGGCACTTCTCTCACCGATTGTCCGAGGTTTACGCAAACGAGCACCGTGACGGAAAACTTTAACGGAGGGAATCCGGTCACGGTAACGAACTCGACCCCGACCGCCGCAAGCTTCTCGCTCCAGGGCGGAACACTTACTGGAAGCGGCGCGAGGATCGATGTCTCGTTGACTGGTCATCCCGACGGCCTGTATTCGAGAACTTACGTCGGATCGTCGGGTTGGAAGGAAGGTTTGACCCTTGCGACCGAGGACTGCGTCGGGACGAATTGCTCCGACCTGAAGCGATGGACATGGACCGATTGGGCGCAGGACAATTCCCATCCAACCGATCCGTCAACTCTTCCATACATACTCAATCCGCGCGTCGTTGAATCGCGCGTCGGAGATGGAACGAACACTAAGCGATCAAAAATCGAGCACTTGGTCAACACAGGGACAAACGTCGCGGTCTACGGATTGGTCAAGAGTGCTTTTGTTTACGACACCGATCTGTCGACTGTCCTCAAGAAAACCGACACGACTTACAATCTCGACCCGGCCTACACATCGCGTCGCATCATCGGACTGCCATCCCTAAGCGAAGCATACGGTCTCGAAACAACAGGTCTGAATCTTATGTCGAAGGTGACATACGCCTACGACGAAGGAAATTTCAGCGACTCGAATCTGGGCCAGAACATTTCTCCGGTGCAATACGATTCAACAAACTACGGCGCGTCATTCATTGCCGGTCGAGGCAACCTGACTTCAACAACGCGGTGGAACGTCGAGTATCCGACCAACTCAAGCTATGCCATAAGCTCCAGTACGAAATACAACACCGCAGGTTCACCCGTCGCTCAGATCACGCCATGGGACGGAACGAACACTCGAACAACGCGTATCGGGTACGCTGACAACTTCAATTCGACGGTCAGCGTGTCGACCTATGCCTATCCCACCGTCATAACCAATCCAGCCGGAACGTCGCTTGGCGACGCCAACTATTCCTCGACGATACAGTATCGCTATGATATGGGTGCGAACGTCGAGGCAAACAGCCCGGCACCCGCAGGAAATTCCACCGGAAAGCGGACCCGACGGACCTTCGACGCAGAGGGTCGTTTGTCTAAAGACGCAATTTGGAAACACAACGGAACTGCATGGGTCGAGCACGCTTATACGCGGTATGAATATCCCAATACTGGCATCCAATCGAAAGTGTATTCAACCGCGATCGATATAAACTCAAGCGGTGGACCGGACCCGGCCGACGAGGTACTAACTGAGAGCTTCGTGGACGGGGCCGGGCGGGTACGAAGGTCGAGGGCGCCGCACACGTTCAACCCGAATGGCACGACCGCGACATGGGCAGGCACAATCAACGAGTATGACGTCCTGGGGCGTGTGAAGCGGCAGTCGGTTCCGACCGAGGTTGACGACGACTTCAACCCGACGGGTGACGATGCGACTCGCGGCTCCCTATGGACGTATCAGAAGTATGACTGGATGAACCGCGTCGTTCGGAAGATAAATACCGATGGCCTGGATCAGACTGCGCACAACGAATCCGACATTCTAATCTCATACACGGGCTGCGGCTGTGCCGGAGCAACTACGACAACCGTCGAAGCCGAGCGGGTACCAATTCCGGGAACGAGCAACTTTGGCCGTCGAAAACAAAAAGCATACACGGATATTCTTGGAAGGGACTTCAAGACCGAGACATTCGAGTGGGACGGTACGGCGGTTTACTCCAGCATCGTTCACACTTACAACGGCCGAGATCAGATAACGAACACGAGACAGTTCGGGGACGCCACCTACCGAGATGTGACGATGTCGTTCGATGGTCATGGCCGTATGAAGACGCGCCGTTACCCGATAGAGGACAGCGGCGCGAATACGATCTGGGTTTACAACCCCGACGATTCAATTCAGACGGTCACAGATCCCCGCGGGGTCGTGACAAGCTTCGCGTACAACTCGCGCGGCCTAACAACGGCCATTTCTTACGATCCCGGCTCGACCGGCGTCGCAGACACGGCTGATGTCGGTTTTGCATACGATAACGCCGCGAACCGGACCTCGATGACCGACGGCACGGGAAACACGAGTTATGTCTATAATTCCCTCTCGCAGATTACCTCGGAGACGAAGTACGTAACCGAGCTTAACCAGAACTTCCCGATTAACTACACATATAACCTGAGCGGCGCGATACAGACCTATACCGATCCGCAGAGCACAGGCGTGAAAGCGGAATACACATTCGATAAAGCAGGTCGCATCACCGCGACGAGGAACACATCTTCGGGAATTGATAAACAGAAGATTCACGAGACGCAGTATCGGGCGTGGGGAGCGGTAAAAAAGCACACGTTCGTGAGTATCGGTACCGTCTCGTTGACCAGTCATCCGGTTGAATTCAATTACGACAATCGGCTACAGGTAAGCGGTTATGCGGCACTTTATCCGCCTAACGCAAACGGCGTTACGTTTGCTGTAAACTATACGCGCAACGCGGATGGCAAAGTAAGTCTTTCAACCGATACGGTGCTGCCTTCGTTCACGCGTAATTTTGAGTACGACCACGTCGGCCGAGTTACGAAAAGCCTTAGCGGCAATGCCGTCCACGGAATGGGGACCGAAACGCCTTATCGAACCGCGATCGCATACAATTCTTTCAGCGAAGCGTCGAGTACATCGGGCAAGCACTGGGAAGTCAACAACAGTGCATACACCCTGTCTATTACGGCTGCGACCGGCAGAGATTCGAACGCGCAATACGACGCGGCCGGCAACATTACGCATGAGCGAATGCGGACGGCGCCCATTATCTTGAACCGAGTTTACGGTCACGATGCCGCCGGCAGGAATATCTCCGTCTTTGACCCAGCCCTCCGAACATCCGAAACCGACAAGAACAATGTTAAGACTTTTGATGGGAACGGATGGTTGGTAAAACAGGAAAAGACGCAGGGAAGCTCATGGACAAAGCGGTTCGAGATCAGTTCTACGGTGTTGGACGGCGAAACGGTTGCGGTCTTTGAATTCGACAATTTTGAGCCGACTCCGGATATTAAGCAGTTTTTGTCGTATGTAAATGGCGTTAAGTTGACCTTTACACCGCCGGACACTTACGGGGGTTACTCGTGGCTCTCTCCCGAGGGAACGACCATGCACTACGGAGGGAGCTATGCAAGCGAGGAGTTTGACCCTCGCGGTGGCGCCGTGGGTATTGAGAATCCATACAGTAGCGGTGGCGGCTACGGGGGCGGGGGCGGGTTTGGAGACGCACAGTATTACAGCCGATGTGACTGGGAGGGTTTTTCTATACCCTGTTCGATGAAAGGAAGACTTGATCGGCTTCAAACGATCCAGGACACCAAATGGGGGGAGCATAAGGACAAAAAGAGAAAAGAAAAAGAAAAGAAGTCTGGCGTCCCGGAAACCCGTTCCAAGTTGGATACTGCCGCGGCACGTATGAGCATGCGATCATTAAAACCTGGTGTAGACCCGGAGAAAGGGGAAACGGTTCACCCGGGGCTCGTGCCTGACGCGAGCGGTCAGAATGACGACGGATGTGTGTATGGAACAGACGGTGGACCGAATTCATGTACGGTCCAGTCAATGAAGTGGAACTTTGACGATGTTGATGCCGGCGTCGGATTCGCCGGAAACGACGGTACTGCGTGTTACCGAATGACGCGTGTGTTATCAGGGGTGGTCAATATTGCTATTGCTAATTTTGGGGGAGCCGTCGCGGCCAGCCCAGATTCACACGCGGAAATCGATGGAATCGTAGATAACGTAGACAAAGCCTTCTCGGGCACATACTCCGGCAGACAACTTAAGACGATCGCAGATGCACGCGCGCTGTCGCCGTCCGGGGTTGGGCCGCACCTAGCACCCCCCCCATACGGTGGCCAGAGCGGATTTAAGGCTGATTTCAGGGAGGGCGACAATATGGAAAACGATCAGACGCATCATTTCGCCACTTACTTCAGCGGTGGCATCAACGCGATGTCGTTAACGACATCCATACACGAGCTATTCGACGATAGCGAAGCTGACGTAAGGCTGGGAAAAGCCGCTTACAGTTTAGGTCAGACTTTGAGGGTGCGGATGAATACCGTAACTGATCGGAACAATCCCCGGTTCCCTATAACCACCCGTGTGCCTGAAAAACCCTTAGATAGATTGCGGAGAGTTCGAAACATTGCGGACCGCGTGCAGGAACTAATTTGTGAATAGAGGATTCGAAAATGCTTAGTATTCGGGATTTTGGCCGTCGGATATTTCTAGACCGTCGGTGGGAACTAGATCTTTTTGCCAGTTTGTGTTTCTCGCTACTAATCGGCACTTTTATTCAACTTGCGGCCGACAGTGGGGGGAGAAACACCCGAAAGGTTCTTTTTTCGATATTCATTGCGAGCGTTTCATACCTAGCTTCATATTCGCTTAGCTTTTTCTCGCAGATAAGGCGAAATCGGTATCCGAGTTGGGTTTGGATTGGAGCACTAGGGTCGATCTTGTATGCATTTAATCGGATGTTCGTATACTTCCTGGTCGTGAACTGGAACCCAACGACGGAAGATTCTTTTCAAGCATATCTATATCGTTTGTTGCCCATAATCCTGAGTCATTTTGTTTGGGGAAGCCTTTTATTCTGTCTTTTAGTGCTTGCCATTATCTTTTTCTTTCGGCTTGTCGCGGCTTCGATTGACCTACTAGACTCAAATCAACAATTGCGGTAGTTGAAATCTTCGTGAATACCATTTTCGCCATATGTCGTTTTTGGAATCCGACCGGCAACGGCGACTCGCGTACAGCTAGCTGTAACCGCTCGCAAAAGGAGGCCTAGGAAGATGAAAAAAAAGAAGTCAGCCATAGCCTCTTGCTTCATCATCTGGTTCCTGCTGGTAAGCTTTCTGCCTCCCGCCATGGGGCAGAGCCATTCGCGCGAAAACTTCGGACGGCAACCGAAGTGGCCCGCTGGGCTGCTGCGCGTAGAAGCCCGCGATTCAACGAAGGACCGCAATACATCCTCGTCGCTCCTGCGGAGACTTTTGAATTGGTCATATATGGGTCAACGAAGACTGTGTCAGCTCGGTCATGCTGTTATAGGGACGACCGAGTGACACGGTATTAATAACTCTCAGATCGATCTTCAAACTTGCGGGACTTACTGTTCTGCAAGATCAGTACGTTGAAGCCATCGCTGGACTTCGCCCCGTTCACCCAAATTTCGCTCTGTGCTTTCTTGCCGACGTGAAGTTCAACGTGTATCGGTTGACCTCCGCCTGCTCCGCCGCGGGAACCGCCGACGCCGGGAATGCCAGCTTGAGAAGCTGCACTTAGGAGTTCCGGCGTCTGCTGTCTCGCGTTTGCAATAAGTTCGCCACCGTGCGCTAGGACTAAGCGAGGTGCACCGAACTGACCGGGAACGATGCCTCCTGTGGCGAATTCTGGAACCAATTCCTTGAATCGGTCGCGGTTGCCGCCGAGCACTCCTGCTGCGGCAGTGATCTGCGCGATCTTCGGATTGATTCGATCATTGATTTCCTTAAGGGCGATGTTTCTCGTCTTCTTGTCCTTTAGCTGAGAGACGTTCGTCCTATACGTATCGCGAACCGCGTTGGCCGCGTCAATTGCTTCCTTCCACTGCCATACTTGTGAGCCTTAGTGTTCTTGAGAATCTCATCAAGTTGTGACAGTGCTCCGCCGATCTCCGCCGTGCGAATTTTTTCTTCCTCCTTACGCAACTTGTCACGTCCGAGGAAGTGAGCACCGAGCAGAAGAAGTGGTGCGATTGCAAGGGCGATTTCCGGCATAGGTGGCGAGGCAGCCCGAGTGTTTACTGCAGCGTTCTACTCTGCGATTGGCTTCGGTCTCTCCGTAGCTCGAGCGTTCGCTCAGGAGAGGGCGGAGCTCCAGTTGGAAGGCATTGATGAGCATGACACCCCCGAGTTATTCGTGGCGGCCGGAGTAGACCCGGACAGCCTTATCCTCGTGAGTGCCGACAAGAATGGATGAGGCAACGTAACCCCAGAGAACGTCCACACGCATGCCGGAAAGCGAGGAAGATGATGGGTAATAGTCAGTGTGACCACGTTCGATATGTGTACTAGTTATCCCTAAAGATTTAGGTTTGAAAAACCTTCCACTATGGCTAGATCCTCAACCCTACCTACGCTATTTGATCAAATGAAGCGCTTAGCCATTTCTGACTTGAAACGATCGAACTGCCTCGTCGACGGCTGCTACAGCTCGGGCCTGGTCTCCTGGGGTCTGGATGGTGCGACTACCGACAACCTAGCTATCGTTGTCGACCTTACCGGGTCACGACAATACATGGAATTGAACTACACGGTGAATGAAGAGGAGTACATCAATTACCGAGTTCATCTAGTTAAGATCCCCAGTAATCTGGGAAGAGGTTCTGTCTGGTTTTTCGAGTGCCCGCAAACCGGAAAGCGATGCCGGATCCTGTATCTAGCGGGTACTCACTTTTTGCATCGTGAGGCGTGCAGGGGATTGATGTACAAATGCCAAACGCAGTCGAAGCGGTGGCGACTCCTGCAAATGGGTTGGGACGCCTCCAAGCGCAAGGGCATGCCCCGAAATACGCATTATCGTGGAATACGAACGAAACGTTTCGACCGTTGGCTTAGAAAAACGGAGCGGGGTGAGTTGGTCGTTACTAGCGGTCTGTGGAAACAATTGCTGCGGTAATAAGGCGGTTATCGACTTGTCGTTGAAGTAAAAGGAGTGCATCGCAATCCCGTTTAAGTAGAGTGATGTTTTTCGAGGTGCTGGAGATCGTGGCTTTTCAACGGGCAAAAAAATCTAGGTATTCTAGGTATGCCTATATAGCTGTACCTAGATTACCTGGAATCTTTGCTTTTTACCTCGCTCAAGGTCCATCGTGTACTAAATCGCGTCGGCAAAGTCACCTACTGGCGAGGTCTGCCTTGGGGTCGACGATTGGAGAGTGGCGGGCGAAAGATAAACGCGGTCAAGCTACCCTCACGGCGCATCGCATCTTAGAAAACGCATCCAGCTAAGAACCTGGTTTTCTCTGTCCGGGGCAAATAGTCTCAAAAAACGCCTGGGGCTAGATGCGTGCTACCTTTAATTTATGACTTAGTCCGTCCCCTAGCCAGGGGGAATCGGTCCGCCCTCAATACAGACTCAGGCCAACTAAAGCTTGACACCCAGCCTCAGATTATACCAAAACTTGACAGATTGATTGTAATATACTCTAATACTTGAAAGTTGGTGTTGTTTCAAATCTACAAGTGAGGTTGTTTAGATGGGAAAATCCACGTTAGTCGATATGCTCGCCGAAGATCTGGAATCGAAGTTTTTAAAGAGATTCGAAAGCCGGATTCCTACTGCTTGGAACGAAGCAATTGGACGTTCAATTGAAGACGCTTCCACAAATGACGCTCTGAAACGCTATGCTTTTGGACATTCTCGGTACTTTCTAATCCAAAGTCTGCTACTCGACGTCGGTACAGAGTGTGGGTATGACAGCAGGATCGAATATTGCCAGCAAAACAATTATCCGATCCCGGTTGTTAGTATGGGTCGCTTCATATTTACGACGCATTTTGCTTTCAACCCGACAGACAAGTATGTGCCGAACTCGTCGATCACGCGACAGCAAAATTCTTCCATCAATAACGAATATCTGAATCGCGATCAGTTGCGACTATTCGGGCCTTCCTTCGACGACTCGAAAATATCTTCGGCCACAGAAATCCGGGGAAACATACTATTCGGATGCGGAGGTAACGGCCTTGATTTCCTGAATCATGGATTCCTTCGGATCGCGATCCCATCGACGGAAGCCGCGAACGGGAAGGATTCTAAAAAAGTCTTCTTGGTAGAAAACCATAACTACCGGGACATACTCGCACTCGTAAGCGAAAAAGAGAGAGCCTCGAAGCCGATCGCCCAGCCGGTTATCGATGTCGCTCTGCCGAAGATCAAATCGAATATAAACAGATCATGAGAATTGGAGTGGAAAATTTCATTGGAGAGCGCCTAACGGAAGCTCGAGAAGCGAAGGGCATCCTGACCATGACTTCGCTCGCGGACCTACTTGAAAAAAGCAAAAATTTGATTAGTTTGTATGAAGGTAATAAGTCGAAGCCCAGTCCTCAAATGGTTTCTCTCATGGCGGACAAGCTTGGAGTTAAAGAGTCTTTTTTCTCTATGCCGCTTCCGCCGAAACAGTCCAGACCAATCTTTTCCCGTTCGCGCCATAACTCGACCAAACTAGAGCGGACAGTTATCGAGCGAAAGTTCGGATGGTCGAAGTGGCTGATCGATGTTTACTTGAAAACATACATGGATATGCCAGCGCTGAACGTCCCGAGCAGGTCGGATTTAGGAATCAGCGGCGACGTAAGAGAACTCACCCCAGAGAAGATAGAGGACGCAGCTCAGCGGTGTCGGAATTTCTGGGGCCTCGGAATTTTCCCGATTGAGAACATCACTACCTTCCTTGAAAACAACGGTGTTCTGATAACATGCGGCTTTGTAGAGTCTGATAAGATTGACGCATTTTCGAATGTTTCTGAATACGACGGATCGTTTCATATTTTTCTCGGCTTGGACAAAGGAAGTGCGTTGCGCTCACGCTTCGACGCCGCCCACGAGTTAGGGCATCTTTTGTTGCATTCGCATTTAGACGAAGCGCAAGTCAATGACAAAGTGCATCGACTCTTGGAAGATCAAGCGAACCGCTTTGCGTCCGCGTTTCTACTACCGGCATCATCCTTCCGCAAGGATGTCTGGATGACTACCATTGAGGCTTTCAAGATTCTCAAGAGAGAGTGGAAGGCGTCTGTCGGGGCAATAATAAAACGCTGTGACGACTTAGGTTTGCTTGGCGACGATGAGAAGCGCGTCCGCAGTCTTTGGATTCAATACAAAAAACACTGGGAATCAATCGAAGCGGACGAGTTCGAGTTCGAGCGACCTCAACTAATGAAGCGATGTATAGACGCGCTGTTGGAGTCGAAGATTAAGACAAAGAGCCAAATCCTCTACGAGGTTCCTTTTCCTCGGACAATGGTTGAAACGCTGCTTAATTTGCCGGAGGGCTATCTCACTGAAGAGTACGGCGAGCTAAAACAATTCCCGACGATCAAACGAGATGTATCCACCACCGGCTTTAGCGGTGGTCAGCTAATCCAGTTCAGCGACCGCAGAGGAAGCTAAGAAGTTACTTTTTTGAGAATGCGTTCCGCCGCGAGCGTGGCGCGCAAACGCCCACGAGTCCTGTTCTAACGCATCGTCACGCAAGCATCAAATGTAGAAAAGGATCAATATGATCCGCCCACTTGAGTTGAAACTCGATCATTCCGAAATAGTGTTGTATGAGGCGATAAAAGCCGGAGACCTGCGAGCGGCCATGTACGTTCTACGAACTCAAGGTCATGATCGCGGATATGGCAGGTAGTGCATCCGCCGGAGGAATTTTCAGCAATCCGATCCACCTGATCAAGAAGTTTCGGTTTGAAAAGCGCTTCGAGTGATCGGCAGCCAGCAGTATCGTTGGCCCCTTTAAGCGGAGAGACGCTGCATGACCACTATCTGAATCAGACCTTGAATCGTTGTGTCTTACGTCGTCCATAACTCGATGCCTGGGTTATGCGTCTGTGGCATTGACCGATTGGCCCATAGCACAGTTATATCTACGGTATGGCAAGAAATGCAGCCAGGCGGGCGCGACATGAGGCAGCGCAACGGAGACGCGAAGAACTTGCCGCGGAGTGGGAGGAAAACGTTCGTCAGGTCAATATTCTTCTTTCAACCCCTCAGGAACAGGTAAAGGAAGACGAGCTCGTACAATTCCTGTTTTATAGCTCAACACCTTACGAAAAAAGAATCACAAAAGAGGAATACGTTGAAGAAGGAATTGAAAAATGGGAACGCGAACAACCTATTGTTGTTTCGGGTAGATATCGTGATGAAAAAAGAATTTCTAACAGTCATAAAAATAAATTTGTGGAATTCACTCGAGCGTGCCGGCCCGACATATTCGCGCACCTTTTAGACCTGAAGGCACCTTTCCGAATTGTCTTCGGCGGTAAGCGGTTGGCGTTCGAGAGGATGTTCGATTGGCACTTGGTCTCCGAACTGGTCTCACCGGACTACTCACTTGATAGGGAGATATGGTCGGTCCTCGACGAACTTTGTAATCGACATGGCCTAACTCTCCCCCGCTTTGAAGTGAGGCCAAATAAGCACAACTTGCAGGATTACTCGCACCGATGGGGTAATTTTAGACTTCTGATCGATGTAGCATTACTTCAGACAATGCGCCGTCGCGGGGATGCAATTGAGAACCAACTTCTGCGGACGCGATCCTTGGTGAAAAGCTGTTTTCATTTCCCCACGTTGGCAAACCCCTCTTCTGGAGAGATCGATCAATATCTGGAGGTGCTGAGCAAGGTTGTCACCCTTGAACTGATCGACCGGAGTTCGTATACCATAAGCACCACCCGACGCATCGTTGGCACTATTATCGACTCGGATTCGGAGGAGATTGTCGACGCATTTCTTGATTTTGTTGTCTCAATCTTGGATTGGTCTGAGAAGTACGGGCTTGAAAAAGACTGGCTGCTCAGGTACGCGTGTTGGTTCCTAGACCACGCCTGTCAGGACGAGGCCGCCGATATAATGACTGTTCCCGTGCCCATATTATTAGAGCCATCGCTGTATACCGATACCTTTGAATTCAAGTTCGATGAGTGGTACCCCGGATCCGAAAGTAGGGAAGACTATGAAGTGAGGATAAATAGGGCTTTCGGGGAAGCCCTTGACAACTTTTTCCAGTACCACGGCCGGAGCTTGAACCTCGATCGGTCTAGGGACGATTCGGTCAAGGCTGTAACGCGCCCGATCGACCCGGGATTCGAAGCGGTCAGGTGGCTGATCGCTTGGAATGAAGGAGCAACCTATGAACAAATTGCCTCTGAATTTGATAAGGAGGAAGAGAAGACTGTTAGGAGGGGTATTAGAAATCTCTCCTCCTTCGAGCTTCCGGTACGCAAAGGAAGGAGTAAGGTTGTCGACCGACCAATTACCCAGAAACGCTTACATAAGATTAGAGAGGCGGGAAGGTAATAGGTAACTATCTTTCGACAAAATGCGAAAGATAGTTACCTGTTAATTTCTCGATCATAAAAGCTACGCTTAGATCGTCACGGCATTTCCCGGACGATTTTTTTATTTGGTGAGGTTTCAAATGCAATCAGCTCAGAATCGAATTCTAACGCCTTCGGAGGTTTGCGAAATACTGAAGATTTCGTCGGTGACGCTTTGGAGAGAACGAAAGGCGGGTCGAATCACGTTCAGGCGGGTGGCTTCGAAAGTCGTATTTTTGCAGCAGGACATCGACGAGTATGTTGAACGTAATACTCAGCATGCTTTTCCTGGTGGCGTGAACGCAGCTAAGTAGAAGGCGATGGCAGTCTTCCGAAACTAGACAATGCGAGTGGCAGCAGGGTGGTGGCGGACAGGTCTTGGAACACGCCTTACCTGAGCAGGAACCGATCTGGTGATGACTAAATAATGGACGTTGTTATGGATAAACAAATATTACTGGCCGATGAAGTTGCTGAGATTCTACGCGTCGACAGGCAGCGGGTTTATGAGTTGGTACGCACAGATCAGATACCCGTGATCAGGCTTGGCGACAGACAGTATCGGTTTTCGGCGGAAGCGATATACAGATGGCTTGGTGTTAGCGCTCAGGAAACTGAGAGGAGAGCCGACGATGAAAAGTGAAATGAAACAGAAAGCCAAAAAGAGAGCCGAAGTTGCGAGCTTCGGCTGTATTCCACCTGCACCCTTCAAAAGACACGAGGTTGAATCATGGAAATTATAGCACGAGAGGGTGTCATCGGAAGCGTCTGCGACACCATGCTCAACCTGAGCAACCCAGCCGGAGAAGCGGCTGAGTCAGAAACGGGCGTATCAGAACAATCGTCGCAGAGTGCTACCGTCCCGATACAGAAACCCATAATCGTCAAGCTTTACCGATGCTTCGGATGCGAGCGGAGTTTCGCTCTGATAAGGATGAGCTCGTGCCTGTCCGTTTGTCGCGACTGCCTGCGGAAGTTCCGCACCTGTGGGAGCCGACTAGAAGGTCGCTTCCTGGACCGAACGATAGCCCGTATCAGGGACTTCCTCAGGAGGACGGCATGAGTGTCGACGAGATTTTAAACGGACTACGGGGAGTTCGTAAGAACGGGAATGGCTGGACCGCACTTTGCCCAGCGCACGAAGATCATGACCCCTCGCTCAGTATTTCGGAACGGGACGGCAAGTTGCTTCTTTACTGCCACGCAGGATGTTCATTTGAGCAAATCGCACAGGCTACCGGATTAAATATGAACCGGAACGGGGAGGGAACCTGCCCCGCAATATCGGAGCCGCGCCGTGAAACAACGGCTAAGAGCGAACCGAAAAAGCTTGTCTCTAGAAACCCGGAATGCGAATACGACTACACGGACGAACAGGGCATCCTGTTGTTTAAGATCGTTAGGACGACCCTCTCTTATGACGACGGGAGCACAAGCAAACAATTCCTCGCAAAGCGGCCTTCACCCACGGCAGACAACGGATCGAGTTGGATTCACAATATCGACGGCGTAAGGCTCGTTCCTTATCGACTGCATGAGTTTCTGCGCGCGCCTCTTGTTTACATAGTTGAGGGCGAGAAGGATGTCGACACTCTGCGAACAATTGGGTTGACAGCCACCTGCAACCCTTTCGGCGCCGGCAAGTGGCGAAAGGAGTTTAGCCCATTTCTGGCCGGGAAGACGGCCGTCATCCTTCCAGACAATGACGAACCTGGACGAAAGCATGCGGGAACAGTAGCCGCGTCGCTGCACGGACTAGCCAAGGAGGTAATTATAATTGACCTGCCCGAGGTGCCGGATAAGGGAGATGTCACGGACTTCATCCGGCAAGGGGGCACCGCCGACGATCTGATCGGCCTGCTTGAGCGTGCCGACTCGTGGCAACCCGGAGCAGGATCGGAGGAAACGGCGAGCAAAGGCAAATTCCACTTCACGCCCCTCAGCCAGTTACTAACTGAAGCGGAAGAAGACACTTCCTTTCTGTGGGATCAGACCTTACCAATGGGCGGCCTTTCGATTTGTTCTGCTAAGCCTAAGGTCGGTAAGTCAACGTTAGCTCGCAACCTGGCGGTTGCGGTCGCGTTAGGCCACTCGTTTCTTGGCCGGGGAACGACCAGAGGAAAGGTTCTTTATCTCTGCCTTGAAGAGAAGCGGGCCGAGATAAGAAAGCATTTTGAAAAAATGGGGGTCGAAACTGATGACATTCTCGTCCACACAGGAACTACGCCCGACGATGCGTTGATAGAGTTGGCTCACGCTATCGCCCAATTCGAACCGGTGTTGGTGATTATCGACCCGTTATCGCGTGTTCTGAGAGTCCGTGACTTCAACGACTACGGAACTATGGCACGGGGTTTTGAACCGCTAATAGATCTCGCCCGAAAAACGAACTGCCACATCCTGGCACTCCACCATGATTCAAAAATGGACAGGAGTGGCGGCGATGCTCTACTCGGGTCAACCGCAATCTTCGGAGCCGTTGACTGCCACATTCAGCTTCGAAAGCGGGATAAGGGACGAACTATTGCCACGATCCAGCGATACGGTGAGGACTTACCGGAAACCGTGATCGCGCTGGACAAAGCGACAGGGCATATTACCGAACAAGGAGATCTCCAAAGTTTTACGCTTCGCAACGCGGGGAAAGAAATCGCGATCGCTATTCGTCTTGGCGAGATTCTGACCGAGAAGCAAATTAAGGAGCGGGTCGAAGGATACTCGCAGGGCGTCATCTCCAAAGCTCTCCGTGAAATGGTTGAACGTGGTGAGCTAACCAGGACAGGCGAAGGAAAGAAAAATAGCCCCTTTCTTTATTCAAAACCCGGGACCGATTCGTAGGTATTGTAGGTACGCCTATATAGCTATACCCACAATACCTAGAAACCTAGGAACGATGCTTCAGCACTGATGAGAAGAAATGCAAAGAAATGAAAGGTTTTAAGAAGATAACAGCCAAACAAGAGAAACTGATCGCGCTTTTGCTAACGGAGCGAACGATTGAGCAAGCGTGCGTAAAAGCAAACATTGCGGTGACGACCTACTGGCGATGGATGAAAGATCAGATCTTCATCGATGAATATCGCAGGGCGCGACGCGGAATTCTAGAAAACACCATCGCCCGGCTGCAATCTATAACGTTATCCGCTTTAGACACCCTCGAGCGCAATCTCAACTGTGAGAACCCAAGCGTAGAGGTTAGGTGTGCGGCCATTATTTTGGAGCAATCAATAAGGGGTGTCGAAATGCTCGATGTCGCTGACCGATTGGAAATGTTGGAATCATTAGTCAGGCACAAGGAGATCACGAGTGGGGAAGTTCGATAGCCGGATGAACGGTCTGATTCGCAAGACACATGTCTTTATTTCCAATGAAGACTATTGCCTGATTCGCGACTACTTTGAAGCCAGATATGCCGAGGAAGAAAAGCCCGAAGACTTCGAAGAAAGAGTTCGAGAGTTCAATGACCTCAACACAAGAGTGGGAGACCTTGAGATCCAGAAAAAGCTCGACGAAATGCTCACGGTATCGCCCGCATTACGCCTACGTATCTTGATTCCATGGATGAAAGAGAACTGCGAACGGTTTCCCCGCGGGACATGGGTGCCGGAATCGTACGGTTGGGGAACTCCGAAACTGGCCAGGGATGCGAAAGCCTACTTCGCGCGGAGAGAGCGAGAGTCGAAGAATCAGCGTTAAGCTGATTACCCGGCAGTGTGACACGCCGAGCACACTCTGAGTGCCAGAGATTGTCACCGCCGCGAAACGTTATCGAAAGCAAATAAAAAATGACTAAGAACAAGGGGACGGCTGCTAAGAAACGAGCTTCAGAAAACGAGAAGAAGACTAGTCCGGCTTAGACCTTTGAGTCTTTCTTAGGTCTTCCAGGTTTCGCTCGTTTCTTAACGAACGCAAGATCCGCCTCATCAATAACGTAATCGCGTCCCACTCGCGTTGCCGGCAACTGTTCGTTCTGGATAAGCTGTCGCACTCGGATGGGAGAGATCTTAAGCTTCCTAGCCGCGTCACTGGTACTCAATAGTGGCATCATGCAAATAGTAGTTCAGCACAAACGTTATCGCAAGCGATATATTTTATATTGCATTAATGCTATCGTATGCGATATAGTTATTTCTAGTAGGAAGAACAATCCAATGGCAGGACAAATAATAAACCGCGGACGAAATACCTGGTTAGTTCGGATTTTCAACGGACGGGATTCTAAAGGCAGGAGAATCTATGCCAGTAAGACGATTCATGGACCTAAAAAGGACGCTCAGCATTACTTGAATGCAAAGCTGCGCGAAAAGGATCTGGGAATCTCTACCCAAGCTTCTACCCTCACTCTGAATGACTTCCTCGACCAGTGGCTCGAAGGTGTTGTTCAATCGCGGGTGAGCCCCCGCACGGCGGATGGCTACGCCTCACTGTTGACCCGGTACATACGGAAACCACTCGGTGATAAAAAGCTTGAAAAGTTACAGGCGGTCGACATCCAACGTGCGTATGCAGACATGCTGGCGCGGGGTCTTTCAGCTCGAGTAGTCCGGCACACTCACTCGGCTCTTCATAACGCCCTCAAACAAGCTGTGCGTTGGAACATTCTCCAAAAGAATGTCGCTGAGTTTGTTGAGTTGCCAAAGGTACCGCATAAAGAACGAAGAGTTCTTTCACCCGACGAATCAAATCGTTTTCTCGATGTCGCTGATGCAATGCCTCAAGGTCTGATATTCGAGTTCGCTCTTCTCAGCGGCATGCGCCCTGAAGAGTACCTGGCCCTTCAGTGGAGCGATCTCGATTTCAATCGGTGTACGGCTCAAGTGAATCGGGCGCTTGTCCGGCACAAAGGAAGTTGGACATTCGAGAAACCGAAAACTGCGAAGAGTCGGAGAATCATTACCCTCTCAGAACCGTTGATGCAAAAACTATCCACGCATAGACGGAAGCAAAACGAGACCCGATTGAGGAACGGATTAATTTGGGAACGTCACGACCTCGTCTTTTGTACGGACTTAGGATCGCCGCTTTCAATTCCTAATCTTACATATCGATACTACAGGCCAATTCTTAAGAACGCTGGTCTCCCACAGATCCGGCTCTATGACCTTCGACATTCGCACGCAACACTTTTATTGATTGCGGAGGAAAATCCTAAAGTCGTTGCTGAACGCTTGGGACATTCGACAATAGTTCTAACGATGGATACGTACTCTCACGTTTTACCGTCAATGCAAAAGAACGCGAGTGAGAAGCTAACTAAAATGCTTTACGGAGATAAGCTCGAGGAATATCATTCAGATCGAACCGGTACTAGAAATGGGTAACTCGCTATCCAGTACCCCAGGGGCGATGGAGGCATCACGCAATATTCGCCACGCCGGTTATCTCCCGACCTACAGTCAACTGGACCACTAATCGAAGTCTTACCTCTTTATACTCAAAGTCGTAGAGATATCTCTGGGCCGATACATCGAACTTGCGATTAGTATGATGGGCAGGGTCGGCATTCATACCTTTATCGAACCGCGTCGTTCCTGGAATGATAAAATCTGCGTCCAGGGTAGGATTATTCTCTGAATCCATATCACTCCAATCCAAGCGAAGCTGCACTTCGTATTGCCCAGCGGAGAACGGAGCGAAGAAGTGACAAAAGGCATCCTGTCGGACGCCGAGAGCTATTGCTTCGCCTGAAGCCACATTGAAGGCAGTCGCATTCTTTATCTGTGGTGGGACCCGAGTTGTTACAGATGCAGGATCCGGGGGTGAATCCGGGATCGACGCATTTGCCTCATTATGCTGCTTGACGGCTATGGGCAGGTTTACACCGCGAGCAAACTTCACGAAACGTCCGCCTGTCGTCGTACAAACGTATTCGCCGTCCTTATTGATTTCGACGGCGCATTCACAAGACGTCCATCGAACATAAGTTTGATTGGCTCAATCGACATATAGAGATCATTCTACAAGGTTGGCACACTATAGGCACACAGACGCAGCTTGGAGGCATAATGGCAATACTTCTAACTGTTGGTATGTCTTGGTTTAGATTGGAGGCGGCGATCGGAATCGAACCGATGAATAAAGGTTTTGCAGACCTCTGCCTTACCACTTGGCTACGCCGCCGTATTTGAAAGGATAAAGGAGAAAGGATAAAGGGTAAAGGTAAAGCGCAGACTTTATCCTTTCTCCTTTATCCTTTCTCCTTTTCAAAATTTGGAGCGGGAGACGAGGGTCGAACTCGCGACTTCGACCTTGGCAAGGTCGCGCTCTACCACTGAGCTACTCCCGCATCGCAAAGAAAGATTCTAGCGAGTGAGGTTTAAATGTCAAGTGACTTAGCTTCGGTCATTTGTCCTTTGTCATTTGTCCTTAGCTCTTCGTCCTTATCGCCGTCCCCTAAAGACCAGAGAACAGAACGTTGAAAGAAACCGAGGACGACTGACGAAGGACAAATGACAAATGCCTACTCACTAACCGTAATATCTTTCAAGAAACTCCAGTCGCCGCTGCCGCTGATCTTGATGTTGCCGATGCGTTTGTTCGCGACTACCAGATTCGCGGGATACCAGAGCGGATATAGCGGCAATTCACGGCTCACGATGTCTTGCGCCCTTACGTACAATTCTTTCGCGGTCTCGCGGTCGACTGCGTTCACTGCGTCTTCGAGAATTGTATCGAGCTCCGGATTCGAGTATCGGCTGCGGTTACAGCACGCGACTGACCCTCCCGGGATCTTACCCGTCGTAAACAGATCGCGAAGAAAGATCGGGTCCTGGTTTCCGCCAATCCAGATGCCTGTGTACATCTGAAATTGCCCCTGGGCAAGCTGCGTGCGAATCGTGTTCACTTCAAGCGTCTCGATCTGGACATTGATGCCGACATCAGTCAGGGAATTCTGGATCACCTGAGCGTACTGGTTCACATACGCGTTCCCCGAACTGTATTTAAAAACTATCGGCTCGTTCTTGTACCCGGCTTCCTTCAACAGCTGCTTAGCCTTTGCCGGATCGTATCTGTATTCGGTTCCCGGCGTGTAGGCCCACGATTGCTGAGGCACTATTGAATGGGCCACTTTCGCCTGATCGAACAATAATTCTGAAACTATTTTTTGACGGTCGATGGCATAACCGATCGCTTCCCGGATCTTGGTCTTGTTCAGTTGCGGGGACTGGGTATTGAATACGAGATATTGAATATTCGATCCGTCAGATTGTTCGACCTTCAACGTCGGACTCGCACCCAGCGATCTGACGCTGTCCGGCGGCAGGTTCGATGGATTCGGAGCAAGATCGACGCCGCCTGTCTGAAGTTCTGCTTGCAATGCGTTCGCATCAGTAACCGTCTTGATACGGAGCTTCTCAACCTTTGGTGCTCCTTCCCAATAATCCGCATTACCGGCGAGCTCGACGATGTTCTGCGACTGATCAAAATTTACGAACTTGAACGGACCGGAACCCACGGGCTGATCTTTCTGCTGGTCGATCGAACCTTCGGGGATCATCGGGATCGCAACCAGATTCGACAGCAGTTGATTTTTTAAAGCTGGCCTCGTAACGGTTATGACGACCGTCTGCGAATCAGGAGTTTCCAGGGAGATAATGTGCGGAACACTTTTCGTCTTTGGCTCTTCCGCCGGTTTTGTTCCGGCGTTGGAGTTCGTGTTTGCAGGTGCGGAAGCCGCTTTGCTAGCGTCGGTCGATTCACCCTTGCCGATCGGGACCGTATCGAAAAATGCCTTCGACTTGAAACTGTTGCTCTTGAAAAGCTCGTCGAATGTGTATCTCACATCCGCGGACGTGAACACTTTGCCATTATGAAATTTTACGTTGTCCCTCAGCGTGAAGGTGACAGTCATTCCGTCGGGCGAGACACTAATGTCCTTCGCGAGCTCGCCGACATAATCGAACGACTCGTTTTTTCGGACAAGCGTGTTGAAGATCAAATTTCGTACTCGATCGGCTGCAGAGTCCGAGGCGGTGCTCGTCAGCGTATCTAGCGTCGTAAATTTTTCCGAAAGAGCGACGGTGACAAATTCCGTGCTCTGTTTTCGGCACGCGATCGTCAAGGTCAAGACAAGCGTAAAACTTAAGAATAGGAAATAGCGCAAATCGGTTGGTCCTCCGTAGTTTCTATTTGAGACGCGCCGTGAATTCGGCGATCTCATCAGAGAGAGAATCAAGCCGCTCATTGTCGAACGGCGACGGTTGGGAAAGAGACTTTTTTACCAAAGAGATCCGGGCGACAGATTGATCGATCCTTTCTTCGCTGATCTCTCCATTCTTCACTGCGTCTGAGATGGCCGCGTATCCTTCGTTTATCGCATCGACACCGGCGCATATCGCCAGCATGTCGGCTCCGGCGGTGATCGCCATTTTGCAGGCTTCGCCGATCCCGTAATTATCAACGATCGCCCCCATCTCCAGATCGTCGGTCAGGACAAGCCCGTCATATCCAAGTTCGCCTCGTAAAAGTTTTGAAATTATGGCAGGGCTTAGCGAAGACGGTAGAAGTTTGCCATTTTGATCTGCATCCTGCAAGCGAATGTTCGGGAAAGCCGCGTGAGCAACCATCACGCTCCTGACCTCACCGCTCGCCAGCAACGACCGATACGGAAACAGATCTGTCTCCGAGAACTCGGATTCAGAAACCGCAACCGATGGAAGTTCCTTGTGCGAATCGACCTCGGACGCACCCAATCCGGGAAAGTGTTTGAGACATCCAATACATCCCGCGTTCTGCATCGCGGTCAGGAATGCTGAAGCTAATTCCGTCGATCGTTCCTTCGATCTGCCGAACGCACGCGAATGCAGTCCGTTTGAAAATCGCCCGCGATCGGCGTTCACCACATCTACGACTGGCGCGAAATCCATATTGAACCCGAGAGCGAGTAGGACGTCCGCGACGATCCTCCCGAACTCGGCCGCTTCGTCTGTGGTGTCGATGCGTTCGGCCGCGGGCATCGGCGTGACGACGCGTCTGAGCCGATCGACGAGTCCGCCTTCCTGATCGACACTGAGAAACGGAATGACGGGCGAGAGTTCGCGCAGAGTATCGAGCAAATCGCGTGTCTGGCGGCGCTCGCGCACATTCCGCGAGAACAGGCAGATGCCTCCGGGCTGGATCCTGTCCAAAAGTTCACGCGCGGTTTCACTCATTTCGGGACCGGGAATTCCGATAAAAAACAGTTGGCCGATCTTTTGTTCGATTGTTAATGAAGACATGCGTTTGGATCGTTGATCGTTGATCGTGGATCGTGGTTCGTAGTTCGTAGTTCGTGGTTCGTGGCTCGTCGATAATATTGTTGCCAAACGATTCACGATCAACGATCAACGATCAACGATCCACTATTCACTATTCACCATCCCCTAGACGATCTTTCGTTTCATTTGATGCAGGAATTCTTTGCTCTCTTCCGGCGAGAGATCATCCACGTCGATCGTCCGAAGCTCGTCGATCGCGTTCTCATTTGTCATCGCAAAAAGTGAAACCTGCGACGCTACCTTAGCCGCCGCGGCGGCGCCGAGTCCGGTTTTTTTCTCGTCGGCGAAAACGGCGAGCTCGTATCTTTCAAGTCTGGTCAGAACGTCTTTCGCCCGTTCGATAACCGAAGCCGGCAAACCGGCGAGTCTCGCCACGGCAATGCCATAAGATTTCGAAGCCTTGCCTTTCTGAAGCTTGTGAAGAAAAACGACGTCGCCCGCGTGTTCGGTCGCGGCGAGTTGATAGTTCTTCGCACCGGGAAGATTTTCAGCAAGCTCGGTCAGCTCGTGATAATGCGTCGCGAAAAGTGTTTTCGCGGAATGCTCGGGGGAATTGTGTAGATACTCGGCGACTGCCCAGGCGATCGACAGCCCGTCAAACGTCGACGTACCGCGGCCGATCTCATCCAGCAGGATCAAGCTTCGCGGTGTCGAATTATGCAGTATCGCCGCGGTCTCGGTCATCTCGACCATAAAAGTTGAACGTCCCGACGCGAGATCGTCGGACGCTCCGACGCGGGTCCATATCCGGTCGATGATCGGCAGCCGAGCAAACGACGCGGGAACGTACGAACCGATCTGGGCCATTATCTGGATCAGCGCGATCTGACGGAGGATCGTCGATTTTCCACCCATGTTTGCACCGGTAACGATCAGCAATCGATCGGTCGAGTTGTTCAGGTAGATGTCGTTCGGAACAAATGAATCGCGCAACGCGGCTTCGACCACCGGATGACGCCCAGCTTTTATTTCGATCTCGTCGCCGTCGTGCAGGCTTGGTACGATGTAATTTCGTGAAGCCGCTGTTTCCGCGAGGGCCGCGAGGACGTCGAGAGTTGCGAGCGCACGTGCCGTTGACTGGAGCCTGTGCGTTTCCGCGCGTACGGTTTCGCGCACCTCGTTGAAGAGCTCGGCTTCGAGAGCGATTATCTTTTCTTCGGCACCGAGGACCTTGGCTTCCCATTCTTTCAATTGCGACGTGGTAAATCGTTCGGCGTTGGCGAGCGTCTGGCGGCGTTCGTAATCCTCCGGAGCTTTCGACGCGTTGCCTTTCGAGATCTCGATGTAATATCCGAACACGTTATTGAACCGGACTTTGAGATTTGAGATTCCCGTGCGCTCTTTCTCATGCTCCTCGAAACCTGCGATCGTCTGTTTCGCCGAACGTGAAATATTGCGGAGATCGTCCAGCTCAGTGTTAAAACCGTCGCGTATCGTTCCGCCGTCCGAAAGATTCACGGGCGGCTCATCAACTATCGCCCGGTCGATCAAGCTTGTGAGTTCGGGCTGCTCGAAAATATTTTCATTCAGAACCTGCAACAGCAGGGAACTGACGTCCGCCAAAGAATGGTTTACATCGGGCACCTGCGACAAAGACTGGTTCAACGCGAGCAGGTCGCGGGCCGACGCGGCGTTCAGATTTAAACGCCCAATCAGCCGCTCGAGATCGGCGACCTTCTTTAGCAAAAAGCGGATCTTCTCGCGGAGTATCGTGTCGGCGAGCTCCGTTACCGCCGCCTGCCGAGTCTGGATCTCGCCGCGTTTTATCGACGGCCGCACGAGCCACGATTTCAATAATCTTGAGCCCATGCTCGTGATCGAATTATTCAGGATGTGAAAAAGCGTGTGGTTGGTTTCGCCGCGTGCGTCGACGATCTCGAGATTACGAAGCGTGACGGGATCCAGCACCATCGCATCTCGCGATTCGAAATATGAGATATCGGTGATGTGCTCAGCCGCCGCCTTCTGCGTTTCCTTCGCGTACTTCAACGCGGCCCCGGCCGCCCTGATCGCCTGGGCTCGGCCCGCCAATCCAAAACCGTCCAGCGCATTAACTCGGAACTGGCGGTTGAGAAGGGCCTCAGCATCAACGGCATCGAAAAAACTATTTTCGAGCTCGGTCACCGCTCTTCCGCTCGCATCGCCCGCTACCGAATCACCGGTCATTCCGGGTAGTTGGGCGTTCATATCGGAGCCAAAGAATCTTTCTCTAACCTTCCGAGCCAGAGCGTTTGAACACAGAATTTCGCGCGGAGCAAAGCTCTCAAGCGATTCACATATCTGCTCCCACGAGCTCGGCCCGGCAACCTGAGTCGCCGAAAACATCCCAGTCGAGACATCGAGAAATGCGGCACCATGTGTGTCGCCGTCCGAACATACCACCGCCAAAAATACTGATTCAGCCGAATCGATGAGCTGTTCGTCGACCGCGGTGCCCGGGGTAATAACGCGAACGACTTCACGACGGACGAGCTTTGTTCCCTTGGTTGCCGGTTCGGCCTGCTCGCATATAGCGACCCGATAGCCTTTCCGGACGAGTCGTGAGATGTAACTTGCAGCCGCGTGATGCGGCACGCCGCACATCGGGATGGGATTAGGCGAATCCTTGTGGCGGGCCGTTAGCGTGATCTGCAGCTCGCGTGAACCCGTGATCGCGTCTTCATTGAAAAGCTCGTAAAAATCGCCCAACCGGAAGAAAAGGAGGGTTCCCGGGTAGAGTTTTTTGATATCGAGGTACTGCCGAAGCATCGGCGTCGCATTTTCCATAAAAGGGGCGGGTTCGACGTGTGTTTTCGAGTTTAGCTAAATTCCGCTAAGTTTTAAAATTGGTGGTTTTCAAAGCCTATCTTGTCTGCTAAACTACTTTCCTTACAAGTATTTTAGGTTGCGCTGACATTAATTCATAAACAACTTTACATACGGCGGTACAATCAAAGGCGCAGTTCAAAAGATCTGCCTTCAGCTTTTACGGAGTTTAATAAAATGAGAGCCCTTATCAATTTCTGTTTTTTGTGCGCGCTTTGTGTAGCTTTTATCTCGGTCGTTTCGGCTCAGACCACTGATCCTGTGATGCAAAAGGCGTCTGACATCAAATCGTCCGATCCCTTTGCCGTGACCGAGCCAAAAGACGAGCGTTATCGTATCGGGTTTCAAGACCAGCTCGAGATCCAGGTTTTCAGACACGCCGATCTAACGCAACGCGTCAACGTTAATCCGAACGGCACGATCAATTTGTTTAGGTTGAACGAGCCGGTCGTCGCGATTTGTAAGACCGAGCGGGAACTGGCAAATGACGTCGCCGACGCGTACCGGAAGGACTACCTAAAGAATCCAGAGGTGAACGTTGTCGCTGTCGTTCAGCGATCTCGGGCATTTGCTGTTATCGGCGCTGTCGAAAAGCCCGGCCAGTATCTGGTCAGTCGTCGCGTCAGATTGCTCGAGCTAATAGCGGAAGCGGGCGGCCCGTCGAAAGAAGCCGGCACTCGCATTCTTGTCGCAAGAACTGGCAGCACTTCTAACTGCAAGATGAACGAGGCACCGTTCGGCGATAACGATGAAATTGCGCTTCTCGATTTCCGTCTAAAGGACGTCCTCGAGGCAAAAGAGAATCTCGTACTTCGGCCGGGCGATATTATTTCGGTGATGAAGGCCGACCTTGTTTACGTCTACGGAAATGTGAACAAGCAAGGGACGGTGGAAATGAAGGAGCCGATAACGCTTACCCAGGCAATTGTTTCCGCCGAGGGTCTCAAGGCTGCTTCCGACAAAGGAAAGATCCGTGTCCTGCGTCAGAAGCCGGGCGGTACCGAACGCGAGGAGCTGATCTACGATCTGGATGATATAAATAAAAGAAAGGTCCCCGATCCATTTCTCGAACCCAATGACGTCGTCGCCGTCAGCGAGGATAAAGTAAAAAGCATATTAAACACGATCGGCAAATCGCTGACGAATGGAATACCCTCGCTCTTTTATCGGGTACCCTAGTAAATAGAAAATCAGAGAATGAAAGAGACTCGTGACATTATCCAGAAACCGCTCAACGAACCGGTTGAACTGGAAAGGCATTTTGAGCCGCAAATCATACCCGGATCGGGTCGTTATTCAGCGTACCGGGAGAATTACGGACCCGAAGGGTTTCAGCTGCTGGATTACTGGAAAGCGATACGGAAGCGACTTTGGCTGGTCGCCGGTATCGCTGTTTTGGTAACCACGCTCGCCGCGATCTACATGGCCCGCAAGCCGAATATGTATTCCGCTACGGCGCGGATCCAAGTCGATCTCGAACAGATGAACCCCGATCTGGTTACAAACGAGCGGCAGCGGCCTCTCTCAAATCCCGATCCGTCTTACTTCAATACCCAGCTTCAACTTTTGGATTCCGAGGGCTTGCTGCGCCAAGTCGTAAAGGAGCACAGCCTTGATACGAACAAGGAATTCCTGACGGCAAAGGCTGAAGGGACGGGGATCCCGCGTTCCATGCTGAGAACGATCGGACTCGCGAGCGACCCGAAGAAGGACTCGAATTCGGAGGACATTTCGATTGCGGCAAATTCCTCGCTTATCTCATCCGACGAGATCGCCGACGCGGTAAGATTGGCGCCGTATGTTGACATCATTAGAAAAAGCATGAGTGTCGAGCCGGTTCGCGAATCGCGCGCCACGGTGAAAGACACGCGTCTCATTGAGATCTCGTTCCGGCACACGAATCCACAGCTGGCCGCGTTTGTCGTCAACAGCATCGGAGAAACTTTTGTGACGGCAAATCAGAACAAGCGGTCCGGGACGGGCCGAAAGACCAGCGACTTCCTGCAGAAGCGTATTACGGATCTGCAGTCGGAAATCAGGTCGGGCGAACTCGAACTGGTCGAGCTCAAGAAAAGCGAAGGAATTTTGAAGACGAGCGGTGAACAAACTATTGTGCTCGATCGTCTCGCCGGATTGAATAAGGATCTTCTTGTCGCCGAGAATCAACGAAAAATAGCCGAAGCCGAATATTTTGCGATAAAAGATTCGCCCGAGAGTATTCGAGCTCGCGCCGAACAAGAAAGCGGACGATTTATAACCGAGCGTGAAAACAACGTTCAGGTCCTGAAGAATGAGACTCAGAAAAGGATCTCCGAGATCCGTTCGGAAAGGGCACGGCTACTTCAGGAGTACAAAGAGTCCGCTCCGGAAATTCTAGAGAAGGACACGATGATCCGCAGCCTCGAAGAGTCGCTTGCCAAGGCTGTCGAAAAAAATAACGAAGACGTTCAGTCGCTGCGCGATCGGACAGCAAAGGTCCTGGTCGAGAATCTGCGAACCAAGTACCAGCAGGCGCTGGCGCAGGAGAACAAGATCAAAGCGGCGTATGACGCGCAGTATAATGAAGCTCAAGTCCAGAACGTCGGCGGAGTCCGCCTCAGACTTCTGGAACAGACCATCGATACAAATCGCGGCTTTCTTGAGAATCTCCGCAAGCAGCAGAGCTCGAACGATGTCGCTTCGCAGGGCTCGGACAACAACATCAGCGTCGCGGGTTTCGCCATTCCTCCAGAGCAGCCCGTATCTCCGAGCAGGCTGATGACTGTTATGGCGGCCTTGTTTCTTTCTACGCTTTTCGGGATGGGATTGGCATTATTTCTTGAGTATCTCGACGACACTATCCGCACGACCGAGGAGATCGAAACGTACCTTCAGCTTCCGGCCCTCGCGGCGATACCGACGATCGATTCGATTCCTAAACGTAAGCTGTTACTGGTAGGAGCGACGAGTGAAGAGATCGAAGACCAACAGAACTCGGAATTGCTGATCTATGCCGATTCGCGTTCATCACTCGCTGAAGCGTATCGTCAGCTCCGGACGTCTATACTTCTTTCGACTGCCGGTCACGCACCCAAATCTTTGTTGATCACTTCAAGTTTACCGTCCGAAGGAAAGACTACGACGGCGACGAATACGGCGATCAGCCTCGCTCAGACCGGCGCCAAGGTGCTGATCATCGACGCCGATATGCGTCGGCCCCGGCTGCATTCGGTCTTCAATATTGAGAATGGTGATGGCCTGAGTACGATTCTTTCGACTGAGCTGACCGAAACCGAGATTCTAAAAGTTATCAAGCAGGACGAGGGAACGAAACTCAATCTGCTGACGTCAGGTCCGATCCCGCCCAATCCGGCGGAACTCATCGGCTCGGAGCAGATGGCGAATCTTCTTAAGTTGCTATCCGTTCACTTCACTCATGTCGTCGTCGACTCGCCTCCGATCACATCGTTCACGGACGGCGTTCTGATCGCTTCGATGGTGGACGGCGTGATCCTCGTCGTTCATGCGGGTAAGAGCTCGCGGCAGGTGGTGCGCCGTGCGAGGCAGTTGCTGCAGGATGTCGGTGCTAAGATATTCGGTGTCGTACTGAATAATGTAAATCTCCGCTCGCAGGACAACTATTATTATTACCAGAGCTATTACCACCGCAATAATTATCGGCCAAGCGACGAGCAGTAAGGATTTGACCGCCTTTGACAAAGACCGAGTGAAAAAGGCGGTCTTGTTGCGCGAACTCATACTTCAGCGGGGATTTTCAGAATGATCTCACCCGACACGAAAATCTTTATTGCCGGAGCAAGCGGAATGGTCGGCAGTTCCGTCGTCCGCTGTCTAACGCAAAAGGGATTCACAAAGCTTCTGACTCCAAGTTCGGCCGAAACCGATCTTACCGACCAGCTCCAGGTGCGCGATTTCTTTGCTTCTGCTTCACCCGAAATAGTTGTTATTGCGGCGGCCAAGGTAGGCGGGATCTTAGCAAACAATACATACCGCGCGGATTTTATCTATCAGAACCTGATGATAGAGGCGAATCTTATTCACGCCGCGTTCGATTCCGGTGTCAAAAAACTAATTCTGCTCGGCAGCTCATGCATCTACCCGAAGCTTGCCGCGCAGCCAATGCGAGAAGAAGAGCTGCTGTCGGGACCTCTGGAATTTACGAATGAGCCGTACGCCATCGCAAAGATCGCCGGCATTAAGCTTTGCGAGAGTTACTTTCGCCAGCATGGCTCGAACTTCTTCTCGCTTATGCCGACCAATCTCTACGGCCCAAACGACAACTTCGATCTGAAGACCTCGCATGTGATTCCGGCGCTGATGCGAAAATTTCATGAGGCAAAGGAACGAAACGAGACGAGTGTTCAGATCTGGGGCAGCGGCCGCCCGCGGCGCGAGTTCATGCACGTTGACGATCTTGCCGAGGCGATCTCGTTTGCGCTGGCTGAGATTGAGGCCGGACAGATCTATGATGAAGACATCTCACATCTAAACGTCGGCACAGGGACGGACATTGAAATTACTGAAGCCGCAAAGATGGTAAAAGACGTCATCGGGTTCGGTGGCGAGATCGTGCTTGATGAGTCAAAGCCGGATGGCACTTTGCGGAAGTTACTCGATGTCGGTCGAATGAACGACCTCGGCTGGAAACATACGATCGAACTCCGCGAGGGGCTCGAACAAGTTTACGATTGGTATTTACGACATTTGCCAGAGACTCTCGAGTCGCACTCTGCCTAATGTACATCCTTTATGAAAAAAGCGCTGATCACCGGCATAACTGGACAGGACGGCAGTTACCTGACCGAATTGTTACTGGAGAAGGGCTACGAAGTTCACGGTATCATCCGCAGGTCCAGCTCGTTCAATACCGGACGCATCAATCATCTTTACGAGAATCCTGAGATCCTGGATCAAACGCTTTTCCTCCACTACGGCGACCTCATCGACACGAGCAGCCTGAACCGTCTGCTCGAGAAGATCGCACCAGACGAGATCTATAATCTCGCTGCTCAGAGCCACGTCAAAGTATCCTTTGAGATCCCCGACTATACCGCGCAAGTTGATGGTCTCGGCACGTTACGTTTTCTTGATGCGATCCGCGAAACGGGGCTTCGGCAGGTCAAGTTCTATCAGGCTTCGACTTCGGAACTGTTCGGAAAGGTGCAGGAAACTCCCCAGAGTGAGAAGACGCCGTTTTATCCCCGGTCGCCCTACGGCGTCGCGAAACTTTTTGGATATTGGACGATCGTGAATTACCGCGAGGCGTACGGCATCTTCGCTTCGAACGGCATTCTCTTTAATCACGAGTCGCCGCGGCGCGGAAAGACGTTCGTCACGAAAAAAATAACTCGCGAAGTCGCGCGGATCGCGCTCGGCGAATCGAAGGTTCTGGCTCTCGGATGCCTCGACGCGAAGCGCGATTGGGGTTACGCTCCCGAATTTTGCGAAGGCATGTGGCGAATAGTGCAGCACGACACGGCCGACGATTTTGTTCTCGCTACCGGGGAAACGCATTCGGTGCGCGAGTTTGCCGAGACTGCATTCGGACACATCGGTATCAGGCTTGATTGGTCGGGCGCCGGTGAAAATGAAATCGCTAGAATTGCGTCGGTGGACAAAGAAATTTTCGGCGCCAGGCTGGGTTCCGAACCGCGGCACACGAACGAGGGCGACCTTGTTGTTAAGGTAGATCCCGTCTACTTTCGACCAACCGAAGTCGATATTCTGATCGGCGACCGGTCGAAGGCTGAGGACATCCTGGGCTGGAGGTCGCAAACATCTTTCAAGGAGCTGGTCGAACTCATGGTCGATTCCGATATAAGTTTTGTTAAATTTCCGGAGCTTGATTATTAGACATTATGGCGAACGTCAGGCTGGAAGTTGAAACTCGGGTTCTGAGTAGAAAGAAGCTCACGCATCGCTGCCTGAAAACCTGGTTGAAAGAGTTTGCAGCACGGTTGAACCTAATCGTGGAAAGCGCGTGGAGCAAGCCGGTCGCCTGCACGCCGTGCGTAATTATTTTCGCACGAGGTGTCCTCGGATATGATATCGGAGGACGCCCTGCTTTTAAGCAACCCGAACGACTCTTGTCCGGGATTTTCCAGATCACTTCATGAACAGGAAACGCCGGCTCGTATTCGTATGGAATTATTTGAGCTGGGGCGGAGCCCAGGTCTACTTTCTCGCGATAATGAAGCGGGCGACAGAGAACTGGGACATCATCGTTCATCTCCCGAAGGCATCTTCGCCGGAGATCATAGAATATCTGAAGCAGGTCGGTGTTAACTACGATCTCGTCGATCATCATCTCGATCAGGAGCCCGCCAACGGCCTTGTAAGGAAGATCGCACGCCAGCTTACCCGGATCGGAGTTGAATATCGAACGTTTCGCGCCCTTTTGAAATACGACGTCCGCAGTACCGTTTTCCACATCGAGATTGCTCCTTGGCAGTCGGTCGCATTCCTGACTGCGATGGCTTTACGCGGGGCCAAAGTTTTTCTGACGCTCCACAACTTTCTTCCCAAGGCATCCAGCTTGCGCGAGGCTCTTTGGGCCACGCGTTTGCGATATGTGTCTTATTTACCCGGCATTCATTTTTTCACGTCGAATGTCGATACAAAGAATCGCCTCCGCGGATTGGTGAGTGAGAAGTTTTGGGAGCTAATCAAGATAACCTATACTGCGGTCGATCCGCCACAGATCGACGACGCTCTTGCTATTCCATTCGACAGGACGCGGACACTCCAAAAGCACGGAATTCCGCCCGACAGTTTTGTCGTTCTTTGCGTTGGACAATTCATTGATCGCAAGGGACGATGGGTTTTTCTGGAAGCGGCTCGTCAAATTCTCGGATCCCAAAAGGATGCCGCGACTTTTGTCTGGCTGACCCCTCAGATGCCGTCGGCAGAGGAACAGAAAACGATCGCGAGTTACGGTCTCGGCGACACCCTGCGGCTCGTACATTCACCCACGTTAGGAAAAGAACGTATCGATGTACTTAGCTTTTTTCGGATCGCGGACGTATTTGCACTGCCGAGCTATGTCGAAGGTTTGCCGATTGCACTTCTGGAGGCCATGGCCCTCAAGCTCCCAAGTATCTCTACAAATGTGTACGCAATTCCCGAAGCGGTAAAGCACCTCAAGACAGGTATTCTGATCGAAGCCGGCGACTCCGACGCTCTGGCAAAAGCTATCTTGAAATTGAAAGCTGATCCGAATTTGCGGACGAGACTAAGCACCGACGGAAGAAAGTTTGTCATCGAAAATTTCGATGAACGGGATGCGGCGGCAACGGCCCTCGCAGCCTATGAGGAGGCTCTGGGGTAACCCCGATCAATGACGAGCACCAAAACAAAACGTCCGGCCTTAGCCGCGAATTCGCTTTTCAGCGTCGGGGCCTGGCTGTTTCCCATTTTCCTTGGCTTCGTCTCGACGCCGGCTCTGGTTAAGAATCTGGGAAGTGAGCAGTACGGCCTCTTTGCGATAGTCCTTGGATTTGTCAGCTACTCCTTTAGCTTCGGCATCGGCAAAGTCGCCGGAAAGTTTCTGCCTGAGTTTCGGGCGCTTGGCGAAGACGGAAAGGCTGCCGAGTTCGTCTCAGCGACCTTTATCGTAACTCTCATCATCGGCGCGATCGGGGCGATTATACTGATCGGCTCAGCACCGGCAATTGTCCGTGATGTTCTGTTGATAGACGCTGAGCACCAACAGGCGGTCACCTATTGTTTGTATATTGCGGCCGTCGTCGGTCTTTCGGCGATGCTCAGTCAGGTCTTTCAGTATGTACTTCAGGGCCTTCATCGTTTCGACAACTACGTCGCTTTGATGAATCTCTATGCTTTGCTCCTCGGCGGTGGAAATATCATTTTGGCCTTTCAGGGTTTCGGCATCGTCGCCCTTTTGTCCTGGAATTTGACGGTATCACTGTCCACCGCAACTCTCTTTTATATTCGCGCGAGACATCTCTTTCCGCCGCTTGAGCTTTTCACGAAAGTACCTCTGGAAACTGTAAAGGCCGTAGCTCGTTACGCCGGAAACATAATTCTTTTCCAAGTCTTCGCGAACGCACTCTATACCTTTGAGAGAACATGGGTGATGAGAAAATTCGGCCCGCAAGAGCTGACCTACTACTTCGTCCCGATGGTCCTCGCGACCTACATGCACGGCTTCGTCGCAAGCATCGTTCAGGCTACTTTCCCGGTAGTTAATGAGTTGCTCTCGGAACGTGAACGTGTCGCCACCCTCTATCGGCGGGCTAATAAGATCGTTCTCGCGATCGTCGTGTTTTCGGTTACCACCTTCGTCACCTGCGGAGCCCTCTTCCTAAGGCTTTGGGTCGGCGACGAGCTATCGGACGCTTCGGCAACTTTGCTGATTCTCCACGGGCTTACGTTCAGCGTGATCGCGATGGGAATTATGGCCCTTCAGATCGCCGAAGCATTTCGCTTTCCGATCTTAACCGGGATAATGACCGGATCATGGATGCTTATCGGGATACCGCTTATGATCTTCGGCGCCGAACACTGGGGTGCCGAAGGAGTCGCCGCAGCGCGATTCGGGGCGGCGCTCATTGTGTCGATACCGGTGATCATATTTAGCGAGCGTCGGTTCCTCGGGGCGTTCCAGTGGCGATTTTGGCTGGCAGTCGGAATAAGGATCGTGTTTGCGATAGCTGTTACGATTTTGGTACAAGAGTTAGCTCTGTCACTTCTTGGACGGTCATATCTCTCACTTCTCGTCGCGGGATTCGTCGGAGGCCTTATCTATCTCGGAACATTGCTGGTCGTGGGCTTTGTTACGAAAGACGATAAGGAACTGCTGCGTTGGGCCTTTGTTAGAACTTAAGGACGCCACGAAAATACAAGATGAAATGAAAGAGCACCTCCAGATGGTTCAGCGACTGGACTTTATAAAAAGCGTTTCAGCCGGCAAGAGCGTTCTTCACTTGGGCTGTACGAACTGGCCATACACGCTCGAAGCGATCGACGCCGGAACACTTCTGCACAAAGATCTCGCCCAGGTGAGCAATGACCTTTACGGATTCGATTTCGACCAGGAGGGTATCGACGTTCTAGCGTCTAAGGGATTCGCCAATCTTTTTCACGCCGATCTCGAGAATCTGCCGGAGGTCCGAGTCGACAAACAGTTCGACGTTATCATCGCCGGTGAGATGATCGAGCATCTCAACAACCCAGGTCTTTTTCTCAGCGGGATCAAGCGTTTCATGAACCGTAATACTCGGCTCGTCATAACAACCATCAACGCCTATTCCGGGATGCGATTTTTTGTGTACGGCCTGCGCGGACAGCGGGGAAGTCTGGAACCAGTACATCCGGACCACGTCGCATACTATTCCTATTCCACTCTAAAGCTGCTACTTCAACGACACGGTTTCAACGTAGAGAATTTCATGTTCTACGATCTCGGGGACGAGCATCGTCCACACAATGGAAGGCTTCGGAACTTCGTAAATGATGTCTGTGTAAAGATAGCTCCGCAGTGGGCAGATGGCGTCATCGCGTTATGTACTCTCGCTAATCTCTGATCTTAATTCGTGCCAATGGCGGTCAAGCAGCCCCGGACGAGACCTTGGTCCTTCGGGCAATCAAGTTAACCATCCATAGACTGATCGCGAGAATGAAGGTGATGCGAACCGTCCCAGGGAAGATCGTCGCGTAGAATGCTCATTGACAAAGAAAGGGTGAATTATCCGGTGCGGATATTGTGCCGGGTGATCGGGGTGAGCCGGAGTTATTTTTACGAGTATCTGAAGCGGCGAAGCCGCGAAGATGCTCGTAAAAAACGGCGATGCCGAGCGCGTCAGGAAGTACTTTTGGTTTCATCGCCGGCGATACGGATCGCGCATGATTTGAAGATGGGCAGGTTTCTGGTGAGGCGACTGATGCGTGAGCAGAATCTGATCGCGATACAGCCAAAGAGATTTAAGCCGCAGACGACCGATTCTCGGCACGACAGCTCGTTTCGCCGAACCTCTTACGGGAAGTGAATCCGCCGCTCACGTGGGGCGAACAGATAGTGGGAGACATCACTTATCTACCGCTTATCGTCGCAGGGTTCGTCTACCTGGCGACATTTCAGGACCGCAAGACAAAGAGGGTCGTCGGTTGGTCGGTCGCCGATTCGCTCGAGGCGAAGGGCTCGGGGTCAAAGTCTGCAGATGGCATTAAGGCGAGGCCTTATAAAGCGTGGTGCGATCATTCACACCGATCGCGGGTCGCAATATGTGTCGAAAGATTATCGGGATCTGCTCCAGCGATGCAGATTGAAGCAGTCGATGTCGGGTAAGGGCAACTGCTACGACAACGCCAGGCCGAGAGCTTCTTCTCACGGTTCAAGGCAGAACTCGTCACAGGCGGACACGTTTGAGCCGATCCGAGCTTTCAGGGATCTCCCACACGCTCGGCAGGAGATCTTTAGCTACATCGATGGATACTATAATCGCATCAGGCGTCATTCGGGTATCGACAATATGAGCCCGATCGAGTTTGAAATAGAGTTGAAAACTAAACCTGGAAGGAGGAACATGCCAGACCTTTGTGTACGTTTCTAGTTGACCATCTCAAGTTGCCATTATCCCCTTAAACCTGGGATGACTATTCTGTCTTCTCCATCTTCTTCGCCCTCTAACAGCGGGCTCACGTGCCTGACCGCTACTGCCGCTGCGTTACCTAAAGATTCCTGCCGGTCGTATACTTGTACGGGTTAAAATATCACTCGATCCGGCAAATTCGCTGTCGAGATCCCGGACCTCAGGGCGGAATTTCCGGAACCTTCCAGTTCTCGCGACCAAAGGCGACAGCCGTAACGGCATGCCCAATAGCGGCGACCTGGACCGAAAAGGCACCTTCTCCGGCAGCGAGATCGGCACCTTCGAGGGATTTGGTAAGAACTTTCGAAGAAGGTCCAGTACAACTTAATGCGTCCCGACGCCGGTCCAGAGCTTCCGTTCGTACTCACCTCGTCGTAAGGCGTCATTCGCACGACCCGCTAAGAAAACTTATTTGATTTGGATAACTGTATCAAATCCCATGTACTGCTTTAGTATATTATAGGTCGCGTAGCTGAATCGAAGCGGTCTTGGGAATTCGCCCCTTGGCAAAGCTTCGAGTTCGACGGTTTTAGTTTTTTTCGTTTAGGTTTTAAACTGTCATTTCGTTAGTAAACGGGTTCGCGTAAAAATTCAGACTGCTCCAATGGAAACCGTAGTTTTCACAAACGGATGCTTCGACCTCCTGCATCCGGGTCATATAGATTTGCTCAGGCGTGCCAAGGCGCTCGGGACACATCTCATTGTCGGCATTAACAGCGATGCGTCGGTTCGGAGAATCAAGGGGCCGGACCGGCCCTATACCCCCGAGCGAGAGCGTGCCGAAATTCTCTCAGCGATCTCGGCCGTCGACGAGGTCGTGATTTTTGACGAACAGACACCTGAGCGGCTCATAAAGGAGCTCAAGCCGGACGTGCTCGTGAAAGGCGGAGACTGGAGGCCGGAAGAGATCGTCGGCTCGGATTTTGTAGTTTCCAGAGGCGGAAAGGTTGTCTCACTGCCGTTTCTTGACGGCTACTCGTCGAGCGGGCTCATCGACAGAATTCGCGGATATCACCTAAACGATACAACAACCCGAAACGATCTCACGGGAACCGCACAGCGGTCCCTGAACCAGCATCTCGAAACGTTCCACTCGCTTATTCGCGACTGCAGTAGTCAGATAGAGGAGTGCGCCGCGATAATCGTCGATACGATCACACTTGGTAGGAAGATCCTTATTTGCGGAAACGGCGGCAGCGCCGCAGATGCACAGCACATCGCCGCCGAATTCGTCGGCCGATATGAAACCGAGCGTCGCGCCCTGCCCGCGATCGCATTGACAACCGATACGTCCGCGCTTACGGCCCTCGCAAACGATTACGATTTTGAACGCATTTTTTCCCGGCAAGTGGACGCTCTGGCAGCAGATGGTGATTGCTTGATCGGAATCAGCACAAGTGGAAATTCGCGGAACGTCATCGCGGCCGTCATGGCGGCACGACGAAAAGGGTGTCGGATAATCGGAATGACCGGTGCTAACGGAAAAAAACTGTCCGCGCTATGCGACGCCGCTTTGATGGTTCCATCGGAGCGTACGGCGAGAATCCAGGAGGCTCACATTACGGTCGCCCATATTTGGTGCGAAATCGTGGACGAGACAATTGCCCAGGAATAGAAGCTTCCGACGCCCTCTAAATGCAAATTCTCGAAAAGTTTTCCAAGCTGCACATTCTTGTCATCGGCGACGTCATCCTTGACCGATATTGGTGGGGAGATGTTTCGCGCATTTCTCCTGAAGCTCCTGTACCAGTCGTCAGACTAAAGGACACAACTCTCGCGGCCGGGGGCGCGGCGAATGTGGCGGCAAATATTGCTGGTCTTGGTGCGACACCGATCCTAGTCGGCATTGTCGGCAATGATGAGGGTGCCCAGCAATTTCCCAACGTGTTGGCTAACGCAAATGTCTCGTCGGATCACCTTGTCAGGGACAGCGCACGGCCGACGACCGTTAAAACCCGTGTCATCGCACACAGCCAACAAGTCGTACGCGTAGATCAGGAGCACGCCGACGGAATATCAGCCGAAACGGAAAATGCGATCGTCGAGAAACTCCGAGCCGAGATTAGCCGAGCCGACGCGGTCGCCGTTTCAGACTATGCAAAGGGTATGCTCACGAACCGGGTCTTGAACGAACTGTTCAAAATAGCCGGAGAGAACGGCAAACCAGTACTAGTCGATCCGAAGGGTAAAGACTATTTAAAGTACACGGGCGCAGCGCTGCTGACGCCAAATCGTCGCGAGGCGGCGGAGGCTTGTAACTTTGAAGATCACGGCGACGTCGTTAACCGAGCTGGTGTGAAAATTTTGGGCGATCTGGACCTGGAAGCCTTACTCGTAACGGAAGGTGAGGAAGGAATGACTTTGTTTCGAAAATCACAGCCGCTAATTCGAATGGCGGCTGAGGCAAGGCAGGTTTACGATGTGACCGGCGCCGGCGACACCGTGATCGCTACACTAGCGGTGGCGGTCGGCGCGGGAGCAGATGTCGAAACCGCCGCTCGGCTGGCCAATGTCGCCGCCGGACTTGTGGTCGAACAGGTTGGAACAACGGCCGTAACTTTGTCCGGGCTCGAAGCGGCGCTGCGGAAAGAGTAGCTCGACTTTGGAATTCAAACGCATATTAGTTTTCCGGACGGGACATTTAGGCGACACGCTTGTCGGCGTGCCGGCTTTTCGGGCAATTCGTCATGCCTATCCCAAGTCAAAGATCGCGTTTCTCTCGAATGCCGATCAGGCAAACCCGCAGTATGTTTCGGCTCGCGACGTTTTACCTGAGCAGGGACTGTTTGATGAATGGATCAGCTATCCAAATCTGTCCTGGGGTTTTCGCGATATCGCCCGGCTGATCGGCCTCGCTCTGACGATTCGTCGGAAACGGTTCGAGACAGTGTTTTATTTAATGACGCGATACCGGACAGCCCGACAGATCGATCGCGACCGACTTTTCTTTAGGCTTGCGGGGATCAGAAGTATCATCGGCTCCGAGTTTATTAAGAAACACAATCTTCCATTTGAAATTCCTAAGCCAACGCCTCGAATCGAGAGTGAGGGAAGCTTTCTTCTGAGATTGTTGCGCGAAAACGGTATCGTGGATTCGGAGACGGAATTCGGCCCCGACCTTGCCTTGACCCACGAAGAACGGACGGCGTCGAGAGAGTGGATGGAGGCAAACGGCGTCACGAAATATCGCGGTCCCCGGATCGCGGTCGGTCCCGGTAGCAAGTGGGAATCCAAGATCTGGGATGAGTCTCGTTATGCGGAGGTCGTGCAGCGGCTGATCGATTCTCATGATGTGGTCCCGGTAATTTTCGGCGGTCCGGAAGATCGAGAAAAGGGTTCGAGGCTGATCAAGAAATGGGGACGGGGCGCTAATGCAGCGGGTGAGTTAAACGTCAGAAAAGCCGCTGCGGCCCTAAGTGAGTGCTCGCTGTATCTGGGCAATGACACCGGTACGATGCATTTAGCCGCTTCGGTTGAAACGACATGCGTTGCAATGTTCTCAGCCGTCGATTGGATCGGGCGGTTTGAACCCTTCGGCACCGGGCACATGTTGTTTCGCCGGACGGTCGAATGCGAAGGCTGCCATTCGTCCATATGTCTAAATATTGAATACCCGAACAAATGCCTCGGCCTGATACCGGCCGACGAAGTTTACGAAGCGTGCGCCTCGGTATTGTCCCGAGGGAATCGCGATCACTGAGCGACCTTACTGCTGCTATACTTTTCGATCTTTCGAATATGAGACTTCTTGTTTTTGGCGCGGGCGGAATGCTCGGGCATAAACTAATACAAACGCTCGGGCCAACCCATGAAGTGTTCGGAACGGCCCGCGGTTCGCGGAAACAGCTCGAGCCACTTGTGGCTAGCGACCACCTGTTTGCCGACGTTTCCGTTGAAGATCCCGAGTCGATCCGCAAGACGGTGGAAACGGTAAGGCCCGATGTGGTCATAAACGCCATCGGGATCATCAAGCAGATACCCGACTCAAAGAATGTGATAACCACATTAACGGTTAACTCGATCTTTCCGCATCGCCTTGCCGAACTTGGAGAGGAATTTGGATTTCGACTTGTTACCGTCAGCACAGACTGCGTTTTTTCGGGAAGCCGAGGCAATTATTCTGAGCAGGATATACCGGATGCGGTCGACCTTTACGGCAAAAGCAAGAACCTCGGGGAGGTTGTCGGAAACAACTGTCTGACGCTGCGCACGTCGATCATCGGACACGAGATCGGCTCGGCACACAACCTCGTCGATTGGTTTTTGTCAAATCGAGGGGGAAAGGTAAAGGGTTATGCAAATGCGATTTACAGCGGCTTCCCAACGGTAGTCTTTGCCGGTATAATCGACAACTTGATTCGCGATAACCCCGAGCTTTCGGGGCTTTATCACGTATCGAGCGATCCAATAAACAAGTACGATCTTTTGAATCTTATCAACGAAAAGTACGGGGCCGATGTGGCCATCGAGCGTGACGAGGAATGCAAGATCGACCGCAGCCTGGACTCGACGAAGTTTAGATCGGTGACGGGATTCGCTCCTATGAGTTGGGACGAAATGATCTCCCTAATGGCGGAAGACGCAAAGATCAAGGACAGGTGGAAACAGTGAACCTTTTGGAAAACAAACGAATACTCGTTACGGGCGGGACGGGCTCGCTTGGGCAAACTCTTGTCCGGCGATTGCTCGCGGGTGAGCTTGGGCGTCCGGCTAAGATCACCGTTTATTCACGGGACGAAGCGAAGCAGCACTACATGCGTCTGGATTATATGCACCGAAAGGCTGCGACCGACGATGTGATCTACCAGAATTCGCAGGACCTGTTGAGTTTTCGCATCGGCGATGTCCGTGACTATCCGGCTCTTACCGCAGCCCTGCGGGACGCCGATGTCGTTTTTCACGCCGCTGCCCTGAAGCAGGTGCCGTCCTGCGAATATTTTCCATTCGAAGCGGTTCAGACAAACATCGGCGGAGCGGCCAATCTAGTTCGCGCGATACGTGAGAACGATCTGAAGGTTGAAAAGGTGATCGGCATTTCGACCGACAAGGCCTGTAAGCCCATCAATGTTATGGGAATGACGAAAGCTCTGCAGGAACGCGTATTGCTCGAGGCAAACCGCGACTGCAAGCACACAAGCTTCATGTGCGTGCGCTACGGCAATGTTATCGCGTCACGCGGTTCGATCGTCCCCTTGTTTGTCGAGCAGGTCCAGAAAGGTCAGGAGCTTACGATCACGCTGCCCGAAATGACCCGTTTCCTCCTTAGCCTTGACCGTGCGGTCGATACGGTTTTCGAGGCCATAGAGGTGGGAAAGTCCGGTCAGACGTTCGTCCCAAAAGTACCAGCGGCAAACATTGTGGACCTTGCCAGGGCGATAATGGGGGAAAAGGAAATTCCTATCAAATACACCGGTATCCGGCCGGGCGAAAAGGTGCACGAGATTATGGTCTCGGAAGAGGAGTGTTTCCGAACGATCGAACAAGGAGATTATTACGTCATCCTTCCTGTGTTGCCTGAGCTCCGGGACGGTGCGGATTTCGTGCAGGCTTTAGCAACCGAATACTCCTCGAGAGACGACAATATTTCGATCGATGAGCTGCGGGAGCTGCTCGCGTCGGCGAGCGACGAGATCAAATTCTTTCTCGCCGCCGGAAAGTAAACGCAAATTTTATGAAGGTCATGACGATCTTCGGGACCCGTCCCGAAATAATCCGGCTCAGTCTCGTCCTGAAAATTCTGGATCAGCACTGCGAACACGTCACGGTCCACACCGGGCAAAATTATCACGAAAGTCTCAGCGACATATTCATCAAGGATCTGAATGTGAGGACGCCGGATATTCATCTGGGAATCCGGTCGAATAGTTTTGGCGAGCAGATCGGTCAGATTCTCAGTAAGACCGACGAAGCTCTCGCTGAACATAAACCCGATAAGGTGCTGATCCTCGGAGACACTAACAGCGCGCTGTCGGCGATCGTTGCGGCCCGTCGGGGAATTCCGGTCTTTCACATGGAAGCGGGGAATCGATGCTACGACGACCGCGTTCCCGAGGAAGTAAACCGGAGGATCATCGATCATTCGAGCTCGATACTGCTTCCTTATACTGAACGCAGCAAAGAAAATCTGGTCGCCGAGGGAATTGAGCGAGAACGTATTTTTGTAACCGGCAACCCGATCTACGAAGTGCTAAATAACTTCGAAGACCGGATCTCAAAAAGCAAGATCTTAGGTGAACTGTCCGCAAAACCTTCTGAATACTTTCTCGTAACCCTTCATCGGGCTGAGAACGTAGATCTTCCAGACCGGCTTGCAAACATCTTCGCCGCGTTCCAGCAGATCGGCGAACAATTCGAGAAGCAAGTTCTCGTCAGCGTCCACCCGCGAACCCGTGAAAAGCTGAAGCAGTTCGGTGTTTCAACCGATCCGTCGCGGATTCATCTTCTCGAGCCTCTCGGATTTTTCGACTTCGTGCACCTTGAAAAGAATTCGTTTGGTGTACTAACGGACAGCGGCACGGTTCAGGAAGAATGTTCGATATTTGGAATCCCGAATATTACGCTCCGCGATGTGACAGAACGTCCGGAAACTATTGAGTGCGGAAGCAACATCTTGAGCGGCGCGAATCCAGAGACCATCGTAGAGACTATCAAGCTTGCTATCTCGCAGCCTGCGACCTGGAAACCGCCGCGTGAGTATTTGGTCGAGAATGTCGCGCATACCGTGAGCAAGATCATCCTCGGTTATACAAACCTCAAAAAGCACGTTTCCTGAGAATCCACTCGACTAAAATGCAACGGAAGAAGGTCATGGTTTTTTGTGATTACTACTTGCCTGGCTTTAAAAGCGGAGGTGGCATGTGGACCGTTGTGAATCTAGTGGACCACTTTCGAGAGAGTTACGATTTTTACATCGTTACCCGAAATCATGACGGAAAAGCTGATAAGAAACCTTACGACAGCGTGAAGACCGGAGAATGGAACTCGGTGGGATCGGGAAAGGTTTTCTACCTCAAGGCCGGACAGCTTACTGTCCGAGCGTTTCGCGACCTCCTACGCGAAGTGACGCCGGATATTGTCTTTCTAAATAGTGTCTTTAGCATGCCGTCGATCACCTTCTTGAGGGCGAGAAAAAGCTCCAGGCTTTCAGAGATTCCGGTAATCGTATCTCCATGCGGCGAGTTGGCGGGTGCAACGCTGAAATTTAAGGCCGTGAAAAAGGGCCTGTTTCTCAAGTATGCGAAACTATCGGGCCTATACCGAGATGTTATTTGGCGAGCGTCCTTCGAATCGGATGCAATCGAAATACGAGCCGCCATGGGCAAAGGCATAGAGGTCTATTGCGCTCCGGACCTTCCGCCCAAAACGATCCTACCGGGCTTTAACCTTTCGGATAAGCCGGAGAAGCGAAGAGGCGCCGTGCGTTTGGTTTTTGTATCGAGACTCGTCCGAAAGAAAAATCTACATTATCTCCTTGAACGTTTATCATCCTGTACGAGCGGCGAGATCGTGCTGGATGTCGTTGGCCCGATCGAGGACAAAGAATACTGGAAAGAGTGTGAGGCAGCGGCCCAAAAACTTCCCGCCAACATAAGACTCAACGTCCTTGGTCCGATGCCCTATCCCGAGACTCTGGCGCGAATGCAGTTGGCCCATTTCTTCGTATTGCCTACACTGACCGAGAATTTTGGCTACGTATTCATCGAAGCTTTGGCCTGCGGCTGCCCGCTTCTGATAAGCAACCGCACGGTGTGGGGTGAAGTCACCCAAAAAGGATCCGGATGGGCCGTTCCATTAGAAGATCCGATCGCGTGGGACGCTGCAATTAGGGATTGTGTTAAGATGGAGCAAGAACGATTTAGTCAGATGGCGAAATCCGCCCGCGAACATGCATTAGCTTGTCTAGCTGATCCGGAGATTGAGCGAGCGACAGCCCGACTTCTTGACAGGGCAGCGCGGAACTGATGCGAAACGAATCGGCAACTAAAAAGAATCGTTTGTGGGTCGTGACCGAGCTATATTACCCGGAAGAAACTTCGACTGGATATTATCTAACACGGATCGCGGAAGGATTAGCCGACGATTTCGCTGTGAAGGTACTTTGCGGACAGCCGAGTTATTCCGCGCGGGGCGTCGTCGCTCCGAAACATGAACATCATAAGGGGGTTGAGATCTTTCGTGCATCGGGCACGACGCTCGACAAGAATATTGTTCTATTCCGTCTCGTGAACATGTTGACCCTTGGTGTTTCGATATTGTTGAAAGCCCTCCGAAACTTCCGACCAGGCGATAAGGTACTCGTTGTAACAGCGCCGCCGAGCCTGCCATTCGTTGTTGCCATCGCCGCTCTGGCCAAGGGCTCCTCTTATACACTGCTAATTCATGACAATTATCCCGAGATCTTGATAGCAGTAGGACAAGCGAAACCTGGTTCGCTAATCGCGAGAACAATTTCGTTTTTTAATCGCGGGCTTTACAAATACGCCGCAAAAATAATCGTAGTCGGCCGAGATATGCAGGAACTTCTGGTGCGAAGGACGGAAGGGCTTGAGATTCCCATCGTGACGATCCCGAACTGGGCCGAACTTGAATCGGTCGCGCCGGCGCCAAGATCTAACAATGAATTGCTAGATCAGCTGGGCCTTGGTAACAAGTTCGTCTTCCTCTACGCGGGGAATCTCGGCCATCCGAATGATCTTGAGAGCATTGTCGAGTGTGCGAGTACGCTCCGACATCGGACCGATCTACATTTTATCTTTTTGGGGGCTGGAGTTAAGCGGAAGTGGCTTGAAACTCGAGTCAGGCAGCTTTCCTTAGAGAACATAACGATTCTCGATCCGCGTCCCCGAAGTGACCAGAGCGTTTTTCTAAACGCTTGCGATGTCGCGGTGGTCTCGTTAGTAAAGAAGATGGTTGGCGTATCAATGCCGAGCCGGACCTACAACATTCTAGCGGCAGGCCGGCCAATTCTTGCTTTGACCGAAGATGGATCAGAACTCGCGAGAGTAGTACGGGAAGACGGGGTGGGCTGGATCGTACCACCGGGCGATCCGGCGTCTCTCGCCTCGACCATCAACGAGATTCTGCACAATCGCGGAATCCTCGAGGCGATGGGCGAAGCTGCTCGTAGATCTGCGATAACGAAATACTCGGCCGGGACGGCGATAGAGAAATATCGAGACGCGTTATGAACTTCGCGAGTGTGACCTCAGTGATAATCTTATTCTCCGCAGCGTTTTTTGCGTCTCTGTTCGGTGTGACGTTCTTCACCCGATGGAGCCTGAGCCGTGGATTGCTTGACGTTCCCAACGAGCGCAGTTCACATACGATGTTGACACCCCGGGGCGGCGGTTTAGTCATCGTTGTGGTCTGTCTGATCGGCTACCTGGTCATCGGTTTCGGTCTTGGCATGCCGATATTCTGGGGCTATTTTATCGGAGCACTCCTTGTAGCGGGAATCAGCTGGCTCGATGATCTTTATTCGCTGCCATTCTGGAGCCGGCTAATTGTTCATGTGACCGCCGCTGTCGTTCTCGTACGGGACACTGGCTTCTGGTCCGAACTAGCCATACCTTTGATCTCGATCGACATCGCGATCGGGAAGGTATTTGGCCTCGTTTTCACTGTTGTCTGGGTAGTCTGGCTGCTTAATGCTTACAATTTTATGGACGGCATTGACGGGATCGCTGCTTTGCAGGCTATTGTCAGCTGCGTCGCGTGGGCTGTGCTCGCCTCCGTCCTAAATATGCCGTCCGCGTTTTTGCTTTCGGGAATAGTTGCGTGCTCATCGGCCGGGTTCCTTATTCATAACTGGCAGCCGGCAAAGATTTTTATGGGCGACGTCGGGAGTGCATTTCTCGGATTCACGTTGGCCGCGATGCCGTTACTGGCAGGAACTGAAACGCGGCTAGAAACACCGATACTCCCCGTCCTCGCGGTGTTGTTCGTATGGTTTTTCGTCTTTGATACTGTATTCACTCTTACTCGGAGGCTTCTCAGTGGAAAGCGCATCTGGGAAGCTCATCGTGAGCATATCTATCAAAAGCTTATTATCGAAGGCAAAGGACACTCTACAGTAAGTCTAATATATGGTTTCGCCTCGGCCATTCTCTCTGGCCTGGTGATTCTGGCGATTGTTAGTGCGGGAATTTTTCACTCTTTGGCGCTTTTCTCCTTCGTACTCTTAACACTATTAATCACATACCTAGGTATTAGAAAAAAACGTTGACCTAAGTGACTAAAAGTGTTAGCTTTGCAGGACACTAAGGTTGTGGATAAGGCTGCGACCGATTTCGGTCGAGGAAAAGTTTGAGACATTCGAGCGCATTTGATTGCGAAATCGTTTTCGAATCTTACGGTGTGCGGGTCAAGCTTGAGGCGTCCAACCCAGAATTATTGAGGGACGCGAAGCAAACAGCGAGGAGAGCATTGCTTGATCGCTTTCGGATCCTTGAAAGCACAGAAGCTGAACACACCTTTGGATTTACATCCGATGAGAGCGGTAAGATTTTCCTGTTTCAGGATGGCGAGCGCACATCATACGACACATCTCAGACGCGGTTCTTTAAGTTCTTTAACAGTATGCTGCGAATCGTCGTCGCGGAACACGCTGTCGGCACTGTATTTATTCACGCAGGTGTCGTCGGGCGGAGAGGCAAGGCGATAATTATCCCGGCCAATAGTTTTCAGGGGAAAACGACGCTTGTGGCGGAAATGGTAAAGTGCGGGGCCGAGTATTACTCGGACGAGTACGCAGTAATAGACGAAAACGGAATGGTTCATCCGTTCCCGCGCGACTTATCTGTTCGAGATGAGAATTTTGGTGAGAAGGAAGTTCCCGTGACGGAGTTAGGGGGTAAAACCGGAATCAAACCTATCCCTATCGGTGCCGTTCTCCTGACGGAATACGTAGAAAACGGTGCATGGAAACCTCGGCAGTTGACTGTGGGTCAAGGAATAATGGAGATAATTCCTCATACAATTCCGAGGAATTTTAATACCGAGTTTTCATTAAAAGTGTTGAACACAGCGGTAAGTGATGCAATAATACTAAAAAGCCCCCGTGGAGACGCACGAGAGTTCGCAATTAAATTTTTGTCTTTTTTTGACAATTTTATTAACTTGGCTTAAATTACCTAACCCCGAGAGTACGGTTAGCTATCTTGTTTGGAGGAGAAAAATGAATAACTCGCAACATCCCATTGCACGTAAGACCGGACTGGTTGTCCAGGAGGTTCCTGACGAAGTCCTGGTATACGATCTTGAAAGTAACAAGGCCCACTGTCTGAATCAATCGGCGGCGATGATTTGGAAATCGTGTGATGGCAACAATTCCGTGTCGGAAATCGCAAAACTCGTCGAAAACCAGGCCGGCGGCAAAGTCACCGAAGATTTTGTCTGGCTGGCGATCGACCAGCTGAGTGAGAACAATCTGCTTGAAAAGCAGATTCCGTCGAATTTCGAGGGCACCTCGCGTCGGGAAGTGATCAAGAAGATCGGGCTCGCTTCGATGGTTGCGATACCGGTGATCGCATCACTTGTCGCTCCTCAGAGTGCCTTGGCTGCTTCGTCGTGCGTTTGCAATGGCCCTGGCGCTTGCAACCTTAACGGCCCAAATGGTCAGTGCCCCGGCAGAACTTGTAACGGTGCGGGCTTGTGCGTCGCTCCCTGAGCTTGCGCATGCAATAAAATATTGTAGGCAGCAGAGCTAGCCCTGCTGCCTTTTTGCGCATGAGTCACACCCAGCAACTCACGGATGAGTATCGGTACTACCTTTTGCGAAAGCGTCACGCGGAGGGCCTCATCATTAGTGCGTTTCGCGGGCTTCGTCGAAATGGAATAGATCCCATCTTGATCAAAGGCTGGGCGGCGGCACGGAATTATCCTGAATCGGTACCCCGTTTCTTTGGCGACATCGACCTCGCCGTCTTATCTTCGGACTATAGAAGAGCTCAGCATTTGATCGAGGGAGAAAAGCTCGGCGGCATAGATTTACATCGGGAATTACGGCATCTGGATACAGTGGAGTGGTCTCGGCTTATGGCGAACTCCGAGCTTGTCGATCTAGACGGAGAGCGCATCCGAGTTCTTTGTGCCGAAGACCATTTTCGGGTCCTTTGCGTACATTGGCTCACGAATGGAGGCGAAAACCGTGAGCGACTATGGGACATCGTCTATGCAGTACGAAATCGCCCGGCTCTATTCGATTGGTCCAAATGTCTTGACGTGGTTAGTCCGATGAGGCGGCGATGGATTATTGCAACTGTCGGCGTCGCGCACAAGTATCTCGATCTCGAACTCGATGGACTCCCTTTTGCGGATGAGGCTAAAACGCTGCCGACGTGGCTGACGCGGTGTATAGAAAGAGAGTGGGCACGCAATCTCGAAATTCTTGGTCTGGAAACACAACTTAAGAATCCACGCAGCTTCTTGCGGCAGATCATGAAGCGGATCCCCCCGAATGCGATCCACGCAACCGTTGATTGCGAGGGTGACTTTGATAGTGGATACCGTATCGGATATCAGATGCGAAATATGCTTAGAAGGCTACTTCCGTCGATCCGACGGATCTCATCCGCAATGCGGGAAAAATGATCATGCAGGAGCAGCGGGAGTACACCAACATTTTATCGATCGAGTCGGCCGTCGGGGGTGGCAGTCTCGCACTAATTACCGAAGGACGCGGAACAATCCTCAGGAAGGAGGGAAACCTTGCTTCACGGGCAGAAAAGATAATCCTGGTGATCTCAGCCATTTTGGACGAAGCCGGCCTCAGCTTGGCGGACTTGGATATGATCGCGGTTTCGACGGGCCCCGGAAGCTATTCGGGTATCCGAATCGGTATGGCAACCGCTTCGGGCCTCGGAAATGCTCTCAAAGTACCCTGCATTGGAGTGTCGGTGCTAGAGGCGATGGCTCATATGGCCGAACCGGAGGAGCCGCTTATAGCGGCGATACCAGTTGGTAAGAACGATGTCGCCTGGCAAGCTTTTGAAAAGGCGAAGGACGGAGGCCGAAAGAGCACTAAACCGTCAGTGCTTATGTCCGCCCCAACCTTCGTCGATAACCTAAAGGATTTCCCTGGATATATTGTTTTTGCTCAAACTGATCTTCTTAAAAATATTGTCCAGCCTGCGCCCCAAGCTACGACGTGGATTGACGCGGGAACAGGACTCGCCGAGTGCGTGGGAACCTTCGCGTCACTCCATAAAGAATTCGGTAGCGGGGCACGACCAATCTATCTTCGAAATGGTGACGCTGCGGCACGCCCAAACTCTTATTAGGTGGAAAAGTACACTATCACCAGAAGTGAGCTTGCCGATGTCCCTGAGTTGAAACGGATAGAGATAGAGTGTGGGCTTAGTCCGTGGTCGATCGGCTCGTATCAGTCAGAAATGGAACGGCCGGATTCCGTAATTCTTAAGGCTCAGCAACTGAACGGCAGAGTTATTGGATTCATATTGGGGCGAATCCCGTTAGATGTCGGCGACGCTGAGATCTACAACCTAGGTATAGCAACGACACTGCGCCGAGAAGGTATTGCGTCGATGCTCGTCGACCGATTCCTGATTATTTGCGTCGAACGAAAGGCGGCCGCCATCTGGCTCGAGGTTCGTGACTCGAATGTGGCAGCCCTCAGTTTTTATCGATCGCACGGGTTTATTCAGAAGGGCGTCCGCTCGAACTTTTACTCAAATCCCACCGAAAATGCTGTGCTTATGCGACTGTCGCTCGCCTAGATCAAGTCGTCAAAATTCTGGAGGTGCTTGAAAGTGGGGCGAAGTTGGTTTAACATCGTCCTTGAACACCAATCAGTCCGTTCGAACGTCCGGACTCGGGTTCGAGAAAATTGACAAGTGAGGAACAACACGCTATGGACATGTCAACCCCCGATGTTGTGAGGGACGAACTGATCAAGAGTAATTCAGCTTTCCGGGATCTGGTCCACCAACATCAAAGCTATGAAGATCGGTTGAGCGAATTGGCCCACCTTACATTTCCCAGCGACGACGAGCAACTCGAAGAAAGCACCCTTAAGAAAAAGAAACTACTGATCAAGGACGAGATCTATGCGATGATGCATGACTACTCTGTCTCGCATTAATTTTTGAAGTTCAGCTTTGTTTTGAGGCGGTGCGAGTGCGCCGCCTTTTTATTTGGGAGTACATTTGCTACCGCTAAAATAGGAGATCCCGCGGAGTCCCGCAACAGCAAATCCTTCGCCGTGTGTGGCAGCTGCAACGCGGGGTGTGACGTTATCGCCAATTTCAATTCGATTCGATATTTTTCCGTTTTTTAAGTCTAAGACGTAGACACTGCCGGTACCGACGATTGAGATAACGGCGCTGTTGCCTAAAACGAGAGGGCCGTCGTTCACACGCCCCGACAAGCGGCGTTTCCACTTTACCCTTCCGCTGCGAGAAAGTTTGTACACAAAGTTATCGTATGACGCGGCAAGGTATTCCGACCCTTGAAGCGCCGCCGACGAAATTTGTGCGCCGTTCTTAAACCTCCACAACCGATGTCCATCCGACGAGACCGCGATCAAATTCCCGCGCTCATCCCCGACGACAAGCCGATCGTTCAAATCTCGCAGAATAGCCGTCGGTAAGTAGGAAGACTTCCAGTCAAGGCGAATTTCCCCTTCACTGCCTGAGACATTGAGGACTTCATTGTTATTCGTCGCAACTTCAATTCCACTTTCCTGAAAAAATGGAACGGCAGTCACACGCGATTTAAGGTCGGTTTTCCAAACCAACGTTCCGCCTACCTGCATCAACGCGGAGACCGAGCCATCTGAGCCAACCACGATGACGTTTCCGACGTTTGAACCGATCCAGACAAACGGTGAGGAGGGTATTTCGACGCTCCAATCTGTGATTCCAGTTTCTCGACTTATCGCGCGGAGGGTGGCCTTAACCGCAAGGTTCGAAACGTCTGGTTGGGAGTTCGTGACAATAAATATCGAGTTGCCTAAAAGCAACAGGTTCGAGACGACCTCACCTCCGAGCTCGCTCGACCAAGCCTTCCTGCCAGCTTCGAGATCGACCCCGTGCAACCTGTTTTCATCATCCAGAAAAAATACGGTCGAGGCGTCAGCTGCTATACCAACATTAAGATTCGGATTTACTTCATACTCCCAACACTTCGTAAAAATAGTGGATTCCGCCGAAACCGGCTTTGAGTAGCCGGCGGTCACCGATGTCAATATCAGAAGGGAAAACAATGCCGTCGAAAAGGTTCCCAGAGCCAATGGTTTTAAATTCTTAGGAGCGAATAGCTGAGACATCTTTTGGGACGGGCGCGAGGCCAGCTAGAGCGAAGAAAGATTCTAGCACAAGCAACTTGACCACCAAGGATTGATGAATGTAATATCCGGAAACGTTGCTACAAACTATCTCAGAAGGAGACTCCTACTATGTCGTTCAATAAAATAATAATTGTTGGAAACCTCGGACGCGATCCTGAACTTCGTTACACACCACAGGGAATTGCCGTATGCAATTTCTCTCTCGCGACCAATGAAAAGAAGCGGGATAAGTCTGGCGAGCTGCAGGATGTGACGACCTGGTTCCGCATCACTTTATGGCGTAACCAGGCGGAAAATGCGGCCAAATATCTGACGAAGGGAAGCCCGGTTTATATCGAAGGCCGCCTCGGTGTCGAAGAATGGACCGACCGCGATGGGAACAATCGCCACACGCTTGAAGTGCAGGGTACGGAAATGCACTTTATTAGCTCAGGCTCCCGCGGCGGCGGTGGTAGCGAGGAATACTCGGGTGACTCGTCATCAGCACCCGCAGAGTTCGCGAGCCCCGCTGACCGATCGTCCGGTGCGGCTACCGCGCCTGCTCCTGCTCCGAGCGGAGACGACGACATTCCTTTCTAGCTTTTCGCGAGTTTTTTGCACCGGGGAGCTCGAAGAATGTCTTGAGCCGCCCCGGTTTTGCTTTTAGAGTGACGAGCCCATCTTGCGGAACTTTTCATACCGAGATTTAACAATCTCGGCGGGATCCAGTTTGACCATCTCTTTTAGGTTCTTCTTGATCGAAGCCTTCAGTCGCCCGGCGATCAATGAGAATGAACTCTTCCGTTTTGGGTCGCTATTGTCGTCGCTGTCGTCGACCGCCCATGCAGAGCCCTCCGGAATAATTTCGTCGATCACGCCGAACTCCATCAAATCAGACGCCGTAAGACGTAACGCTGCTGCAGCGAGGTCGGCCTTGCCCGCATCTTTCCACAAGATCGCGGCACAGCCTTCCGGAGAGATAACAGAGTAAACGGCATTCTCCATCATCAGGACGCGGTCCCCGATACCGATCGCAAGTGCGCCTCCAGAACCACCTTCGCCAAGCACAACGACGATGATCGGCACCTTCAGGCCTGCCATTTCGCGGAGGTTAAATGCAATCGCTTCGGCCTGGCCGCGTTCCTCCGCATCAATGCCCGGATAAGCCCCAGGAGTATCGATGAATGAGATAATGGGTCGCCCGAATTTTTCCGCAAGCCTCATCAGACGAAGAGCTTTTCGATATCCCTCAGGCTTGGGCATCCCAAAATTTCGATGGCGCCGTTGGTTAGTATCGCGTCCCTTCTGCTGCCCAACTACGAGGACCTCAATGTCATCCACCTTAGCGAAACCGGCTACGAGAGCCGGATCATCGGCGTAGCGCCTGTCACCATGGAGCTCGACAAAGTCCTCGAAAATTTCTGCGAGCAGATCGTTGGAATATGGACGATCTGGATGCCGCGCAGTTTGAACGCGTTCCATCGCGGTCTTGTCGCTGTCTTTTGCCATAAGTACTGCACTCATAGTATCCAATTAACCTCGCAGCCGCGATTTCGTAATTGGGTTTCCAGTTGGCTCGACCCGTGGACTCGAATCGGTTGTGAGTGAAGCTTGATCTTCAAGTCGTTTACCGGGAGGTCAAGGTAGACTTCGCATTTGCCGACGGCGCCATTCAAGAGCGAAAGAAGATCGTGCAGATACTCGTCGTTAACTAATTTCGCTGGCAGCGTTATGTCGACCGATTTCGCGTTGCCGGGCAGGGCCTCCCGAAGCGATCGAGCTTCGCTCAGGATGATCGTGATATCCATCCCTTCCGCTGACTCAACTCGCCCCTCTACAATAAGAAGCTCGTCATTTTTTAGCAGATGCGAAAACTTCCCATAGGCTTCGGACCACGCGAGACATTTAACGCCACCAGATTCGTCCTCGAATCGAAACATACAAAATCGGTTGCCCTTTTTGCTCTGACGGACCTGGAAACCCGATACGATGCCTGCCAACACGATCGTATCACCCGGACGCAGCTCGCCATGATCGGCGATGTTCCTGATACGTAATCCGGTGACTATATCCTTGTAGTTATCGAGCGGATGAACCGACAAATAGAATCCAACTGCGGCTTTCTCCTGCGTTGAAATCTCTGTCTGCGACCACGGCCGAACGTCGGGAAGTGACTGCTCGAAAACGTCTGTGGCGCTGTCTGTACCAAAAAGCGCGTTTTGCCCACGATCCCGATCGCTCCAGGCTTTCTGGCTGACAGAAAGGGCGAGGTCGATTCCCGCAAACAGATTCGCACGCCATTGGCCAGCCGACATTTCTTCGGGGATGAGTGAATCGAACGCTCCAGACGTGATCAAGCTTTCCAGGCCCCGGCGGCCAATCGCACCCTGATCGATCCTCGAGACAAAGTCGAAAAGGGAAGTAAACTTAACTTCCTTTCTAGCTTCGACGACTGCCTTGACCGTCGCCGAGCCGATCCCCTTAATGGCACTCAGTCCAAACCGCACCGCTTCGTCAGACGGGGTAAACCCCTCGTCGCTTTCGTTCACATCGGGCGGCAGAAGTCGGAGGCTCATCGATCTGAGCTCGGTAGAGTACTTATAGACTTTCGCGCTGTCGTCGGCTTCGTGAGAGAGTACCGCTGCGTAAAAATATGCTGGATAGTGCGCCTTCAAGTAAGCGGTCTGGAACGCAAGATATGCGTACGCGATCGAGTGGCTCCGATTAAATCCGTAGTCCGCGAACTGGGCCATAAGCTTGAAGATCGATTCGGCTTTATCTTTCGCGATCTTGTTTGCAACCGCTCCGGAAATGAACTTCTCTTCATGGACCGCCATCTCCTCGCGCTTCTTCTTGCCCATCGCGCGACGCATCATGTCGGCCTCGCCAAGGCTGAAGCTGGCAAGTTTTTGCGCGAGCTGCATGATCTGTTCCTGGTAGACGAGGACGCCGTAAGTGTTGGCAAGTATCTCCTTCATTTCAGGGATCAGATACCGGACCTGCTTTTCGCCCCGATGACGTGCAATATAATCGTCGATCATGCCGCCGTCGATCGGGCCGGGACGATATAGTGCGTTCAAGGCTGAAAGATCTTCGAGTTCCTTTGGCTTCAGACGCCGGCAGATCTCCTGCATGCCGCCGGATTCAAACTGGAACACCGCGTCCGTCCGTCCGTCGCCGAACAATTGCATCGTCTTTTCGTCGTTGAGCGAGATCGTGCTCCAATCGATCTGTATTCCTGTGCGCTCCCGCAGCGACATAAGACAATCGTTGATGACGGTGAGAGTGGTTAGCGCGAGGAAATCCATCTTCAACATTCCGACCCTTTCAAGATCGTTCATTGAATACTGGCTCGTTAATTCATCCTTCGCCGACACTGCGACTGGAACGATCTCGTGCAAAGGCTTTGGTGAGATGACGACGCCGGCCGCATGGACGGAAGAGTGCCGCGCACAGCCTTCCAGTTTTAGCGCGAGATCTACAACGTCCTTTATCTTAGGATCCGAGGCTATTGACGCCTTCAATTCGGGGACCATTTCTATCGCCTGCGAGATGCTGACGTTTCGGCCTCGGATCGGGGGGGGAATGAGCTTAGCTATTTTTTCGACATCGCCATATGGCACGTTGAGCGCACGACCCACGTCTTTTATCGCCGCTCTCGACGCCATCGTTCCGAACGTGATTATTTGGCAAACGGACTCTCGGCCGTAAACCTTTGTCACGTGATTGATCACATCCCCGCGGCCCCGGATACAAAAGTCGATGTCGATGTCAGGCATCGATATCCGCTCCGGGTTGAGAAACCTCTCAAACAAGAGATCGTATTGCAGAGGATCGATATCGGTGATGCCAAGGCAGTAAGCGACGAGCGATCCGGCCGCCGACCCGCGGCCCGGCCCGACGGGAATGTCATTCTCCCTCGCGTACTTGATGAAATCCCAGGTGATCAGAAAATAATCCTGGAAACCCATCTTACGGATCACGGCGAACTCGCGCGTAATACGAGCCGAGTAGTCTTCCAGCGAATACTTTAATTTCCCCACTTCCTGCATCGGAAGCCACACCTTTTCTTTTCGTTCTTCGAAGCCGACCGCCACGACCGACTCAAAGTACTCGTCACGCGACAGGACCACGTCATCTGGAATCGGGTACACGGGAAGCGTGAAATTGTCGCCATCGGCTGAAAGTTCAAACTGGCACTGTTCAGCGATGGCGAGAGTATTGGTCAACGCTTGCGGAACTTCACTTCCAAAAATCTCCCACATCTCGCTGGCCGATCGAAGATAGTAATTCGAACTGGGAAACGTATATCGTTCATCGCTAAGAGTACGGCCGTCGCCAATACATAGAAGGACCTCGTGAGCGCGGGCATCGTCCTGGTTCAGATAATGCGCGTCGTTTGCCGCAACTAACGGAATTTGATTCTTGCCTGCAAGGTCGACCAAGCCGCGAACGAGAGAGCGGCCCTCGTCGGTCCCGTTGTCAGCGATCTCGATGTAAAAGTCTTTTCCAAAGATCTCTTTGTACTTCTCCGCCGATTCTTGGACCCTTGCCGGATCTCCTTGACGCAGGAAATGCGCGAGGGCCCCGTTAGCTCCGCCCGAAAGAGCCACGAGGCCGCCGCTGTGTTCATATAGGATCTCGTTATCGATCCGCGGTTTGTGGTGAAGTCCTTCGGTAAACGCCTTTGAAGATAGATAGACTAGGTTCTGGTAGCCCTCGAGGTCTTTCGCCAGCAGGACCAAATTATAGTACGGCCGCTCGCCCGCGCGGACGGCCGAATCACGATCAAAACGGCTGCCGGAAGTAACGAAAGCTTCGTATCCGATGATCGGTCGGACCTTCGCCTCCTTCATTGTTTTATAGAAGGAAACCGCACCGTACATGTTCCCGTAATCGGTCAAAGCGCACGCCTGCATACCGAGTTCCGTCAGTCGCGCGGCGAGAGGCTTCAATTTGATTGTGCTTTGTAAAAGACTATAATCTGAGTGCAGATGAAGGTGGACAAAATCTCTCGATTTGAAGTTTAGTGGATCCATTTCTCGCTCGGCTATGAAGAAAGTCTATCTCGAAACCTTCGGCTGTCAAATGAATGTTTCCGATTCGGAAAGAGTCGCAACATCACTTGCCGCGTCAGGATTTGAGGTCACATCGAATGAGAAATCCGCGGATATCATCCTCATAAATACATGTTCGGTTCGGGACAAGGCAGAGCAGAAACTCTACAGCAGGATCGGCCGGGTGCGCAAAGCGCGAAGCGAAATGCCCGTCGTCGGTGTCATGGGATGTGTCGCCCAGCTCGAAGGCGAAACTTTATTCAATAAGATCGAAGGGCTAGATTTCGTGATAGGGACGAGGGCAGTCGGCCGCGTCGCGGACGCTATTGAGAAAGTGCTGGACGGAAGCGATCGGGTCGCGGATCTCGGCGAACGTGAACTTGACTACGACTGGTCCGTTGCAGATAGACAACGACACTCTCCGTATGTAGCGTTCGTTCCGATCATCGAAGGTTGTAATAAATTCTGCACATACTGCATTGTGCCGTTCTCTCGCGGTCGGGAAGTAAGCCTTGCAGCTTCGGAGATCATCCGGAATGTTTTGGAACTTCGTAGGCAGGGCGTAAAAGAGATCCATTTGATCGGCCAAAACGTAAATAGCTACCGTCCGACAAGCGATTCGGGGCTGGAAACTTTTCGTGGGGCAACCCCGTTCTCCCGCTTGCTTCGAGCGGTTTCCGCAACCGGTATCGAGCGTATTAAGTTCAATACGTCCTTTCCGCGTGATTTTCATCCGGACATCATCGATGCGATAAATGAGAACGAGAACTTGTGCAACTGGGTGCATCTGCCCGTGCAATCGGGAAGCGACCGGGTTTTGAAGCGAATGAAGCGCGGGCATACGATCGACAGCTATTTCAGAAAGATCGATAAGTTGAGAGATTCCGTGAGGGACGTCGCACTGACGACAGACATCATCGTCGGATTTCCTGGCGAGACCGAAGACGACTTCGAGAGAACGAAGAAGGCCGTTGAATACTGCGGCTTCGACTCAGCTTATATCTTTAAATATTCGCCGCGGCCGGGCACCCCGGCGTTCGATATGGACGACGACGTCACACCGGGCGAAAAGAAGCTTCGATTCATGGAGCTCGAGAAAGTTCAGAAATCCAGTCAGAACGTGCGGCTCCAGCGATATCTTGGCAAGACGATCCAGGTGCTCGCGGAGAAAGTATCCAGTCGAAGCGCGGACGATATAACCGGGCATTCGACCTGTCACAAGCTGGTCAATTTTCGGGGGTCCGGACATTTAGTCGGAAACCTTGTTGATGTTAGAATTCGGGAGATAAAGGCGAACTCATTGTTCGGCGAAGTGTGTTAAGAACGTGAGCGAGGACAACAATCTGATCGAAGTAAAAATCGGGGCGCTGATAATGGACCCCAACACGAACACACCGATCGTGGTGCTGAAGGGTGTTGAATCTGAAACTGTCCTTCCTATCTGGGTTGGCGCTTTCGAAGCGAACGCCATTGCTCTTGAGATCGAAAAGATCGTGCCGCAGCGGCCGATGACGCACGACCTGCTTCGTAACGTCATTATTGAATGCGGGCTTGTCGCATCCCGTGTTATAGTGACTGATCTGCAGGAGAACACGTTCTACGCGGTAGTCGAACTAAGGGATAACGAGGGCGAGATTGTTTCAATGGATGCTCGCCCTTCGGACGCGATCGCCCTCGCACTGAGGCTCGATTGTCCGATATTTGTTAAGCAATCCGTGATCGACCTTTCGGCGTCTTCCAACCCGCTCGATGCGGAGCCCGAAACTGGTGAACCGGCATCCGGTGCTGAAGAGTGGCCGGACTTGATCGGCTAGGTTTTCTCAATGTATCGTGGCTCACCCTGACGACGATACATCTCGCACAAAATGATAATCGTAATCGCGAACCAGAAAGGCGGTGTGGGCAAGACCACGACTGCGATCAATCTCGCAGCCGCCCTCGCGAGTCCGCGAAGAAAAGTACTGCTTATCGATCTCGATCCTCAAAGCAACAGTTCGTTGTCTTTCATCGATCCGGCACGCGTCAACGGCGGAGCGTACGAACTTTTTACCGAGCCCGACCGGCCGCTCGAAGAGCTTGTTTACGAAACTAGCACCGAGGGCCTCTCGATAATTCCGTCTCGCATCAGTCTCGCAAAACTTGAATCTAAACTGATCGGTGACTTCGACGCTGCGTTCAAGCTGCGTGACCGTCTTGAGAAGCTGAAAGGGAAGTTCGACATGATCGTCGTCGACACACCACCGACGCTCGGAATTCTGACGGTCAACGGAATGGTCGCTGCTCAACACATCATCATCCCGATCCAGTCTTCCTATTTTGCATTGGAGGGAACTGACGACCTGCTGGAAACGATCGAGAAGATCAAGTCTCGGCCGAATCCGGATCTCAACCTGCTCGGCGTCGTCGTTACCCTTTTTGATCGAAGAACGACGATATCTAAGGATGTCGAAGCCCATATTCGCAGCGTGTTTGGCCGGAAAGCCTTCAAGACTGTTATTTCCCGCAGCGTGCGGCTTGAAGAGGCGCCTGCTCACAAAAAGCCGATTTTCGATTACGCCCCGCGCTCGTCAGGCGCGACTGAATACGAGAGCCTTTCAAAGGAGGTGCTTAAACGTGTCTAAAGCCGGATTACCGATCGGAGTAAAAATGCGCCACGACTCGCATTACGTTGAACAGATAGCCGCAAAATCGCGGTCAGTCGGTCGAACCATCCCGATAACATCTATCTTTCCGAACCCGGAACAACCGCGCACTGAGTTTGGTGACTTGACCGAGTTAACGGATTCGATCAAGGAGAAAGGTGTTTTAGAGCCGCTACTCGTCAGGCCGACCGACGAGGGCAAGTTCATGATCATCGCGGGCGAACGCCGTTGGCGTGCGTCGCAGTTGGCTGGCCTCGATGAAGTTCCGTGTATCGAGATGGATGTTGACGATAAGGCTCTGGCAGAGATCGCCTTGATCGAGAACCTTCAGCGGAAGGATTTGACCGTTTGGGAAGAAGCGGACGGACTCGCAGCGCTTAAAGAGAAATTTGGCTACACGCAGGACGAAATAGCCCAAAAAATTAGCAAGGGCCGAACGACAGTCACCGAACTTTTGACGATTGCAGGCCTCCCGGCCGAAATTCGGTACCGCTGTAAGTCTGAGAACATCAATGCGAAAGCGATGCTACTGGAAGTTGCGAGACAGTTCGACGAAGCCGCGATGTTTGATTTCCTCGAGCGCGTCGCCGGAGGAAAGCGCGAAAAGAAGCCTGCTGGGACCGTTAAATCCGTGAAGAAAGAACCGTCCGACTCGCAGCCCAGCAAAAACGGAACAAGTTTCCATTACGCTCCCGCGGGGAAAGGCTTCGCTATTGAGGTCAGATTCGACAATTCGGCAGATCGTAATAAGCGATCGGTTCTTCAAGCGCTTAAACAGGCATTTGAAGAAGTAAAGAACGACGTGGTGGACATCTAACCCGCTCCGTTACATAATCCCTATTATCGGACGCAACCTGTATTGATGAGCTGCCTAGGGAGGCTCTTCCCCAAGGCCTTGCCAACTCTCTAACCTTCACTCTGCGGTTTGCTTTGACACTTCACTGGTAAGAAGCTAAAATTACCGTTTTGTTAACTACGCCGACATCAAACTGATAGACACTCATAAGGAGTTAGACAAAGCATTGAGCAACGGAAATTTTCTATTCACGTCCGAATCGGTCACCGAAGGCCACCCGGACAAAATTGCCGATAATATTTCAGACGCTATCCTGGATGCGATCCTGACACAAGATCCGACGGCTCGCGTCGCGTGCGAAACTCTGGTTACAACGGGGCTGGCTGTTGTCGCCGGTGAGATCACCACGACGGCCACGGTCAACTACAAGCAGATCATTCGAGACACAATCAATGAGATAGGCTATAGCGACGCTTCGTTTGGCTACGACGCCAACACGTGTAGTGTGATCGACGCCATTGGTACTCAGTCACCTGATATTGCCCAGGGTGTAGACACGGGTGGTGCGGGAGACCAGGGCCTTATGTTCGGGTTTGCTTGTAATGAAACCCCCGAGCTTATGCCGATGCCGATCCAGCTCGCGCATAATCTAACCCGGAAGCTTTCCGAGGTCCGTCGGGACGGTACAATTCCCTATCTTCGGCCGGATGGAAAATCGCAAGTCTCAGTCGAGTATCGCGATGGACGCCCATTTCGTGTCGAGGCTGTTGTTGTCTCTACCCAGACGGGGGAGGTAGATATCGAGACGATCCGCAAGGACGTGATGGAGCACGTTATTAATGCGACGATTCCAAGCGACCTCCTCGACGAAAATACGAAGTATCACATTAACCCGACCGGACGTTTCGTCGTTGGCGGCCCAATGGGCGACGCCGGCGTCACTGGGCGTAAGATCATCGTCGACACGTACGGCGGATACGCACCTCACGGCGGCGGGGCGTTTTCGGGCAAGGATCCAACTAAGGTTGATCGCTCGGCGGCGTACATGGCTCGTTACATCGCAAAGAATATAGTCGCAGCCGGCCTGGCTGAGAAATGTACGGTGCAGCTCGCCTACGCAATAGGTGTCGCGGACCCTGTGTCCGTTTTGATTGACACTCACGGCACGGGAAAAGTCGATGAAACAAAACTTTCAGACGCTGTCCGGAAACATTTTGCGTTGACCCCAAAAGGCATTATCGAAATGCTCGACCTGCGTCGTCCGATCTTTAAGCAGACAGCCAGATTCGGTCACTTTGGCCGAACGAATGATGAATTCACCTGGGAAAAAACCGACCGAGCCGATGCCCTGCTTAACGCTCTGAGTAATGGGGCGGCGGGATAAGAATAGTTTTCCGACTTTTGGGGAAATTGTATAGATAGCTCAAGGACAGGCGGCAGCCTGTCCAACTTTGTAATAATATGGCAACTGAACAACCTTCAATTCAATACGATATAAAAGATATCACTCTCGCCCCTCAAGGAAAGCAACGCATCGAATGGGCTGACCGTGAGATGCCGGTTCTGCGTTTGATTCGCGAGCGGTTTGAGACGGAAAAGCCTTTGACCGGCGTTAAGCTTGTCGCATGTGCTCACATTACGACCGAAACCGCCAATCTCGCCCGTACGCTGCAAGCCGGCGGAGCCGATGCGCTTTTAATTGCGTCGAATCCTCTTTCTACGCAGGATGATGTTGCCGCGTCGCTTGTCGCCGACTGGGGCATTCCGGTGATGGCGATCAAAGGCGAATCGATCGAGACCTATGTCAGTCACGTGCGGGCAGCGCTCGACACTAATCCTAACTTGATCATCGACGACGGCTCGGATGTTATCGCGACGATGCTGAAGGAAAAGAAGGATCTGACGAAAAACCTGATCGGTTCGACGGAAGAGACAACCACGGGTATCGTGCGCCTTAAAGCGATGCAGAAGGCCGGCGTCCTCAACTTCCCTTCTATCGCGGTCAATGACGCACAGACTAAGCATTTCTTCGACAACCGCTATGGAACCGGACAGTCCACACTGGACGGAATAATCCGGGCAACGAACATTCTCCTCGCTGGAAAGGCGTTGGTTGTTGTCGGTTACGGCTGGTGCGGAAAGGGTGTCGCGATGCGGGCGCGAGGCATGGGAGCGAACGTAATTGTTACGGAAATCGATCCTATTAAAGCGATCGAAGCTGTTATGGACGGATTTCGCGTTCTGCCGATGAAAGAAGCGTGCAAGATTGGTGATTTCTTCGTCACGGTTACTGGTAACCGGCACGTCATCGATAAGGAACACTTCGAAACAATGAAGAACGGTGCGATCGTGTGCAATAGCGGACACTTCGACCTCGAACTGAATCTTGAAGCTTTGCGTGAGATGTCGCAGCCGGCGGTAAAACGTCGACCCTTTGTCGAGGAATACCGCAGCAAGGATGACAAGAAGAGCGTTATCGTGTTGGGTGAAGGGCGATTGATCAACCTCGCGGCCGCCGAAGGGCATCCGGCCTCGGTGATGGATATGTCTTTCGCCAACCAGGCCCTCTCGGCCGAGTATTTGGTTAAGAATAAGGGATCTCTCGGACCTGGTGTTCACGTTCTTCCAGCGGAAGTAGATCAGGAAATCGCGAGTCTGAAGCTGCGGGCGATGGGCATTTCGATCGATGAGCTTACACCGGAAATGCTCGAGTATATGTCCAGTTGGGAATCGGGCACGTAACTACCCCCTGATTTTTAGAGAACCTTCGCTCCGTAGATCTTCACGATTTACGGAGCTTTTCTTTCTCGCATCTTTCGCACGCAAGGATAGCGAGAAGACAATGTATTAAAACGATTCAAGAATCTTGGCATCCAACTTGCACGTCAGAAAAGCACATAAGTGCAGTAAAATCTTGTTCTTGGAGGGTATAAACAAATGGCAGACGAGGATGGAGGCGGAGCAGGCAATTTTGTTTGGGCGATCGCACTCATAATTATTGTCGCGATCATCGCGGCGGTCGTACTTTCAGGAGGATTCCTAACGCGGGGCGACAAGAATATCGACGTCGAAATAAAGGCGCCGACGAGGTAGATCAAACTACTACGACGCATACTCGGAAAGCGCCGATTCCCTACGGAACCGGCGCTTTTTTTACTTTTTTCTGCCCGACAACGCTTCCAGACTTGTTGGTTAGAACTGATCCTCCAACCCCGTACCGCCGGACAATAATCTTTCCACGGTCTCCGTAAACCGATCAAGATCGATAGACTTCACGAGAAACTCGTCCGCGCCTGCCGCGAGCACGTAGTCACGGTCCTTTACTTGCACACCCATCGCCGAGAAGAACATTATTGGGGTTCGCACGCCGCGTTCACGAAGCCGCCGGCATAACTCGACGCCGTCCATCCCAGGCAGCCAAATATCCAGAATGTACAAATCGAATTCAGTCTTCCCGTTTAAGGCCAAAGCCTCAGCCGCGGTTTCGACGGCAGTGATCTCATAATCTTTATTTGCTTGTTGGAGGAGCGTCGCGATCATCTCGCGGGAGTCGCGATTATCCTCAACGCAAAGAATTTTGGCTTTCGCTCCGGGCATAAATAACAGTAAAAGGGGAAAACAAATTCGCTCCAGTTAATTCTAGTATCTCACCAGACCTTTGTCTTTCTAAATTATGTTCTAACCCTGGAAATTAAATAGATTCCAAGCATCGAGAAAAGAATAGGCGGAGCCCAAACGGCGAACGAGGTCGGCAAACTTCCGCTCAGGCCAAACTGCATAAACGTACTCGTGAGCCCCATAAACAGTAGCCAGAGTCCGATCGCGTAACCGACGGTGACCACCTTCCCTTTTCTGCTCAAACTCAACGCAAACGGCGCGGTAAATAACGCGATCACAAAGGGCAGTACCAGCGTAGTGTATTTTTTCTCGATCGCGATCGCGAAACTTCGTCGTTCCAGATCCGCCTCGCTGCTGCGGAGCTGCTCTTTTGTTTCTGAAATATCGAGGTGGCTCGGCTTTTTTCTCATCTCTCCAAACGGATTCGCCTTCTCTACTACTTCCCCACCGGATAACTTATCAGTTGAGACTCCTCCGCCCGACAACAGGGTTTTCTCAACGGGACCGTCAAAATGGATGACCCCGTCCCGCCAAATTGCCGATTTCGTACGGTACAAAGTTTGCAGATTCTGCCCCGTATCATCAAATTCATAGATCGTCAGGTTTCGGACGGAACAGATCGATGGGCACGGAGCCGATCCATACCGCGTGTCGTTATCAGACGCTAGTGTGTTATCGACGGAGCCTGGGCCGGTAGAACTAACCAGTTGAAAAGAATATATCCGTCGGTCATTGGCAACCCAAAACTTTCCAGACTTATTTACTAAAGTTCCGCGACTTCGAATTTGCGTCCGTAGCTCATCCTGACGTTGATTCGCCGTCGGCGCTATTCGCTCCTGTACCTGCCAATTCACAGCCCCGAGCAGAATCATTAGGAGGAGGCACGGAAGAAGCAATCGATATACGCTCTGCCCTGCCGAAGTCCATGTGATGATCTCGTTCTGCCGCGACTTAATTACGTAGGTCGCAAGCGTCGCGATCATCGCTGCGGAGGGTGCAAGCTGAATGTAAATAAAGGGCAGGAGGTAAAAAAGATATTTGATCAGTAGAACTATTCCACCGTCGATCGTTCCCGCAAACTTCCACAGCTCAAACGCGGTAAAAATGATGAATATCGATGCAAGAAAAAAGAGGGTCAGGACGTAATACTTTAGGATGTCGACGATAAGGTCAAAATCCCGGATGCCGGTTGTTACATCAACGAAGAAATTCGCTCGACGGCGACGGAGACGCCTCAGATCTATACCAGAGAATATCTCCTTTAGTCGCAGCCCCGTTTTGTCGGTGATAGAAAGTTTTCCAGACAAATTAAACCAGAGGATCGCAAAAAAACTCAGAGCGATCGGAATAAGACTTCCCTCGAAAACGGAGATCTTCTCAGTTCGAGCTAATTGTTCGCCAAGAAAGGCGAGAAAGTAATACGCGATCAGGCAGCCGAGTGCCACCACAACACCAAAACCTTTTCCCCGCCGGTTGAATCGAAGTATCAGTGCTGTTCCAAGCAGGCAAAAAACAAGCGGCGTGATCGAAAGAACTATCCGACGCTGCCAGAGGATCTGAGCCTCGGTTCGTTCCGTTCCATCCTTGCTGCTTGCGTACTCCGAGAGTTGGGCAAGGCCAAGCTCCTCAGGCGTCAGATCGGCACTGCTGAGTTTCTGGATCAGCTCGCCGCGCCTCGTCTTAATTGCAAAACGAATATCCCCGATACGTTCGGAAACAAACTTCTGCTGTCCCGGCGAAGTGTTGAAGGTCGTAGCTATCGCGTTCTCAAGAACGAGTTCCGAATGCTCTCCGGAAGAGTCGATTCGACCATTTCGTGACGTGATTAGCCTAACGGTCCCGGTCTTTTCATCCTCATTATGAACAAAGATGTTCTCCCACGCTCCAGCACTCATGTCCCCGCTTCTCACGTAGATGGTATAGCCGGCGATTTCGGTATTGAAGACTCCAGGTTCGATCGGAGACTCAAGTTTGTATATCGCGGTTTGGATCGCAACCTGCCGAACGATCCGGGCCGCGAGCGGGACGCCATATAGATTGATTGCAAAAGCGAATATCGAAAGCAGGACGCCTAAGACTAAAACTGGAATGGTGATTTGAAGATTCCCAACTCCGGACGCGCGAATAGCGACAAGTTCGCTGTCGCTCTGCATTTTTGACAAACCGATAATGACGCCGACGAGGACGGCCATTGGACATGTAAACGCAATTACACTTGGTACGAGAGCCAGCGTAAGCTGCCAAACGAGGCTCGTCGGGATATTTGCACTAAAGAAAATGTCGGCGAATCGTGCAGCCTGCTGCACAAAGAGAATGACGCTGAGGAGTAGCCATGAGAAAACGAAGTAAGGCAATATTGCCCCGATAAGATATCGCGAAATCGTCATGCTCAGGCGCATTTTGTATTGCTAAGAGTTTACTGCAAAGGTCTTTTTACCCGCTAATTCCCTGCCAATCACGTTCGAGATTATGCGGCGCAAGATTCCGGAAACTTGATCGACGGCTTCGGCCTTGTCCGAAGCAAACTCCATGAAATCGCGAGGAGAGAGTTTTTGTGCCGCCTGAAAACAATCGCGCTGCAGTCCGGATATTGTCTGACCGCTGCGCGTCTTCCGACATTTGCCGCACAAGAGGTGAAAATCAGCTTGAACATCCGATGGCTCATCCGCTGCTAAAGTGCTTTTGCACGCGTCGCAAACTTTCCAGTCGGGCAGATACCCGCCGATGCGCAAGAGCCAGACCTCGAAATAGAACCTGATCGCCACGATGTCATTCGCTGATCTACAGCCCGAATCAATACAGGCCTTGACCATTCGATACAGCGTTTCACTCGGATCGTGCGGCGGGACAAACGAAATCAGCAGATCGGCGATGTACGAGAACGTGTGTAGTATCTCAGGTTCGCTTGCCTCCTCAAAACATGAGCGCAGAAGGTCGATGTGCCGGATGCTCACCAGCTCACGATCTTCTTTTTGAAAGTATTCAAGGTGCACAGTCGAGAAAGGCTCGAGCATACTTCCAAAACGGCTTTTCATACGCTTTGCGCCCTTGGCAACACCGCGCACCAGGCCAAACTCTCGTGTGAGAAATACGACGATACGATCTGCTTCGGCGAGGTTATAGCTCTTGAGGACGAGGCTCTCTGTTTCGAAATGGGGCATCAAGCTAAGGGATAAAATACAAGACCCATGCAATTAGGAGACTTATGCCAACAAATTGTAAAAACGTCTTCGCGGCGTACCAGATGCGTGCCTTCGGCGTGCCTACATGAATAGCGCCAAAGACGACTGAAACAAACAACCCAAAACCTATGAGGTAAAGAAAATGAATCATTTCTTCCTCCCTAAATTGATGTCGACCGCATCGATAATCGCCAAATAATTTAAAAGGCCGGCCGTCTCCAAAAATCGCCCGCCATATTCAAATGTCGCCTTGGCTGCCATATTTGGTGCAGGCTCGACCGAGGCGAGAAAACCGATAATGGCTCCAAGACCGTTCCCGAGTTTTGCGAATACATTAAGCCCAAACAGAAGCTGTCCGTCCTTAAAGTCGAAACCCGGATAGTAGGCCCCTCCGCTAAGCAAAGCGACAATAAACATAGCCCAAATGGACCCACCGATGATCAGTCCCCGCTTGTAACGACCTTGAACCAAGTGGCCGGCGCCGGGAAAGAACCACGAAATAATTCCAACTATGACAGGATTATCCATCGAATTTGTATCAACGAAGTAACTCTCAACCTTAACAGTCTAACCATCAACTTCTATTAAACTGGGCGAGATTGATTTCCTTAATTCTTCTGAAAACAATTGTTTGAACCTTTCTAGATATCACTTCAAGCACTTTAATGCTTCACACTAATTTTCTCACCTAAACCGGTGCTATTTAAACGATTGACCGAGCACTGATCGCATCATCTGATAAACCATGGCGCCCGCGGGCAGACCCTTCCGAACATCTTGAGACGAACGATTCGAAGATCGCTCGCGAAAACTTGTCGGTGCCCCACGAGAGTTCGGGATGCCATTGCACGCCAAGGATGAACCGCTCAGGACGAAGGTCTTGGATTCCCTCGATCACTCCGTCGTTCGCCCATGCGACAGCCCGCAGATCATTGCCAGGTTTTCTTATTGCCTGATGGTGATGAGAATTTACCTTCGCCTTCTCATCTACATTTTTACTCGAGAGTTCAAATAACAAGCTATCACGTTCCATCCGGATCTCATGCGAATTCCTTGCAGCCGGCTGGCCTTGCTGATGCCGTACGCAGTTCTCAACCTGAGATTCGATGTCCTGGATCAGACTGCCGCCGCGAAATACATTGAGGATCTGTACGCCATAACAAATTGCCAGAAGTGGAAGATTCAGCCGCTCGATTTCGGCTAAGACCAGGAGGTCGGTCTCATCCTTCTCGGGCACAACTTTTCCAAGTTTCGGGTGCGGGTCCTCGCCATAGTAGGCCGGATCGACATCGCTGTCGCACCCCGGTAACAATACGCCATCCAGCTCTGCCACTAAAGCCGAAATGAAATCTTTGTCGGGTATCAGTGGAATATGAACGGGAAGGCCGCCGACAGCCTCGACCGCTTCGCTATAATCGCGGCCAAGATAGTATCTTCGCGTCTCCAGCTCGAGCCGCATCGTTAAGCCGATCCGTGGTCTATACGCCATAAACTCATTTATGTTCAGATAAATGGCGGTTCTATGTCAATTTGAGCATTTGAAATTAAAGTCTTATGATTGCCTCTAATGCCTTCAGAGTTTGCGACACCCCGAATTCGGTCTACTACTGTGCTCCTGGTCCAGCGTAATGGGGCGGTTGCAATGGCCGGAGACGGTCAGGTGACGTTGGGTGAGACGGTAATCAAGGGGAACGCTCGAAAGGTGCGACGGCTCGCCGACGGTAACATTCTCGTCGGCTTTGCAGGTGCAACGGCCGACGCCTTTTCTCTTCTTTCCAGGTTTGAGACAAAGCTGGAACAATTCCAGGGACAACTTGAGCGCTCGGCGATCGAGCTAAGCAAAGATTGGCGCACCGACAAGTACCTGCGGCATCTCGAAGCGTTGCTGATAGTCGCGGATAAAAACGATTCGTTCCTGATCTCTGGCAAGGGTGATGTCATATCGTCGGATGAAGGCCTGTTGTCGGTCGGATCCGGAAGTATGTTTGCACTTGCGGCCGCTCGAGCCCTGATCAGGCATACGGACAAGGACGCACGAGAAATAGCTACTGAGGCGATGAGAATCGCAAGCGAAATTTGCATATTCACGAACTCCGATATCGTGGTTGAGGAACTGTGATCATTGATGCCGATCTACCTTGGCGGCGAAACTAAAGAAAGTGCGGCCAAATCAAAACTTGATGACCTGACACCCCGCCAGATCGTCGCGGAACTCGACAAGTACGTTGTCAGCCAGACCGACGCGAAGCGAGCCGTTGCTGTCGCGCTTCGAAATCGGATCCGGAGGCAAAAACTACCTCCCGAGATCGCTCAGGACGTATTACCGAAAAATATTCTAATGATCGGCTCAACCGGCGTCGGCAAAACGGAAATTGCCCGCCGACTTGCCCGGATCGCGGATTCCCCTTTTATAAAGATCGAGGCTTCAAAGTTCACTGAGGTCGGTTATGTCGGACGCGACGTCGAAAGCATGATTCGCGAATTAACCGAGGTAGCAGTCGATCTGACAAAGCAGGCGGCGTACGAGGAAGTCCGGCCGCGAGCCGAAGAAAACGCCGAAGAGGCTGTCCTCGATATCCTCCTGCCACCCACAAGCTTGCATTATCAGACCCAAACCGAACCCGACGAAGCTCCAAACGAAGCTAAAGCGGGCCGGACGCGCGAAAAACTTCGGGAGCAGTTGCGCCGTGGTGATCTGGACGATCGTCTAATTGAGCTTGATACTCAAGACCGCGGCAACGCGACAATCGATTTCGTTGGTGGGCAGGGAATGGAGGAAATGGGAGTTAACCTCCGCGACATGTTCGGAAATCTGTTTCCCACAAAAACTGTTCGACGCAAGATGAGGGTTTCGGATGCATTAGTTTATCTGATCCGCGACGAGCAGGAGCGGCTCGCCGATACGGAGCAGATCACTCGGACGGCCATCCAAAAGACCCAGGATTCCGGCATTATTTTTCTCGATGAGATCGACAAGATCGCAGGTAGGGAATCCGGAGGCAATCCTGATGTATCACGCGAAGGGGTTCAACGGGACCTGCTTCCGATCGTCGAAGGAACCAACGTAAACACACGTTACGGGATGGTAAGTACCGAGCACATCTTATTTATCGCCGCCGGAGCGTTTCATGTCTCGAAACCTTCGGACCTGATTCCTGAGCTACAAGGCCGTTTTCCTATTCGAGTAGAACTTGAAGCTTTAACCACTGACGACCTTAAGCGAATTCTAGTGCAGCCTAAGAACTCACTGATTAAGCAATATCAGGCCTTGCTTAAGACTGAGGGTATTGAACTTGAATTTACAGAGGACGCCATTACAAAGCTCGCGGACATGACGGCCCATATCAATCAAAGCACTGAAAACATCGGAGCGCGGCGACTCCACACGCTGCTTGAAAAGCTTCTTGAGGAGATCAGCTTTTTGGGTGCCGAGCTCGAAGTTAAGCACCAACGAATCGACTCTGCTTATGTCGAGGAAAGATTAAGCGGTCTGGTCCACGATCAGAATTTGCGACAGTACGTCTTATGAATTAATCAAATGCTGAATTCCTCATTTGTCGGTAAACATACCTTAAGCACAATCGTTAAGCTCCAACAGGTTAAAGCACCATTAGCACTTTTAGCAGTTGTATTGCTTACCGGTTTAAGCTGCGGAAAGCGAAAGCCTCCGCTGCCTCCGACCGAGCGTGTCGTCCAGCGTGTACAGATTGGTGGCTTTCAGCGCGGGAACCAGGTGATCCTCTCGTGGAAAATGCCCGCCAGAAATGCTTCGCAAGGAAGCTTGCTCAATATTAGCCGAGCTGACATTTATCGCCTGGCCCAGCCCCTGGCGTCGCCGCAGGGTATGTCGGAGGAGGAGTTCGCTTCACGCAGTACCCTTGTTGCAACTCTAACGATCCGAGAATCCGACTTCGAACTGAAAACACTAAGTTATACCGACACGCTTCAATTTGCGGGGCAACCCGCACGACTTAGATATGCGATCCGATTTGTAAACGCCTCGGGACAGAAGGCAGCCTTTTCTAATTTCTTCCTGCTCGAACCGACCGCAAGAATTGCCGGCGCCCCGACTTCCCTGTCGGCCTCGATAACCCAGGAAGCGGTCCGACTTGAATGGGAATCACCGACGGCGAATGTCGATGGCTCAACGCCGGTCAGTTTACTCGGCTATAATGTCTACCGGTCGGGCTCAGACAAGATTCCGGGCAAGCTCTTGAACGAGACCCCCATCTCGGATACCAATTTCGCCGACGAATTCTTCGAATTCGATAAGCCTCTGTTCTACTTTGTGCGGGCGGTTTCCGTTGGCACCGGAGGCGAGCCCGTCGAAAGCATCGAATCGAACATTTTGCAGATCTCACCAAAGGACACCTTTCCTCCGAGTCCACCGGCCGCGATCACGCTTGCCGCGACACCGACTACGATCTCAATATTCTTTGCGACCAATCCGGAGAAGGATATCGTCGGTTACCGGATCTATCGCTCGGAAGACAAAGATCTCGACAAAGAGAAGTGGGAACTTTTGACAAGCGAGATTCTCACCACCAATACATTTCAGGATCCTCGTGTTGAAAGCGGCAAGACCTATTACTACTTCCTTACCGCAGAGGATAAGTCCAGCAACATCAGCCAGCCCAGCGAAGTGGTCTCGGAGACGGTACCGTAAACGATGAAGAAAGATTTCTCGATAACTCCATCGAAGATTGTCTGCGTCGGCCGGAATTATTCAGATCATGCAAAGGAACTGGGTAATGAAGTTCCCACAAGCCCGCTGCTATTTTTAAAGGCGCCGTCGGCCATTATCCGAAGCGGCGAATCCATCGAACTGCCGAGTCATTCAAAACAGGTTGAGCACGAGGGCGAGCTCGCCGTGGTCATCGGAAGCGACTGCAAAAATGTAAAAGACGACGAAGATCCCTTCGCCTATGTTCTTGGGTACGCCTGTTTGAATGACGTAACGGCCCGCGATATCCAGCGCGAGGATGTGCAGTTCACCCGCGGAAAATCTTTCGACACATTTTGTCCGATCGGCCCACACATCGAAACCGAGCTGGACGTCCGGGACCTGCGGTTGACTACGACGGTGAACGGTGTTTTGAAGCAAGATGGGCGCACTTCACAGATGGTCTTTCCCGTCGATTTTCTGATCCGCTATATTTCCCGGCAGATGACATTGAAGGCCGGTGACGTGATCGCGACCGGTACTCCGTCGGGAGTGTCGCAACTAAATGCGGGTGACATCTGTGAAATTACAGTTGAAGGAATCGGTACGCTTTCCAATCCTGTCATCTCCGAGTGAGTCGCTTTTGTCTCGGCCCCAACCTTAGACTAGAATGGTCACAACAAACCTATGAAATTTTTTATCGATACTGCGAATCTGGATGAGATCCGCGAAGCAACCGAGCTCGGACTTATCGACGGCGTGACGACAAATCCGTCCCTTGTTGCGAAAGAAGGTGACGTCGATTTTAAAGAACACATTGCGAAGATCTGCGAATTGGTCGATGGCGACGTGTCGGCAGAAGTCACTTCGCTCGATACGGAAGGCATGCTGAAGGAAGGGCGTGAATATGCAAAGATCGCTCCGAACGTAGTTGTAAAATGCCCGCTGACGCTCGACGGTTTGAAAGCGACGAGGATCTTAACAAGCGAAGGGACCGGTGTGAACGTTACGCTGTGTTTTTCCGCCGCCCAGGCAATTCTCGCCGCTAAGGCCGGAGCGAAATATATTTCGCCGTTTATCGGACGCCTCGACGACATCGCCCAAGACGGCATGCAGTTGATCTCGGATATCGTTCGGATCTACGACAACTACGGATTCGCGACCGAGGTTTTGGCCGCTTCGATCCGCCATCCTATGCATATCGTCGACTGTGCCCTTGCCGGTGCGGATGTTGCCACGATCCCTTTCAAGGTAATTCAGCAGCTGGTCAAACATCCGTTAACCGACAAAGGATTAGAAGGTTTTCTCTCCGATTGGAAGAAGAGCGGGCGTTCGTAGTTTAAGCGTCGGGCTTCAGTAACAACCTCAAATCGCCCTGTCTCGCGGCCGCGTCCAAATCTTGCTGTAACGCGGCCTGATACTTTGCCTTAAAGCCTTCGTCCTCGTCCTCCATCGAGATGAGCTCGCGAAGCTTCGTTAGGTGCTGGTCGACGGCGTTCGCCGAAAACCCGTCCTTTTGAGCGAACATCTCGTCGATGTCGACGATCAAAGTCGAAAATTTTCTAAGCCAACGAAAGTCCGGATCCTCGATCAAAACATTCAAAAACTGTCCGCTGGGCACCTGACCGTTGATTCCCTCCCAGATCGCCCGTTCGTGGTCCACCAGGTTCTTGTGAAGCTTAAGCAGTAAATTCCGCGCGCCTCTTAAACGTTCCGAGTTGTTCATGAATAAATCTTACTACACGCTTAAAACTTTAGTTCCCCTCCTAAGCTTTGAATATTAGCCGGCTAATGGTAGCTTATTAGGTGGCTAATCGTTACTTATTAGCCGGCAACTTATTTCTTAAACCCTCGGCAACATAAGCACTTAAGAACGTTATGCAATTTGAGGACACTGCTGCTTACCTGTTGGCAAAGGCGACCGTGCTGCACAAGAACGCGATTCAAAAATATGCGAACTCGGTGGGACTTCACAGCGGACAGGTTTTCGTCATGATGGAACTTTGGAAGGTCGATGGGCAGCGACAGATCGACCTCGCGGCTCGAGTGAACCTTTCTCCGCCGACGGTCAATAAGATCCTCGGGGGTCTGCTCGAAAACGATTTTGTCACCTGTGCGCGGTATGAGGACGATGCCCGCTCGACGCGCATCTTCCTGACACCGAAGGGCGTCCAGGTTCGCGATGCGCTTGAAGAGGCTTGGATAGAGCTTGAAGAACAGACCCTCGGGTCTTTGACCGATACCGAAGCTTTAATGCTCAAACAGCTCCTGGAGAAACTCTTCCTTTAATTCACTACTCGATTTTCGCGAATGGCGATAAAATAGCGGCACTAACCGATCAATTACCTGGGAGACGATATGAAAATACTCTTTGCGACCGATGGAGCGAAACAGAGTGACGCGGCGGTTGAGATGTTGAAATTTTTCGCCTTGTCGGATGGCGACGAAGTAAAGATCGTCAGCGTCGTCGATATGGCTGTGCCGATGTCGATCGATATCTATGGCGGGTATCTTCCGGACACCGGTGAGCTGGAAAAGACCGCACGCGAAAATGCCGAAAAATTGCTCGAGCGCACCGAGGAGCGAATCAAAGCTCAGTTCCCCACTGCAAATTTTGCGATTTCGACCGAGGTCCTTTTCGGCTCGCCGGAAAGCCGCATCGTCGAAACCGCAGAAGCGATTCATCCGGATCTGATATTGCTCGGGTCGCACGGGTACAGCCGTTGGGAACGTCTGCTGCTCGGGTCGGTCTCGGATTCAGTGGTGCATCACGCTCCGTGCTCGGTTCTGATCGTCAGGACGCCGACCGAATGATCACCGTCAATTCGCGTATGTTCGACGGAACGATCCGCAAGAGTTGGGAGTGTGAATTACTCTTTAAGCGTGATTCGCTCATCGCCGCTGTCGGCGAATTTACCGATGACGTGCAGCACCCGGATCTCGGACACCTTAGAAAAGGCACGATCTCGTACGCATTCTATTGGCTCGACCGCTGGTACAACATCTTTCGTTTTCACGAGCCCACTGGCGAATTGCGAAATTTCTACTGCAATGTCACGATGCCGCCCAGGTTTGAAAACGGGGCCCTCGACTATGTCGATCTCGACATCGACGTCATGATCGATGCGGATTTTGGGTCCACAGTCCTTGATCGCGAAGAATACGAACAGAGCGCTTCGGCATTTGGTTACTCGAATGCGATCAACGCCAGGGTCGAAGCCTCTCTTAAGGAACTGCTTGAACTGTTCGAAAAACGGGATATGCCAAGTCTGCCGGAATTGTTTGCAACCAACGGCATTGGCGTGCGTGAATCTCGTTAGCTTCTGAAACGTTCCAACAATATAAGGAGTTTGTGATGAGAATAAACATCTCTCCCCTGCCGGTCCTTATCCTTGCTTTTGTTTGTACCGCGTCGGGTCAGGGTGGAGGAGCACGCCCCGCACCGCAGCAACCGCCACTCGATCCCATTGCAAGCATTTCAATGGACCTTTCGAATATCTCGCGTTCCGTGCAACAGCTCAGCGAACGGCTTAAGTTATTTGTCGATAAGTTCGAAAAGGTCGGCGGCCTGACGCTTTCTGAGAAGCAGCAGAGATTTGTGATGGGCCTCGAGATTCTGGTGCGTTCCGAGCAGCGTGTGGCGACGCTCCAAAAGGCACACACCGATCTGATCGAAAAACAGATCCAGGTAAAGTCGCGGCTCACCCAGATCGAGCTTGAGCTTCGCCCGCAGAGTATCGAGCGCGCCACGACATTCGAAGGCTCGACGCAGACTGTTGAGATACGCGAGAACCGTCGGGACAAATTCGTCGCCGAACAGCGGAGTCTGACGCAGCTCTTGCAGCAGATAGACAGAAATGTTTCGGAGGCTGAAGCAAGTCTTCGCGAAGCACAATCGCACGTCGGACGGCTGCGGCGCTCGTTGCTGCCGCAGATCGAGAAAGAAATCGAGGGCGGCCCTTATTAATGCGGAACGCGGAGTGCGGAATGCGGAATTCGAGTCCCTAGTGACGTCGTCTGATTCCCCCACACTCCGCACTCCACACTCCACCCTCCGCATTCCGCACTACTGTCTGGGTTGGATTCTCAGCACATAACTGCCGACGGCGAGGTTGATTCCCGGTGTTATGGTCACGCGTTGTCCGGCGGGAAGTTCATAGCTGTTTATCATTGCGGGGTTCCTTCCCTCGTTCACCGCCCAATAATATCCGGAGCCGTCGGTTCCCAACGTCAGATGTCGACGGCTGATCTCCGGATCGCCGGACAAGGCAATATCGACAGGTTTCGAACGCGAGCCACGGCCCACGGAAATTTCCTTGTTGTAGATCGGCACGACATTCTGGCGCACGCCGTTCATCCAGATCTCTAGTTTATAAAGCTCGACCGCCGCGCGTTTGCGGACGTTGGTCATGACCTCCGCGTCTTCGGACGGGATCGGGGTAGCCTGATCTATCCCCGGCAACGGACGCGACGATCGCTGTTCCGTAAAGTTTGGCGATGGAGGCGGAACATACGCCGCCTCAATTGCGCCCCGCGGATAACTTGGGTTCGTCGCCTTTGCAGGTGGACGATTCGCTGCGGGTGGGGGCTGCGACGGTGCGCTGAGATTTCCTGATTTTGGGCGAGCCAGGACACCGGTCTTGTTTCCGATCGATGAATCTTCCCAGCTATGCTGGACGCGAATGTTGCCTGTTTCCAGTGTGCCGTCGACACGCAGCTCGATCACAAACGACTTCGTCTCGAGCTTTCGCCTCCCCGCAATTTCCTTCGCACGTTCCGCGAGGATGTGATACAACCCCTGCTCGAGCCCGCGACGCTTAACTCCCTGCCAGTCCTTATCGTCGGTATCCGAAAGAAAGATCGCGTACTCACTAGGAATGATCGTCGTCCCCTGCGGCAGAGGCACAAGCTCGCGCTGCATGACACCTTCGACCTCGCGTGCGATCTTCACGATGAACGCTTCGGCCTTCGAACGCGGTTTCACCTGAGCATCGCGCGCCGCCTCTTCAAGCACGAGCTCGGCCGTTTCACCATCTATCCATCGTCTGACTTTGTCTAATACGCTCATTCTTTGAGTCTGTCGAGTCTGTCGAGTCTGTCGAGTCTATCGAGTCTGTCGAGTCTTTCGAGTCTGTTGAATCTATCGCCTCCTGTGCTGTATCGCCGGTCGGGGACCACAGACTCGAAGGACTCGACAGACTCAATAGACTCGACAGACCGGATAGACTCCCTAGTCCAAATCAACATACCTTCCGTTCAGCCACCCGCGGTTCGTGGGGAGCGCCGTGTCGCGGTCGCGGCCCTGTTCGAGAACGTCCACCTGGTACCAATTGTTCTGCGTTTTCACGATTCGTACCCGCGAATCCTTTGTCACCAAACCGATCGGGTCGTTATTCGCATTTGGTTCCGGTCGAAGATTGATGTCGGTATTCGCCCGGCCGGTTTTCGAAGCGAACGGATTCGAGATCGCTGGCAGGATTCCGCGGCTGCGAAGAAACGCCGATGTTCCATATAGCCCGCCAGCAAATACTATCAAAAGAATGGCAAACGTAGCGAAACGCGTTCCCCGAATGCGGAATGCGGAACGCGGAGTGCGGAATTCGCCTGGCGGTATCTCGACGTCCGGTCGTGGCTCCATCGAAATCGCGGGTTGAAATGCAGGCTGCCTCGGTTCCCACGCAGGATACTTCACCCCACCACCAACAATAACTTCAGCCCGCCGCACCGGCGATTCCGCACTCCGCATTCCGCGTTCCGCATTTTCCGCAGATTCTGCATTCCGCACTCCGCGTTCCGCATTACCGACCACTCCGCGTTCCGCATTACCCACCACTCCGCGTTCCGCATTACCGACAACTCCGCGTTCCGCAATCGATAGTTTCAACTCACGCGACGTATCGAATCGAGGCTGTTGCGGAGCAAGCGGCGAATATCCGCGAGCGACATGAGCCTGCGGCGTCTCGTGCAACTTCGGGCGGACACTGGTCGATGTCTCCATTTCGAACGCAATGCGCCGAACGGGTTCGAGCTCGTGCCAAAATTCATCTACCGTCTGCTGTCGCGCCGCGGGATCGGCGGACGTTGCTTTAGAAAGCACATGACGAAGATCGGCGCTCCACTCTTTATCTCGCCACGTCATCGGAAGATCGGTGATCTGCTGGTTCGCAAACATCCTTGGGGCCTCGCCGGTGATTAGCGTATACACCGACTTCGCCAGCGAATAAATATCCGCCGCGGGCGTCAGCGCCGCGACCGTCATGTGTCCGTCCTCGTTAAAATTCAAAGGGCTGTGTTCCGGCGGAGCGTAGATGTTGGTCCCGACACGCGTGATCGGCGAGTCCGACAAGTTGATGCGGGCGACGCCAAAGTCGGCGATCTTCACTGTCTCGCGGTCTTTTGTGAGGAGCAGATTCTGCGGCTTTATGTCGCGGTGGATTATGTTGTGCCGATGCGCGTGCCGCAAACCGGCACACACCTGTTCGATATATTTGAACGCTTGTTTGAATGAGAGATTGCCATTCCGCCCCGCCTTCTGCAGATCGCCGCCTTCGAGATATTCGAGAACGAGATAATGAAACACCGTCCCCTTCAGATCGCGGGCCGTGCCATGCCCGAGCCGGCTGATGATGTTCGGATGCCGAACGCGATCGAGCGCAACTGCTTCGTTCTGAAAATTCTCGACCAGCGTGCGCTCCAGATCTGAATCGAGATCATCCTGAAGAAACACATTGAGCGCCTTGATCACAACGCACCGATGCGGCGATGTCGGCGACGCCATAATGTCATGCGCGACAAATATCTCGGCGTAGCTTCCCCGCCCGAGCTCATTCTGGACATCGTACCTTTTATCCAGCCTGCAATTGGTTAATGAGAGTTCCCGCATGTCGCATAGGGAGAGAGCCCTAACCTCAATACGACATTATAGGTTGAAAGTTCGGGATTGGGATAGTTACGGTTGCGACGGGCGACGTCCTGTGGCGGGCGTGGCTCCGTAGGAGCCGAATGTTTGTAGCCCGCGGGCCATATAGACTGAAGCGAGCTCCGTAGGAGTTCCACATTATTGAGCTCCTACGGAGCTCGATTCCAATGCTGTTGCTTTTGCTACAAACATTCAGTACCTACGGCGCTGGCAAACCTGGATACGAAGAATCAGATTCTTTCGATCAACAACTCCGTCAGCCTAAACAACAAACTCCCCTCCTGGATAGGAGGGGTGCCGAGGCTTTGCGAGGCGGGGTGGTGGATAAATAGAATCAGATTCTTGCCGGTCCAACAACCGGTGATGGAAACAGCTGCCTAATAGAACAATCAGATTCTTGTCGGTCCACCACCCCGTCAGCCGAAGCGGCTGCCACCCCTCCTATCCAGGAGGGGAGTTTTTCCGGTCGCTGTCTTTCCGCGTTCTAACTGTGGCCTCCCTGCGGGCGACGCGCCAAACATGGAGAGGTTTCTGACGTCGATCGAATTTTCGGCAAAGTCCGGAAAAGAGATCGGTGCGGGTATCGATTCGGTTCTCGCCGATCCGATGCCGAAAGTTCAGACACCGACGCAGGACACGGCGAAAGATCCGGAAAAGACAACATCGGGATCGGGGAACGGTCCGGGGCTTGGCGTTGGGGGCGTGGGTCCAAGTCCGGCTTCCTCCGTGCCGGTGATGGCCGATCGATACAGGACGATCTCACAGCCCAAGGCTCGCTATACGGACGCCGCGAAGTCTGCCAATGTCGAAGGCCCCGTACGATTGAGGATCACGTTTCTTGCCAGCGGCGGTGTCGGCAGTGTCGTTGCGGTGACGCAACTCTCGCACGGACTGACCGAGACCGCGATCGCCGCCGCGAGACGGATCGTCTTCCTACCGAAGAAAGTGAATGGAACTCCCGTCAGCATAATCGTAACGCGTGAATATACTTTTACGATCTACTGATCAGACCCAAAGAGGTGTGATTCGTATTCGGCACCGGTTACCGAGTGTTCACCACCATTACTGAATTTTATGTCGTGATAAACTTCCAGTATCTACGGATCAGACGCGACATGAATCGAAGAATTCTCGCCACGCTCGTAATCTCACTCATCCTGACTGGTGGATCTTCCGCTCAAGTCGATTCGACCGCACCCATTGTTTGGGAGCGGTACAAAGTGCGTTACCGAAAGATCTCGTTTCTTCTGCCGAAGCTTCCGACTGTTCATGAGACGCCGTCGATCTGCGGCGAGTTGAAGTCGGTGACGTACATCGCGTACGCAAAGGGCGCGATCTATGAAGTGACCGTCGCAGGCCCGCGGCGAAGTGCGACGCAGGTGAACTGCGGCGGAAACATTATCAGCTATTCCCCTCGCAAGCTTGACGCTCGTCTGGACGAATTTCGGAAGCAAGATAAATACAAAGAAGAGCCCGCCCAGGTCGGCACCACAAAGGCGATCCGCTTCAAGTCGAAGCGTCTGACCCGGTGGTTCTTTCCTGATGAATCGACTCCGGCGAAATGGATCGAGATCGCAGTCTCGCAGTATCCATACGACAAGGTTGATGTGGACCGCGTTCCCGAATCGCTCCAATTCACCGCCGCCGAGGGGAAAGAGATCGGTGAGGGTTCGCCGGTGACGCTCGGCGACGAAGGCGTTGAGGATTCGGCTGCAGCGAATTCGATGTTCCTCGGGGCAACAACCTCGCCGCTCACGCTGTACTGGAGAGAGCTCAACTTCATCAGCGAGAGAATTCCGAAGGGCGGAGAAGGTGCGTCAGTGCTGCTCGAGATCGCGTTTCTGGCGAACGGGTCGGTAGGTAAGATAGTTCCGAATAAGCAACTTCCCTACGGATTGACGGATGTCGCGATCGCCCAGGCGCGAAAGATCTCGTTCCTGCCGAAGCGCCGAAACTTTCTCTTCATCAATGACGTGCAGACTCTTCGATACACATTCCTTCCCAAGTGATCCAGGCCTTCTTTATGTACCATCAGCTTTTTTGAACGCGGATTGGGCGGATCATCCGGATCGAGCAAAATCCTCTTTTCAGATCCGCTCTAATCCGCCTGATCCGCCCAATCCGCGTTCAAAAAAGAGACGTACGGCTGGAGCCCGACGAACCAACACGTGCGCTCGATCCGCGTTTAGATAACAAGAGCCTGCAGTCCACGTTCAAAAAAGAAGCTGATTAAGCTAGAATGGCAACAAATTTCGAGCGCCGTACGTAACTCGTTTTTGCATGCCGGATAACTCCGAAACCCCGAATAAAAGCATTACCCCGGATTGGCTGGTCCAGGGTGCGCTAACGCGCGTCGGCGACATGTTCGATAAGCTGACGGGTCGTAGTTGGAAACCGGCGGGCAGTCTGGCGACCAGCGGTTTGATCGAACGAATGAAAATGCTGCTCGATTCCGAGATAAGAAAGGACGGGGACGGCCGAAGCTTTGTTCCGCACAACATCAAGTTGAAGATGCAGTGGGACAAGTTCTCGACCGATTCGGATGACGGCCTGAGAAAACTCGAGAACGAGCTGCTAACTGCGGCCGTCGATCATATAGGCGACAATCGCTACTATACTTACGCTCCGCTGAGTATCGAGGCGAAGCCGGACTATTTTACCGAAGGCGTGAAGTTGTTCGTCAGCTTCGACAAATTTGATAAGGATGGCGGCGAGCGCGAGTTGAATGTGACGATTCAGGCGGCGAACGTGAGTCATCTGATTCCGGACCCATCCACAACCGCGGCCGCGGAAACCGCGACCATCCCTCCTATCCAGGAGGGGAGCCTTGATGTGCGGTTCGATCTCGGTCGCGGCGCGATCGAGAAACGCTTCGATCTGGAACAAGGCAAACGTCTCTCGATCGGACGCACAAAAGAGAACGATGTCACGATCGATCATACAAGCGTTTCTAAAATGCACGCTTCCCTGTTGTTGAATTCCGAGGGAAAACTCGTCATCGCGGACACCGGCTCGACGAACGGAACATATCTTAACGGCGAACGTATCGCCTATGGCAAAGCGATCGCGATCTTTCCCGACGATAAAATAAAGTTTGGTGCGATAGATGTCGCGTTGGAATTCACCTCGGCCCCGACGCCGGAGCCGACATCGGTCGAGGATGACATTTCGCCGGACGCTCCGACCGAAGCATATATCGTCGGCGACTTTCAATTCTCGAAAAAGACGGAGGTCATCGAGCCGGCCGTGAAAAGTGAACCGGAAATTTCTGATTTGGCTGAGCAAGAAGGAGACTCCCCTCCTGGATAGAGGGGTGCCGGCTTGCCGGCGGGGTAGTGGATAGGAAGAATCAGATTCTTGTCGATCCACCACCCCGTCAGCCGAAGCGGCTGCCACCCCTCCTATCCAGGAGGGGAGCTTTGTTGAGATGCTACCTATCGCATTATTTCAAATCGATTGGAACAAGCTTCGGCCCGAAGCCATCTTCGGCGGGCAGGTGCTTGAACGCACGCCGGCGGGATTGAGCATCGTCTACATCATCGCCGTCGGCATTCTGATCGGATTTCTCGTCCTGACTTTCTACGACAATTTCAACCGGCCTAAGTTTCTGTACGAACGCGACCTTCGGCGGGAAGTAAAAAAGCGTCTCACGCAGACGATCGCGAACCGAAGTATTCGCGTATGGCAAATGACATTTGTCGTCCTCGCATTCACGGTTTTCGGATTTCAGGTTTACTGGACATATTTCGCCGATGAGTCGAACGAGCAGTTTCAGGCGCTGGCCTACAAAGACATGCGCACACGTCGGACGACTGCCGCAAATTTACGCGGCTGGATGTTCGATCGGACCGGCTCACTTTCGTCCGCCCTGGCTTACTACAAGCTGAACCCGGACGGCGACATCATTCGCGGATTTGCGCTGGAGCGTGAGATGGCTCATCTGCTTGGAACCGAACGCGGCACGCCCGGACTCGAGCGCACGCTCTATAAAAGAGCGGCGGATCCGACACCTGAGGCGTGGGAAGTCCTGACCCGGATCAAACGAAAAGAGGACGAACAGAAGGATGTAAGGATCACGATCGATCGAGATCTCCAGGCGTACATCGCGACGCAGATGGAAGGAAAAAAAGGGGCGATCGTCGTCCTCAATCCACAGACCGGCGACATACTTGGTGTCTACTCGAACCCGTCTTTCAGCCTGGCCGAAGCCCAATCCCTCGAGGACTACTTGAAGCTCGAAGGAAATAAGCGCGATAAACCGTTGCTGAATCGATCGACACGCGAATTTTACGCACCGGGTTCGACGTTCAAGACCTTTACGATGATCTCGGCATTCCGCGCCGGAAAACAGAATTCGGTTTTTCCCAGTTATCCCGGTGGATTCAAGCCCACGCCTAATTCGCGACCGATCGTCGATGCGACACAGAAGCTTGGCCCTGACGGCAGCGTCTCGGGTGTGTGCGACGGCGGCTGTCAGGAAAAGAATATTCAGTTCGCATATCAGGTTTCCAGCAACCAATATTTTGCACAACTCGCGATCGCTCTGGGCCGCGAACGACTTCGCGAAACGGCTTTACTGGTCGGCATAAATCCAGTTGACACGCCGAATGAAGCGCTTCTGCAAAAGTTCTTCCCGAACGTTTTGAATACGAGTAATCCGTCTATCGCAAGCGCGATCGCACCGCAACAATCCACCATGGTAACCGGTAAGGATATTTCACTTTACGATCTTGGGATTCAAGGTATGGGTCAGGGCTACGCCGGCCAGATGACCCCATTTCAGATGGCAATGATCGCTGCGATCCCGGCTAACCTCGAAGGTAAGTTGATGAAGCCGCGGATCGAATTGGATCAGCCGCCCCAGATGTTTGCTCAGGTCCTCTCGCCGCAGCAGGCCGCGCAAATTCGTATGATCATGTCGACAGTGACCGAGGAGCCCGGAGGAACCGGCACCGTGATCTCGGCGAAGCTTTCCGGAACGGGGATCCGTACGGGAGGCAAAACAGGAACGGCGGAGAAACTCGCACCGCTCTACGACGAAAAGACGGGAAAATTAAAAAGTGAAAAACGCCGGCGCAGAGTTCAGGGGCAGTTGGAAGAATACGAAGTGCCGCTGATGTACGAACGGACAGACAGTTGGTTCATAACGATCGCACCGCTCGAGAGGCCGCAGGTCGCGATCGCGGTTGTCGTCGAAGGCGGAGGCTACGGAGCTCGCACCGCGGCGCCGATCGCCGCCAATGTAATTTTGAAAGCGCGTGAACTAGGATTACTCGGCGATCAGTACAAGCCGAAGGCACAGGCGATCAAGCCAACGGTGAAGAGACCGAAGAGAAGATGACGATATCAATGAGCAGTCCGCGGCGGGTAATGCACCAGGTCAGTACCACCCGCGTAAGCGGGTGGTCGAATCTCCAAACACACTGCGTTGATTGTGTCTCGGGCGCTGCACCACCCGCTTACGCAGGTGGTACTGACCTGAAGAACGGCATCGCATTTACGAAGTCTTGAAAAATCGAACGTCATCACATTTTTTCATACTAGTCCTGATCGCCGTCGTGACGGCGATCTCGCACTATTCCATTTATTACGGCGGGCTGATACGCGGATATGAAACTTCATCGATCACCGCCTTCCGCAATATCGGATTGCTGTGTATCCTCGCCGCTCTTCCGATCTTTCTGAAAAAGTTTGCGAAGTATCAGGGAAACTGGACGCTCTACACGGCCGCTGTTTTGCTTTTTTCGGTCGGGCTAACTGTTCAGTATCGGCTGTTCAGCGATCCGGAGTACATCTCTCGAAAAGACAAGGCCGAAGCCCGTCAGGCGAAGATACGTTCGCTCCAGCTTCATTACATTCAGGAAAACTATTCGGCCGAGAAGAAACAGATCATGGGCCTCCCGGCGACGCCGCCGTCGCCCGTCGATCTCTCCCAGGAGACGCCGCGGCCATCTGAAGAAACCCTGTCCGGAGTCTTGCTTTCGGGAAAAACGATAAACCCGTTGCTCGGGATCCTCGGATTGATCGCCGCACTTCTGCTCATTCAACGTGAAAAGGTGCTGGAGATCTTGCAGAAGAACGGATTTCTGATCGTGCTGCTTACTCTTGTGCCCTTGTTCCTCGCGGCAATAACATCGCGAGGTGGAAAGTCGCTCGGCAATATGACGCCGTGGGAACCGTCGAAGATTCCGTTCCTTATCGGCTTCGCTGCGATACTGGCGGTCCTGTACAAAAATCTCGCAAAGACTTATTGGGGGCTTCCCCGCGCCAAAGACGTCCTACCGCTCGTCTTTATGGGGATGCTTCCCTTCGTGCCGTTTTTCGTGCTCAAAGATTTTGGCCAGATGATGGTTTTCAGCAGCGTCTACGCGACCCTCTACCTGATCGCCGTCCGTCGTTTCTCGCAAAGGTTCGTTCTGGTCGGAAGCGTGCTTTTGGTTATCGGTATTTTGGTCGTCGGAGCACTGCCGGAAAAAACACAAAACGAAATTCCGCTTCTGCCGACACTTGCCAGACCGGTTAAGCAGATTCTGCCCGATCGCATTCAGCAGCGCTTCCATCTCTGGCTTGACGGATTCAATCCTCCGACGCCGGAGACATCGTGGTGGAAAGACGATTACAACGACTATTACAAAAAGCTCGTTCAGAAGGATCCGTCGGTGGCCCAGATGCTCGCCGAAGATCCCGAGCTACAGAGAACGATCAATGTCGATGCATGGTTCGACATGCTCGCTTTCCAGCCTGCACAGGCGACTTTTGGCCTTGCCTCGGGCGGGACGACGGGACGCGGATTGGGCCTCGGATATCCCGAATTGATCCCGGTTGCGGACTCGGATTACATCTTCGCTGCGCTCGCCGAAGAACTTGGACTTTTCGGGGGTTTGTTGGTAACCTTTGCGCTAATTGTACTGGTCAGCGCGGGTGTTAGAACTGCTTTGGATTCGCGCGACATGTTCAGCAAACTTTGCGCAATTGGATTATCCGCGTTCATCGGCTTTCAGGCTCTAGTTAATATTGGCGGCATTACCCGGGCTTTACCCATGACGGGAATCACGTTGCCGTTTGTCAGCCACGGCGGATTTTCATTGATAACGAGCTTCATAATGCTCGGCATGCTGATGGCATTCTCGCATCGAAATGCACTGGACCGCCGTCAGGCAGAAGTTGATGCTTTGCCTTAAGAAATAAGTTCGATGCCCGTGGTTTGGTCGCCCGGAGACTCTAGATGGAAAACAACTTTAATATTACGTCGGCCTCGGTCTCCGACCGCGGTCTGAGCGAAAAACGTCCGGAGAATGAGGATTCATTTCTTGTACTCGAAGAACGCGGTGTCTATGCGGTTGCCGACGGTGTCGGCGGTGCCCAGGCAGGCGAGGTCGCGTCGCAAATGGCAGTCGAGATTCTAGGCGAGGCGTTTATGAACCAGTCGGCGGACCTCGACGCCGAAGACGTAATGCGGGCGGCCATCGAACGGGCCAACGGCGCGATCTACCAGATGGCGAGCGATCTGCCCCAGCTGGCCTCAATGGCGACGACGATCGTCGCACTTCATGTCTATGGAAATATCGCGACGATCGGCCATGTCGGCGACTCACGCGCGTATCGGCTGGATCATCACGGAAACCTGCTCCGCGAAACCTTTGACCACTCGGTGGTCGAGGAGGAAGTTCGAGCCGGCCGAATGACGGCTGAGCAAGCAGCGAATCATCCGAGTAAAAATATTATCAGCCGCGCTCTTGGAGCCGAGGCGGATGTCGAGATCGATCTTAAAACGATAATGGTCGAGCCCGGAACGACGTTTCTTTTGTGCTCGGACGGTATAACGCGACACATCGACGACGACGAGTTAAGCGGACTGCTGTCGAATGGAAATCCGTCAGCGATCTGCGACCAGCTTAAGGAACTTTGCTATTCCCGAGGAGCTGAAGATAATTTGACCGCTGTGGTTGTGCGAGTCGCCGGTGAGCCTGCCAAAGAGTTATCAGCCGTTGCCGGTGTAGGAGACGGCGAAGAACTGACGGTTGCCTCGGCCCGCTCGCCTTTCGATAGCACCGTGGAAACGGAAGACGAGCACTTTTCAACGAATGATACGGTTTCGTTCGACGAGTTGGACGATCAGTCTTACTTGATGGACGAGGGACCGGACGATACTTCCACGAATGATGTGCCCGCGGCTCTGCAGGATTATTCTTCCTCGAGCGTGATCGTGCCTGCTCAACAATACGCACAAGCAAGTTCGGCGGATCCCTCGATCCGTCCCTACGTGCGCACGGATGTTGCGGAAGCAAGATCGCCGGGGAGCGGTTCGCGTCTGTTATCCGCACTCTTATTTCTTGCACTTGGTTCGTTGCTTGGCGCAGGAGCATATTACTTTTGGATCCAGTCTCAACCCGAACCAGTCGTAGAAGAAACGCCGGTCCTCAATGAGATGAAGAGCGCGAACCCGCCTCTGACAGCGTTTGAAGAAGGAAGACGACTGGTCGACAAGGATCCGGCAGCTTACATCAACGCTAACGCCGCGAGTGCCCGCGAGGTAGATGATTATTTCCTGATGGGCCGGGCGTTTATGCTGACTGGAAAATATTGGGAGGCGAAGCGGTCATTCAGCGAGGCGAGAGATCGGTTGGCAACAGCCGATCCTAATAATGCAAAAACGCTGGCGACAGAAATTTCTATGGCCCTTGCGATCATCGAAACCCCGCAGGCAACCGCCAGTTTTACAAAGGATATCGCCACTGCGAACGCGGCCGGGGTCGGGAATTCAGCGGCGAACACTGCGGTGACGGCGAATACAAATACTGCTACCAACACCAACACCTCGCCAGTCCGTTAGCGAATAGAATTCTGCCGGCGTGCTTCGAACAACACCACGCCGGCGGCGACTGCCAAATTCAAACTCTCGACGTCTTTCTCCATCGGGATCACCATTCTCTCATCCAGCCTGGTAAGTTCGTCTTCGTCCAGCCCATGGGCCTCTGATCCGAAAACTACCATCCGAGGGATCTGCCAATCGATTTCGGTATAGGATTTTGTACCACCTATGTCCGCCGCGACGGTGCGAAGTCTATTGCTCCTCGCCCAAGAAAGAGCGTCGTCGAGACGGACGTCGGTCCACAATGGCAATCTCAGACTTGAACCCATCGCCGCACGAAGGGCTTTCGGCGACATCGCATCCGCCGAGCCTTCCGACGTCACAACACCCGCCACACCGGCGGCTTCCGCTGCTCTGATGACGGCTCCGAGATTCGATGGATTATTAATCTTGTTAAGAAAAACAACCGCCGGCGTAGAACTCGTCGATACAACCCTAATCGTGTCGGGGCCGGTCACCGGGCGATCCGCGATCGCGATTATCCCTTGCGGGTTATTTGTATCCGCCATGGATTGCAGCGTCGAATCGGATACTTCGAGAATGTGTCGCGGCCTGAGCCACGCGCTGATGTCCGGTTCGGACATCTCTTCCAGAAAGCTCGAAGATACAAAAACCTTCTCCGTTGCTATCCGGGCACGAGCCGCTTCGCTGATAAGCCTCACACCCTCGAGGAAGATCTTTGTGTCGTCTTTCCCGTCGCGGACTCGCCGGGCCAATTTCAATTGGTCGTTGTCGCGGCTGATGATCTTTCGAATCGGCTTCATTCGAAAGCTAGTTTGCCATCGACCTACTTGAAATGCGAATTTCCCGGTCATTGCACACCCCTGAAATTAAGCTAAAATGACAGTGCGTCTCACCGGAATATTATGAAACCTGAAACTCGCGCGATGAACAAGATCGAGCTCTTGAAAGAGAAATCCCGTCTGGCAGAGGAAGGCGGCGGAGCGGCCCGGATCGAAAAGCAAAAGGCCGGCGGTAAGATGACTGCCCGTGAAAGGATCGAGTTTTTCCTCGATGATGGCAGTTTCGAAGAGTTTGATAAGTTCGTCGTCCACCGGTCGACGGACTTCGGTATGGAGAATAAAAAGTACCTCGGCGACGGTGTTATCACCGGCCATGGACTCGTCGACGGGCGGGCGGTCTTTGTTTTCGCCCAGGACTTCACCGTATTCGGAGGCTCGCTATCCGAAACCCACGCTCAAAAGGTTTGCAAGATCATGGATCTCGCTATGAAAACCGGGGCACCGGTTATCGGACTTAATGACTCGGGTGGAGCGAGGATTCAGGAAGGTGTTGTTAGCCTTGGGGGCTATGCGGACATCTTTTTGAGGAACACCTTGGCGAGCGGTGTGATACCGCAGATCAGCTGCATCCTCGGGCCGTGCGCCGGAGGGGCGGTGTATTCGCCGGCAATCACCGACTTTAACGTGATGGTCAAGAATACTTCATACATGTTCATTACCGGGCCGGATGTGATCAAGACCGTGACGCATGAAGAAGTGACGAAGGAGGAACTCGGTGGTGCGATGACTCACAACGCGAAGTCAGGCGTCGCGCACTTCGCAGCCGATTCGGACGAGCATGCCCTGCGACTGACTCGTGAATTGTTGTCGTTTATTCCTTCCAACAACATGGACGACCCACCATTCGTTCCTACAACGGATCCGAGCGACAGGGCCGACGCCGCCCTGAATTCCGTCGTTCCGGAACATTCGAATCAGCCATACGACATCCGAGACATAATCAAGCCGGTTGTCGATGATGGTTATTTTTTCGAGGTACAGGAACACTATGCCCCAAACATCGTTATCGGTTTCGCGAGGCTTGGTGGTCATGCGGTCGGTATTGTTGCGAATCAGCCGGCGTTTCTTGCGGGAGTTCTCGACATCGACGCCGCGGTGAAGGCTGCGCGGTTTGTTCGTTTTTGCGATTGCTTCAACATCCCGCTGATTACGTTTGAAGATGTTCCGGGCTTTCTACCGGGTGTCAATCAAGAGCACCTCGGAATCATTCGTCACGGTGCAAAGTTACTGTACGCCTTCGCCGAAGCCACGGTGCCAAAGATCACCGTGATCACACGCAAAGCGTACGGTGGAGCGTATTGCGTCATGGCGTCGAAACATATCAGGACTGATATCAACTTTGCCTATCCCACCGCTGAGATCGCTGTCATGGGGGCCGAGGGAGCGGTCGGTATCCTTTATCGGAAGGAACTCGCGGACACGACAAATCCGGAAGAGAATAGGCAAAGAATTGTCAACGAGTTTAGCGAGAAGTTTGCAAATCCATACATTGCCGCCGAACGAGGATTTATAGACGAAGTAATCGAGCCCGCGTTAACGAGGCCAAAACTAATAAGGGCCTTGTCGCTGCTTCGGAACAAACGCGATACTAATCCTCCGAAAAAGCACGGCAACATTCCTCTATAGAGTTTTACTTTAAGGGTCGCGGGCGCGACAGTTAACCTTTTCCTGTAAATATGTGAAAGTGATTCCTTAGGTCGCTGAAAGTTTCACTTTAAGCGTCTGCGCCGCGACAGCTAAGACAATAGATTCACTAAAAATCTCCTGGACGTTCACCTATCTGATGATTGAAACCATTTCTCGACGGCCGACTTGGGCCGAAATCAATCTCGACAATCTTGCGTTTAATTTTCGTTCCGCCAAGTCGTTCATCGGCTCCGAAACGAAATACATGGCAGTCGTGAAAGCCGACGCCTACGGGCACGGAGCGGTTGAATGTGCCAAACGTCTCGAAGCGGAAGGCGTCGATTGGTTCGGCGTTGCTCTTCCGGAAGAGGGTGTTGAGCTTCGAAAAGCGGGCATTCGAAAACTTATTCTTTGTCTCGGAGGATTCTGGGACGGGCAGGAAACCCTATCTCTTAACTACGGCCTTACCCCTGTGATCTTTCGCCTCGAACAAGCCGCCACCCTGAACGCGGCCGCAGCGAGCCGGGGCGCCGTCGTCTCGATTCATGTAAAGATCGATACGGGCATGGGACGTGTCGGAGTTCGTTTCGATGCCGTGAGCGAATTCGCCGAGAGATTGAGATCTCTACACCACCTGCGTGTCGAGGGTTTGATGACGCACTTCGCGGCGGCCGACGATCTTGAACAGACAGATTTCACCAACCTTCAAACCGAGCGATTTAACACGGCCGTTGCGATATTCAGAGAGAAAGGTTTTTCACCGGCATACCTTGACCTCGCGAATTCACCCGGAGCCGTTGCTCACCCCGCGTCACGAAGCAATCTGGTTCGCCTGGGTGGAATTCTGTATGGGTTGGGCGGGGATGTGCTTCCGAGTGGGATCGAAATTCCCGAGCTGAAAGCGGTGATGTCTCTGCGTACGCGGATCGCCCATCTAAAATTAGTACCGGCGGGAGAAACGATCGGTTACGGCCGAACATTTACGACCAAAGTCGACTCTCTGATCGCGACTGTACCCATCGGATATCAGGACGGCTACAGTCGAGCGCTGTCGAACGCAGGACAGGCAGTCGTCCACGGCAAGTTTGCTCCGGTGGTAGGCCGCATATCAATGGACTGGACGACACTCGACGTAACCGGCGCGAACGGAGTTTGCGTCGGAGACGAGGTAACCTTGATCGGCGAGAAGGCCGGGTTAAAGGTTACGGCCGAAGACCTGGCCCGAACAGTCGGCACTATTTCCTACGAAATAACCTGTGGAATAGACCGACGAGTTCCTCGCGAATATAAAACCGCCTAAGTTAGAAAATCGTTTGCCAGACGCGCCGCGAATTTCGATAATCAAAGTGAATGGCTTTTCTTTCAAATCAAGAATGGAAGACTTTCTTCAAGGAACTCTACGATCAGTTCTTTGACACCGACGTCATGAGCAGCGCGGCCCAGGTCGCATTCTATTTCTCATTCGCCTTTTTCCCTCTGCTCTTGTTTCTCGTGAGCCTGTTCGGTCTGGTGCTCGATTCTACGGATCGCCTTCGCGATGAGCTCTATCGATACCTCGCCCAGATAATCCCCGGAAGTGCTTACAAGCTCGTCCAGACGACTATGGGCGAAATAATTGAAACCAGTTCAGGCGGGAAACTTACCCTCGGTTTATTCGTTACTCTCTGGTCGGCGTCCGCTGGTGTCGACAGCATTCGGACTGCCTTGAATCGCGTTTACGAGTTAAGAGAAACGCGCTCCTGGTGGAAGACTAAGCTGCAATCGATAGTCCTCACGTTCTTGTTCATCGTCCTGATCGCGACGGTGCTCGCAAGTGTAACTGCCGGAATGTCCCTCATAAGCGTTACGCTTGATGGGCTTGGGTATGAGATAAGCTCTCCGTGGGTGCTGGTGGGGATCCAGTGGGCGGCGATCGTCCTCGTGATGCTCTTTGCAACGGCGATCGTGTATAGCTGGGTTCCCTGCTTCGATAAATTCCGTTGGGTTTGGATCAGCCCCGGTGCGGTGACCGCGATACTTGTATGGATGATCTTTAGCGGTCTGTTTCGTCTGTACCTTCAGTACTTCAATTCTTACAACAAGGCTTACGGTTCACTCGGAGCCGTAATAATCCTCATGCTCTGGATGTACATTACAGGAGTCGCTCTATTACTTGGGGGATTGATAAACTCGGTGCTCACTGGAATTTATGAGAGACGTCACACCGACGATGCCTAAACCCAAATCGTTTTTCGGCTCGGGCCGCAAATGTTATCATTTGCCATCTTTTCTTCTTCGAAATACTTATGTCGTTAATGCTTCAGGAAATCGCCGAGCAGCCGGAGGTTCTCGAGCGTACTATCACGGCCGAACGCGAGAAGATGGTGAGGTTGGGCGATTTTCTTCGTCAGAAGGATATCGATCTGATAATCCTCGTGGCCCGGGGGAGCTCAGACAATGCAGCACTATTCGGCCGATATCTTCTTGAGGTGACGACCGGGATCCCCGTCTCCCTTTCAGCTCCATCGGTCTTTACTCTCTATAACGCAAAGTTGCGGCTAAACCGGGCCGTCGTTATCGGAGTCTCGCAATCCGGTGAGGGTGTTGATATCAATCACGTTCTTGAGAAGGCGAAATCATTCGGGGCGTTCACTATCGCCATCACCAACGAAGATTCCTCGTCGATGGCTCAGATCGCGGACGAGACTTTGCTTATTCACGCCGGCCGCGAGAAGAGCGTCGCGGCCACAAAGACGTATACCGGCCAGATGCTTCATTTTTATATGCTGGCCAATGCGATTGGAGATAAGCGGCTTGATTACCATAAGATACCCGCCTTCACTCAGAATGCACTTGAGCTTGAGGAAAAAGTTAAAGAAACAGTTCAACGTTACATATTTATGGAGAACTGCGTTGTCGTCGGGCGCGGTATGAACTATGGCAACTCCTATGAACTCGCCCTCAAACTGATGGAGACATGTTATGTCGTCGCGGAGAGATTTTCATCGGCGGATTTTTTTCATGGGCCGCTGGCAATTGTCGAGCGTCGCTTCCCCGTCATACTCTTTGCACCGATCGGCGTTACAAGGCAAAGCAGCGTGGACCTTCTCAACCGGCTCCACGAACTGAATGCGGATTCACTTGCGATTACGAACGACGATGAGGTCGGCGGGCTGGCGACACGCAGCATTAGACTATCCAGCGAGATCGACGAGTTTCTTTCTCCGATTCCATTCATCGTACCGGCCCAACTCTTCGCGGCTCATTTATCCGAAGCTAAAGGCCTCGACCCGGATGAACCCAGATCCCTCGCAAAGATCACAAAGACGCTCTAAGAACGATGGGCAGTTTTTTTTTCGATGATTGCCGGAAGGTCGGGGCCTCCGTCGATCGTGGATAATCGACATTCCACTCGGGTGAACAAATTTGAGACAAGTGCCGAATCAACTTCCTTGAACCGCGCTTAGAAGAGCTTCGCGCATCTCGCCCGCGGTCCGCCATCGACGATCAACGTGTTTCGCCAATGCCATTTCAAAGACAGTTGAAACACGGGACGGCACGTCGGTAACGCGGCTCGAGATCGGGATGATCGGTTTCTCGAAAATCGCCTTTACCGTTTCTGAAATGCCCGCTTTCGGACTGATGTCGAGCGCATGAGCTCCGGTGAGCAAACTGTACGCCGTCATGCCGACCGCGTAGATATCAGACGGCGGGCGAACTTCTTTGAAATCTCGCACTTGCTCCGGCGGCATATACGCGATAGTGCCGGCAACATCGCCGACCATCGTCACGCCGCTCATTCCCGTCTGCTTGTAGCTCTTCGAAAGGCCAAAGTCCGTCAACTTTGCGAGATAGTTCGGATAGTTTCCATCGACAAGTATGTTCTGCTCTTTGATGTCGCGATGCACGAATCCTTTCTGGTGAGCAAACTCGAGCGCGGCAAGTGTCTGCTCAATTATCTTGACGACTTCCTTATAGTTGAGCTTACCACCGCGATGCTTCGCCAGTCTGGACGCGTCCATCCCGGCCACATATTCGGTAACAAGATAGACGATGCCGTTGTGCGTTCCGTGCTCGATGTAACTGACGATGTTTGGATGCTGGAGCGACGACGAGACCTCGATCTCGCGGAGGAACCGTTTCAGTGATTGGTCACTGACGGCGACTTCGGGCAAAAGCGTTTTTATCGCAACAGCGCGGCCTTCGGGAACAGAACGAGCAAGCATGACACTCCCCATTCCGCCCTGTCCAAGGACGCGAAGCATCTGATAATTCGGGATCGGCTGAGGATTCTTCCTAAGCTTTTCACGGCAATCGTCGCAGACGTATGACAATTTTGCATCGGGACGCGAGGCTTCGGCCTGGGCCGGCACGCCGCAGTTCAAACATGCAATCGTGATTATCGATGGCTCGGTGCGTTCCCCGGAGCCGGGTATTTGAGCGAAGAATTCCGATTGATCCGCCGCGACCTCGACCTCAAGCACAGTTTCCCCGCCTTGAATTCGATCGCCATGTTTTAGGTGCGCGGTCTCGACCCGAATTCCGTTTACGAACGTGCCGTTGGTCGAACCAAGATCGCGAAGGAAACATTGCGGCGGAGCGATCTCGAGTATGCAGTGATGACGCGAAAAGAACCGGTCCTGAGGCAGGCAAAACTGCGCATCCTCACTCCGCCCGATCATGAAAGTGTCGTGTTGGTCGAAGGTGAAGTCGCGTCCGGTCTGGGGACCTGCAACAACATGAAGCGTTACACGCATTAGCTAAGAGTATAGGGGCATCGGGAATCTCACGACAAACTACGAGAGGAGCAGGATGGAAATCGACGCCAGAAACGTCACAATTCCCAAAATCATTCCGGCGATCGCCATACCGCGCCCGCCGTATCGGCTCGGGTCATTCTCGACATTTTTCATCGCGATGAATCCAACTATAGCGGCCGGCAGGCCTGCATAGATCCCGCCGAAGCAGCAAACCAGAAAGACCGAAATGATCCCGAGGACCAGAGAGATCGTGGACAGTGTCTGATCATGCGTGCCGCTATAACCGGAAATCCCGTACTGCTGATTTGCGGTCGCGAGCGTCGCTGATTCGGGACGCCCGAGCGATGACTGAGCCCAGTCGATCGGATTTGTGACGCGCGGCTGATCCATAACAAGCGTCGGAGGCGAGTCATCCGCAAATAAGGTCGGTGGCGGCTCGTATCCGTCATGCCTGATCAGAAGCTCACCGTCGTTTAAACAGAAATTCAGCGTGTCGTCGCTGTAGGTCTGGCCGCACTTAAGACATCGCTTCATAACACACTGTTACTTTAGGACCTCTAATTTTCTAAACCCGATCTTCGCTCCGTCACCCACAAACAACCCCGGAACTCCGGCTTTCGGCCCCTGTTTGTTAGTAATTATCGCTGCACGCTGGCCGTTTATGTACAACTCGATCTTATCTCCGATGCTATGAGTCTCAAGCACGTTTTGCTCGCTGCCGCCTTTGATAAGGTTCGAATCGGTCCACGCAGTAATGGTTTTCTCCTGTTCGCTTTCATGTCGAATAACCCTGTACTTCTTCCTCTTAGCATCGATGAGAAAAGCGAAACTCTTTGTAAGCGGCGTGGTCTCACTGTTAAAGACGAGGCCGTAGCCCATGCCCGAGTCCTTGTCGTCGGCGTTACGTACGGTAACCCGAGCCGCAACCGCATCCGAAAAATCGTCATTCTTCGCAACCAGCACGTAGTAGTATCCCTTCTGCTTAGAGGTCATGAAGAACTCGCCGTCTTCGAACTCCGTCTCAAGCCAAACTGTCGGATCCTCCACCCAGCCCGCAAGATCTATTTCTTCAGCCTCGTCAGATTCAGGCGGTGACGAGTTGCTGTTCGTGGTTGTAAAGGTGTTCGTGTTCGTCCGCGGTGTCGTTGGTGTACTGTTGGTACCTCTATTTGCCACGATATTAGAATTCGCAATCGACGCAACGTATAAGAAAAAACCGACGAAGCCGCCGCCGCAGACAAGGATCAGCAGCGCAAAGATCGCCATTACCCAAACCCATGCTTTCGACGATTGCTTCTTTGGCTGCATCGAGTATGCAGGGGGATTCTGAGGCTCCCATGCCGGACGTATCGGAGCCGTCGGACGTGGCTGCTCCATAACGATCGTCGGGGCCGCATCCGTCGAAGCGAAAGTCAAAAGAGACCCGTCTTCGAGACAAAAGTTAAGGCCTTCGTCTTCGTACGTCTTGCGGCAGGTCGGACAAATTTTCATTACTGATTTCCTCGGAAGCGGGGTGCCCGATTTCGGTCCCAGATATTATAAGCGTATCGCCCGAAAGTTGTCAGCGGCAAGAACTAGGTCATGCTCTGTCCGCATTTCCCGCAAAAACGAATATGAGGCGGAAAGGCTCCGCCACATCGACGGCAAACACGTTCGGCCTGCGGCGGCAGTGAGGTCGGTGATCCGGATACGCCCGGCGAACTCGTCGTCGGCGCCATGTTCAAACCGCATCGGCCACAGTATCTTGAATTCTCGGGAAGCGGTGACGAGCAACGCGGGCACGGAAACATCCTTGTCGATTCGCTGGTTTCGCCCGCGCTGACCAGCACAAATGATCGGCCGCCGCAGCGGCCGCAAAATTTCACGCCCTCAGCGAATCGGGAATGACAGCCTGTGCAGGCGACGATGCCCGGCATCACGCTAGAATGGATCCCGCTGCTCGGGCTTCCCTGCGACGGCGTCGGTTGACTGCCGTGTTGCCGAATAGTTTTCAGTTGGGCCTGGATAACCTGCTCACCCGCACCTTCACGGATCTCAATGAGCCGCTCGTCGTCCCGTTCTCCCTGTTTGGAAACCCGCATCACGTGCTGGCCCGCCGGGATGTCGCTAAGTACCACACGGCCGGAGCGGCCGACACTGCCCTTTCGCTCGTCATCGACGTAAACCTCGGCGCCGACCGGAGCCATGATCACGAGCCGAGACATGCCTGACCGCTTTACTTCGTCGATATCCTGCGACGCTTCTTCAAGTTGATCGATCCAATCGGCGACGGTTGCGGGCCGGGCATTCGGGTCCATTTCTAGCGACCGCATTATGACGCGTTCGACATGCGACGGAATGTCCGAACGCAGTGACGACAACGGTGCCGGCTTGTGCATGATCTTCTGCATCACGAGCTGCATCATGTCACCGACAAACGGCGTCTTTCCACCCAGCATCAAGTACGCGATCGTGCCAAGGGCATAGATGTCTGCCCGCACATCGACGCCCACTTCCGGCTGCATCTGCTCGGGCGACATGAATTCAGGTGTGCCTATAATTCCTCGGGAGGACGGCGTCGCATTTGAGTTAAAGTCGGTAACCGTCTGGCTCACGATCTTTGCCAAGCCGAAATCGCCAACCTTGATAAAGCCGTCGCCGGAACCTTTGCCTTTTTGCATTAGAAAGATGTTCGCGGGTTTCAGATCGCGATGGAGAATTCCGATATCATGCGCCGCTTCGACGCCGTCGGCGATTTGACGAAGAAGGCGAACCGCACGTTTCACCGGCAGCGTTCCTTCGCGCCGCAAAAGCTTATGCAGCGTCTCACCTTCGACGTATTCCATGACGAGATAGAAAACGCCATCAGTCGATTCGCCAAAGTCCGTGACGCTTACCGTGTTCGGGTGTTGAATTGACGCTGCCGCCTGGGCTTCGCGCTCGAATCGCGCGATCGCCTCGCCTTCCTGGAGGTTATCGCTGCTAAGAATATCCTGGCGAACTGTCTTGACGGCTACTCGCCGCGATGCGAATTTTGTATCGCTCGCCAGATAGACCTGTCCCATCGCTCCCTTGCCGATACGCCTTTCCAGACGATATCGCTCGGCGAGGATCTGATCGCCCGGCAGCGAAAACCGTGTTGCCGTCTGGTCGTGTGGACACATCGGGACGTCATCGGAGAAACACACATCGCATTGCGGACATTCTTTCATCGGACAAAAGTTTAAACGTGAAAGGGTGAAAAAGGGAAAAAGGGAAAAGGTGAAAAAGGGAAAGAGTGAAAAAGCTAGACCTCGAGCCAAAACATGATTCCCCGCCACTTTTTCACCTTTTCACCTTTTCACCTTTTCACCTTTCACCTTTCACCTTTTCACCTTTTCACCTTTTCACCTTTTCACTTTTTCACCATTTCCCTTTTTCACATTTTCACATTTTCACTTTCTTGTTGCTATAATCCTTTACTTAACTTCTGGGTCGTTAGCTCAGTTGGTAGAGCAACGGACTCTTAATCCGTGGGTCGCAGGTTCGATCCCTGCACGGCCTACCAGAATCAGAACGCAGAAGGCGATCGGCGAAAAGCAGCAATTGCTAAAGTCGAGGCCTTCTGCTTTCTGCTTTCTGCTTTCTGCTTTCTGCTTTCTGCTTTCTGCTTTCTGCTTTCTGCTTTCTGCTTTCTGCTTTCTGCTTTCTGCCTTCTGCTTTCTGCTTTCTGCTTTCTGCTTTCTGCCTTCTGCCTTCTGCTTTCCGCTTTCTGCCTTCCGCTTCAGACCTGATCACGCCATCTCAATACTTCTTCTCGCAAGATCGGGTTTTGCTGAAAACTTCCGGTTTGTCCCTGAGCTGCTGTAGCCCGCTGGATGTGCCAATAGCTGAGGCCTAACTTGCCGATCGCCCGAAGGTATCTGCTCCGTGCGCGAAACTTCCCTCCAAAAAGGCCGCCGACCAGCCAGGCTGAGCTTTTAAACGCCGAGACCGCCGTTTCACCATGCTCCTTGGGGATCAACCCGCGGGCGATGTCGAACGCCAGCATGTCCTTGAGAATCTTGTTCTGCCGGCGCATTACGTAAAACCCAAAGCCGACAAAGATCAGAAAGAACGGGATCTCAATAAAAAGATATCCAACGACGAAAGACTCGAACCCTCCGAGGATCGCCATGCCGTTCCACAGCGCATGCAGGAACACCGCGCCGAAATAACCGAGCAGCGGTGCAAGGATGCGAACAAATCTGTTGTGAGACTCGCGCGCGATACCACAGCCGATCCCGGTCATCGCTGTGAATGTCACATGGGCAAACGGTGAGAGGATGCCTCGCATAAAGAACAGAACGACCAATCCGACGAGTCCGGACTCGCCGAGGGCAGCACCGTAATACTGCACATTCTCGACCGTCGCAAAACCCAGGGCAATAACGCCCGCGAATACGATCCCGTCGAGAATATCGTCGAAGTACCGACGGAAAAAGACGAGTAGGATGAGCAGGCCGAGACCCTTCGACGCCTCTTCGAAGATCGGCGCCGACAAAACGCCGCCGGCGATCTCACCCGCACCGCCGCCAAGGCTCGCTTCAAACGCGATCGCGACGATCGAGTTGACGACAATCGAAAAAATAACTGCTACGAGCGCTCCCCACGCGAATGCGAGAGACAAAAGCCATAGCGGCTCGGGATCATACCGGTCGAGCCATATCAGTGGAAACAGATACAACATGGCCGGAACAAATGCGACTCCGGCGGCGATGACAGCCGGAACGACACCAACACTCAGGAACATGATCGCGACGACGATGAGGGCCAGGAAGACAATGGCGAAGATCGTAACGCCGATCCCGACATAGCGCCCGGTACGGCTGGGCTCAGGAACAGCCTCTAGCTGGCCAAGCCCGATGTTGGTCATCGAATCCTGGAACTTGTCGGTGTGCTGCCGGGCGACCTGCTCTATTTGCTGAAACTGCGCGGCTGCGGGATCCGAAGTCTGAGCCGACTCATCGACCAATATTGAAGCCGTCACACCCTGACGGCCGAACTGGATACTATCGCCTGACCTGATCCGGGTTCGCTGGATCTTTTCACCATTGACCAGCGTGCCGTTCAGACTGTTGTTGTCAGACAGGAAAAAGCCTTCAGATCTTGCCTCGATAAAGGCATGCTGTTTTGACGCGATCCGCTCGCTTCGGGGGTCGAGACGAACACTGCAGTTTTCGCCGCGACCGATCGTTAGAAAGCCGCTCTCGAGTTCGTATACTCGTCCGGCAAGCGTGCCGATATTCACCGTCAGACGCAATTTCATACAGCAATCATAAAAACAAAAGACCCAAAGTCAAGCTTGCTTAACTTTGGGTCAGATTAGATAGAAGTTTGGGCTGATCTAACTACTCAGGCTGCACCGACGACGGAGACGGACGGTCGCCCCCGGTACCAAATTCCCTGACGTCAAATCCGCCGCTGGAGCTGTTGAGGCGATACCAGACGTTAGTGCTCGGACGGAAGACCGCGATGTCAGATTTTCCGTCGCCATCATAATCACCCGGAACCGGCACGTCTTCGGCAATCCCGAACTGATAGGCGGTAAAGGCTCCGTTAACAGAATTGACGCCATACCAGACACCGTTCGAAGGACGATAGATGGCGAGATCAGATCGGGCGTCGCCGTCGAAGTCAGCAAACAACGGCTTGTCGCCGCTGACACCAAATCCTAAATACGAAGGAGTGCCCGTAGAACTTTGTAAAATAAACCAAACCCCATTGGACGGACGCCAGACTACGAGATCCGCCTTGCCGTCACCATCGTAGTCCCCACTAAAGACCTTGTCGCTCGAGGTTCCCCACTGAACATAACGAATGCCGGCGGTACTCTGATTGATGTACCACATGCCGTTTGAAGGCCGCCACACCGCAATGTCTGTCTTACCATCTCCGTCGTAATCTGCCGCAACCGGAACATCGCCATCAAGTCCGAACTGTGCCGCGGGGCGCAAACCGTTCGAGCTCAGAATGGTCCACCAGGTGCCTGTACTTGGTCGAAAGATCGCATTATCCGTCTTACCGTCACCGTCGTAGTCCCCGGGAGTAATGATATCGCCGGTCAGGCCCCAGTTCACGGTTGACATAGAATTGTCGGAACTCTTCTCGATCACCCAATCGCCGGTCGACGGTCGAAAGACAGAAAAGTCTGTTCTGCCGTCGCCGTCAAAATCGGAAACGTTGTTCCGTGCAGCAACACTGACCACGTACAGCCCCGTGGCAAGGTCGCCGAGCAGTACCCTATCTTCACCCAGGAACGGAAAGACTGCCCAGTTGCCGTTGTAACCAGCGATCTGCTGATTCGTTAGACGATCGACGCCACAAACGACGTCGTCCGGGCTGAACTTGCTGTTTGCCTGTCTTACCTCACGAAGATCTTCTTCGGAGAATTGGGCAGGCCACGTGTCGTACTGGCCGATGCGAACTGGGTTGGCCGGTTGCGAGATATCGAATACGAGAGTGCCAGCCTGGTACCAAGCCACGTATAGCTTATTTCCCATCACCACCGGATTGTGAGGCGTAACCGCGACAATTCCGAGGTCCGACATCGTAATACGGTTAACCATCATCGGTGCTGCTGGATTTGAAACATCGTAAACCCGGATGTCACCGGGATTCGCTGCGGCGCTGTCACTTATCTCACGCGCGCTGTACAGGTAGTTTCCATCTTCGCTTGTCCAGGCACTGTGATTCGAATTGAATCCCACCGGAACAAAACCAAGAGGTGTTGGAGCCTGCGTCGCTAAATTTCCAATATCCAAAATGTCTACCCGCGAGCTGCTGCTAAATCCGGATAGATACAACTTATTATCGCGAATATGCATGGCGTGGACCCATCCGCCGTCGCTGGAAAGGAAATTCCATTTGAGTATCGCGGCCGCAGGATCAGTGATGTCAATAATCCTGAGGTTTCGGTTGCTCGTGGTATTTGAGTTTTCGAGGACATACCGTCGCCCGCCCTGATCGAAGACCATCATCTCGTGGATCGTCGAATAACCCCCGCCATTGGTCGCGTTCACAATACCCAGAAGCTGAGGTGACGAAGGATTTGTCAGATCGACGATGTGAACCCCGCCGGTGTTCCCGGTCCCGAAATATCCGCGATTTCCGATCACGATCGCCTCGAGGAATTGGAGATTCGCTCCCGGGTTGTAATGGTTGTAGAGTGTCGGGGCGTCGGGATTTGAAACGTTCATGATGAAAACGCCCCGGCAATTGTAACTCCCCATTACCGCAATGTTCCCATCCGCGTAGATGTCGGCGAATTTGAGCGTCGTAGATCCAGTGCAAGTCGGGTTGAAAGTTGATCTAAGACGTACCGGTGCGGCAGACGATTCAACCGCGAAAACACACAGACCCAACAAAACCGAGGTTAAAAGAAGGTTTTTCATTTTTTATTTGACGGCATTACCAATGCCACCGGAAGATGTGCGCAGTCAACGACTGCTGAAACAAACTTAGCCGCTGATTATAGTACAGGAAGACTGTGAAGTCGATTGGACGAATTGCCTCATTAAAAATCTACTCGAAATAGAGTCGTTGCCTCACGAAGAAATCTACTCGAAATAAAATGGTCGCGTCCGGTGAAGGAGGCGGCGAGGAGTGAGATTGGCAATGAAGGAGAGAAAGGCGGTGACTAAG